>JAEWYE010000058.1 GCA_023458755.1 Bacillota bacterium | reverse complement strand
AAATCTTCATGAATGTCTGTAATCGGGTCACCTTTTACCTGAAGGTAGGCGGCTGTAAACGGATGGCCGGACGAATCAGCAGGATAAACGCCATTGGTATGATTGATGAAATAAGCGTCAAAGCCGCCGGTTTTAATTTGTTCTTCTGTTAAATCTCGTGTAAGCTGGTGCACAATAGTCGCTACCATTTCAAGATGTGCCAGCTCCTCTGTTCCGATATCGGTAAGAATGGCTTTTAACTCGGGATACGGCATACTGTAACGCTGACTTAAATACCGAAGCGAAGCTGCCATCTCGCCGTCCGGTCCTCCGTATTGTGCAATAATCAGCTGCGCAAGTTTCGGATTGGTATTTTTAATCTTTATTGGATATTGCAAACGCTTTTCATAGTTCCACATCAGTCATCGCCCTCCGTTCCTATGTCCCACGGCCACGGGTCGGTAATCCAAGCCCAGCGGCTGGCAGTATCAGGTGTTTCATTAATCGGTCCATATGTGGACTCATACTGTTCAGTTAAAGCTGCCACTTTTGCCCTGGTTTCATCCAGCATTTTTGCAGCATCACAATTGTTCGGATGGGAATCCAAAAACAAATGAAGCTCCCATGCGGAAAATTGATAGGCATTAATTTGCCGCTTCAGCCTTTCCTGTTCACTCATTTTACCCCACCTCTTCCATAAAACGGCTTATCCAAATCGGGGAACATTGTTCCGCTGTTAAACGCTTTTTCCGGTGAATAAACGGTCTGCCACTGCTGAAATGGAACATATGCCATGGCTTCTACCGGATTTTCAGGCAACGGATGTATACCTTCCAACTCACAGTTTTGGCCGTACAGTTCCTCCATAGTTATGACAATTCTCCTTTTCCTTAAAATAAAAGCTTATCCATTTCTAAAATATGCGAAGCAGAAGACAAGCGTGAAAGGTAAATAGAAAAAACGGATATTGCACCATATGTATGCTGAAAGTAAACTTTTTTTCGATTTCTGCCATCTATTTTTATGACTGTGTTAAACATTTTCAAACATGAACCGATATATTATTCAGTAGCTTTTGCGGAAAGTGTGGATTCCCAACGAAACACAAAGTGAAAATTTCATCATTTCATGCAGATTCGATTTAAATAGGATTTATATAACAAAACCGCCGTAAATCATCGGAGGGTTTTTGTATTATTGTAATTATTCTTTTCTCTGCTCTTTCTTGAAAGCGATAGAATATTGTGATATTATTGGTTGTACTGTATAAACTCCTCGATTTTTAACGTATTTTATATTTTCATATTTTCACACTATCATATGCGTCCATTGGGCGCCAAAGGGGTATGGTTATGGATTTTACATTAATAATTGGTATAATTGCTGGACTTGGCGCGCTAATTGGTGGCTTTGTTCTGGACAAGGGTAATGTTGGTTCGCTTTTCATGCTAAGTGGATTTTTAATTGTATTTGGCGGAACTGTGGGAGCTGTAATTGCCAGTAACAAACCAAAAGACATTTTAAATGCGTTTAAATCAGTTGGTGCCAGTTTTTCCAGCAAGAATTCTCCGAAGCCGGAACAAGTAATTGAAAAAGTAACCAAAATGGCGGATATGTGCCGTAAAGAAGGCTTGTTAAAGCTGCAGGAGCTTTTAAATGACCCCGATTTAAACAAAGAGGATTTTCTGCTCCTAAAAGAAGGTATGGTTCTTGCACTCGGTATGAAAAACGCAGATGAAATCCGTGAAGCAATGGAAGCAGATATCGAAGCCTACATGATCAAGAAAAAGTCGGAAATCGAAGTCTTTGAGGGAGCAGGCGGTTTCTCACCAACTATGGGTGTTATTGGTACTGTTATGGGCTTGATTCAGGTTCTTTCGCACGGTCTGAATGATCCAGATGCACTGGTCGAAGCCATTGGCGGAGCGTTTATTGCGACCCTTTACGGCGTTGTGTTTGCGAACATGATCTATTTTCCGTGTGCCAATAAACTGAAGGGTAATTTAAAACGCCAAAAAGTTGTAAAAGAAATGATGGTCGAGGGCATGTGCATGATTGCAAGCGGTGTATCTTCCCGTGATATTGAGAATAAACTCTCCCTATACTATCAGGCATTTCCGGATGGCTCCAAAAAGTACAGAGCGGGCATTGATAATTAAATTTGAATTTTTAGTTTTGGATGTGATTTATAAATGCCAAAAAGAAAGAAAGCGGAAGAGCCGGAAAAAGAAAATAACGAACGGTGGCTGCTCACCTATTCCGATATGATTACACTGTTGTTGGCGCTTTTTATTATGTTGTTTGCTATCAGTAATGTGGATGCAGCAAAATTCAAGGCATTTTCTGCTGCTTTTGCCAAAGCCTTTAATCCTGCGGCAGTCACAACGACCAGTGGAGCGGAACTTACCAGTGAACAATTGGCAGCGCTTATGAACGGTGGTTTAAATGCCGGTGGCTCCAGTTCCGGCGATGACGGAAACGGAAGCAGCAGCGGAAGTGGCAATGGCAACATTCAAGGGAATCCATTGGATGAAGTGTATAATACATTAAAGCAATACATTGATGAAAATCATTTGGAAACCCAAATTTCACTTGTGAATTCAGAAACATATGTCACCATTCGTTTAAGAGACTCAGTAATGTTTCAACCAAGTACAAGAACAATTTTACCAACCAGTGCACCGGTTATTAAAAATATTGCGACCGCTATCTCTAAAGTTTACAGCCGCGTTGATTCTATCGAAATAACCGGACACACAGCAAAAATCGGTACAGATGATCAGAATGCGTGGGATCTCTCCACCCAACGCGCTAATACCGTATTGTTTGCTTTTATGAATTACGGTTTACCACAGGAAAAGTTTTCAACGGGAGGCCGAGGTCATCAGGAACCAATTGCTACCAATAATACTGAATCAGGGCGTGCAGAAAACCGACGAGTGGAAATCAAGATAACAAAAGCACCATCCGGCAGTTCAAAAACGAATTCTACTTCTTCTACATCGAGTACAAAGGTGTCGTCCTCACAGGGCACCTCGCAGCAAGCCGCAAGTAAGTAAAGTTTGATAACCATATATATAAAGAATGCCGTTCCCATGCATTTGCGTGAGAACGGCATTCTTTATGCTATTTGTTTATAAATTAATCCTTCTGCTGGGCTGCAAGATACTCTTCTGCCATATGAGCGGCAACCGCGCCGTCCGCTGCCGCGGTTACAATCTGGCGAAGCGGCTTCTGCCGAACATCACCAGCGGCAAAAACTCCCTGCACACTGGTTTTGGTATCTTCACCCGCTGCGACATAACCGTCTTTATCCAGTTCCATCATACCCTCCAGCAAAGAGGTATTCGGAATGTTACCCACCGCAACAAACAGCCCGTCACAGGGGATTGGTGAAAGCGTTCCGGTTTTCACATTTTTTATCTTAACGCCGGTCACTTTGCTTTCATGCAGAATCTCTTCTACCACGCTGTCCCAAACGAACTCAATATTCTCTCGTTGTGACAGAGGCTGCTGATATGCGGCGGCCGCACGCAGCTTATCCCGGCGGTGAATCAGCGTGACTTTATTGCACAGCTTTGATAAAAACAGCGCATCGGCGGCGGCAGTATCTCCCCCACCGACCACAACGACATTTTTTTTGCGGTAAAACGCACCGTCGCAGGTAGCGCAGTACGAAACGCCGTGACCACGCAAAGCGTTCTCTTCCGGAAGGCCTAATTCCCGCGGTGACGAACCGGCAGCAAAGATTACTGTTTTTGTCAGAAGATGTTCCCCACTTTGCAGGATTACCGTTTTGATTTTGGATGCGATATCCAACTTCTGTACTTCAGCATTTATACTTTGTGCACCAAAGCGTTCGGCCTGTTTTTGCATCTCCATGCCAAGCGCAAAGCCGTCCGTTCCGTCCGAAAATCCGGGGTAATTGTCCACACGTTCGGTGGTTGCCATCTGACCGCCTGCAGCCAGTTTTTCCAAAATTACGGTATTAAGCGCCGCACGCGCGCAGTAAAGAGCAGCCGTATAGCCGGCGGGGCCCCCACCGACCACAATCACATCATAAATCATATCGGGCATAACATCTCATCCTCTGTTTCTTCGGTAATTTATCATAAGATTATCTGAGTTTTTTATAGTTTTTCGGATTCTGGCATAAACATTCCCGTTTCTGCAAAAATCTTTTTAGGATGATTCCGCTTTTCTGTTAGTTGTAAACGAGCCATTGGAAAACGGATTATCTATTCAATTTCCTGCCTACATCATAATACAGAAAAGTGGATTGGTCAATTATATGAATCAGAATCGCGGTAAAGTAGAACAAAGGTCCTTATATTGCTAAGCTCTCTGCAATAAAATGAGCACAAGAAAGGCTTCGGTAAAACCAATTACCGAAGCCTCCAGCATTATGAAATAATATCTTATCTTATTTGATACTTGCTACTTGGTCATAAAGCATATGTACGCTCACTTTTTAGTTACCTTTCGCTTTGCACAAAGGGATAAGATGAATGATTACCTGTACATTGGAACCACCGTTTCAAATTTATTTTGGATGCGAATTCAGCAATGACCAAATTACTTATGCCATTGGACTCACCATTTCCTATTCATTATTTTAGAATGCCAATTCACAAATCACAAAACAGCGTATTACATCGGACTCACCAGTTTCAATAGATTTTGGTTCATCTTAGCCGTTGCTGATGGATTTAAAAATCTTAGTACATTGGACTCACCATTTCATATAAATTTTGAATTTCCAACCAGTTTTTGTCGTATACTATCTTTCAGGCTCACCCGGCAAGTTCAAGTTCTTGAAGAAAGAACTGCCCTTTTTCATTGGGCTGTAACTTTTCATAAAGTTAAGCGGGTGCATGAAGGATGAACGCCACAAACTGATCCGGTTTAAAATTGGTCACTCAAACAACCTTTCTTTTTTGAATTTGAGAACCAGGATATTTGATGCGACGCTTACCTGTTCTTTGGACTCATTCCCTTCTAAATTTATGAGGAAACTTTAAAAGATATTACCGTTTTCATTCAAGCCCAACAGACTTGAACCTGTCTGCTGTGGCTCCTCACTTTGGCCCATCGGACTCACCTCTTTCATTTTATCATTCCTACGGCGAGCCATTCTTTATGATGTCAAACTGCTCGATTGGGTTCAATATCAGTTCCTTCCGATTTGCCTAACAATTGCTGCCACTACTTTGCACATGCTCTGCATTTGCCGAACACCTGCTTTTCGTTCGCCAATCTTGCCAGATCCATCCGAGGCACTTGCTATTGCTTTGACATCATCATCGCCGTTATGTATTATCTTTTTTGATCTCTTTGACTGTCTATAGTATAGCGGATTATTTAGTAAATGTCAATACAATTTTTATATCGTATTTTAATTTTTTGTGAATTATGTGTTAATTTATATTTTTATTGACTTCGCGGCCGCGCAACGTTAAAATGAATATACACCTAAGGATATACGGATAAAGTCGTGCTTTCATCCGCATTCCTTAATATAAGGATAAGGAGTTGACCAATATGCAAGATGATTTTGGCGCAGATATACTCACTCTTGTTGACGATGAAGGCAACGAGCATGAATTTGAGATTTTAGATGTCATTGACAACGACGAAGGAACCTATTACGCATTACTGCCTACTTTTGAAGATCCGCAAAGCACAGTAGAGGCTGAAGGAACATATTATATTTTTGAGGCCATTGAAGAAGACGGTGAGCAGCAGTTAGCTGAAGTAGAGGATGAAGAACTGCTTGACAAGCTGGCTGAAATCTTTGAAAGTCATTTTGATGAATTATATGACGCAGAGGACGACGAGGAAGAAGATTCCAACGACAACGAGGATTAATATTGCAAATCGGAACCTTATTCTTGTAAAGCCGTGTTATACTGTTCACAGTTGAGAGACACCCTGCCTGGTACGTGGACCGTTGCATAAATAACCCTACAATTTTTTAATAGGGAGCTTAACTCCGGTGGCAGACTGCAGACCTCCCGGCTTTGCCGGACGAAGGGAGTACGACCCCATTGGGTGGGCACCCACCTGCTTTACGCGTAGCAGGTTATTATAAGCACATTACGGCCAGGCGGGCCTATTTAAAAAACATGAGCTTCTGATTCATTTCAGGAGCTTTTTTTATTGCGTTTTTTTGAATTTTTAGGGAAAGATAAACGGTGTATTTCTCTTATCCGGTAAGCTGCGGGCGGAAAGAAACGAATAAAGCTTAAAATCTGTTTGCTAAAAATTCAAGGGGGCACTCATGAAAAAAAGGTTCACCGCTATAGGCGGATTTATCGCAGGAATCGTAAACGGTCTGCTCGGTGCGGGCGGAGGAATGATTGTCGTACCCATGCTTCAAAAAAGTGGATTGGATCAGGTGAAAAGCCACGCGACGTCAGTGGCGGTCATTGCCCCTATCTGTATTCTGAGCGCCGCTTTATATTTGGCGCGCGGAAGCGTAACCATCGGGCAGGCGCTGCCGTATCTGCCGTGGATGCTTGCCGGTTCCTTGCTTGGAGCATGGGCGCTGCCAAAATTCAATAAAACTCTTTTACGCCGCATCTTCGGCGCGCTGATTATCTGGGCAGCGGTCAGGATGCTGATGGTATGAGTTATGTTTGGATGGCAGTCGCGGCGGTATTGAGCGGTGCCCTCGGTTCCATGGGGCTGGGCGGAGGCGGCGTTTTGATTATTTATCTGACGCTCGGGGCAGGGCTCAGCCAGCGTGCCGCACAGGGGGTAAACCTGCTGCTGTTTATTCCGTGCGCGGCAGTCGCGCTGTGCATTTACTGGAAAAAAGGCCTGATTCACTGGAAAACTGCTCTGCTTGCAGCTGCCTTCGGATTGATGGGCGCGGTAGCGGGGACTTTCTTATCCGGGGTTTTAGATGCCGGAATCTTGCGCAAGATTTTCGCGGTCATGCTGCTGGTTATCGGTGTGAAAGAATTTTTTACAAAAGCCCGATGAATTCGTTCCCGTAAAAAACTTAAATCGAAATTCTCTAGACAGCACACGGGATATGCGATATAATAAAGCCAATACGCGGACAAAGGAGCAGGAAATTTTGTCCTTTACCGCAATCGCAACCGGTCTAGCTTTCCGGTTTATAAAGAAAGGATGGTCCTAATCATGAACGATTATCGAATTATCACGGATTCAACTACGGATCTTTCACCGGAAATGATTGCCGACCTGGACATTACCATTATTCCGCTTGAGTTCAGCATTGAAGGCAACCGACACCTTGACTATGCGGACGGGCGCGATATGGACATCAAACAGTTTTACAGTCTGGTGCGCAGCGGACAGATGTCCACGACCGGTCAAGTTACAGTCGCAAGGTTTACCGATGTTTTTGAACCGCTGTTAAAAGACGGTCATGATATATTATACATTGCCTTTTCTTCCGGTTTAAGCGGCACCAGCAGTTCCGCTCAGGTCGCCGCTGAAGAACTGGCGGGAAAATACCCGGAGCGCAAAATTTATTCCGTGGATTCACTGGCGGCATCCATGGGTGAAGGTCTGCTTGTTTATAACGCAGTCATGCAGAAACGTGCGGGTCTAAATATAGAAGAGCTGAAAGCCTGGGTGGAAGAAAACCGCAACCACCTCTGCCACTGGTTTACGGTGGACGATTTATACCATTTAAAGCGCGGCGGACGTGTTTCCCCCGCTGCCGCTCTTGTCGGCACCATGCTCGGCATCAAGCCGGTACTTCATGTGGACGACGAGGGACATTTGATTCCAGTAGAGAAAGTGCGCGGCCGCAAGCAGTCCCTTGACGCTTTGGTCAAACATATGGTGGAAACAGTAACCAACCCGGAGGATCAAATGATTTTCATCAGCCACGGCGACTGCGCGGAAGATGCCAATTATGTTGCCGACCAAATTCGCAGCAAGATGAAGGTAAAGGATATTGTTATCCATTTTGTCGGCCCGGTTATCGGCGCTCATTCCGGTCCCGGGACCGTTGCCCTTTTCTTTCTCGGCACTCACAAATAAAATTCGGCCACTGCGGAGTTTTCGGCTCTGCAGTGGCCTTTTTGCAGGAATTTACCTTTTTATTATCTGCGATCTATAGTATAATGAACAAAATCGCATAAAGGAGATGGCGGGATGAATAAGCTTTTAATAAAAGGCGCACGCATCATTAACCCTGTTCAAGGCATTGACGTGATAGGGGACATCCTTTTGCAGGACGGTAAAATTTCCGCAGTCGGCGGAAATATCACCTGTGATTCCGCACAAATTGTGGACGCACACGGTCTGGTTGCCGCGCCGGGTCTTGTGGATATGCATGTACATCTGCGCGACCCCGGCTTTACTTACAAAGAAGATATTCTGTCCGGTTGCCGTGCCGCAGCCGCGGGAGGCGTTACCAGTCTGCTTGCTATGCCGAATACCAACCCGGTAACCGATACACCGGAAACAGTGCGGGATATTTTAAGCCGTGCACAAAAAGCGGACGCGCGTGTTTATGTTGCCGCCGCGATTACGCAGGGATTAAAAAGTGAACAGCTTTGTGATTTAGCCGTGCTGAAAAATGCGGGGGCGGTCGCATTAAGCGACGATGGCCGGCCGGTTGAAACAGCCGCTCTAATGGCACAAGCCATGACGCAGGCACCAAAGCTGAATTTAAAAATCGTGTCGCACTGTGAAGATATCAGCCTGACAAAAACGGGCTTTTCCTATGCCTCGGAAGACTGCGGAACGGCGCGTGAAATAGCGCTTGCCGCCGCGTTTGACGTACCGGTACATATCTGCCACGTAAGCACCGCCGCCAGCGCCGCACTTATTCGCGACGCAAAGCTGCGCGGTGTGCAGGTCACCGCGGAAACCGCTCCGCATTATATCATGCTGACGGAATCAGAGCTTCAGCGCCGTGACGCGGATTACCGCATGAACCCGCCCCTGCGCTCGGAAGAAGACCGTCTCGCGATTATTGACGCCATTCTGGACGGAACCATCGACGCTATCGCAACCGACCACGCGCCACATTCACCGGATGAAAAAGCGAATTTTCTCACCGCGCCAAACGGTTCCATCGGCATGGAAACCTCGCTTGCCGTCTGCATAACAGCTCTGGTAAAAACGGGAAGTATGGATTTAAGTCAATTGATTGAACGTATGTCGTTCAATCCCGCCTATATTCTGGGGTTAAATGCGGGCACGCTCAATGTCGGCGCTCCCGCCGATGTGGTTTTATTCGATGAAAATGAAGAATGGACGGTGGACGAAACCAAACTGCACGGTAAAAGCCGCAACACGCCGTTCAAAGGCTTAACCCTTACCGGAAAAGTAAAAATGACAATTTGCCGAAGTGAAATCGTGTATAATGATTCGAGGAAAGTACGATGAGAATTTGTCCGCATTGTCAGTGTGAAATGACTGAAGGCTTTGATATTAAAGTAGAAGGTGCCGGATACGGCATCAAAATTGCTTCCGGCACAGGCGTTTTTGCAAAAAGAATTGAAAAACCAAAAATTGCCGTATGCCCGAATTGCGGTGAAATATCGCTATATCTTGAAAATATTCCAGATATCAAAGAAAGGCAAAAATCGTAGTCTATCCACACATCCTATGTAATATGGAAAGAAGGAATTCATACGAAAATAGAACGCGGCAAAAACCGGATTTCCTATACGGGTGAAGATGGCAGTGAAACGATCGTTGGTATGATCAAGACGAGCTCACAACGCTACAGCGATGAAACGGTTCTTGATTGGTTTCAACACTGTGCAGAACTTGTAAAACCCAATGCACATACTTTTACTGAAACGGAGCAATATTTATTCAATCATTATGATGCGCTAGCGCTGACAACGGATAATTTTGAAATGCAAAATTTCAAATCCAGTGTACTGATTCAGCATTTTTCAAATCGGCTGGAACACCATCATCATAACATCTCATTCGATATGACAGATGAAGAAATCGAGCATTGTCTTCTTGAAAACCAAGCTCTTTGCAAAGAAGCTATGACTGTACCTGCGGAAAAATTCAGTCTTCATTTACATGGCTATCGGTTACTTGACACCGAACGCAATACGCTTTTGTTTAAATCTGACCGAATTCTGTGGAAAAAACGCACAGGAAAAACGATGAAGAAGCAACAGGAAAAGAATGGTTCTGTATTTTGGGACGAAACAACAGGTACTTTTATGGGAAGCGGATTTGGCAGCAGTTTCCTTCTGCGCGAACTTGGAGAATTCTTCGGTGTTACGAAAGAGGATATAGACGGCAGAACACCACGCTTTCAGCAATATATTTTTTATATGTCAGAGCAGGGTAAGCTTCCAACTGTAAAAGAATTTACGGAGGAAATGCAAGATGAAGTATGAATGGCTGGATGCATATTGCCTTGCAAAACCGGGAACAGAAAAAGATTACAAGCCGGAATGGGAAGCAACCCGCTATATGATACAGGGAAAACTATTTGCCATGCAGGGCGGCGACAAAAATGGCACCCCTATTATTACCCTAAAACTGGAACCCGACTTCGGGGCGCTGCTGCGCGGTCAGTTTAAAGATATTGTTCCGGGTTATTACATGAACAAAGAACACTGGAACTCGCTGTATCTGGGCGGTGAAGTGCCAGATGAAGTTTTGCGTGAAATGGTTGACCGGTCTTATCAATTGATTCTGCATTCTCTAAGCAAGAAAATCCAGAAAGAAATTGAGGACGTTTAGGCATGAAGAAAAGTATACAAAACGCGGAGCATTATAACTGGAAAACAGTCTGCGACGGTTGGTATTTAGCTAAAAACAGCCGGTATACCGTTATCTCGGAAAAAATGCCCCCGGCAACCCGCGAAGATATGCACCGCCACAAGTTTTCCGATCAGTTCTTCTATCTGCTTTCCGGTCATGCCGAAATGATGGTGGAAGATGAAAAAATCGATCTTTATGAGAATGAGGGAATCGAGATCAAAAGAGGAATTTGGCATCAGATGATAAACAACTCAGATCAAGAAACTTCTTTCCTTGTCTTCTCCTCCCCGGACTCTCACGGAGATAAGCAAATAGGTTCATGTAGCAAACAATTTAGAGGATTGTCTCGGAATACTGATTCTCTATAAAGAAATTCAGTCCAAAATGAAAGGATGTCTATTCTGATAAAAGCTGTATTTATTGACCGTGACGGAACACTCGGCGGCGGTGACGATGTCACGCTCCCGCATAATTTTCAGCTATATCCGTTTTCAAAAACCGCTTTGAATCTCCTCAAAGAGAACGGATATATGTTGATTGCCTTTACCAACCAGCCGGACATCTCCAGAGGAAAAGCGGCGAAGAAAGACTTTGAAACGGAGCTTTTCTCCTTTGGCTTTGACGATCTTTGCATCTGTCCGCACCAGCCGTCCGAACACTGTAAATGCCGCAAACCAAGTACGTATATGATGGAGCAAATGGCAAAAATCCATTCGCTTAATTTGTCCGAATGCTTCGTTATCGGTGACCGGTGGAGCGATATGCTCGCCGGTATTCGCGCCGGAGCAAAACCGATATTAGTCAAAACCGGAGCCGGCATGGAAACACTGGAAAAAGATTCGGATAAATGGGATTCAAGGAAAGCCGTATACATAGCAAATACTATATTGGATGCATGTAAATGGATTACAAATTTAACCGACTATTAATGGATAAGAAAGGGTGTACCTTATGAAAAAATTTCGTTTTGGCGTTTTAGGTGCCGCCAATATTGCCAACAAGTTCTGTGATGCAGTCAGCTATATAGAAGACGCGGAGGTCGTAGCGGTTTCCAGCAAAAATTTGGAACGTGCGAAGGCGTTTGCAGAAAAAAACAAGATTCCGTCCTACTATGACAGCTATGAAGAAATGCTCGCACGCGATGACGTGGATGCCGTATACATTGCGACCACACATAATTTCCATTATGAAAACCTTTTAACCTGCATTGAGCATGGCAAACATGTACTTTGCGAAAAGAGTATGGTGTTAAACAAAAAAGATGCGGAAACTGTTTTTGCCCTGGCAAAAGAAAAAAATGTATTTGTGATGGAAGCCATGTGGTCACGCTTTCTTCCGAGCATCAAAAAAGTCCGCCAGTGGATTCAGGAAGACCGCATCGGAGATATCAGTCTGGCTAACGCCGCGCTTGGATTTGTCGCGGAAAAGGACCCCAAAAACCGCCTGTATAATCCGAAATTAGCCGGAGGTGCCCTGTTTGATTTAGGCGTTTATGACATTGAGATAATCAGTTACCTGATCTGCAAAGAGATTCGTCAGGTGAAATCCACCATGCTCTTGGCGGAAACCGGCGTGGATATAGCAGACAATATCACCCTGATTTTTGACGGCTGTATCGCGAACCTTCAATGTTCCATCTCTGCAAAGATTGCCGAATATGCCTACCTGTACGGCTCAAAAGGCTATATCAAAGTTCCGAGTTTCCATATGGGAGACTCCTGCACCCTGTATGATTTGAACGGCAATATCGTGGAGGATTTCCGCGAAACACCCGTCAATGGGTTTATCTATCAGATTGAGGAAGTCATCCGCTGCGTACGCGCCGGTAAAATCGAAAGCAATGTAATGCCGCACAAGGACACTATTCTGTGCGCAGAGATTTTTGATACGTGTTTCAGTGAGAATAAGGCAATCTAATTTACGTATTCAAAAAATAAGCGATAGGTGATTAAAAATAGTCTTATTCGTTTTTAAATAGGCATATTATGAAGTTCCTACAAATTTGTTCAAAAAATTAAACTCTGGAGGAAATGAAATGTCATTAGACCGGTTAATTGAAGGTATTATCAGCAGGCAGAACCCAACTGTAGCGGGGCTTGACCCCAAGCTCAGCTACATTCCGAATTTCATAAAGGAAAAAGCATACCAGCAGTACGGAAAAAATCTGGACGGTGCTGCCGCCGCTCTTTTCGAATTCAACAAAGGGCTGATTGATGCTTTGTGCGGCATTGTACCCGCGGTCAAGCCACAGTGCGCATACTACGAAATGTACGGCTGGCAGGGCGTAAAGGCACTGCACGATACCATTGCCTACGCGAAACAAAAAGGGATGTTTGTGATTACCGACGGCAAGCGCAACGATATTGGAACCACCATGCAGGCATATGCCGCCGCGCACCTCGGTACAGTGGAAGTGGAAGGTGATGTATGTACTCCGTTCGGTGGGGACGCACTCACCGTAAACGGCTATTTGGGTTCCGACGGAATCACTCCTCTTTTGGATATCTGCAAAAAGGAAGACAAAGGAATTTTTGTACTTGCCAAAACCTCCAATCCATCCTCCGGTGAATTACAGAATCAGGTGTTGGAAAGCGGCAAAACCGTTTACGCCACTTTGGGGCAGATGTGCGAACAGTGGGGTGCAGATTTAATGGGCAAATACGGGTACTCCGGCGTGGGTGCCGTGGTAGGCGCAACTTATCCCGCACAGTTGGACGAGCTTCGCAAAGCATTGCCGCATACCTTCTTTTTAGTACCCGGTTACGGTGCGCAGGGCGGCGCGGCAGACGATGTTGCACCGGCATTTGACCGGCACGGACTTGGTGCGGTTATTAATTCTTCGCGCGGAATAATGTGTGCATGGCAAAAAGAAGCTTGTGCCGAACCGGATTACGCGGCGGCGGCGGCAAGGGAAGCCGTTCGTATGCGTGACCAGATTACAGCGAAAATCGGAAAGATAGGTTGATTCCATGAAATACGATGTGAAAGTATGCAAAATTCTCCGAAAGCTTGAAATTGCTCCCGGCATATTTGATATGCTGGTGGATGCCGAAGAGTTTGCAAAAACAGCACAGCCCGGGCAGTTCGCACACATTTTGGTGCCGGGCAAAACCCTGCGCCGCCCCATTTCGATTTGTGATATAAACAAAGAAGCGGGGACCCTGCGTTTCGTGTTCCAAATCCGCGGGGAAGGCACCGATCAACTGTCGAAGTTCGATGCCGGAGACGATTTAAATATTCTGGCACCGCTCGGCCACGGATTTACGCTGGGCGATACCGAACAGCCCGCGCTGTTCGTCGGCGGAGGAATCGGGGTACCGCCCCTTTTGAACGCCGCGAAAGCATACGGCAGAAATGCCACGGTCATTCTGGGATTCCGCACGGCTGATGCCGCCATTTTAGAGGTGGATTTTGCGCGTGCCGGCTGCCGCGTATTTGTAGCCACGGATGACGGAAGTCTGGGGCATCACGGCCTTGTTACCGACTGTATGGAAGGCGTTGAAGCAAGTATCATTTATGCCTGCGGACCTACCCCTATGCTGAAAGCAGTCAGCAAGGTGGCACAGCAGCGGCAAATTCCCTGCCAGATTTCACTGGAAGAACGTATGGCATGCGGAGTCGGTGCCTGCCTTGGCTGTGCCTGCAAATTAAGGCATGCGGATGGAACAGAATATTACGGTCATGTGTGCAAGGACGGACCGGTATTTGATTTAAATGATATCGTTTGGGAACGCTAAAGCGGAAAGGAAAAAAACAATGGCAGATATGCATGTAAGGATTGCAGGAGTGGAATTTCAGAATCCGCTGATTGCCGCCTCCGGCACATTCGGGTTCGGTCACGAATACAAGGAATTTTATCCGCTTTCCACACTCGGTGGCATCTCCTGCAAAGGCATCACCCTGAAAGAACGCGCGGGCAATCCGCCTCCCCGCATTGCGGAAACACCGGGCGGTATGCTGAATGCGGTTGGACTGCAAAATCCCGGTGTAGATTATTTTATTGAGCATGACCTGCCCTGGCTTAAACAGCAGGGTACGGTAATTATCGCGAATATTGCAGGCAACACACCGGAGGAATACTGCCAAATGGCAGAAAAACTTTCCGCCACCGACATTGATATGATTGAAATGAACATCTCCTGCCCAAACGTAAAGCAGGGCGGTGTTCAGTTCGGAACAAGCTGCGCAGGAGTGGAGAATATTACGGCAGCGGTGCGCAAATACTGTAAAAAGCCGCTCATGGTCAAGCTTTCACCGAATGTCACCGACATTGCGGAGATTGCCGCGGCGGCAGAAAGCGGCGGTGCGGACGCGCTTTCCATGATTAACACCCTTACCGGAATGCGCATCAATATTCAAACCCGCCGTCCGATTATTCACAACAACACCGGCGGTCTTTCCGGCCCTGCCCTGCTGCCGATTGCCGTTCGCATGGTATGGCAGGCGGCAAACCGTGTAAAAATCCCCATCATCGGAATGGGCGGCATTTCAAAATGGCAGGACGCGGTAGAACTTCTGCTCGCCGGAGCATCCGCTCTGCAGATTGGAACTGCGTTTTTCACCAATCCCTATGCCCCTGTTGAAATTTTGGACGGTCTCAACCGCTACTTAGACGAAAACCATTGCGAGAATTTGTCGCAAATTGTGGGAAAAGTTATTGCCTATTAATAGGGCCTTTATAAAAATGATTGAAATCTTAACGGTTTGTTAATACTTTGTTGTCACTATTATCACTTGACAAAATTCCCAATAAAGATAAAATATCATGTATATCTACATGCATATACGTTTCGTTTGTTATTCGTAAATGTGTGATGCAGAAATATCTTTGTTGAAGAATTTAGGTGCGGTAAAATATGTATAAAAAATTGAAATCCATCTTTATCGGAAAAGCCTTAAGGTCCAATGAATTAGATGCCGAAAAATTCAGTGTTTTATGGGGTCTGCCGGTTTTATCCAGTGACGCAATTTCATCCGTTGCTTATGCGGGTGAAGAAATCTTAATGGTTTTGGTTCCCGTATTGGGAATCGCCGCTTTTAAACCCCTGATGGGTGCATCGCTGGCAATCGTCGCCCTGCTGCTGATATTGGTATTTTCCTACCGTCAAACCATTGACAACTACCCAAGCGGCGGCGGCTCCTATATCGTTGCCAGCGATAATTTGGGACGGATACCGGGTCTGATTGCCGCAGCCTCGTTAACCATCGACTACATCTTAACCGTCGCCGTCAGTACCAGTGCAGGCACGGCGGCCATTACTTCGGCTATTCCGGAACTTCTGCCATATAAAGTTGCCATTACGTTATTCTTCATTTTACTTTTAACCTTGGGCAATTTAAGAGGAATGCGCGACTCCTCCCGTCTGTTCGGTATTCCGACCTATTTGTTCATTTTATGTATCCTTATTATGATTGCCACCGGCATTTTTAAAGTGGTGGTACTCGGTCAGATTCCTCCCGCACCGGCCACACTCAAACAGCCAATTGAAGATTTGACTTTGATTTTGTTTTTGAGAGCATTTTCAGCCGGATGCACCGCATTAACCGGCGTAGAAGCAGTCAGTAACGGTATTCCGAATTTTCAGAAGCCAAGACAGAAAAATGCAAAGAAAGTTCTTGCTCTTCTTGCATTGATTATCCTGCTGATATTTGGTGGCGTTTCCTTCTTAGCCAGCATTTATAAAGTAACTCCGCAGGATAATGTTACCGTTGTGGCGCAAATTGCAACGCAAATTTTCGGTGCAAACAGCTTTATGTTCTATGCCGTGCAGGCAACGACAGCTATTATTTTGATTATGGCAGCCAATACTTCCTATGCGGATTTGCCGCTGCTGCTTTCTATTTTGGCCAAAGACGGATTCGTGCCCAGACAGCTTTCCACCAGAGGAACCCGCTTGAGCTTTTCTTATGGTATTATTCTTCTCTGTATTCTTTCCTCCGCACTGGTCATTGTGTTCGGAGCCACCACGCACCACCTGATACCGCTGTACGCGGTCGGTGTTTTCCTGTCTTTCACCCTGTCGCAATACGGCATGTTCCATAAATGGATGAAATCCAAGCAGGGGAACTGGAAACACAAAGCTGTCATCAACGGAATCGGCGCTGTTGTGACCGGAATCACCTGTATCATCATTGCCGCTACCAAGTTTTTGTTGGGTGCCTGGGTCGTGCTGATCTGCATTCCGCTTTTGGTGCTGTTTATGAGCCGGGTTAGGAATCACTACACCAAGGTTCGAAACAATTTGGCAATCGAACAGGATGTCAGCGAACTCATTATAAAAGAGCAGGTTCATAACCGTATCATCCTACCGATTCAAAGCGTAAATAAATCCTTTATCAAGGCGCTGAATTACGCACTGGCAACCGGTCAGCCCATCGAGCTGTATCACATAAGCACCAAACCGAAGGTAACGGAGCGTTTGGTAGAGCAATACCATCAGCTAGGTATTAACATTCCACTCATTATTGAGGAAGCGCCTTACCGCAATATAAATGAAATGCTGCTTGCGCATATTGATAAAATTGAAGCCACTTTGGGAAAACACGAAATGCTAACGGTTGTGCTGCCTCAATTTATCATTCCAAAATGGTGGCACCGCGCGCTGCACAATCAGACCTCCGTATTCTTAAGATCCGCGCTCTTAAATCGGAGAAACGTGGCGGTCATATCCATTCCGTATATTATTAACGAATAATTTTGCAGAGCGGGTGAGAATATTGGAAAATGAATCGGTGCCATGCAACTGCCCCCGTACTCAATGTGAGCGGCACGGCAAGTGTGAGGAATGTATCAAACATCATGAGACTAAAAAAAAGCACCCGCCTTATTGCAAACGTGAAGGCCGAACAAGAGAACGGAACCGTAAACGTTTATGAATACGCACGGAAAGGAGAAATCATGACACGAGTAACCTTAATCCGCCACTGTGAGGCGATGGGAAATTACGAACGTATTTTTCAGGGGCACACCGACGCTGATATCAGCGAAAACGGCAAAGTTCAACTGGAGCTTTTAAGCGTGCGCTGCCGCAACATGCCGATTGACGTTCTGTATTCCAGTCCGCTGAAACGTGCCTACCGTACCGCGGAGGCCGTAAATACTTACCATCACCTGCCGATTCAGGTTGATGCCGGATTAATGGAGATTAACGGCGGCCTATGGGAAGGCGAAAAATGGGAAGAGCTTCCCGCGCTGTACCCGGATCATGCTGTGTTATGGAACACGAAGCCTTGTGATTTTGCCCCTCCAGAAGGTGAATCTATGCGGCAGGTTTATGACCGTATGTGGAATACCGTAACAAAAATCGTAGATGAAAATCGGGAGAAAAAAATTGTGATTACTTCACACGGCTGCGCGATACGCAATTTTCTATGCCGTGCGATGGGAAAACCGATTGAGCAGCTCAACGATGTGGACTGGTGCGACAACACTGCCATCAGCATCATTGACTTTGATGATATGCTGGAGCCGCACATTGTGCTGCTCAACGACGCTTCCCATTTATCTGAGGAAACCTCTACGTTTTCCAAACAAAGCTGGTGGAAGCCGGAAAACCGTGAAAATAATAAAATGGGCTGACAGGAGGCTGGCGCAATGAAAATACTTGCAGTCGATTTGGGTAAAGCCAGAACCGGGCTTGCCGTATGCGATGAAAATGAACTGCTTGCCTCCCCTGCCGGTGTTATCAGCGAATATAACAAGGAACGCCTGCTGCAAAAGGTAGCCGCCGCCGCACAGGAGAACGCCGTTAAACAGATTGTGGTCGGATTGCCGCGAAACATGGACGGCAGCGAGGGAGAAAGCGCACAAAACGCCCGTGCTTTTGGGCAATCGCTAGGTGAACAAACCAATCTGCCGATTGAGTTTTGTGACGAACGCGGCACTACCATTACCGCACACGGCTATTTAAACGAAACCGATACACGCGGTAAAAAACGCAAGGCGGTAGTTGATGCTGTTGCCGCTACGATTATTTTAGAAGATTATTTAAGCTATCGCCGCAATCATAAAGCATAAAACGAGCATGTCGCTTGACATGCTCGTTTTACATTTTATGGCTATATATTCAATAAGTAAATTCATGTTGCATTTCACCTAAGATAATTTTATAATTATGAATGATAATTGTTATTTGTTGGTGGTGAATTTAAAATGCACGTCGCTATTGCTATTAGCATACTGTTTATATTATGCGGATTAGCTCTGTGGATTTGCACCCCGAAAACAATAAATGATATTTATGGATACAGAACGAAGCATTCTATGCAAAGCCAAGACGCATGGGATTACGCGAATAAGCTTTCCGGTAAATGTTTCTTTTTTAGTGGAGTGATATCACTTCTATTGGTGTTATATACATCAAAATATATTATAGATGTTTTAAATACAGCAATAGTTTGCCTTATCGGCATAATATCACAAATATTTGTTGAATATAGAGTACGCAAAAAATTCTAACTATATAGTTAGAAAAAGCAACCAACCGCCAAACTTCACTTTGAAAAGTCGGCGGTTGTTTTTATTTTTTATCATTTTTCAAAAGTAATCAACTCTTTGGAATAAGGCAAGCGCTCAATCCAATCACAAAATACATGCCATTCATCCAGCTTGTGGTTTTTGCGTGCGTGATACATATTAATCAGATTTTCATAATTGAAGGTACAGGTACGCATTTGGTTATAACTGGACGGCAAAAGCTGAATTAGGCTGTACCAGTAAGTTTTGTCTTTGGTATCGTTGTACTTGCCGCGGAGCACTTCAAGGTAATCAAGCAGCTTTTGGAAGCATTCCAACGTGTCCGCGTCCATCTTATCGCAGCTGAAATCCGCCGCTTCAAAAGGCTTACTGTGAATTTTATGCATGGTGCTGGTGGAATTTGCCACAGTTCCTACCTTATAGGTGTCATACTCTTTCCACCAATAAAGCGGGGCGGTAATATCCACAGATACAAAAATCTGTCGGATGAATTTTCGGTGATCCGAACCGGATTTGCAAAGCCGTTTTGCCAAATCCAGATCGTTTTCCCCTAACACATATTCCCCGTCCTCGTTATAAGAACTGTCCGTCCTCGCCCAGCTGTTCATCGGGTTTCTTGCTCCGCGCATCGCGTTTTCCAAGTTCATGACACATGTCCGCTCAAGTGCAAGCATGGTTTCTCCCCCCTATATTCCTATACCGCTATGTTAAGGTTTGTTATATTTCAGGACAAATATAATTAAGCTGTCCCACCTGTTCGCCGCCGCGCAGATAAATTCTAGGCACACGTTTTCCCACCAGGCAGACCATCTCATAATTGATCGTTTGGTTCAAAGCGGCAAGTTCATCCACTGTGATTTCATTGCCGTTGTCTTTGCCGAAAATTGTGACGGTCATGCCCTCTTGTGCCTGCGGAATGTCGGTAACATCCAGCATAAGCTGATCCATGCATACACGTCCCACAATGCGCGCGCGTTTGCCGTACACCAGCATATCGGCCTTATCATGTAAAAGTCTTGGATAACCGTCTGCGTAGCCGATTGGCACGGTTGCCAGCGTAGTCGGCTTCTCCGTAACAAAACAGCGGCCATAGCTGACGCTTGTCTGCGGCTGAACGGTTTTCAGCAAAGAAATTACCGTTTTCAATTCCATAGCCGGGATTAAATCCAGTTGACTGCGCATTTTATCGGACGGCATCAAACCGTATAAAATCACGCCCGGGCGCACCATATCCAGCTGAATTTCGGGATAATCCAGAATGGCACCGCTGTTCGCACAATGGCGGATTTGAAAGGTAATTCCGCGGTGCTGAAGCGATTCAATTGCCTCTTTGAAACAGCCAAACTGTTTCAGGGTAAAATTCTCGCCGTCTTTTCCCTCATCCGAAACGGCAAAGTGCGTAAAAATGCCTTCCGCATTTAACCCTTTCATGCGGCAGACATCCTCAATTTCGTCAATGGCGGCAACATCGCGGTCCAATTCCTGATACAAAAATCCGATACGGCTCATGCCGGTATCGACCTTGATATGCACGCGCACCGTCACGCCAGCCTGTACCGCACACTGAGCCAACTCGCGCCCATATTCGTGGGAAAGCACGCTCTGCGCGATATCCAGTTCGGCGAGCTGTGCCGCCATTTGCGGCGGCGTATAACCCAAAATTAAAATCGGGCGCTCAATGGAACAGCGGCGCAATTGAATTGCCTCTTCCAAATTCGAGACGGCGAACCAATCCGCACCCAGCTTTTCAAATTCACGTGCCGTAAAAGACGCCCCATGACCATAAGCGTCCGCTTTCACCACACAGCAGATTTTCGTCGTCGGTTTTAACGCATTGCGGATTACTTTATAGTTATGCTCCAAAGCATCCAAATTGATTTCTGCCCAAGTTCGCTTTAAAAAATCACTCATGGTTTGCTCCAATTCTTAACATAAATAAATTTGCATGCCAAAACGCACGCTGAAAAAACGAAAGCATAGAATAGATTAATTATATTGCCACTTGAAGAAATAGTCAACCTCACAAGTCTATGAAAAAAATGAAAAGCACCGTCAAATTTCACGCATGTTTGCAGTCCAAAGCGCATATAATGGTAGAACATCGTTTTGAAAAGGGGGCAAAAATCATGGAGCAAACCATGGACAGTTGCCCTGAAAATCTTGATGAGAACCTATATACCTGCTTATTCAGTTACTTATCGGTAGGCGTGGATTTAGATGACTTGATTTTCAGCGGCGAAGATTGGCACCTAAGTGAACGCTAAGAATGCGTTCACTTGTTTGGAGAATCGCTGCCGGGCAACGCATTGGCTCATAAAAAATGGGGATTGTCCTGCTGCGCAGAACAATCCCCTGTTTTTTCTCAGCCTCTGTTATTTAAAATACTTCACGCCGGATTCAAAGATTTTTTGGTCTTTCGCGCCGGGTACATTGACATACAGATTATGGCCTTTGCGCTCGGAGTGACCCATTTTGCCAAGAATACGTCCATCCAGACTGGTAATGCCCTCAACCGCGCAGACAGAACCGTTCGGGTTCCATTCAATGTCGCCGCTTGGCTTTCCGCAAGGCGTAGTGTACTGGGTAGCAATCTGACCGTTTTCGATCAGTGTTTTCATGGTGGCATCATCCGCGACAAAACGACCTTCGCCATGCGAAACCGGAACCGCAAACACATCCCCCGCGTTCACACCGGCAAACCACGGCGATTTTACGGAAGTAACACGCGTATACACCATGCGGGAAACATGGCGGCCAAGCGTGTTAAAAGTCAAAGTCGGAGCGTCCGCGCTTGGAGCGGTAATCTTGCCGTACGGCACCAGACCGAGCTTAATGAGCGCCTGGAAGCCGTTGCAGATACCGAGCATCAAACCGTCACGCTGCTCTAGCAGTTTGGTAACGGCCTCTGCGATTTTCGGGTTGCGGAAGGTGGTTGCAATAAACTTGCCGGAACCGTCCGGTTCGTCACCGCCGGAGAATCCACCCGGCAGCATAATGATCTGCGCGTTGTTGATTGCTTTTTCCATACGTTCAATCGTATATTCAATATCAGCGGCGTTCAGGTTCTGCACAACCAGAATTTCCGGTTCGGCCCCTGCCTTTTCAAAGGCGCGGGCGCTGTCATATTCGCAGTTGGTTCCCGGAAATACCGGAATAAATACGCGCGGTTTTGCCGCTTTAATAGCCGGAGCTTTTTGATTGCGTTCGGTATACAGGCCGATTTCATGGGTAACCGGCTGCTCTTTTGCCTTACTTGGGAAGATTTTCTCCAACGTACCGCTCCACGCATTGATCAGCTCGTCAATTTCAAGGGTGCTGCCGCCCAAATGAATTTGCGGTTCTTGATTGACCACACCCACCGGTATTTCGTCAATCGACGGAGCAACTTTACCGTTCTCGCTCAATTCCACAAGAATTGCGCCGGATGCCGGAGCAAACAGGAAGGTTTCATCCAGACCACTGTTCACAAACGTAAAGCCGAATTTGTTTCCGAAACACATCTTTGCGACTGCCGCGGCAACGCCGCCTTCCTTAATAACAGACGCGGAAAGGATATCGCCGTTTTCCATCATTTTGAGAACCACCGCGTAGTATTCCTTCAACTTCTGCCAATCCGGCAGAAGGGTTTCTTTGTTTTCCGGCAATGGAAGCAGAACTACCTTGGAGCCAGCGGTTTTAAACGCGGCGGATATAGTTTTGCTTGCCTTTGTCATAGTGACCGCAAAGCTGACTAAAGTCGGCGGAACATCCAGATTCTCAAAGGAACCGGACATGCTGTCTTTGCCGCCGATTGCCGGCAGTCCAAGTTCAATTTGTGCAGTCAACGCGCCCAGCAGTGCCGCGGCAGGTTTGCCCCAACGCTTTGCTTCGGTGTTCAGACGTTCAAAATATTCCTGGAAGGTGAGTCTGGCTTTGAGCGGGTTCGCGCCCACCGCCGCCAGTTTGGAAAGGCTCTCCACAACCGCGTAGGCCGCGCCGTGGAACGGACTGAAACGCGCAATGCCCGGAATGTAGCCATAACTCATGGCGGTTGCGTCGTCGGTCTCCCCATGTATCAACGGAAGCTTTGCCACCATTGCGTCTTCCGGTGTTAGCTGGTACTTGCCCGCAAACGGCATCAGCACGGTTGCCGCGCCGATACTGGCATCAAAGCGCTCGGAAAGTCCTTTCTGCGCGCATACCTCAAGGCGGGTAAGGTTCTTCTTGAACGCTTGGGCAAGCGGTTTGTCACGCAGGCATTCCGGCACCAAAGCACGGTAATTTTCTTCCGCTTTCGGTGCTTCAATAAACGCGTTCGCGCGCTGGGTCACGCCGTTTGTATCCAAAAACGCGCGGCTGATATCCACAATGGTATCCTCACGCCAGCTCATACGCAGGCGGGGCTCTTTGGTAACAACCGCAACCACCTGTGCGTTGAGGTTTTCTTCTTTTGCGGCCGCGATAAACGCGTCTACATCTTTTTTATCCAGCACAACCGCCATTCTCTCCTGTGATTCGGAGATGGCAAGCTCGGTGCCGTCAAGTCCCTCGTATTTTTTCGGGACGGCGTTCAAGTCGATTTTCAGTCCGTCAGCAAGTTCACCGATGGCAACGCAGACACCGCCCGCGCCGAAATCGTTGCAGCGCTTAATCAAATGGGAAACATCCGGATTGCGGAACAGACGCTGAATTTTGCGCTCGGTCGGCGGATTGCCTTTTTGCACTTCCGCGCCGCAAACCTCAATGGATTCCTCGGTGTGCGCCTTGGAGGAACCGGTTGCGCCGCCGCAGCCGTCACGGCCGGTGCTGCCGCCCAAAAGAACGATAATATCGCCTTCGTCCGGCACATCACGCACAACATTGGATTTTGGAGAGGCGCCAATTACCGCGCCGATTTCCATACGTTTTGCCACGTAACCGGCATCATACAGCTCGGTCACCTGACCGGTAGCCAAACCGATCTGATTGCCGTAGGAGCTGTAGCCCTGCGCCGCACCGGTCGTGATTTTGCGGCTTGGGAGCTTGCCGTGCAGGGTATCCGAGAACGCAACAGTCGGGTCGCCGGAACCGGTCACACGCATGGCCTGATACACATAGGCTCTGCCGGAAAGCGGGTCGCGGATGGCTCCGCCCAGACAGGTCGCCGCGCCGCCGAACGGTTCAATTTCGGTCGGGTGGTTATGGGTTTCATTTTTAAACTGCACCAACCAGGTTTCGGTTTTTCTGTCGATTTCAACCGGAACTTCAATGGAGCAGGCATTGATTTCCTCGCTGATGTCTAAATCCGGAATCAGGCCGCGCTTGCGCAGCAGCTTCATGCCGACAAGCGCCATATCCATAAGGGAAACCGGACGGTTTGTGGTGCCGCCGTACACTTCTTTGCGCGCATCATAGTAAGCGGCAAGTGCCTGTTCGATTACACCGCTGATTTGCCCCTTTTCGATTTCGATTGTTTCCAGTCTGGTCAAAAAAGTCGTGTGGCGGCAGTGATCGCTCCAGTAGGTGTCGATAACGCGAAGTTCGGTGACGGATGGGTCGCGGTGTTCTTCGTTTTTGAAATAGTCGCGGCAGAACAGCAAATCTTCCATGCTCATGGCAAAGCCCATTTTGCCGTAATAGGCTTTCATTTCGTCTTCATTCCATAAAATAAAGCCATTCACACGTGCAACATCAGCAGGTACATCTGCTTCCGCATTGAGTGTTTTTGGCTTTTCTAAAGAGGCTAAACGGGATTCAACCGGATTCACCATATAGGATTTAATTTTGTCGAGTTCGTCATCGGACAGATTGCCCTTGATGGCGACAACACGGGCGGTTAAAACCTGCGGACGTTCCCCCTGTGTAAGTAACTGTACACACTGAGCGGCGGAATCCGCGCGTTGGTCATACTGCCCCGGCAGATATTCCATGGCAAACACATGATACGCATTGGAAAGATTCAGATTTTCACGGTAAACATCATCTACATTTGGCTCGGAAAAGATGGTGGCACATGCTGCGTCAAATTCATTCTGTGATAACCTGGAAACATCATACCGGTTGAACAGACGCAGTTCCTCAATTGCGTGCATACCCAAATTCTGAACCAAATCGGATTGAATATGCTGTGCCTCAACGTCAAAACCATGCTTTTTTTCTACAAAAACTCGAATAACGTCCGACATTTTTCCTCCGTTCTGCCGCATTGCCAGCTAAAAACTGACCGCGCACGACGCACCCGCCGAAGCGAATGCTACCTTTTCTCATTGATATTTAAGTTAATTTTAACATAATACCGCCCAATTATAAAGAGAAAAGCAACGTTTCTGCAAACATTGCTTTTTTGGCCAAAAAATATGAGTTATCACAATGATAACTCATAGGATTGACGAAAAACAATGAAAGAAATCCCACTGTTTTTCGCCATTTTTATCTTGATTCCGTCATACCAATTTATTCAAAATCGACGTATTTTCCGTATTTTCGGAAACAGCAGCATTCGTTTGCAAAGGTGCGGCAATGCCCAGCGGCTTTTCTGAGAATTTTTCGAAACTCACTTGCTGTGGATCACTTCGGTGCGTTTTTTCTGCACGTTTGTTTTTGCTGGTTTTCTCATCTTTATCCGATAATTTGCTCTGTTCCGCAACATGTCTTGCGGTGCCTCTGCCCAAGTTACAAGCTCCGACACTCATAATAAAAGCTCCTATCTTTTTTTGCAATTACAACTTTATATTATATATCGGACAAAAGGTTGGAAAGTTTAAATTATCTGCGGTTTTACCTTGCGGCAGAACGGAAACGGTTGATGAAAAAGCTGGCAAAAAATATGGCTGCCGCAATCAGCACAATTGTACCGCCCGTGGCAGTACCCATATAATAGGAAAGGATCAGGCCGCTCACTCCGGAAAAGATGGAAATGCATACCGCCATCGCATGGTAGGAGCGCATGCTCTTTGAGAGATTTCTTGCCGCTGCCGCCGGCAAAACCAGCAGAGAATTGATAATCAAGATACCCACCCACTTAATGGAAACCGTTACAATGACCGCGACAATCACAACAAATATCTTTTCCATCAGCCGCACACGGATATTCTTACTTGCCGCGAGATCGGAATTGATACTCGTGAGCAGAAGCTTGTTGAAAAACAGCACCCAAACAACCACCACCGTGACCAAAATAATCGCGAGCATACCGATTTCTTCCGGCTGTACCGTAAGAATATCGCCGATTAAGTAAGCGGAATATTTTGCAAAACCGCCGCTCGCAGAAAGCAGCACAATACCAAGCGCCATACCGGTGGCGGAAAACACACCGATGATGGTGTCCGCCGACGAAACGCCGGAATCCATGACCGCCGAGATGCACAGCGCAAACAAAAGAGCAAAACCCATCATGGAAACTAAATAGTTGTCAATACCCATTAATACGCCGATGGCGATTCCGGTAAGGGCGGAATGTCCGAGCGCATCGGAGAAAAACGACATCTTATTATTGACGATCATCGTACCCACCAGACCAAACAGCGGCGTTATAAGAAGAATCGCCAAAAGCGCATTTTTCATGTAGCTGAATTCCGTCCAGTCGTACGGCAGCAATTTATCGATTAATCCATACAGTATATCCATAAAAAAGACCTTTCCTGTTTTAATAACATCCGAACCGCTATTTTACCGCATCCAAACCGAACGCTTCGCGGACTTCCTTAGTCGTCATGACAGATTTTACATCGCCCCGAACCAAAACGGTTTTATCGAGCAGTGCGGCGGAGGTCGCGTATTTTGCCACATGAGACAAATCATGGCTCACCAAAATAACCGGCATGTGATATTCACTGCGAAGCGAGGTGACAAGGTCATAGAATACTTCGATTCCTTTACGGTCAATCGCGGAAACCGGCTCGTCGAGCAAAAGCAAATCCGGCATTGGCTCCAGAGCAAACGAAAGCAGCACACGCTGCAGCTCGCCGCCGGAAAGAGTGCCCAGCCGCTTGTTCATAAGGTCTTTTGCTCCTACCTTTCGGAGCATTGCTTCCGCCTCTTCCAGCTTTTCCTTTTTGTGACCGAACCAGACGGGCATAGTGGAGGAATTCGCGCAGAGCATATCCGCCACCGTAACCGGCGTACTGCGGTCAAACACCAAATTTTGCGGAACATAGCCGATATGCGGCTTTGCCACCGGAACCCCTTTCGGGTCGGAAAAGCTAACGCTTCCCGTATACGGAATGCGCCCCAACAGCGCTTTAAGCAAAGTAGTTTTGCCCGCACCGTTGCGCCCGATCAGCGCCATAATTTCGCCGTGGTGCACGTCCAGCGAAACGTCATAGATGAGCAAGCCGTCATTCTTTTTAACGGTTAGATTTCGTATTTTTGTACTGCATTTACAAGCTTCCATAATCTTCTCCCGTACTCTATGCGAGTCCTTGTTTAGCGTTTCAACTATTTTAACGCTTCCTTGAGCACCTTTAAATTCTGCTCCATCGCGTTCAGATAAGCGTTCAAATCGTTTTCCCCGGTCACCGAAGGGTCAAGCGAATAGACCGTTACACCGGTTTCTTTTGCCACTACATTCGCAGCGGAGCTTGGATACTGCGGTTCGGCAAATACCGCCTTGACATTTATTCCGCGAATCAGCCGGATGGTTTCAGCAAGTTCTTTGGCACTTGGCTGGCTGTCCGGTTCACGGTTGATCACTTTGGCTATTTTTAAATTGAATTCCTGCGCAAAATACGGGAATGCTTCATGGAATGTGATAATGTCGCGGTGCGGCAGGCCATCCAGTTCCTTGTGCATTTTGGCGCGCAAGATCGTCAGCTTTGCCATATAGGTCTGCGCGTTTTTCCGATACTCCTGCGCATGCTGTGGGTCGGCCTTCATGAAACCTTGTGAAATATTGTTTACCTGCTGAATATAGTTGGTAATGGATACCCAAATGTGAGGGTTCGCTTCCCCATCCTCCTCCAGCAGTGGGATACCCTCGCTGGAATTCACCACGCAGAGATTGGGCAGTTGAGCGGTCACCTTGGCCATAAAACTTTCCATACCTGCACCGTTTATCACAAACATGTCGGCCTGTTCAATGTTTTTCATATCCTTGGACTGAAGCTGATAATCATGCAGACAGCCTGTCTGCTGCCCGGCCATGTTGTCGACTTGCACACCGTCCACGCCGTTCGTAATGTTAAGTGTCATTATATACATAGGATAAAAGGATGTCACGACACGAAACCGGACATTTTCCGGTTTTCGGCCCGCACATCCGGCAATACTAAAGCAAAGTGCTGCCGCCAGTAATACAGCGAAAACTTTTTTTACAACATTCATAATATCTTCTTTGTCTTCCTCTTTTCAAATGCAAATGATTTGCATTTATATATGATAACGCTTTCCGTTTACAATGTCAATAAATTTTTATGTGGGAACAAATAAATTTCTGCATATCCGTTTGTTATTAATGTGGTTGAAGCAGCTCCGAAATTTTAGTTTTCTTAGTAACAAGATAGATTCTTGTCTAAACATAAAAAGAGAGATACCTAAAAGGTATCTCTCTTTTTATGGTGGACGTTATAGAACTCGAATCTATGACCTTTCGCACGTCAAGCGAATGCTCTACCAGCTGAGCTAAACGTCCATATTTCTGAATGCTCGACTATTATAGCGTAAATTCTAAAAAAAATCAAGAGTGAATTGAAAAAAATAACCGGATACGATCGGAACTAAAGTGAAAGAATCTATCAAAAAGCGATTGGTTTAGAAGAATCAAGTCAAGGCAGTCCTCTTTTTATGCCTATGACTGCAGGAAGCTTGGTGTAAGTTCCAAAGTCAATTCGCATTTGCTGCATCTTTTTACATAATTCAAACCGCCTCGTTTTGAGGCAGCGCGTTTTTGGAAAGCCACTAAGGGCAAGAACTCCAATTAAAGGTAGCTGATAAGCAACGCGATATTTAGCACAGTAACAATGATACCAATACCCCACAGTAAAATCTTGTCCAACTTTGAGTTTGCGTATTTCCCCATTACCTTTTTAGAAGATGTCAGATAAATCTGTGTGAAAATTGTAATTGGCAGTTGAATACTTAATAACATCTGCGAATAAATCAGGCCTTGAAAGGGCGAGGTTATAAAGAAAATGACTGCCGCTGCGGGAACCACGGTAAGCAGAATGCCAGCTTTGGTGTGGATATCGGAAATATCATATGGTTTGGCAAAAATCCCTGCGAAAATACTTCCGCCAGCCATACCAGCGGTAACACTTGAGGAAAGGCCCGCAAAAAGCAAAGCAATGGCGAAAATAACAGATGCGGCATTGCCTAACAGTGGCTTAAGCATTCCTTGCGCCTGCGTAAGCTCCGTAACCGACATACCCTGTTCGAAAAATACTGCTGCAGCCATGAGAATCATGGCACTGTTAATCGCCCAGCCGACAATCATGGAAAACAGGGTGTCTCCAAATTCATACTTGAGTTGTTTTTGAATTACCGTTTCATCCTGAAGATTCCACTTGCGGCTCTGAATGATTTCAGAATGCAAAAACAGGTTGTGCGGCATAACAACAGCACCAAGTACGCTCATAATTACGGGCATTGATCCTTTTGGAAAGGTCGGAGCAATCCATCCTATCGCTGCTGAACTCCAATTAATATGTACTACACAAATTTCGAAAAGGAAAGAAAGTCCAATCAGTGAAACAAATCCAATAATTATTTTTTCAATTCTTTTATAAGAATTTGTAAGCTGCAGAAAAAGGACAACAGCCATAACAAACAAAGCACCAATTTTAATTGGTAGTTTGAAAAGCATATTGAGTGCGATCGCTCCTCCGAGAATTTCGGCCATAGCCGTTGATACAGAAGCCACCATCGCAGTCATCAATATCGTATTCTTTAGCCACGGCCTAATAGTTTCTGTAGCCGCCTCGGAAAGGCATTTTCCGGTTACGATACCCAAATGCGCTGCATTGTGCTGCAACACAATCAGCATAATGGTAGAAAGTGTAACCATCCATAAAAGCAAGTAGCCATAACCGGAACCGGCGGCAATATTGGATGCCCAGTTGCCCGGATCAATAAAACCGACGGTTACCAATAGTCCAGGGCCAATGTATCTAAGAAAATCAATGGAATGATGCTTTGAAGCATGTGGGTTGGAAAACAATTTCATAGCGCTGCCCCCTCTAGAATAATATATACTTTTTTGATATATTTTGCAATTGCCGTTTTAGAAAAGGCAAGAATTACATTACGAAAAATGAATTTTTAATTTTTTTAAAAAAAGCTATTTACAAATGTGATAAGTCGTGCTATTATTTAATCAATAAATTAATAATAGTTATTATTATTAATTTATAATTTATAAAATTTTATCATCTATGAGTTAAGCGATTATTACCGGCAAAGCTTTCATTTGCCGGTTTGTAATAAAAATAAATTATATAAAAGGAGTCTTTGAAATGTCAGTTGTTAATTTCTATCGTTGTGAAAAATGTGGGAATATTGTTGCTCTGATCAAGGTCGGAGGCGGAACACTTACCTGCTGTGGGCAGGCAATGACAAAACTTGAAGCAAATTCAACCGACGCCGCTCAAGAGAAGCATGTCCCTGTTGTCATCCGCGAGGACGGCAAGATCAAAGTTGAAGTTGGTTCCACCCTGCATCCCATGTTGCCGGAACACCACATTGAGTGGATTGCGTTCGTCGCTGAAGATAAAGTTGAGTTTAAGTTTTTAGAGCCGGGTGAGGAACCAAAAGCAGAGTTTGCTGAAGCAGAAGCTGGTTCTGTATATGCATACTGCAACCTGCACGGTCTCTGGAAAGCGGATCTGATTTCCGAAGAGGATTTTATTATTCCGAATGAGGCAGCCTGTTCTGCTGAATTTTCCCAAGGCTGCATTATTGCAGATGACAACTGATACATTAGAGGCAATGCAATTCAGAAAAAATAACGTTTTATTTGTCAGGAGGCGAATTCATGTATAATCTGCTTGTCGGCGGAGCGGCTGGACAGGGTATTGATACAACAGTAGCCATTCTGGAAAAACTGTTAAAACGATCCGGCTACAACGTTTTTACAATCAGGGACTTCATGTCCCGTATCCGCGGAGGACATAACTTTTCCCTTATTCGCTTTGGCACCAAAGCCGTGTACTCACACAGTAATCAGCTTGACGGTATTATCGCGCTTAACGATGAAACCGTTGAACTGCACAAAGACAAGCTTAACCCAAACGGTTTCATCCTTTGTGACAGCACGCTTGCCACGGTTGACCCGCGAGCCATTAAGATTGACATGGGTCAAATAGCAAAATCTCTTGGTAATCCCCGTGTTTCCGGCAGTATTGCCGTGGGGGCGATTCTCAAGCTGTTTGGGGAAAATCTTGATTATGTGCGCGAAGTTATGAGTACGTTTGTCAAGGAACAATATCTTGAAATCAACTTGCAGGCGGTAGAAAACGGGTATCAAATCGTAGAAAAACGCTTTCCTCATTTGCAAGGGGAGTTCAGCGATTGGATGATTCTTTCCGGGAGCAAGGCGCTTTCTCTTGGAGCAATTGCGGCTGGACTGAAGTTCTACTCAGCCTACCCCATGTCACCCTCTACCGCTATTATGGAATATCTGGCATCCAAAGGTGATAAAGCCGGCATTGTTGTAGAACAGGCAGAGGATGAAATTGCAGCTATTAATATGGCAATCGGAGCCTCTTATACTGGAGCCCGTGCAATGACAGGGACCTCCGGCGGCGGTTTCTCGCTGATGGTGGAAGCCCTTGGCCTTTCCGGCATGGCTGAGATTCCTTTAGTAGTGGTTGATGTGCAGCGTCCCGGACCGGTTACCGGCCTGCCAACCCGTACGGAACAAAGTGATTTAAAATTTGTGATTTCCGCTTCGCAGGGCGAATTCCCCCGTATGGTGATCGCTTTACGTAACCACACAGATGCCTTTTATCAAACAATACGCGCGTTTCATCTGGCTGAAAAATACCAAATTCCCGTTATACTGCTCAGCGATCAATATCTGGGTGATGCATCGGCAACGGTCAAACCGTTTGACTTGAGCAATATGAAAGTTGCTGCTCCGGCCACTGCATATGAAGGTAACGGTAGATACCAACGTTATGAGTATACAGAAGACGGTATATCTCCGCGGCTGCTTCCCGGAAAAACAAAGAACTTTGTGGCAATTGACAGTGATGAGCACGATGAGCGCGGATGGATTACGGAATCTTCCGAAGTACGCAACAAGATGATGGAAAAGCGCATGAAAAAGCTTGAAAAACTCAAGCAGGAACTTCAAGAGCCAGAATTTATTGGGGCAGATTCTTATGAAACCTTGCTCATTGGCTGGGGATCCACCTATGGGCCTATTTCGGGGGCCATTGATCTTCTCAATGAAAAAAGCGATGGGAAATATGCGGCACTTGTGTTTGGTGACGTGTACCCGCTGCCTCAAAAGTTACTACAGGAAAAAGCTGCGCTGGCACATAAAATTATCAACATAGAGCAAAATGCCACCGGACAGCTTGCCGATCTGATTCGTGAGCAAACTGGAATAGTCTGCAACAAAAGTATTTTAAAATATGATGGGCGACAAATTTCCGGGGAAGAAATTGTCGAGCAGATTCTAAGAGGTGATGCGAAATGAGTACAAGCAAATTCTGTACATATGAAACAGCATGGTGTCCTGGCTGCGGCAACCTGACTATTTTGGATTGCCTAAAAACAGCACTTGAGGAACTTGACAAAGACCCCTATGAAGTGCTGATGGTGGCCGGCATCGGTCAGGCGGCAAAGACACCGCAATATATTAGTGCCAATGCCTTCTGCGGTTTGCACGGTCGTTCACTTCCCGCTGCTGTAGCTGCAAAAATCGCCAATGAAAACCTAACCGTGATTGTGGATACCGGGGACGGGGATTCCTACGGTGAAGGCGGAAATCATTTTATTCATAACATACGCCGCAATGTGGATATCACGCATTTTGTTCATGACAATCAGATTTACGGCCTCACGAAAGGTCAGGCTTCTCCGACATCCATGGAAGGCCTTGTCACGGAGGTACAGACCGACGGCAATATCAATATTCCATTTAATCCGGTTCTCATGGCTATTTCGGCTGGCGCGGGATTTGTCGCAAGGGCCTTCACCGGGCATAAAGAGCATCTCATTTCCGTTATGAAACAGGCAATTGAATATAAAGGTTACGCGCTGGTCGATATTCTTCAGCCATGTGTGAGTTTTAATAAAATAAATACATTTGCATGGTATAACAAGCGTGTTTATGAGTTGGATAGTGAGTACGATGCATCCGATAAGATAACCGCTATTCAAAAGTCAATGGAATTTGGCGACAGAATCCCTCTTGGTATTCTTTATCAGGAACAGAAACCTACATTTCATCAAAAGAATGCTGTTCTCAAGGGTGGAGTTCCTTTACTTGACCAAAAAAACGACCCAACCTTTGTGAACAACCTGATTAAAGAATTTATATAATATAAAATTTAGGAGGTTTGAAAATGGCTGTAAAAAATGCAATGACTTCAGATTTTCTCCACTCTGCTTATGGCGGCGAAAGCATGGCTCATATGAGGTACCTGATTTGGAGCGAAATAGCGAAAAAAGAAGGCTTTCCGAATATCGCGAAACTATTTGAGGCGATTTCTTATGCCGAACAGGTACATGCTTCCAATCATTTCCGCGAAATCGGTGGTGTTACAACAGATTTCACGGTAACCTCCGGCGGCGTTTTCGGTTCGAACAAAACGGTGGATAATCTGCAAGGTGCCATTAGCGGCGAACTGCATGAAGTGGAGCAGATGTATCCGGTTTATCTGAATGCTGCCGAATTTCAGAACGAAACTGGAGCCAAACGTTCCTTCCACTTTGCTCTGGAAGCCGAAAAAATACATGCTCGGCTGTTCAAACAGGCGCAGTTGGCCGCTAACGCAGGCAAGGATATGGAATTGAAGGCTGTTTATATTTGTCCGGTCTGCGGGCACACAATTTTGGACGGTACGCCGGACAATTGCCCGGTTTGCGGTGCAAAAAAAGAAATGTACCGGAAATTTTAACTTTTCAAATTGAAAGAAGGAGACGATATACAATGCTTGATAAAGAACTGGTATCCCTGTTAAACAATCAAATCAACATGGAATGGTACTCCGCTTATTTTTATCTTGATATTTATAGCTACTATACAGATAAAAATTTAGACGGTTTTGGAAACTGGTTTTATGTCCAAACACAGGAAGAACGCGATCATGCCATGTTGTTTATAAAATATCTGCTTAACAACAGTGAAAAGGTTACGCTACAGGATGTGCAAGCCCCAAACTTTGTTTTTAAGGACTTTCGTGAACCTGCAAATGCTGCTTTTGAACATGAAAAGAAAGTGACCGCATCCATTAACAATATTTATGCGCTAGCTTATGAAAAAAAGGATTTTCGCACCATGCAGTTTCTTGACTGGTTTGTGAAAGAGCAGGGTGAGGAAGAAAAAAACACCGAAGATATCATAAAAAAATATGATTTGTTTGGGAATGATACAAAGGGACTGTATCTGTTAGATGCAGAACTTGGAACCAGAATTTACGCCCCAGCGACTCTGGTTATTTAAAAAATTAAATGAAAGGATTGTGGAATAATGACTGTCTACGATTTTAAAGTAAAAAATATCAAAGGTCAGGAGGTTGCTCTTTCCGACTATACAGGCAAACTGCTGCTAATTGTAAACACCGCCAGCAAATGCGGGTTTACCCCTCAATACGACGGGCTTGAAAAGCTTTATCAGGAATACAAAGATAAAGGTCTGGTAATTCTTGGTTTTCCTTCTAACCAATTTCTCGCACAGGAGCCCGGCTCCAACGACGATATTTCTTCTTTCTGCCGTCTGAATTACGGCGTTACCTTTCCCCTCTTTTCTAAAATCGATGTGAGGGGAGAAATGGCAGATCCACTTTTCAAATATCTTACCGAAGCTGCTCCGTTCAAAGGTTTTGAGTTAAATAAGGAAATGGGCAAAAAAATTCAAGAAGTGGTCAAAGAGCATTATCCTGAGAATCTGGAAGGCAATGGGGTCAAGTGGAACTTCACAAAATTCCTGATTGGTCGTGATGGTGCTGTACAAGCAAGATTTGAGCCAACGGTCACGCCTGAAGAGCTCGATTCTATCATAAAGGCCGCCCTCTAAGCAGTTGCACAGAAGCAAATAAGTTTCCGCAGAGGGAACCGATGAAGTGAAGTTTTGGATGCCGGATAGGTTTTCCGAAAGCAAGTGTGACAAAGGTGACAGTAATGTGGGGACCATATTCTTTCCTAATAGCTTCAGTAAAATAAGAATGCACAAAAAATGCGTCTTGATTTGGCTCAGCAGCCGTATCAAGACGCATTTTCTAAGAGCCCGTCATTATTTCCATGCGGCACAAAATTTATACCAGTAATATCAGGAATTGTCATCCTGTGGGCCCTGATGACTGCTACCTTCGTCTCCTTTTGCTATTTCAGCAAGTGAACGTTTGTATGCCCGAAATGCATAAATGATGAATGGAAACGAAGATAGGCCAAAAGACAATACTTAGGTCTTTTTTCGCTATAAGCTTTTAATTCCACCAGCATAGCTGGTGGTTGTTTGCGCTCAAACTACAGCACAAAAGGCGTGGCCGCTTGAAAACGGCCACGCCTTTTACGATCGTATTTGCAGTTTACCACTCCCTACCGGAGTCGCCCGCCATAGAATTAATGGTACCGTCCGGATAGAACACCGAATAATGGTCCAATGCAGGGTCACTGCCGCTCTTTAAAGAAAATACAAATAAAACCTTAAATTTATCGGTAACTTTATAACCGAGAACTTCTTCCGTTTTGGATTTGTAATCATACCCGGGTTTGCCGTACTCCCTTTTTACAAGAGACATGGTAATTTTACTTAATTCCTTGTCGAACGACCGGACTTCAAAAATCTGAGCACCCTTGTTATATCCGAATGCCACGCTATATTTGGAATACGTGTCGTAGGTTCCTTTTGCAGCAGACACATAATCGGAGGTATCTGCCTTCCCCCACTTTTCCTGAACAGCCGCAATATTGGCAGATTTGACTGGAAACTCACAATTTACAATTTTGCCCTGCAAAGCCAACGATTTTATATTCGTTAAGAGTTTGTTTGCGGAATCGTTCTGCTGGGAATCGCCTGATAAAACAGCGACCGAGTTACTTTGGGCACTTTCTATTTGTGAAGAAGAACCTGCGGCGGATTCCGGGCTGCTCGAAACAGCGGAGACCTGACTCGTGCTTGCAGCACTTGTATTATTGCTGTTAAAATTCGAACATCCTGCCAATAAAAGCGCAGTGGAAGAACATGCAATAAGTAGGAAGCCAATCGATTTTTTTCCGATCATAACCATTCCTCTTTTCCGTGTAAATTTTATATTCAAGCAATCGAAGGAATTCTCATTGGATGGCATCATTATACAGCAAACCGCCAAACTGTCAAGCCGAATGTTTTATTAGGATCCGTCATATTTCTTTCTGTATGAATTCTCAAAAACAGCAGACACTAATGCCGAGGTGATTTTATGCAGAAAAAATATCCTGACTTATTCCGATTAATGGAAGACGACAGCGAAGCAAAACAATATTTTGACAAACTGCCGGACTATTTGCAGGATGCCATCAGTCAGCGCGCAAACGGCGTAAATTCCTATGAGAGTTTGTGCCATTACGCGGAAAAATTAACCCGTCAGGACGACTGATAAGGAAAGCAAATTTGTATAAAAACGGGCGAAGCAATCGGCTTCGCCCTTATTTTTTAGGGATTATCAAGAAGAACCTTTGCGCCGTTGCCATTCATAGTTTTTCGTCTTTCAACAGTTCGCTCGCCATACGATGTAAGTCTTCCTTTGAGTGAATTTGATCTGCACGCTCCCGAATACCGATGCGTACATATTCCGGCAGAGATTCGAGATAGGATGTAACATCCGTCTCCTGTGCCTCAAGCGAACGCAAGCCCATTGGCGTATTTAGTGGAATCAGTGGTTCCGGCATACTGATGACCGTCCTTTCTATAAAACAAAATACTTTTACAAATAGTTTGTGTAAAAAGCACCATTTTAAGAGATGAAAAATTTTACATTTCTCTATTGAGTCTTTCTAACTCCCTGAATATGCAAAAAACGAATGACTTCATAGGTGTAGGTACTTAACGGCCGCATGTAGGCATCATAGGAATGCGCACAAACAAAAATATCATCTTCCTCTATTCGGGTGACAACAGGAGTGTGATAAAAATCTTCCTCACTCCTGCCCAGCTGGATAACATCACCGATTTCAAGCCGCTCTCGGTTGATTTCAGCCGCATAGGGTCCTACTCCTTTATTAGAGATTAAAAAATTCGACAAATACTCTACGCCGCTCCATGAAGCGGTGCGGTCACGGCTGCTGTTGTAGTACCACCCCAGCACCGGCGTGTAATTCATCGCACTACTCCCCGCAAAAATACACTGGGAGGCAAAATTTGTACAGTCGCCCCCTAACTTATCAAAGTTCATATAATTCGGATTTCTTCGCATCGCCCACATTTTGGCATACGCAACCGCCCGGGTACGGTCATACGGAACCTCAATCAGCATTACAGCTTCTCCTCTCCTGCAATTTTACATAAAGTATCCTATGCACAGAGAGAAAGCTGCGTACCCAAAAACAGTGCTTTGTTTAAATTCTCTAATCAAAGTTTGTATGCTTCTTCTCGCTTATCTTGATATAAACACTTAGCTGATTCTTGCAGTCACACGTAGCAAGGAACACCTCCGATAGCTTGGAAACGCCCTGTTCATCAAGCTGCTTTTTCAGCCAAACTTCATCGTTACCAGTAGAGCGAAGATTTTCCTGCATAATATTTCCGTCCAAAATAACATTGGTCACCAGTTTGTCCTGATCCGGTGCCAGCTTCAAGTCTGCCGGAGTAGCTGGGCGCTGCTGCGCCTTTGGAAGAAAACTGATCTTTCCATTGGATTCCAATACGGCAGTTTGAATATGGTTTAAGTCAAAGTATCCGCCTATGCGGCACTGTGTTAAAAACTCATTTACGTCCATTTTGGCTTTTTTCAAATTTGCCCGATAAATCTTCCCGTTATCAAACAAAAGAAGAGGTTCGCCCTCCACGATTTTTCGGAATTTGAGCGACTTGTTGCTGCATATCGCCAAAATAATGACAAGCAGCGAGTAAACCACCATTGCGGTCAACGGTTTCATGAAATCGTCCTCGAGTGATGTTGCCATTTCGGCAGCAATGGAACCGATTGTAATGCCGTTAATGTAATCGAACATGCTTAACTGTGACATTTGCCGGTCACCCATTAGCTTTGTTAATAAAAATAAAGCAATAAACGAACCTACTGAAACCAAAAACACATGCAATATCTCCATATGCTCAATGCTCACCTCAAGCGTTAGTTTTCACAAAAAGAGAAAATCCATGCACCCTTCACGCTTTGCGTGTAGTGATAGGACTTGTAAAAATCTAGAAAAACAAACAATTCAAGTAATTTTCACTTTGGTTTCACATTGGCATGTTACGATACCATCAGACGAACGGAAGATATTGCGGGGTGTATACGTTTATGTTATTAACAAAAGTCAAAGGTTCAAAAAAAATGGACCGAACGTTTTTTGCACTTGGAACTATGAATAACATTAAAATATTTAACAGCAGTGACGAGTACGCTTTTGATGAAGTTATAGAACGAATCAATGAAATTGACGATCAAATGTCCGCGTTTAAGACAGAAAGTGATATTTCAAAAATAGGTAAAAATGCGGGAAACGGATTTCAGCCCGTACACGCGGATACGTTTGAATTAATTCGCAGAGCTGTTGAATTTGGGTGCTTGTCGGAAGGCGCATTTGACATCACCATTCGTCCGTTGGTTGAGCTTTGGGACATTAACAAAAAGGGGGATTTTATCCCCTCTGACTTAGAAATACAAAAAGCTCTCCGTTTCGTTCATTATCAGGATATTAATTTGGATGACAAAACACAGGGCGTATCCCTAAAAAGGCAAGGGCAATCCATTGATTTGGGCGGAATCGCAAAGGGTTTCGCCGCTGATGAAGCAAAGCGGATTCTGTTAAAAAATCGGATTCACAGTGCGGTGATTAATCTGGGCGGCAATATCATTACCGTCGGGAAACGTCCGGACGGCAAGCCCTGGCAAATTGGAATTCAAAATCCGCTTGCCTCAAGAGGCGTATATCTTGGCGTTGTGTCAGCCGCAAACAAAACGATTGTCACATCCGGCAGCAATGAACAGTTTTTCATCAAAGACGGCGTACGCTATCACCACATTCTTGACCCCCGTACCGGAAAACCGGCGCAGAGCTCCTTGTTAAGCGTAACCGCACTCTGCAGCAATTCTACGGATGCGGATGCACTGACCACCGCACTTTTTGTTCTCGGTCCTGAAAAAAGTGTGCCGCTGCTGAACAAAATGAAAGCGGACGCTATTTTTGTAACCGATGATTTATCGGTAATTGCTACAAGCGGATTAAAAAACAAATTTGTATTACTATAAGGATAACTATTATGAAAAATAAAGAGATACCCATTTTGTCGGGAATTCGGCTGGCACTGCAAATCCTGCTTTTTATCTTATTACCCACGCTTTACATTGAGTCGCTAAATGGTATAAAACAAATTTATCTTGCGATTCTTCAACAAACATTCAGTGCGGCCATCATCCCTCAATTAATAGCCGTGCTGATCACGATACCGATTACCATTCTGTTCGGACGCTTTTTCTGCGGCTGGATGTGTGGTTTTGGCTCGTTCACCGATTTTATTTATCTTACATTCAGCAAAGTATTCAAACGGAAGAAAAAAGTACGAATCAACGAAAACGCAGACAAATGGATGAAAGGCATCAAATACGTTGTGCTTCTTGTTTTAATTGCTGCAATCTGGAGTTTGAACGTAAGCATATTCAGTACCGCAAGCCCGTGGGACGCATTTGGAATGCTTGTCACCATCGGCAAGGCACCTGATTTCTCCTATGTGATTGCAAACCTCACCGCAGGATTTGTTATTTTAGCAGCCGTTCTCGTCGCTTCTGTCTTTATTGAACGCTTTTTTTGCCGTTACTTATGCCCCATGGGTGCGATTTTTGCCATTGCTTCTAAACTCAGAATCGCAAAAATTAAAAAGCCGACAGCCAAATGCGGCAATTGCAGAGTTTGCACAAACAATTGTGCAATGGGAATCCCACTTTATAAAATGGATGTTGTAAAAACCGGTGAGTGCATCAACTGCATGAAATGTGTCAGTGCCTGTCCGCGCAGCAATGTCTCGTTTGCCGTCGCAAAAGAAGATGTGCGTCCTTTAATCGTAGGCACGGCTACGGTTGCCGTTATGACCGGTCTTTATTACGCCGGTAATTTGACTGTAAACGCGACCGGCATAAACACAGCGGCGATAAGCAGTCAGTCCGGTCAATCTGTAACCGCAAATAAGCAATATAAGGACGGTACCTATGAAGGTTCCGGCACCGGTTTCCGGAACGGCACCACAACCGTTTCCGTTACCATCAAAGACGATAAAATCACGGCAATTTCCACTGTCTCAACCAATGACGACGGGCCTTTTTATAACCAAGCTTATTCAACCGTAACCCAAGAAATTCTGAACAGCCAATCTGCTAACGTAGACGCCGTTTCCGGCGCTACCTTCAGCAGCAACGGCATCATGCAGGCAGTCGAGGATGCACTGAACAAAGCGAAAATTTCGAATACTGTTTCTTCATCTGTGGATCAAGCTGTCTCCTCCGCAGCTTCGGAATCAAGCGGCAGTCAATCCGGCACTTCTTCTGTGGCATCAAACAAAAAATCCGTGGATATTTTCAACGCCCCGGATAATTCGTCCTCATCCGCTTCCAGTACTTCTTCTCCAGCTTCTGAAGCTTCCTCAAAAATGGCTTCATCCACTTCCGGTAAATACAAAGACGGTACCTATCAAGGTTCCGGCACCGGTTTTCGGGGAGCCACTACCACCGTCTCCGTCACGGTATCGGGCGGTAAAATTGCGGCAATCCATGTTGACTCCTATGGTGACGACCGTCCGTTTTTTGAGCAAGCCTACTCCGGGGTATCCCAAGAGATTATCAGCAGCCAATCCGTAAATGTTGATGCCGTTTCCGGTGCTACCTACAGCAGTAACGGCATTATGCAGGCCGTAGAAAACGCGCTGAGCAAAGCGTAAACACTCATACAACATAAAACCCGCATCAATCAGCCGGTTTGGCCTATTCGATGCGGATTTTTATGTCATATTATGATACGCATAAGATACATGTAGGGGATTCGATATCTTCAAGTAAGCGGTCAAAGGTAAGAATTCCTGTGTTCGGCTCCCTCTTAAATATGCTGACTGCATTGGACGCGGTATTGGCAGAAAACAGCCATCGCCCGGTTTCATCCAGACTGATATCCCGCGGCGATTTCCCTGCGCAGGAAATTTGCTGAACAATATTCAGTTTTCCAGAAGCTTCCGAAATATGGAACACGGTAATGATATCCTGACCTCTGATAGAAGTATAAATACACTTACCGTCTTTGGATATTTTAATGGCCGCTCCGGTGTTGGAGTTGTCGCCATCTGCGCCCTGCAATGCGGAAATCGCTTGTATACACCGGAATCCATTTTCACCGGAATAATCAAAAACAAACACTTTATTGGATAGTTCTCCAATGACATATGCTCGTTTCCCGTCTTTTGAAAATACCATATGACGGGGCCCGGTTCCGGGAGGAAGATTGGTTTGAAATGCCTCATTCAACAGAATATCATCGTTCTCCCGCGCGATCTGATAACCGATAATTTTATCCAATCCTAAATCTACAACACATAAAAACCGGTCATCGGGCGTAAATGTCACAAAATGCACATGCGCCTTTTCTTGACGCTGCACATTGAATCCCTTCCCCTTATGAACCTGCTGTACTGCAGGGGTACCAATCGACCCATCCTGCCGCAAAGGGAAACAGGAAAAAGAGCCTTCGGTATAATTTGCGCAGATCAGCATGCTGCGGCTCTTATCAGTAATCAAATGGCAGGGATCCTGTCCGTATGTATTTTGAATATTCATCAGCTTAAGGCAGTGATTGGCGGTATCAATTCGGAAACATGCAGCCGCGCCGCCATTTTTTTGCCGGTAGGAACGCGTCTCGATAACCGCGTAAAGCATGGAGCCTTGCTGATAAAGATAGGAACTGTTCGGAATATAATCAGAATCCTCTATTGCCTTCAGTTCGCCGTTCTCACTGTTGAACGCAAAAGCGGATATTCCCTGCGTATCCGAGTATCTGCCAATATATATGGACTGAGTATTTCGATTCATAATCTCTTCCTTAATGATGAAACATGTGAATTTTGCTGTGATTTTCCTGATCTATAAACTTGATGTCTAGCTTTGTGCCACAGAATCCTCCTGTTTTCCAATGCGAATGCTGTCGACGAGATTGATAATCAAAAGCAAAACCATGAGGCCGGTTAAACCGCCCCCAAAATCAATCATGACATCTATTACGCTTGGCCCGCGCCCCGGAATGAAATGCTGGATGCATTCATCAATTTCCGGCACCATAATCAAGATAAACAGTTCTGTAAAAATATGTTTGAACGGCTTTCTGGCATACATCCTTACCGTTAGTGTCAATAAACCGCCTAAAGCAAAATATTCGGTAAAATGGCCAATCTTACGGACAAAATGTTCGGTAACCGTTGCGGTAATGCCAACTCGGGCAAAAAACTTGTTAATGAATGCCAGCACAAAGGCACTCTGCTTTCCGGAATCCTGCCCATTGAACATGGAATTGTGAAAAATAAAGAAAATAAAGCAAATGGTAAGACAGGTAAACAATATCTTACCAGTTTTATTATTTTTTTGCATGAATGCAGTCCTTCCCGTATTTTTAAAACTCAGACTTGTCCTCATCGGATTCATCCGGATTTTCAGATTCAAAACCTGCCGTACTTTCCTTCATAAACATAATTTTGATTGTTTTAAAAATTAATTTTAGATCCAGCAGCAGCGAATAATTTTCAATGTACATCAAATCAAGCTTGATTTTGTCATAAGGGGTAGTATTGTAGCGGCCTTCTATCTGCGCGTATCCGGTCAAGCCGCCTTTTACCTTTAAGCGATACTTAAACTCAGGAACTTCTAAACTGTATTTTTCAACATGCTCCACGCGTTCCGGACGCGGACCAACAATACTCATATCCCCTTGCAGAATATTCAAAAGCTGGGGCAGCTCATCAATTCTGGTTTTGCGGATGAATCTTCCGATCGGTGTAATTCTGGGATCATTATCAGTAGCAGGAATTGACTTCCCATCTTTTTCAGCATCGACAATCATACTGCGGAATTTGTATATTCTGAATACTTTCTCGTTGATGGTATAGCGATTCTGATAAAAGAAAACAGGTCCGCCGTCGTATAGCTTAATGAGAGCAGACACTACCAGCATAAGCGGTGACAAGATCAGCAGCATCAGCGCGGAGACTACAAGATCAACGGCACGTTTTACAATTCTCTGCCCGTAAGTAATCCCTTTGTTTCTGCACAACAAAAGCGGAGTATCAAACAAATCAATGGTATCCGCACCGCGCATGATAATATCTGAAATTTTCGGGGTAACATATGCTCGAATGGAGCGTTCAAAGCAATATTTTAAAATCATATTGCGCGTTTCCGTTTTCACATCGTAAATCACAACCGATTCACAGGAATCGATTTTACTTAACACATTTTCGATGCCGGCATCAATTCCGATTGTTTCGCTGATATGAAATTTCTCCGGCCTGGAATTCAACTTCCGCATAAAAGAAGTCAAGGTGGCTTGTCCGTTTTTACCATAAACAATAAGCATCTCATGTGCAGGGTGAATGTGGAAATATACAGTATTCATCCACCACGTCCACAAAACTGCCACCAAAAAATCGGCCACAGTCAGAAGAATCATTGGGAGAGGCTGAATAAACTGTCTGCATATAAGCATCAATTGAAAATAGGTAATCACATTAGTAATAAAAATCGACAAAAATTGGGAGTAAATGACTTCCGTAATGCGCAGATACCCTACTTTATATGCCCCATAAATATGGGAAAAGGTATAAAGTAAAATTGCATAAATTAGAACTACTAATACGTTTCCTTTAAAATAAAAGGTATTGAACAGCATGCTGTTCGTATAATAATCAAACCACAGATAGGCAAACATTCCCGAAAAAGCAATAAGCGAAAGGATTACTGACAGATTCGAAATGATTTTATTATATTTCTTCATATCGTTATATTTCCTCAATTTAAATTTAAAAATGTTAAAATGATGCAAACTTTTATCTATTATAACAGATTATGTGACTTTTGTTAAGATAATTATGCAATTATATAATACAGGCAATAAATCAAAATGGTCACCTTTCTACCGCTGGTTAGTAATTAACAACAGAAAGATGACCAAATTATATGGACTGTATATATGTAGGAAACTAATTCTTGAGATTGCTCAATCTTGCTTACCTTCCACATATCCCTTATGTGAAAATACGACCTGTATGGTTTTAAAAATTATTTTCAAATCGGTCTTTAGTGAAAAGGTATGTAAATATTCTGCATCAAATTTGGCCTTCTCCTCAGGACTAACAAGATCGCGCCCATTAATTTGGGCAAGGCCGGCTAAACCAGGCCTTAAAAAATAGACTCCCTGCTGATAACGCATGCTATGAATTTCCCTTTCTGCGGGTATTAAAGGGCGTGGGCCTATTATACTCATATCGCCTTTGATTATATTGATAAGCTGCGGTAATTCATCTATGCTTGTCCTGCGCAATACTTTTCCAACGCGGGTAATATACTTCTCTGCATCTGTTAACTGCGAAGTGGCAATATTGCTTGGCGAAGACAGAAACATCGAGCGAAATTTATATACGACAAACTTTTTCTTATGTTTTCCTACGCGCTCTTGTTTAAACAAAACCGGTCCCTTTGAATCTATCTTAATTGCGACGGCAGAAATGATTAAAAGCGGTAATAACAGAATGAGCGCGACAGCCGCCATTAATATATCAAAAAAACGTTTCAATCCTAAATAATATTTTTGGGTTGACGTAGGTAAATATAATTGATATATCTTAGGGGATAAAGATGAAACCTTCTCAAAAAGTTCTTCTTTTGGGATTGCAGTATTCTGAATAACCATTTCACTGTACTCTCCTCAGCAAAATATTACATTATTTCATTATCAATTCTTAACCAGCATAATTATAAATAAATTTCCATAACACCTTTTTATTTGCTTCTACATTCGGCACCAGTACAGACATTCCACGAATAGACTCACTTTTATATGCATTGTCAGCAGGCAAGTGACACTGCTGCAATGTTTGGCTCGTTAATGCGGTAGCATCGTTTGCAAAGCCCAATATCTGATCTCTCGGTATATCCGTCTGGATAAGCGGAAGTATTTCATTTGCAACATTCATTATCGTGAGAATATTGGAATGTTTTACCGAACTCATCAAAGATGTTAACACATTTCTCTGGCGCTGAGTCCTGCCAAAATCGCTGTCGATGTGTCGAATTCTGGAATATGCAAGAGCACAGGTTCCATTCAGAGTCATTGTACCTGCTCTAAATGTAACCCTTGAGCCGGTCTGCTTGGTGCTTGCTTCGCCAAAATAAGTACTATAATGATTATTAAGCTCTTTTGCTTCAGCTTGAGTTAGCGTAATTTGAACCCCGCCAACTAAATCAATAAGCTTTTGAAAAGAGGAAAAATTGACTCTTACATAATTGTCTATTTTTACACGGAAGTTATCCTGAATCGTTTCAATCAGAAGCTTTGGACCACCATTTGCATACGCAACATTAATACGATTGTCTTGAAAACCGGGTATCTTTACATACATGTCACGCATCAGAGAAGTAACCTTTACCTGCTTTGTCGATTTATTGATTGACATAATCATCATGGAATCGGAACGGCCATACTGTTCATTTCCACGCGTATCACTGCCAATCAGCAAAATGTTTTGAATATTAGGATTGCTTAAAATATTACCGGTACCGAACTGCATAGCATCCGGATTATTATTGGTAGGTCCGCTAATATCATCTTTTTCGTCACCAATCTGTGAACTGACTAAACCGAAATCACTTTGTGGGGTATAATTAATTTTGGAAAGATAATAATTCATTCCAATTAATCCTGTACCCGAAAGCAAAAAAATGACAGAAAATATAACAAGAATTACTTTTCCACTTTTCCTGTTAAAAAAGTTTAATAGTTTATTGCTAGGCTGTCTTTTTGAGCTGCTATATAAATCTCTTGAAGAGTATCTTTGTGCACTATATTTATTATCCATTATGTACTTCCTTATATCTGTGAATAAGATTTTATATTAACATATAGTAAATATTATATCTTTATATCATATCGCTGTCAAGAAGAATGGAAAATGTAAAAGCTAGCATGATTAAAAACCATGCCAGCTTCACATTAATAAAATATTTTTCTATATGATTAAAATGTCCATATCAACGTTTCCAGAAATGCCGGGTATTATGCCATCAGACGCATATTGCCATACATGATATGAACCGTCATACTGGCATTCTTTATAATATTGTGCTACCCATCTTTCATAATTATTGAAACAACTGTCATTTAAAATATTATCCCACCAATATAAGTTTGCATAAACTCCGGAGTTATATCCAGAACTTTTTAATTTTGAACAAATATAATTAGCAATGGCTACATAATCTCCACCAGTCTCTTCTTCCATATCAATGTATACTGGCAAAGTCGGATGCTTTCCTTGCAATAACCGCACCATGTGTTGATACTCACTCTCGGCGCTTGCATCAGAACCGGTAATATTTTTTGCATAACTGTACAAATAAGTTCCCCAAGAAATACCTAAACGCTCACATTCCTGAACATTACGTTGAAAATATGCGTCATCTTGGCTAGTCATATTATCGCCAAAACCACATCGAATAATTGCAAACTGAACACCACTTGCTTTTACTGCATCCCAATTAATTATTCTTTGATGTGATGAAACATCTATACCTAGTGCTGGTCCTGGAACCGTATGTGTGTCACCGCATATTGAACAAGTATAGACTAATCCTCCGGTTGTTACAGCCCTTATATAATTATGTATCTGGATTGTTCCTGTTCTTCCTTCTAATTTTCCATAAGATAAATAATGTTGATAATAAAATTTTAGATTACTTCCGAAAGCTGCTTGTAAATCCCAGTAATTCCCCTTATACAGCAATACATTAAAATCTGTACTTGCCTGTCGCCCCTCTGCCATTCCGTATTTTACAAATTGATTAAGTGCTGCAATATCATCATCACCAAAAGCCTGTTCCACATCTGAATTATGGGCTATGTAGTATTGATAATCATATACTGCAGAATAATCAGTACCGTTAACTTTCGTTGTGCCTACAAGCGTCGTAACTCCTATGGCTATCCTGCCTTCTGCCTTGCCATAGTTAATATAATGCAAGTAGTAAGACTTTAAGTCTTTTCCATATGATTCTCGCAAATCCGCATATTCATTTTTATATGAAGATACATCAAAAGTTGCATTGGCCTGTCGACCTTCTGCCATTCCGTATTTTACAAATTGGTTAAGCGTTGCGATATCATCATCACCATATGCTCGCTTTACGTCTGGATTATGTGCTATGTAATATGCGTAGTCATAAATTGGAGAATAATTAACACCATCAGCTGTTGTTACAGCCCCAATAAGTTTTGTAACTCCTGTTGCCGTCCTACCTTCCGCCTTACCATAATTTATATAGTGTAGGTAATAAGACTTTAAGTCATTTCGATATGCATTCCTTACATCCGGGTTTGCCAAGCGATATGAGTGAACATCGAATGTACTAATTGCCTGTCGTCCTTCTGCCATTCCATATTTGACGAAATGGTTTAGTGCTGCAATATCATCATTACCATATGCCTGTTTTACATCTGGATTATGCGCTATGTAATATGCATAATCGTAAACTGAAGAATAATTAACGCCACCAGCTTTCGTTACAGCCCCAATAATGTTTGTAACTCCTGTTGCCGTCCTACCTTCTGATTTGCCATAATTGATATAATGCAGATAATAAGACTTTAAATCATATCCATATGCTTCTCGCAAATCCGCATATGCATTTTTATATGAAGATACATCAAAAGTTGCATTGGCCTGTCGACCTTCTGCCATTCCATATTTGACGAAATGCTCCAATGTTTTAACATCGTTTCCATTATATGTATTCTGAACATCAGAATTATGTGCTATGTAGTAATCATAATTATATACCGCGGAATAATTTACTCCTGCTAAAATAGTAGGATGGCTAATTTCCGCTGCATAACTTCTTATGCTTAATATGAAAAATATTGTTAAAACAATTAATATTGCTGGTATTATTTTTATGGTTCTCTTTGTCACTTTACACCCTCCCATGTTCCACATGATTATAGCCTGCATAACAGAAAATAAATTCTTAATTGCAATAAAAATTTTTATTTATATCAAATCGGGAATCTTTTTGCTTAAATTTACGACCATCTCAATGTTCTATTGTAGATAATTTTTATTATAAACTTCGAGGGAGTCAGAAGAGTCCATTAAACACGCCTAATTTAGCTTTAATATTTTGCGTAAAACAGGATATATAATTTTCTGAACAAATGGCTCTTTCAAAATAAGTAGCATAAAGAAGTCAATGCCAAAAAATAAGATGGATGTAATTATTAGAATAGGAAAATCATTTAGCTGTAAAAAAGTGTAAATAGCGTATTTCATCAGTAAGGCCGAGATAATTGCAACTATCAATGCTATCCCAGTCTTTATAAAACTTATACGCTTTACAATAGTTCTCAAAAATGGAATCAAATAAAAAACTTGCACAACTAATACGATAAATTCAGCAAAAGCTGTGGAAAACGCCGCCCCTGATGCCTTCCAACTTGGTATAATAAATAAATTTAACAAGAAATCCAATATTGAAGCAATTATATAAGAAATCAACATTTTCTTTTCTTTCATTAGCGGAATCAGAATTTGTAATCCTGTAACATAAGACAGCCCAATAAAAAGAATAGAAGGCATTATAATCTGTAGAGGCATAACAGCATTTAAGAAAGCAGGACCTGATAAAACCATAATTGTTTCTTTGGCAAACACAATAAAATATACCGTAATAGCCGAAGCAAATATAAGAATGAAATTAAATGCCTTAACCGTAATATCCTTAAACTCTTCATCTTTTCCTTGTTGCGCATAATACGACAATCTAGGCAATAAAACGGCTCCTAATGATGTCACCAAAGTAGTCAAAAGCATTTTCACCTTAACAGTCACCTGATAATACCCTACCTCTGTGACTGTTGATAAGAAGCGAAGCATAACCAAATCTAGATTTGTATAAATGCTGCTTGCAACCGCTGATCCAAAAAACAAAAAAATGGGTTTCATATGTTTTTTTAAGTCATAACTGCCGACTGGTCTTAAAGAAATATAATGCCGTAGATGCAAAAAATTCAATATATTAGAACCGCCAGTGGCAAGAACAGTAATAGCTGCATAAAGCAAGTAGTCACCTTGCTTATGCACAAGGAGAAACATAAATAGGATAGACAGAACTTTAAAGACAAGTGAACGAATTGTAATATAAGAATATTGCTCTAACGCACTGTAAAACCAGTTAACACCTATGGTATTTAAAACCAAACTGATACTATTAATTAATAAAAGATCTTTGTCCTGATGGAGCAAAGGAATGGCCATTAAAGAAACAAAAAAAGCTAAATAGGTAACTACCGTCGAAATTAGATTGATGGCTAATAACTCCTGAACAGTTTTAGTTAACTTAATCTTATCATCTCGTACCTGCGCACAAGCACGAATTCCATAAGTAGGGATACCTAATGAAGCAAACATGGAAAAATAAGAAAGTACTGATGTGGCAAATGAAATTTGTCCGTTTCCATCAACCAAAAGCACGCGTGAAATATACGGGTATGTAATCAGTGGAAAGATAAAAGAAGATGCGGTTAATAAAAAATTCATTATAAAATTAAACTTTACTGACCGGATCTTTGTTTCCACAGATTACCCCACCTAAGCATTTATTTATTTTTTAAAATATATTCTTGAAAAAATGGCTGAACCTTATCTTTATCCGAAAGCAGAATATCCGGTATATTATCCAAAGGCCAATCTACAGCTATATCCGGATCATTCCAACGAATTCCGCCTTCACCGGAAGGGTCATAAAATCGAGTGCATTTATATACAAACTCGGCTTCTTCAGACAGCACCAAAAAACCATGTGCGAATCCTTCTGGAATATATAACTGCCTCTTATTTTCAGCGCTGAGTCGTTCTCCATACCATTTACCGAAAGTCGTGCTTGCTTGCCTTAAGTCCACCCCAATATCAAATACTTCGCCACTAATAACTCTTACCAATTTGCCTTGTGGATTGTGCGTTTGATAATGCAAACCACGCAATACACCTTTTTTTGATTTGGATTGATTATCCTGAACAAAAACCATATCAAGTCCTGCGGTACAAAACTCATTATAATTATAGGTCTCCATAAAATAACCTCTAGCATCACCATAAACTGTTGGTTCAATAACATACATATCTTGGATTGGTGTCTTAATAAAATTAAATTTTCCCATTGCAAGTTCTCCTTATTATCTCTTAATTTTCGACATGTAAATGAAGTCTCCTATGAGGCTTCGAAAAGATATTGATGATATTTGACGTAAAAACGGATAAGCTAAACATAACTTTAAATACGCGATTAAATTAAACCTATCTATACAAATTTCACGATTTTTAATATATTCTTGAAATATTAAAGCTGTGTTTTTTTCGTGTTTCGAAAGCGTTTTATAAATCCAATCTGAAGCAAAAAGATCGGCTAATGCACGTTGTTCGGATAAAACTTGTCGGCGAACTAAACGATTTCCTTTAATTTTGAGTTCCATTTGATTATCTATTTTCATTCCAATTGCATTGTTCTCATGAATCCTATACCTAGTTAAAGAACTATTATAAAAATATAGTCCATTCATGCTCGCAGCATAAATATTAAGTTCCCAATCATGGGGCAAACTATTTTTAGTGTGCTTTATGAATTTATTACACACCTCACGAGTATAAGCACAAACACAGCCTGGTGAAATATTTCTGCGCAGTATAATGTTTGTATTAATCTTATATAGTGCATCTGCTGGTATTTGAATATCAATCAAATTTTTATTCGAAGTTCCCCTCTTATCTATGAATTGAATCTTATTATCTTGCTGATCAATAAATTCAAAACTGCTATTTAATGCTTTCACACTAGGGTTATTATTAAAAACACTTTCCATTACCTCTAATTTATTTAGGTACCAAATATCATCCTGGTCACATAAAAAGATAATATCTCCGGTAGTTTGACTGATTGCTTCATAAAAATTACTCTTGTAGCCTAAATTGCATTTATTAACAGAGAAATCCCAATTTTTCAGTGAATTCTTCTTTATGAATTCTGTTACAATTTCAGCTGTCTTGTCCGTTGAGCAATCATCTCGGATGATAACTTCATCTGCTTTCCTTGTTTGATTCAGCAAGGAAAGCAGCTGTTTTTCCACATATTTTTCACCATTATAAGTTGTCATGGCAATGGAGATTTTCGCCATTATTTATCACCATACATTTTTTTATAGTAATCCTGATAGTTTCCGGAAGTTACATTTTCCATCCAACTTTTATTTTCAAGATACCACTTTAAGGTCTTTTTAATGCCAACCTCAAAAGTAGTCTCCGGATACCAGCCAAGTTCTTCTTTGATTTTGGCGGGATCAATCCCATAGCGGCGGTCGTGACCTTTCCTATCCGCAACGTGACGAATCAAGTCTTCCCCAACTGTGGCATCCACATTCTCTTTGATATATTCAATAATTGTCTTTACTATAAAGATATTGGGGCGTTCATTATGTCCGCCGATATTGTAAACTTCGCCCAAACGTCCGCCATTCAAAACCATATCAATCGCCTTGCAGTGGTCTTCCACATACAGCCAGTCACGCACCTGCATTCCGTCTCCATATACCGGCAGTTCTTTATGCTGAAGGGTATTATTCATAATGAGTGGAATTAATTTTTCCGGAAATTGATACGGGCCGTAATTATTGGAACAACGTGTAATATTCACCGGAAACTTATAGGTATCAAAATATGCCTTCACAAATAAATCAGCAGATGCCTTACTGGAAGAATAAGGACTGTGGGGACAAATCGGAGTACTTTCCATAAAATATCCTTCTGCCCCTAAAGAACCGTAAACTTCATCCGTAGACACCTGCAGATACTTAGCTCCGTCTTTATAGGTATCATCGCCATTTTTCCACGCATTCTTTGCACAATTCAGCAGATTTACTGTACCCCGGACATTCGTTTGTACAAAAATTTCGGGATTTGAGATGCTGCGATCTACATGGCTTTCAGCAGCGAAATTAACAATGAAATCAATATCATTTTCTGTCATAACTTTTTCGATTGCCGATTTGTCACATATATCTGCCTGCACAAATTTATAGCGAGGATCCGACTCAATAGATTTCAAATTTTCTAAATTTCCCGCATAAGTGAGCTTGTCCAAATTGACAATGCTAATTTCACTATACTTATTCAGCATGTAGTAAATAAAATTTGAACCAATAAACCCAGCTCCGCCAGTTACTAAATAAGTCTTTTTCATATATAAAACTCCATCCTTACTGTTCAATTTCTTTCAAATATCTAGCTAATGCATCCTGCCAAGTTGGTAACCTTTTAAACCCATTGTGGTCTAAACTTGTTTTGGACATTCTTGAGTTAAAAGGCCTTGGTGCCTTTGCCGGATATTGGTCTGAAGTAATAAAATTCACTTTCGTGTTGCAGCCTGCTTCTTTGAAAATTGCTTCAGCAAATTCGGCCCAACTGCAATATCCTTCATTTGTTGCATGATAGATGCCATACTTTTCAGTTTCAATCATATCGCAAAGAAGCGGCGCTAAATCAGCAGTATAGGTAGGTGAGCCGACCTGGTCACATACCACATTAATCTCCTGATGATCTTTTGAAAGACGCAGCATTGTTCGAATGAAATTGTTCCCATTCTTTCCAAACACCCATGCAATTCGAACAATAAAATATTTATTCAAAATTTCCTGTACTGCCTCTTCGCCGGCTAATTTTGTTTTTCCATAAACGCTCAGAGGAGCTTTGGGATCATCGACCTCATAAGCAGTTTCCCCTGTTCCTGGAAATACATAATCTGTACTGATATATACCATTTTAGCATCTATCTTCTTGCAGACCGCCGCAATATTACGAGGTCCCTGTGCATTCACAGCGTTACATACATCGTAATTGTCCTCAGCTTTATCAACTGCCGTATATGCAGAACAATGAATCACAACATCAGGTTTATATTCCTCAATAAAATTTTCGGTTGCTTGATGATCTGTAATATCGAACTCTTCAATGTCAGCGCCTAAACAATCGATATTTCTTTCATGCAGCACTTTCATTACATCATATCCGAGTTGTCCCTTTACCCCTGTGACCAAAACCTTCATTATTATTTCCTCGATCAATATAAAATTTTACCCTCTGCCACTTTTCTTAAGTGAGCACCATATGTAGACTTTCCATAAAGCTCTGCTGACTCTGACAATTTCGCTTTAGAGATCCAATCATTCTTATATGCAATTTCCTCTGGAGCAGAAACTTGGATTCCTTGCCTTGTCTCAACAACCTTTACAAATTCTGCAGCCTCATTGAGCGCATCTACCGTACCTGTGTCGAGCCAAGCATATCCGCGCCCTAAAGTCACAACGTTTAAATTGCCTTTTTCGAGATAAACTTTATTTAAATCAGTTATTTCAAGCTCTCCGCGTGCGGATGGCTTAATTAAATGAGCATATTCACAGACATGATTATCATAAAAATAAAGACCTGTTACTGCATAATTCGATTTGGGATTCTTTGGCTTTTCCTCTAAAGAAATTGCGTTGCCATTATCATCAAATTCAACAATTCCAAAGCGTTCCGGATCATCGACATAATACCCGAAAACAGTTGCGCCGTTTTCAATTGATGCAGCCTCGCGCAAATGTTTTTTTAGCCCACTTCCGTAAAAAATGTTATCTCCAAGTACCATGGCACAGGAATCGCCATTAATAAACTCTTCGCCTAATAGAAAAGCTTGAGCAAGCCCGTCCGGAGAAGGTTGAACTTTATAGGAAAGATGGATTCCATAGTGGGAACCATCACCAAGCAGACGTTCAAAATTCGGCAGATCTTGTGGCGTTGAAATGATAAGAATATCCCGAATACCTGCCAACATAAGGGTGGAAAGCGGATAATAGATCATTGGCTTATCGTACACCGGAAGAAGCTGCTTTGATGTTACCATGGTGAGTGGATAAAGTCTTGTACCGGATCCTCCGGCTAAAATAATACCTTTCATAAAACAATCCCCTAAAAAATTTATATTAATCTGCTTTTATGCTTTCTTTTGATTCAAAATCTACCGAATATAAAACCAGAATCAAAATAAGATTCATGGAGCTTGCGGTAAATAACAGCGGATTCGTTTGAATTGATACAATGAAAGCCAAAGCGACTGCAATCCATAATGCTACTCTATTTTTCCCAATTTTATTATTCCTATAATTTCTATATATATGAACACAAGGCGCAAACAGTAGCAATAACCAACACAGAGCACCAACGATTCCCACTTTCATTAACAAAGAAAAGGCCGTCATTTCATATGCATAAACAACAGTTGGTGACCGAAGATAGTCTTTTATATAACTACCATACCCAAATCCGATAAACGGACTTTGTTTCCATTGATTGGTTAGCTTCTTGATTTGAACCAGTTTTTCTGTATTAGAAGCAGCTGTATCTGAAATAATCTTGTTATCTTGTAGTAGCTTTTTATCAACTTTAGTGGAGCCTGATTCAGCCTTATTTTGGACACCACTCGAAACTAGAGTAGCTTGGTGTGATGAAGTTGAAAAACCATTAAATAATCTAGTAAATGTTGATCCTCCAAACACAGTAAAATTTAATACAATGAACGAAATGCTAATTGTTATAATAGCTTTCCATATGTTGGCATTTTTTCCCTCTTTTTGAATCAAAGAGCTAACAGCTAAAATTAAAATTCCTATAATCAGGCCAAGCCATATTGATTTTAAGTAAGTACATAAAATTGCAAAAGTAAAAATAATAATCATAAGATAATCAAATATTGTATACTTTTGTTTCTTATTAATGGTAAACAATAATCCAGACACCAACAAAATGCAATTTGCCAAAACTATACGAACAGAACTCCAGCCTTTATATACATCGCCAACTTTAAATAAATGGCCTGGCACATTCTTTAAAAAATCAAAAAAGCCTTGATAGGCTCCCGGAAAACAAACTTCTGCACTCCAAATAAGAACATACCATACTGCCAATACAGAAGTTATGATAGTAAAACTTTTTATTATAAGACGAAAATCAATTTCCTTCATCCGAATCAGTATTGCCAATGGGAAATATAAAATTAATATAAGAAGAATTCCTGACTCTTGAATAGCAAGAGAAGTAGAAAATCCTTTTGATCTAGGTACTACAAATATCCAAACACAATTAGCAATTAGAAATAAAAAAACAATAGCATCAAATACTTTTATATTGTTGAATATGTTTTTAAAGATATCTGTTAAAGTGATTATTTGATTTTTGCTTTTTAAGGATATATAAATGTAAATATTCAATATTAAAAAAACAGAAAGTATTATATAATAATACTTTATATTTAATGCAACTTCCCACATTAAGACCCCATAAACAACATATAAAGCGAGAATCCAATGTACAACAGTTGTGCTAAAAGGTTTAACTTTAGAAGCATTAATAATTTTCATAAATTACACCGTTTTTCCTTCATACCTTTGATATGTTTCTTGAGCAATAGCAGTTGAAAAAGAGAATAGATCGCATTTCGATAATAAAATTGACGACTTTTTATGCTTTTTTTTTGTGAACTTTTAGTAGAAGAGCCTTCCTTGTGAAATATTTCTATATCGTCATTATATAACATTTTTAATTTATTTGATTCGCATATAAATTTTAGTATATCTTCTTCCCCATACATAAAGGTTCCAGGATATAAACCATCAAATTGCTGAATAAATATCGAGGAGAAAATAAGACAGCATCCAAACAATTGGTAATTCCCTTGGGACGAAACTTCAGTGTGATATTTGCGCGGATCCTTACTTATATGTTGATCCATATGAAACAAATTTGCACAATACATGAATATAAGCATGCATAGTCTACGTAATATTCGATAAGTGCTAACTAAAGAATATGGAACAGGATTTTGATTCAGCCCATCTATTAATGATATTATTTTCGGTCCCAATACTGCATACCCTGTTTGAGAATACAAACGTATAATTTGGTCGCAAAAATTGCTTTGTTTAATAAGCGTATCATTATTAATTAGTATTATAAAATCGGCTTCTCCTTTATATTTAGCATATTGATAACCAACATTATTCCCTTTTGCAAAGCCTAGATTTTGTTCATTCAAAATTACAGTTACAAAAGGACAATCCTCATATTTTTGTTCCAATGCGATACCTGATTGATTGGGTGAAGCATTATCGACAATAATTATATCTTTATTCTGATAATTAATATTATTAATTATAGAATTTACGCAATCAATGGTGTCCTGCTCATTAACATAATGTAATATGACAAAAGATAATTTAGGCAAATTATTCATCATGATACAACTCCATTATCTTATTAACATGATGTGAAAAATCAAAATCAAGATGAAACCCAGAAACTATAGACTCATTACATTTATTTAGTAAAGTTCGATCATCATAGATTTTCTCCAGCAAAGCCGCTAATGATTTCTCTGTAGGTTGAATTACGAAACCCATGTCACCAACCAAATCTTTAGATCCAACATTCTCGGTTACTATAACCGGAACTCCGAAAGACAGTGCTTCCAATACAACAAATCCAAAAGTTTCAAGACATATACTTGGAACTACCACCAAATCGGTTTCATCAAATATATCTTCCAGTTCTGAAATGTTATAATGATCTGATTCAATGATATAGTCCTTTTTTATATCGCTTCTTGAAAATATCCTCAAGGTAAAGTCATTCTTTCCTTTTAGATTAATAGAATCAAGAGCATCCAGTAATACAAAAAAGCCTTTATATGCCTTTGTTTCAGCCATGTAAGCAATTTTTAAAGTATTTCCAAACTTTTTTATTTTTCTTCGATCATGAATATCTGCATGTAGAATTGGAATTACCGAACTATACTTTGGGCTAATAAAATATTCATAAACTTGCTTGGATAGATTGCTATTAAAATGAAAAGTATCAATCATAGTATATAAAGAAATATAATAGTTCCTTAGTCTTTTATAGTGATTTATATTTTCGTTATTTAAAGTTATATTGCTTTTCAGCTGTTGACTAATATTATCATTTTTTTTCTTTATTTTCTTCAATGTTTTTATAAATGAGTTTTCTTTGAGTTTACGATATAGTGCAGATTGCATAGCAATAATCATTGGATATGAAAAAGCATTTTCATTACACTGATAACAGTCTTTGCAGCTTTCTTTATTACTACAAACCTGGCTATTACAAAAAAAACTAACTTTTGGACAAAGGCCAAAATAATCATGAGTGGTATATATAAGTTTAATGCTAGATTCTTTTGCAGCCAGCAAGAATTCTTTAGGAAGACCCATTAGTGTATGAATATGTATCACATCAGGCTTTTGCTCTCGGAAGAATTTCCTAAACACACTAATATTTCTTGTCTGCATATATAAATTTGTATTTCTAATTCCATTTAACAATGGAACCGGTAAAGGATTAATTAATTCAATGCTTTGAATTCCAAAATCTCCGCCATGGTAAGAAAATCCATCTCTCAGCAAGGGATTGATTCTTCCCGGCCAAATAAGTGAAACAATATGACCCTCCATGCTTTGCTCTTTTGCAATATCTAGCGCATATCTAGTCAATCCGCCAGTCCGATAAGGAGGAAAACCCAAGGAATAATGGAATATGATCATTTCTAATTCCTCGCAAATATTTGTTCATATATATGTGAAATATTATCCCAGTTATAATAATCAGAAATTCGTGATTTGGCTTTACTTTCAAATAAATGAATTTCTTCTTCACTGAAAGAATCACACTGCAGAATAAGTTGCCCTAAACTATTTCTTTCCTTATTCCAATACAAAGCTCCGTTTTCTCCAACTTCTCTGTTAAACCCAACATCCAGCAAAAGGTTAAGATTGGTACAAGCCAAGGCTTCTAAAAGAGACGGGTTTGTCCCACCTACCTCATGGCCATGAATATACCCATATGCATGTTCACGAATATATATCAATAATTGTTGATCATAAACCGTGCCAACAAACTTAATGCGGCTATCCTGATCAAAATGGGTTTCTTCCTGTAGCTGGTTATAAAAACTGTTTCGTTCAACGTTTGTAATCAAAACTAAATCTTTTTGAGTGGTAGACTTCATAAATTCCAAAAGTATCGTTTTATAGTTATTTTCTGGAACGAACCTTCCAACAACTAGGTAATAATTATTTTCTTTTAATTTTTTAGATGTAAACCAATTTTTCACTGGCAGAAGATCTGAGGTAAGGGTTGTTTTTTTAATATCCGCGCCATATGCTATGAATTTTGTTTTTGAAGCAAACTCTTTATATTCCGTCTGCATATATTTTTCGATGTTTTTTGAATCACAAATCACTAAATCAGCATTTTGCATAACTTTTTTTTCGCAATATTTAAAATATTGCTTTATGATGGCATTCCATTTCTCTCGTTTCCATTCTAATCCATCAGGATTAATAAATAATTGTGTTCCTAAACGGTGTAACTTCTTACGATAATAACCAAACATTGGACCAATTCCCGCACCTAAAACATAAACTATTGCCTGCTCTATTTTATTCGCAGCAATATAATTACAACAGTAATTTAAAGAAATCACATCATAATAATTAGCTGTAGCAGGCCCTAAATTAGGTACTTTTATTGCAAAACAATGCGCATCATTATATTCAAATTCCTTATTTTCATCGGATAAGCAAGAAATATGATATTTAATTTGAGGACTTTGTTTGTGGCTTGTCAGTTGTTCTACAAATGTCTCGAATCCACCATAAGCAGCAGGAATCCCATTGCTTCCCACAATAAAAACATGCTTCATAATTGATACATCTCATTTTCACACAAATTTACTTTGTTAAGTATACTTAAGATTTCATGGATGATAATTTCAAATAATAAATATGCTGATAATATTTTAAATGTTTAGAATTAAATTTCATTTCAGCTTATACCAACAATGATTGTGTTTTGCCCTTACCTCCCCCGCGCAGAATGCAACAACATAAACGCAAAAAATGAACTTGTGATGACAGAAGAATTATATCTCCTCCCTACCAAGTTCCTTTTTGCTCCGGAAGTCATATATTTTCAATTGTATAAAGAAATGAAGTAAGTGTAATAACTCTTACGTTCTTACCTCACATTCTAATGTTGCTTAAATTTACAAAGTGGAGAAAATACCCTACGCAACTCTGAAAAGAATAATTATTTAACTAAACATCTTTTTTATTCTGCAGCAATGCAATTTTTTGAGTAAGTGTAATTATTTTCTGTTCTAATGAAGATAACTTAATTGTGTCTCTGAATTGCTTAATAATTATAATAAATATAATTGCAACAACCAAAAAGTTTACGGAGGAATGAAACCCAAACAAATGTGCAATGTTCACAACCATGTTAGGAAATAAGCTAAATAGCACCAATACAAGCGAAAAAAAAGCCCAAAAAATAGAATATTTAATTTGCAGCCGATTCTTTCTAATCATAAGCAAAAAATATAATAGCGTTAATGCTGCGCCTAAAAATAAAACCACACGTAATTGAGGGCTCATGCTACACTTTCCTTCTTCTTCATTATCATTGCAGGTTTGAATTTTTGTCCACATCGAAAAAATTGAACCAATAAAATTGAAATTGACATTTGCATCATATATGTAAGGCTATGAAGAACAGTTAAATAACTCTGCCCGGCGATTCGCTCACTCATAGTAACCTGAATCTCTTCTATACGAGCACCACGCTTAATCAAATAGCTAATCGTATCTGGTTCAGGAGCCATGTTAATTTGCGTTGCATATTCTCGAATCATGCGCTTGTTATATAAACGCATGCCACTGGTTGGATCATTAATACGCGTTTTGGTAGTAACCAATATAGCAAATGAAATTAGGTTACTCCCAAACATTCGCATAGAGTGGGGCTTCTTTTCTGTAACAAAACGGCTACCAATAACAATATCATTTCCTTCATACAGCTTGTCCATCAAAGAAACAATATATTCTGGGCGGTGCTGTCCATCTGCATCAAATTGAAGCACAGCATCGTAGCCATTTTCATATGCATATTTCATTCCTGCTCCAAAAGCTCCGGAAAGCCCTAAATTTGTAGGCAAATTCAGCAATGGATATCCATTCTTTATGCAAATTCTTTCCGTATTATCAGTACTCCCGTCATTAACAATTAAAAAATCTATTTTAGGACAGATATTCCTTAAATTTTCGATTACTAATTCAATAGATTCTTCTTCATTGTAAGCGGGAACTACAACTAAAAGATTCATAATATGTCCTCCCAAGGTATATCCTCTATAGCATCACATGTTTTTTCCCATGTAAAATAAAGATAAAATCGCTTAAATGCATTATCAGCCGAGGCTTTGCATGATTCCAAAGAGGAGATTGCACAAAGAATTGAGTCTTTAATTTCCTGTTTCGAGTTATTATTTATTATTTTACCATATTTCGCAGAGCAAATCAATTCTTTTGCTCCCCCAAACGGTGTTGTAATAACGTAACAATGACAAAGTACTGCTTCTAAAACACTAGTTGGAAAACCTTCTGAATCAGAAGGTAAACAAAACATATTACTTTGATGCAACAATGTCATTATCTCAGCCTGAGGAAGGTTTCCGAGAAGATATATATTAGAATAATTCATTTGTTTTAATTCTTTATAAAGCGGGCCATCGCCAGCTATAAATAAATAAAGTGAGGATGATGGGTTTATTTCATGGATTGCTTCAACTAACTGTTTAATTCCTTTTTCTGGTATTAAGCGGCCTACAAATGCAACAATTTTCGCGTCCTCATTCAGAGCAAATTTCTTACGAATATCATCAGTTTCATCAGCGAGATAATTTTGAATTGCTAAATCATCTACTGAATTGTAAAGGACACCGCATGTCACGATATCAAAATGCTTTAACCATTCTGTTCCCGCCTGTGAAACGCAAAAGAATGCCTTGCACCATTTTTTTGCAAATGACATCAAAATATCCTCATAGCTTTTTTCTAAGAAGCGTAAAATTGGATTTTTCATTCCCACATAACTGGTACCATGTTCAATTGTTATAAATGGGATATCGTGCGATTTCGCATAATGCATTCCCATGAGAGATAAAGTATAAAGCCTGGTTTGAATAACAATACGTGTAATCTTTAATGTGTTCAGTTGGGAACATACTATTTTCCACTTAAGCAGCGGATAAGATACAGGCATTCTTCCATTCAACAATATACATGCCGGTATTCTAAAAATCTTTATTCCATGCTGATCCACTTCAAATTCAGGCATACCAGGTAAAATGCTTGTAACAACAATTACACTGTTACCGCGTCGTATCAATTCCTTTGCCATATTAAACGTATATCTTTCCACACCACCAGAAGTTGGTAAATACTGAGCCGAAAAAAAGCAATAAGTCTGCATGCCAAATTTACTCTCCTTCCGGCTTTTTTGTTTGTAATTTCATGGCTTTATAAATTGCTCTGGACATTAAAATCATAATCAGTATATTTAGAAATATACACGTGATTAAATAACTCCAAGAAGCACCATCAATCCCAAAAGATTTTACCAAAGGGAATGCAATTAGTATACTTACAATAAATGATAAAAAATAGCAAATAAACATTTTGTATTGCTCATGTACTGCAGTAGCCATAAAATACAATAAAGTTGATACTCCTGTAAAGCCGCCTCCAAATAAAACTATTACCAGTGCAACTTTATATTTATTAACATCAACTGCATAAAATAATGAAAGGACAGGTGTTCCAAACAAATAACCTGCGAGTGCTACTAGAAACGTTATTCCTATTAATACTGCAATCCTACGCAAACACATCTTGACTACAAGTTTATATTGATTTGCTTCCCACAAAAATGAAAGCCTTGTTAATACGGGCCTAAAAATAAAACTACCGCAGAGTGTAACGATTGAGGCCGGCATAAATAAAATGCCATATACGGCCTGCATTTCCATTGGAAGATATAAATCAATTGCATATTTGGGCATGTTGTAGATGTAAGCCTGTAAAAATAAGGACAAAAACAGAGGAAATGTTTCAGCAAAAAGTGTTTTCAAATGTTTAAAATTGAAATTTAATTTTGGAAACCCAAACCGCAAAGTTTTGGGGATATCAAAAAGCAAAATAACGATTATCTGTGCTATTATCAGACCATTCACAGCCAGATAAAGGTTATGCGTTAGCTTTAAAATCAATGTTAAGAAAAGCAATCCCAAAATTGTACGTATCAACATAGATTGACCGGAAATATCAAGCCTTTCGTTCTTCTGTGCTGACCCCTGAAAAATATCTGATACATTTGATAAAATACAAAACAAAGCTAGCAATAATGTAATACTGGCTCTATCACCGGAATAATGATTCAGTAAAACAAATAATGCCGTAGCAAATGCCATTAATAAGCACGTAAATATTCGGAAAGTAAAATAATCAGAAAAATGAAATCTTTCAGCTGCATCCGCACACTGATGGCTTCTTGAATCAAAACTGCCAACATGCTGTAACAGCATCGCATTCGCAAAGCCTAATGTAAAAAGCCCAGCATCACTTGTAGTTGTAATCCTATTTATTATCATAACAGCAATTACTGACAATCCAGCGTTTGACAATCCGCCCAAAGTATTCCATAAATATACATTTTTCGCGTTATAACCATTAGTACCTTTTATTTTCATTATTTAATTATCCTTGTTATAGTTTATGTAGTAGAAATACCATTCTTAACATAATTTCATCTAGTAAAGTGCTCCTCAAACGATGTGGATAAAACGCTTTTTTCAATGAATGCCCTTTTGATTGAAATAGCTGTAAAACTTCACGCTGTTCTTTAGCTAAGTCGTCTGCATAAAAAGAATAAAATTCTTCAAGCATTGAATGATATTCAGCAAACTTATTTTCAACCCAAAAATGTTTTAATCGCCATAATTGAAATTTCCAAAATGAAAGAGAATCTTCTGAAACGTTTGCTCCATGTCTTCTATATTTTGCGCAAGTCCTATTATCATAGATAATTGTTCCAAATGCAGCACATAAAATTTGTATCCAATAATCTTTACCCTTATAAATTGTTGGAAGATGATTCGAAAATAAATTCCTCGTCGTCTCATTAAAAACTGCTGTAAACCCCCAAAGATAACATTGAAAAAATGCATTGATAAACAATATTTCTGATGGTGCCTTGACAGATTTCCTAATAATATTTAAATCCTCATCGCAATAATCAAAATCCGCAAAATAAAGATTAGCTTGTTTAGAATTATACTGTTCCATTTTTTCGACCGCCATCTTAACTTTTTCAGGAAACCATACATCATCCTGATCACAAAAACAATAGTAATCTGCACCGCCGCAGGCTTTAAGCAATTTAAAAAAAGAGTATGGATAACCTATATTCTTTTCATTTGATACAATTATAATTCCCTTCTCACTATACTCTTTGAGAATATCTTTTGTCATATCTGTTGAACCATCATCCAAAGCATAGACACACACATTTGTGTAAGTTTGTGCCAGTAAGCTATCCAGAAGTTTTGCAAGATATTTCTCTCCATTGTATGTAGCTAATAGGATATGTACACGTGGTTCCAAGAAAATCATCCTTTCGAAGCGATCACCTTTTTATTGCATGAAATAAATCAAGTATCCTATCATACAACTTGATTTTTCTGCTAAATGGTAAAAAATCCTTATATACAAACCTCATAAACAAATTGCGTTTTCCATATTTCTTAACTATTTCATCAATACCATTTATTTTATATAATTCCCAGAATTTTTCTCTATGCTCAGGTTGTGGAGTAGGTTTTTTAAGTCTATCCTGTAAGCAATCAGTGGAATTACTCTCTTTGCAAAGAACAAATGTTTCAACATTTCTTATTAGTTCTTTCCCCTTATCTGTATGAACCAACACTAAGCTGATTCCTGTATTATCAGTAAAATCCGGCAAACTTTTTTCTACTCCCCAGTAGTCCCCAATCGTTATATCAGATTTTCGATTCACAGTTGTAAATGGACAAACATAGCAAGAATGCCTGCATAGTGCAGGCGATGTATAAATTTGCATCCACGTACAACTTTTATCAACTAAGCCGCTTACATCTTTTCCATCAATTGACACTTTACAATATGGATATTGCCAACCCTTTATTTTACTTCTAAAGACAAAATCAGTTATATGCCCAAGAAAATGCGTTTGCAAATAATTTACATAATTACTCCATACACCTGGACTTGGAACCTTTCCGCAAATTAAATCGCAAATAATCAAATTATCTATATTACCGTTTTTTGCCCTAATAAAACGACGCAATCCTTCACATTGGCAAGGGGTTCCCGTAAATAATACTTTTCTTGCGTTTATCTGCTTTAGAATTTCGGCAAATAAATTATCTAATCTGCTTTGAACATATTTAGAACCGCACATTCTCCGAATATCTGCACCTTTGTCTGACAGGATATGGATAACAGAAAACTGATCATCAAACACAACGCCCGCTACCATGCCGCCCTGTGCCAAAACAGAATTAGCCAGAATCGGGAATATCCCTCCAGAAGTGCTGGCTAAACGGACATTATCATCTCTTGCTTTCGCTGCGATGATTTCTATGCAGCTACCTTCCTGTCTGTTCATCATGGGACAAACCTGCTCGCATTGCGCGCACCCAACACACAACTCGCAGTTCAAAGAAGGGTACAGATAACCTTCTTCATCGGACACCATCACAATTGCTTTTGTGGGGCATACCATTGCGCATGCCGTACATCCGCAGCAGTCTTCTTTGGTGTTTTTCGTAAGATACTGATTCATGATGGCCTAATCACCGCACATTTCTAATATTTTATTGATAGAATATTCTCTGATTGTATGTAATCTTTTAGATACAGAATCATAGTCTATCTTTTTAGGGAAGCATTCATCTTTAAAAGATATGTAATGGTCTGTAATATTAAGTTCACTCAATAAATCATCTATTCTGGAACTTAATACAGCTCCGCGGGTCGAGTGATGAACAAAAAACTCTTTTTCAAGTGCTATTGAAAGCGCAACTCCATGAAAAGAATCTGTTATTACATACTGTGCATTAGCAATCCAGCCTAACCATTCACGGGGCCCGGCATCCATAATAAAGTGGCTTTTTACAATTCCACCCTGCGGAAATGGAATGCTATAAAGTTTGAATCCTGTTTTTTCGGAAAGAAATTTTGCGTACTCTATAAGTTCCTTGTCCATTCCCACCTGATAGGTTAAAATATATGGTCCTTTATTTGAAGGTAATATGGCTAAATTCATCCAATCTTGTTTTAAGAGTAATAAGGTAGGATCGACTACTACATCACCAGAGCAATCTATTATTTTTCTCAATAAAGGCAAAGAAGACTTTTCTCTTACATTCAAATATCTAAAACTAACTAATAATTTCTGGTACCACACAATTAAGGTTGGATCTACATCTGTAAATCCAAAACTTGCGGCATAACTTCCCTTTTTATTGGTATCCTGCACAAAATCCAGTAAATATGCACCATCCTGATTTGTTATTTTATAGTTCCAAACCTGATCACTGCCTGCCAAAAACAAGTCAAAATCTTTTTCAATATCGGGCAATTCTTTTTTTGTTACCGGTTCGGTAAGCACCAATAATTTACGAAAATCATCAAATGCTTTTCGCCGAGGCATGCGACTTATTTCTCCAAAAAGTGTTAATAACTGAGCAATAATTCCTTTTGCTTCCCAATTAGCTTTTCCAAATGGATATTTTAAATAATAGCTTACATAATCAATAATTTTTACTTGAAAGCCCTTTTGGATAAGTGCTTTTTGTAACGCGTAAGCTTGCAAAACAGCGCCATAGTTATTTGCCCGGTGAAAAGTAATAATTCCAATTTTCATATAAGCACCTATAATTTACAATTTTTATCTATCTCAAAATAATAGTCTGAAATACCGTAGATAAAGTCAAAACGTGGAGAATGGGAATCGAATAAAGCAATTTATTATCTATATTCTTTTGCAAATGTATAAATTGAAGATTTCTCTGCAAACTTAATAGCAAAATAGGTAGAACAGGCAAAAAATACCTGCCTTGTACACCATTAATATAGGAAGCACCAATTGGATTCCATGTTAATGCTGCGGCGTAAGTGCCAAAAGTGACACCTAAAAAGATGATAAGAACTAAAAGATTTACTTTAGGACTAAGCTCATATGTACTTTGGTATGCTAACATACTAAGAAAAACAATAAATATAAAACCAATAATGATAATCCACTGAACATTTAGTTCTAGCCAGCCCAATGATCCCCCAATCATTGAATTCAAGTAATAACTTAATGAACTAATAAAAGATTTTACGCAAATGAATACAAACCATATTGGATGTTTTACCATATATCCGTACGTGTATTTTTCTCCAACTGATACTAAATTTGAATTCTTAGTTAGTATATTTCCTAAAGTGCTAATTACAAAAGTAGATATCGCTATAACCAATAATGTAATGAATATTACAATTCCTTTTTTCTTGAAAAATTTATTTTCCAATGGAATAATTAAAACTAAAAGTAATAACACCATATATATAGCTTTTATTGAACCAAAAACCATCGCACAGTAAATTAAAACAGCTACATCGTACCAACACATAGGCTTGCCATAGGCCAAACTCAAAACTAATGCTATGAATAAAAATGCACTGCCATTTAGTACCGCATCATAAGAAAAAGATGCCGCAAGATGTAACATCATTGGGAAAAGAGCGATTGAACAAAGAGTCACCTTTCCAAAGGGAATTATTTTCACTGCAAAATAAGCAAGCAAAATATAAAAGCCCAAATTAAAAAAACGACCTAACAATATTAATTGTATCCCGCCTAGTCCAAGAAGTCTTGCAATTAGCACCCCTAATATGCCTGGAGCATAAGCAATAGGTGAAACACTTAACACGCACTCTTGGATTTCCCCATTTATCTGATTTTGATTACCAGCATTTTGAAACATTCCTTCTTCTATAATTCTGTATTGTCCAATCCCAGGGTATTTGAGCAATTTTGAGTATGCTACAGCATCCGTTTCTCGCGCAGCAATTTGGTAATGGGCATGCACATGTTCCTCACCATTTACCAAAGTATGTGCATTAACCGTTTCTGGAATTACATCTTTTTGGGGATCCACAAAATATCCATAAAAATGATTGCTATATTCATATGTCGTTGCAAAGTGTGTATCTTCATCCGGTGCAGATATTGGAGGAAGAATAAATAAATATAACCCCCCTAGCGAAAATGCAATAAGCAAAAATATAAGTTGGGTTTTTGTTTTTAGAATAAACAAAATATAATAACTAAATAAAAAGAACAAAGTTACTAGGACTGAAAACAATATGAAAAATTTGATAATAAATATATTTGTATGTAATAATGTCAATGCAATTGAACCATTGGATAGTTTTCCATTAAAATAAAGGTTCGACAAATTATTAACAGAATTATCAATAAAACTATTGTAGCATATCGCTAAAGAGCAATTACTATCGAAATCATTTCTAGGTTTCACAATAAGTTTATATTTTTCTCCAGATCTGCATGAAATAAATTGATTAAATCGGAAAGACACTGGTTGTCGATCTGCGATATTGGATAAAGCTACTTCAGCTTCTCCTAGTTTATTATTTGTTTCTGTCTCCCATAATTGTACTATAATACTCCCATGATCATTTGAATTTCCAGAAGTCGTAAAATATAATTGAATTCCAGCTATTTCACCATCATAAATAAATTTTTGTTGAATATTGCTATCTGATTTAATTTGGATTATTGAGTCCATACTGTTCTGCAAAGGCACCGCATAAATGCCTTGACTTGCAGGTTTAACCGCAGTTTTATATACAAAAAGTGACCCCAAAACACATGCAATAAATATTAAAAACAATATAATAATCTCTTTTTTACCGATAGTTTTGTAGCGTTTAAGTTTTGGGGCATCAATAGCTGAGTCTGTAATTTGAGATGAAAGAAGCTTGTTTTCTTTATTTTTCAAAAACATTTGAGCAAATACCCCATTTTATAAAATTATTTTAGATTAATTATAACATTTAAAAACTATCCATAAATTCTAGCACGACAATAATTATATTTATTCTAATATGGTATAATAAGGATATCTTTCATTATGGCTACCAACAAAGGGGACATAATACTCGTTATAAATAGAATGATCAAGCCCAAGGATAGATGCTTTTTTGTGAATTCTAGGATTACAATTGAAGCGTTACAATAAGTGAAAAAAGATAGCGAATAGGAAAAGCCTGTGTTACAGTTAAGTTACCACACCAACAACACACAGAAAGGAAATCCTATTCGCTATGAACACAATAACACAAACTATATAGATTTGGCAATCCCTTTTCAAGCGTTCGCACTGGTCGAACAGCCATCCAAATTAACACACCTGAGATGAACTAAAGCTGATTATCTTGGTCAGCATATTTAAATGTTTCTGCTTCCGCCTTGTTGGCATTGCCAAGGGAGTAGAGGCTTTTTCTAAACGTAGTACCCGTTTGTGATTTCTCCGTATAAGCTATGTCCTTTGCAATGTTAATTTTTCACTTAAATATTACCGGCTCATCACTAGTGGTTTGAGCTTTATCTGATGGCTTTACTACTGGGATACTGTATGTTTGAACCGACTTTTTATTGTAAAATGCAGCCAGACTTTTGTTCGTCCAATATTGTGGATCACCTGACATATCACTTAAATATAAACTTTTTGGGAAAACAGTTATGGCAGGCACTTTTACTTCTTCAATGCTCGGATTATCCAAAATTAATTGTCTTTCACCAAGCTGCTTATTGTAAGCAGCGGCTTTTCCGCTGAGCAAATCGGAAGTACAGATAAAGCTGCTTACCTTACTCAGATTAGCAGAACTTAAATTTGTAACAATCAATAAAACAAGAAGAAGTGATAAAACGAAGGTTTTAGTGGAAATAATTTCTTGTGGATGAAACCGATTTTTCAATAAATTTCGTAATTCAGACAGGGACGATGCATACGTTTTTTGAAACCAGCCGAGCCAGTAAGTGAGGTTTATAAAAAGGGCCCAAATATACGAATAAAAAATAATATCTCTCAATCTGGTGGGTCCAACAAAAGATTGGGCATACCAGGTAGGAGTATTCTGAGCAGCGAATAGTAAAAATGTAATTCCCAATAAAATTCCCGGTAGACGATATGACAAATGAATCTTTTTTGCAATTCTAGCCATAACCGGAATTAACAGTAAACAAATAATGATAACCGTAGGGGTCGTCCAATTTTTAATGTCAGTCAAAGCCTGAACAATACTTTGGTATATGGCCCGCAGTGGGCTTAATTTTGTAAAATACGCTTGTCTGACTGAATTTCCGGGAGCAACCATACTAATTGCAAATGCAATCAGCAGAGTAACTTCAGGTAATATAAGGAATACTGTTCGTTTTGATTGTTTCGCATGGCTGAATATAGACAGCACAATAAAACATGCACCAATCAGCGACATCAACAGAGAGGTAACAAAGTTGCCACCACCCAATACAACGGCAAGAACAATAGAAACAACCAAACTCTTTATATATTTATTTTTACTGAAATAAATTCGAATTAATTCACTGATATATAGTAACATTAAAGAATAGAAGAAAGTATAATAGACTGCTCCGTTATACCAGTAAAATGCTTGTACTGTTGAAGGAACAAACTGAATTTGCAAAAAAAGCATTGGTATGCCAATATAAACAAGATACTTTCTTTCCAAATGCAGATGCTTAATAATAATTGTATCTAACAAATAAAATGTTGCAAATATTAAGAAGGCTAGCAATATGATTGGAACAAGTATATAGCCTCTGGCGGAAAATACATTAGGCTGCAGAGCCATTAGAAAAATAGCGGAAAAAGTCCCTTGCCACTGATAGTAGGAGCTGGAAACAGTAGTGGCTGCAGCTTTAATTACATTGAGAACAGGAAATCCTGTTGCTGACAGTGCCTGACGTGTTTGAATACTAAAACGAAAATCATCAATAGACGGCCAATTGTATATTGAAATTACAAGAAGAGGTGCAATGCTCATAATAAACAGAATTATTAAAATAAGAGATAAATGCTTGAAGACAAAATTTCTTAGTGTATTGAAAAGGGTTAACATTCTCGCACATCCTTTAAAATATATTGAAATTATCGAATTTTATTATAAGCAATATCAATCCTGTTTTAATTTATTATTAGAATTACAATTATTTTATTCCGCTGATGTATAATCGTTTAAACGATAATGGAAACTTGAGATAAAAAACCGGTGGCAAAAGGTATCAACCAAATCGCCACCGAACTTGCACTATAAACTTTCAGAGCAGAGGAGCAGTCGAATCGCGAACAACCAGTTCTGCCGGAAATGTTTTGTGCTCCTGCGTTGTTCTGTTCTGAATCAAACGGAAAAGAATTTTAATGGTCTCCTCCGCAATTTCCTCCACTGGCTGTCGGATAGTAGTAATGGAAGGATTATAGTAAAAGCCCATATCCAAACCGTCGAATCCAGCAACCGAATAATCCTCCGGAACTCTTTTCCCTGCTTCGATAATTGCTTTGCACGCGCCGATTGCTAAACTGTCAGAAACGGCATATAGCGCTGTGAACTCTTGTTTGGATTCCAGCAGTTCTTTTGCTACAATATATCCATTTTCCATCGTATAGCTTTCAATATTATCCTTCATGCACCATACTAAATTTTGATTAAATACGATTCCATTGTTTTCCAAGGCTTTCCGATACCCCTGATATCTTAACTTTCCGATACTTTCATCTTCCATATTGGCTGAAATGATTGCAATCTTTTTATGGCCAAGGCTGCAAAGATAATCTACCATTTTGTAGCTTTCTTTAAAGTCATCAACTGATACGGACGAATAATTATTCTTATCCACTTCTGCAGTCATTCCGATCGTACTAAGCACAAACGGCACCGATAATTGCTCCAGCTTCTCCTTTGAATGCGAAAAATATCCGCCAAGGAATACAATTCCCTTTAAACGTTTCTCCTTCTCCAATTCGATTGCAACATCGATTTCATCCTGATTTTCATCGACGCGCTGCAAAATGTAGGAGTATTTTTTTCGCTGGGTTTCTTTTTCAAAGACTTGGAGCATTCGGTTGAAAAAAGGGTTGGTAATACCTTTGATTAAAACTGCTATGGTTTTGGAAGCTGTCCGTTTCAGGTTTCTTGCACTGTTGTTTGGAACATAGTGATTTTCCTTAATCACCTGCATAATCATGGCTTTTGTTTCTTCGCTGATATCCGGATGATTATTAATTGCTCGGGATACTGTTGTTACGCCAACTCCGCACATTCTTGCAACATCTTTAATTGTAATTGTGTCCATACACTTGTTCTCCCTTTAACCTACAGTTTCCTGTGCGCCACAATCAAGCTGCAAGCTCTTGCTGTTTCTTAGTAATAAATATAGCAAATTATGTTACAAAATGCAATAAAAATACAGATATTTCTTATATGAATTCACTTTAAATTTTCGCCTTAGCAAGCGGAATTTTAAAGCCCTCACTCAACAAATGCAAGCCGATGACTTACATCTGTTGACCGAAAGGCTTCACAAGAAGGTTAGAATCTAAAACTTATAATTTAGATTATAAAGGAATATTACCCTCTGCTATATAATGCAGTGAGTCTTGCTATTTTACGCAAAAGTTCTTCCGTTATTTCTCCATTTTGCAAACGCCATTTCCAGTTTTCACCGATTGTGGACGGACGGTTTATTCTTGCCTCCGAACCCAGCCCTAAGTAATCCTGAATCGGAATAATGGCTAAATCGGCCACGCTGCTGAGAGCCAACCGTATAAAATCCCAGTGAATATTCTTAAAATCGGTCTGCGCATTCCCCATGTAGTCGATGGATAATTGTCTGTCTGCTTCCGGCATGGCTTGATACCAGCCCTTAATCGTATCATTATCATGGGTTCCGGTGTAAATCACACAATTATGGTGGTAATTATGTGGCATATAATCGCTTTTCTCTCTGGAATCAAACGCAAACTCCAGCACCTTCATACCCGGGTAACCCGTATCCCGCACCAATTTCCGTACACTATCTGTCACAAATCCCAAGTCCTCCGCAATGATGTTCAACTTACCAAGTTCCTCGCTCAGCTTTTTGAACATGTCAAGACCCGGCCCTTCCCTCCAACAGCCATATTCTGCGGTCGGATCACCATAGGGAATGGAATAGTATTGATCAAACCCCCTGAAATGGTCCACCCGAACTACATCATATAGCTGGAAGCAGTACGATATTCTTTGAATCCACCATGCATACGAAGTTTTCTTATGATACTCCCAAGCATAAAGCGGATTCCCCCAAAGTTGACCGGTTTTTGAAAATCCGTCCGGAGGACAGCCTGCAACTGCGGTCGGAGTTTTGGATTCATCAAATTGAAACAGCTCGGAATGCGACCAGCTGTCTGCGCTGTCAAAAGCCACATAGATCGGAATATCTCCGATAATTTGAACGCCGTTTTTATTGGCATACTTTTTTAATTTTTCCCATTGTTTTATAAAGGTATATTGTATGAATTTATAGAACTTCACTTCGTCCTTGAGCTTTTCCCGATAGCGCTCCAACGCATCCGGATGTCGGAGTTTTATATCCTCATCCCACTCACTCCAGCTGTTTTCGCCGAAGCAGCTTTTTACGGACATAAACAGCGCATAATCTTCCAACCAGAAAGAATTTTTACAGACAAAGTTCTGAAAATGAGAATCATTGTCAATTTTACTTCTTTCATATGCCTTTTTCAGTACCTTAAATCTAGCACGATAGATTTTCTCATAATCAATATATCGTTCATTATCCCCAAAATCACATGCTTCGCATTCTGCTTTTGTTAACAGACCTTCTTCCGTTAATGCTTCCACGTCAATAAAATACGGATTGCCAGCAAAGGTGGAAAAAGACTGATAAGGTGAATCTCCATAGCTTGTTGGCCCCAAGGGAAGTATCTGCCAAAAATGCTGCCCACACTTCTTTAATTGATCTACAAATAGATAAGCTTCTTTGGAGAAACATCCGATTCCGTATTTGGACGGAAGGCTGAATATGGGCATTAAAATCCCACTTGCTCTCATTATTACCACTTCCCGCATCCAATAATCACTTAACCCTTTACGGCGCCCGCAACGATACCTTCAATAATGTACTTCTGGCAGAGAACGTAAAATATAATTACCGGCAAAACCGCCAGAACCAGAAGTGCCATCATTGCACCCATATTGGAAGCTCCGTAAGCTCCGTTCAAATACTGAACCGCAACCGGAATCGTTTTGAATTCCTGCGTACCAAGCACCAAATAGGGCAGCAGATAGTCATTCCAAATCCACATGACATTCAAAATCGCAACTGTAATTGCCACCGGTTTCATAATCGGAATTACGACTTTAAAGAAAGTCTGAAAAGGATTGCAGCCATCAATCACAGCGGCTTCTTCTATTTCAAGCGGTATAGATTTGACAAACCCAGAAAAGATAAATACAGCCTGACCGGCGCCAAAGCCCAAATAAATAATAACAATGCCAATCGGGTTGTCAACATGTGTCATATTCGCCATTTTCACCATTGTAAACATGACCATTTGGAAAGGTACCACCATGGCAAATACAAACAAATAATACAACATACGAGTAAATTTCGATTTTACCCGGACTATGTACCAGGCTGTCATAGAGGTAAACAAAACAATTACGAGGACAGAAAAGACTGTAACAAACAAAGACAGCCCAAAAGCTTGAAAGAAGCCGACAAGTTCGATACCGCTCAAGTAGTTTTCAATACCGGAGAACGTAGTGCCGTTTGGCAGTGCAAAAGGATTATCACTGATATAAAGCTTTCCCTTAAAGGAATTCATGGCCACAATAAGGATAGGTAATAAAAACACAACGGACAATAAGGACATGAATAAAAACAGTGTATATTCTTTTACTCTTGATTTGTTTTGAATTGAATTATTTTCCATTAGTTTTCAACCTCCCTTTTTCTGGTGATAGTAAGCTGGACTAACGCAATAATCGTAACCAAAATAAAGAATACAACTGCTTTTGCTTGGCCTACACCGGTCCAGCTGCCGCCTCTGTTATAGAAGGTATTGTAAATATCCAGTGCCAGCATAGCGGTTTGATTCAGCGGTTCGCCGCCTGTCAAGGATAAGTTCTGGTCGAATAATTTAAAGGAATTTGTCAAGGTAAGGAACAGGCAAATCGTAATGGAAGGCATAACCAGTGGCAGCGTTACGTGGCGCAAAGTTCCCCAAGCCGTGGCTCCATCCACTTTTGCGGCATCAATCAGTTCTCGCGGAACATTCTGAATACCGGCTATATAGATAACCATCATATATCCGATTAACTGCCAATTCATCATAATGACTAAACCCCAGAAGCCATATTCCGGACTATAGGTCAGTGTTACTCCGAACTTGCTCAGGATGCCGTTAAAAATAATCTGCCATATGTAGCCCAATACAATACCGCCGATTAAGTTTGGCATGAAAAATATGGTTCTGAACGCATTTGTTCCTTTTCTTCCTCTGGTTAACAAATAGGCTAAGAAAAAAGCTAAGACATTAATGGAAATAACCGATACAACGGTAAACATACTTGTAAACCCAAGCGCATGCAGGAAGTCCTGATTGGAAAATGCTCTGACATAATTCTGCAAACCAATCCATTTAGCGTCGGTTGCAATAGTGAATCTGGTAAAAGATAGATAAATGCCCCAAATAAACGGAATTAAAAAGTATAGTAAAAATGCTAATAATGTAGGCAATGCAAATATGCCAAAATACTTTTTCAGTGTTTTCTCCATATCATTTCTCCTATTTTAGTAAAAACGGTGAGTCAGACGAAATGATCCAGACTCACCAAACCCATTATCGTTATACCGTTCCGCATTTGAATACGGAACGGTATAACCTATTTACTTAATGGTATAGTCAGCTAATCAGCTGCCGATATTAGCCTTCTCAGTTTTCCAGGAATTTTTGGTAGTAGTTACAACGTCATCCCATTTCTTTTGTCCTTGAACATATCCAAGAAGAACGGAACCGACATCATTTTTAAACTGTTGGCCAGGGAATGCCGGGAAAGTCCACACGACCGTTTTGCCAGTCGCTAAAGCTGCGGAAACCTGTTTTGCCAGCGGGTCGTTTGGCTTTTCACTGTCGGAGAACGTATTGAACGGAGCAATGAGGCCTAAGTCATTCGTAGCAAATTTCTTACCGGTTGCACTGGAGAATAACCAGTCGACAAAATCAAGTGCAGCCTTTTGTTTGTCTGCGGAAACCTTGCTGTTAATTGCGTAATAGTTTTCGGTACCCACACAGATGCCCTGGCTTTCTTCGCCGGAAACGCCTGTGTAAATCGGCATGAATTTCACATCGTCTTCTTTAACTGTGTTGCCGCTCACCTTAGCAATTTGACCCCATGCCCAGTTGCCGTTTTGAACCATTGCTACTTTGCCAAGTGCAAACTCTGCCATAGAATCATCTACAGACTTGTTGCTCAGCAATTTTTTGTCTGTGCAGGAATTGTTCAAATACAGATCAAATATGTTCTGATAATTTGCAGCATATTTAAAGGTAATTTCCTTTGAATTCAAACCATTCAAAATAACATCTTGGGATGCTGTGTTGTCTTTGAATTCATAGTACAAAGGCATATTGAGCAGATGGGTTTGCCATCTCCAGTCTTCACCTTTCTTGAAGGAGGTGGAAGCGAATACGCCCTGAATACCCAACGCAGCTTTATTCTTTGTCATATCTTCTGCAACTTTTTTCAAGGTATCAAAATTCTTGATATCCGCAGCAGAGGAAATGCTGACTGCTTTGTTGGATAACGCAAAGTATTTCTTCATGATAGCGTCGTTGTAAATGATGCCATAGCCTTCTACCGCATAAGGAACACCATACACTTTTCCGTCCGATTTTACAGCGAGATTCTTGTCGGTTAAATAGCTGTAGATTTTAGAATCGGTCATATCTGCGCAGTAATCTTTCCAATTCTGGTATCCAACTGGTCCGTTGATTTGGAAAAGTGCCGGTGCGTCGTCCTTCTGCATATCGGTTCTCAGAGTCTCTTCGTACTTATTCTGAGCCGCTGTTTCGACCTTAACGGTAACGCCTTTTTCTTTGAGATAGGCCGCTGCAATTTCCTTGTATTTGTCTGCGGTCTCCGGTTTAAAATTCAAATAAAAGAATTCTTTGGCTCCTGCTGTGCTGCTTGCTGCCGCGGAAGCATCCGTGGAAGCGGTTGCTGAGCTAGTACCCGTGTTGCTAGAGCAGCCGGTTGTTGCACCAGCAATCATAAGAGCTGCAAGTGCGAATGACAATAGCTTTTTCGACTTTTTCATACTGTTTTCTTCTCCCTTTCAACTAGTTAATTTGTTTTGCATGAAACACGCTACCTTTGGTCGAAATATGGAATCGTTATCGGAATCCTTATCGGTAACCTTATCGGTAACGTTTTCAATCAACTGCCTATATAGTAGCACACCGTTCTGTGCTTTGCAATAGATTTCCCAAAAATAGTTTGTGTTTTATATAGATTTCATATTGTTCTGCATATTTTATTGTGATATGTTACAACTTTAGCGCAGATTGACCATTTTATAATCACTAATAAGAATTATGTGTTAATATTCATTCTATAATATTCGTACGTCTGCCAATATCCAAAAAGTCTTTCCTTTCGGCATGTTGTTTTAGTCCGTTAACCTTAAAAAACATCCAAGAAGCAAGCGTAAAATCTTTGATATATGGATTTTACGCTTGGAAATTGGTTTTGTTTTCAAATGAACTGACTATTATTTCGATAACATCGAAAACCTCCAGCCATAGCTCTTTCCTATGACTGGAGGTCACTTTTCTTGAATGCTGAATCTGTTCAGTTTTTTAATTTGAATTTCTGTACCAATTCTTTTAACGACTGCGCCTGACCGGAAAACTCCTCACTTGCGGCAGCGCTTTCCTCTGCCGTTGCAGAGTTTGTTTGTACTACACTTGAAATCTGATCAACACCTGTTGTTATCTGGCTGACTGCACTTGCCTGTTTTTGGGATGCCTGCGCGATGTGCTCTACATTATTCGAAACGGTCTGTGCACTCCCGATTACTTGGAGCAGAGATTTTGCGGTTGCATCCGCTGTTTTTGTACCCTTTTCCACTTGCTGCATGGAGCTTTGAATTAAGGCAGTCGTTTCCTTCGCGGCATTGGCGCTTTTCCCCGCCAGATTTCTTACCTCATCTGCCACAACGGCAAAGCCTTTTCCAGCCGCTCCTGCTCTGGCTGCTTCGACCGCCGCATTCAAGGCAAGTATATTGGTTTGAAACGCGATATCCTCAATCGTTTGAATGATTTTACCGATCTCCCCGGATGAATTGTGAATCTGTTGCATCGAATCAACCATTTCATCCATATACCGGTTGCTGATTTCAATATCCGCGCAAACACGGTTTGCGTTCGCTCTGGCTTCTTCTGCATGTTCCGTATTTTCCTGAACGTGGTTGGATATTTCCGAGACCGCCGCAGCAAGCTCTTCCACGGAGCTTGCCTGCTCCGACGCGCCCTGTGCCAGCATTTGTGAACTGTTGGATACTTGCTCGGAAGCGCTTGCCACCTGTTCCGCCGCTTGATTAATATTCCCCAGCGTATCCGTTAACGATTCCAGAATGCCGTCGCACGAAGCCTTTAATTCCGCATAATCGCCGACATAATCCAATTGGGAAACAGCTGTTAGGTTCCCCTGTTTTATTTCACCAAGAGTTTTTGTAATGTCCGCTATGTATGACCGTATGGATGCCATAGATTTTGCCATGGCTGCACCAAGAGTTCCTATTTCGTCCTTGGAATTCACCTGAATTTCCACATTCAAATCACCCCGTGCCATACGCTGGGCAGCAGTCTCCATTTCGTGAATTGGCTTGCTGATTCCGCGCGCAATTGTGAAAGCGATGAAGAACGAAAGAGCCAAAGCAATAACAAGAATCGCAATCATGGTAAAATAGGAGAGGTTCACTTGCGTGGCAAGATCGCCGGACACTTTCTTTCCATTTGATGTATTTTCTTGAATCAAAGAATCAATGGAAGCGGAAATCTTGTCGGAAAGAGGGTCGCCCTGCTCTTTTAAAAATGTCTGTGCTTCGGTCTTTTTGTTTTGCTTCGCAAGTATTACAATTTGGTCGCTGATTGCACGATATTGAGATAAGGTATCCTTTATCGTATTATACAAACGAATTTCATTTTGGCTGGCCATATTCTTTTTCATATTGGAAAAGCAGCTATCGACCTTACCATTAATTTGTGTAAGTTCATTGGAATATGTATTCACTGTGTCTGTATCGGTTTCAAATATAATATCCCGGATAATGGTACGGCTGTTGTTAAATTCCGCATGGAAAAGTCCGATATCCGCCTGTGCAAATCCATAATGGTTTAAAGCATACGCATAATTTGTGTCTAAATTCCGCATCTGAATCAGACCGACCACACCCGCACAGCTGGACAGTACGGTCACGAAAACAAAAGTCAGAATTAATTTTTTACCGATTCTCATATTTCTAAACATATACAATCCCCTTTCAATGCTTATCCAAATCTTCCCCCAGATTTGATTTGGAAACAAAACAGAGAAAGGCGTAAAGATATAAAGCTATACCTTACGCCTTTCTGATTCAGTATAGTTCTTTCAATCGAACAACTGATGGATAAACCAATATTATAAATTGCAAAAATTATGAATGCAGACGCGAATGCTTTCCAATCACGAGATCCATTGTATATTCGAAATGCTCCTCGTCGAAGCGATATGCCTGCCCCAGCGCAGGGCCGCAGCTATTGGAACCGACTCCGGACATCTTATAATCCAGACACAAAACAGCAGAACCGCATTTCTCCAGCTCAAAGTTATGGGCTTTTGATGTCAATTCTTCCTGCGTGTATTCCGAAGCATGAAAACTAAAGCCGTTCCCGAACGCTTTTAGGCTGTGCCCCTGCGTATCATAAATTTCTGCATAGCTGCATCCGTAATGGCTGAAATTTTCCTGCGGCTTAATATAATCCTCGTACATGTCGGCAATGTCACAAGTAAATTTACCAATGTAAGAGCTTCTGTGCTTATCGATATAACTTTCATTTGGCCCGTATCCGAAATATTCAACCTTGCCGAACGACTTAGGAAGAAACAGCCGTAAACCAAACCGAGGTAAAAACGGAAGATTTGGAGTTTTGTCCGCAATCAAATGTACCGATATTCTGCCGTCGCTGTGAACGGTCCACTCGGATTTTACCGTCAGAATTCTTTGAACCGATATTGCCGAAACTGCCAAATCCGCCAAGATAACAGCCGCTTTCTCATTCTGGACAGCCGTGACATCGTACACCCGGATAACGGTTCGGTTATAACCCGCTTCTTCCCACTCTTTTCGGATATACATGTCATTGTCGGTGGGCGCGCGCCAAAGGTTATATTCCATTGGTTGGTTCAGGATGTTTTTATTGTCTTTTACCAAGCTGTCAAAGGTGCCCGTTAACTTATTGAATACATAATGGAATGTTTCCCCTGCCACGATGATTTCTCTCTCGCTGTCGGTAACGGTAAGCTTTTGCTTTTCACCCGCACATGGCAAAAGCGGGGATTCACAAAGGGTCAGTTGATCAAAGCCTAATTCATAACCTGCTTTGACAAAATCCGAATCCTGCTTCTGCTTGTAAAAAATAGTCAGATAGCAATTGCCCGCTTGCGGCATTTCGTACCGCAAACATACTGTCTTTTCCGTTTTGGGCGGGATATCTAAATCCGGAACCGTGCCTTGTGCAATTACTTCTCCGTTGCAGGTAATTTGGTATTCAGCATACAAGCAGTCGGACAGATTGGTAAAATCCAATGTGTTGACAATGCTTACAAGGCCTTTTTCGAGATTCACCGCCGAAGCACGTGCCGGTCTTGCAACATTTTTCAATTCTTTCAGTCCGCTGTGCGCACGCCTGTCGGGATATACCAAACCATCGACACAAAAATTGCCGTCATGCGGAAATTCTCCGAAGTCTCCTCCGTAATAGAATTTATTTTTGCCTTCTTTTGTGGTACCGGCCCAAACGGCATGGTCGCACCATTCCCAAACAAAGCCGCCCGCAAATTGGTCATACTGATAAATTTTTTGATAATAATTTTCCAGATCACCCGGGCCGTTTCCCATAGCATGTGAGAACTCACACTGCAGAAAGGGTTTATTTAGGCCTTCCGCAAAGTATTTTTCAATTGCCTCCACAGGCGCGTACATTCTGCTGTAAACATCAATGTTAGAAAGGTCGTTGTGGTAACCTTCCATTTCATAAACGCTGCTTTCATAATGAACCAGCCGCTCCGGGTCATACGATTTAATCCACGCGGCAGCCTTTTCCATGTTGGGACCGTAACCAGATTCATTGCCCAGCGACCACATGAAAACACTGGCACAGTTTTTATCCCGCGTCACATTCTTTTGTACTCGGTCCAGAAACGCGGTTTCAAAACGCGGATCATGGCAAAGCGTCCCGAATGTGCGGTCCTTACAGGTCATCTTTTCGTAATCATTCTCATGACCGCCGCCGTAAACGGTAATCGTACCGTGCGTCTCAATATCCGATTCTGAAATCACATAAAAGCCATACCGGTCATACAGTTGGGTTGCCCACGGCGAATTGGGATAATGGCTTGTCCGGATTGCGTTGATATTGTGCTGTTTCATCAATGCCAAATCCGCACATAGCTGTTCTTTTGAAATGGTATAGCCTGTAAACGGGTCGCTGTCGTGTCGGTTTACGCCTTTCAGCTTAATTTTTTCGCCGTTCAAATACAAAATCCTGTTTCTAACTTGAATCTGCTTAATTCCCACATTTTGAACAATCACTTCATCCGAAGTTTTCATGGCAAGCCGGTAAAGATTCGGCGTTTCCGCATTCCAAAGCAAAGCATCTTTGACCGAAAAGCTGACTTTACCGTCGAGGTTATCCTGTACGCCAAGGACTTCACCGGAGGGGGAGAGTAATGTACATGTTCCTTCCGTTGGGGTACCATACCATTCCAAATTGACCGTTATCTCGGCATTTTGGTAGGAAGCGTCCGGCGTGGTTCGCACAAAGTAATCCCTGATATGGGAGTTTGGACGAAATAGAATGTAAACATCCCGGAATATTCCGGACATACGCAGTTTGTCCTGATCTTCCAAATAGCTTCCGTCACACCATTTGAGTACCAGAACGGCGATCGTGTTTTCACCGGGCTTTACAAAATCGGAAATATCAAACTCACTGGTGGAATGGGACACCTGACTGTACCCTACACGTTTGCCGTTCAGCCAGACATAATAGCAGGAATCGACTCCTTCAAAATTTAAAAAGCTTTTTCCTGCACATTGCTCCGGCGTCACAACAAATGTCCGAACATATGCACCGCAGGGATTTTCCGTAGGAACATAGGGGGGATCATAAGGGAAGGGGTACCGCACATTGGTATACTGATGATGATCGTACCCCAGCATCTGCCAGCAGCTCGGCACAGAGATGGTGTCGAACGAATCAGCAGAAAATTCCGGAGCAAAAAAATCCTCTTCCACATCATAGATTCCTGCATAGTAGCGGAATTTCCATTCCCCGCTTAAAAGCAGAACCCGTTCCGACTGGGTTCGGTCACCTCGTAAAGCGGTTTCTTCCGCCGCAAACGGAATATAATACGCTCTGTTTTCCATGGTACCGACATGAACCACGGAAGGATCTTCATAATAATTGGGCAGCCTCATTCAAAATCCCCCTTATACAAACTCAGCATCGGCAGGTGCACTGATTTAATTCGCATATTCTTAGGATTAGTATACACGAACCTCATAGACTTTGGCAATGTCCGCGCCGTTGGTCGCCTTCACGGTAAGAAGGATTTCGTCGCACAGCACCGGAACTTCCAACGGAATCACACAATGGCGCTGATAATTCCCGCACACATTTTTTTCAAACACCATTTCTCCGTTGTAAAAGCCCTGAAGCGTGTAATCCCGTACCAATTCGGGAGAGGTACCCGGTACCTGACGGGCCAGCACCTCGTCGGAAATGGAAATCGTGATTTCTCTGCTTAAATTGGAATCAAACGTAAGGCAGACTTCATGCAGGATAGCCGGGCTTAAAAAGCGCAGCCGCAGCCAAGGCTCTTCCTTTACCGGTGCCTGCCAGCAATTGGTTTGTTCGCCTACCGTTCTGGCTACGCCGTTCATGACATTTTCCGGCGGACAGTCTTGTTCATAAGATGAGGCCGTAACTTCTGCTTCGCGCGCATGGTCATGGGAATCTGTATTGACAACACCGGGAATGTAGCAGTCGTCACGCAAAAGAACTTGCTGAAGCTCGCGAATATCTTCCAAAATACCGGATGGTTCCGTTTTTTTCTTGACAGCCAAAGCAGCCGCAGTACCTACCGCCTGCCCCACTACGGCACAGGTAGCCATAACGCGGGAAGACGCGAACGCCATATGCGTACAGCTGATTGCGCGGCCTGCTAAAAACAGATTGCTGATATTGATGGAGAATAAAGAGCGGTATGGAATCGTATATACATCATCCAACGAAAGCCATACCGTCGGATCTTCGTTTTGCGTTAAAAAGCCTTCAACTGTATGAACATCCATCGGCCATCCGCCATAAGCTACGGCGTCTTCAAAACGCCGGCCTTCCAGACAGTCCTGTTCTTTCAGCACATAAGGCCCCATTAAACGTCGGCTTTCACGTTTTCCCGGCAGAAATCCGACCCAATCCAGTTCCAGATTTTCCGCATGGTGTTCACCGCCGTTTTTGATATGATCCCATACACCGAATACCGCTTTTAGCAGTTCATCCCGGATAATTTCGCCATCCTGAATGATTTCATATTGTCCGCCGCCAAGTTCAATCCACCAGTAACCGGAGGTGACCTGTGCATGATCGCGCCGTTTCAACTGTTCTTCCGTATAGGTATTCGCCCAAAACGGTTTTACAAACGGAACGGAATGGCCTGTGTCATGAGCATGGAACATAAGGGAATTTCCCATGGTGCAGCAATCTGGCTCATCCGGGGCATACTGCTCTCCGTACTCCGCTTTTCCTTCCCGGCCAATCCGATATTCCGCGCCGCTTTTGGCACCCAAAACACCGTCTCCGGTCGCATCGGCAAACAAGGGTGCACTCAGGCAGAATCGCTTTTCCGTTGTCAGCTGTTCCGCCGTAACCGAAACAATTCTTCCGTCCCGCACTTCTACATCCAGCATTCTGGTATTCAGATACAAAGAAAGATTCTCCTGAAAACGAGCCTTTTCCCATAAAACAGAATCAAAAATCGGATAACTGTTGTTTGGGTTGCGGTGCTTGTGTTCCAGAAGAATTTCTTCTAAAATTCCCGTTTCGCGGGCATTGGGACGCGACATGTGATAATCCGCTCCGCAGATATGCATGCGCATTTCGGAACTGGCATTTCCGCCCAATACAGGCCGGTCGTGCACAAGAGCGGTTTTTGCCCCGCCGCGCGCAGCCGCAATGGCTGCACAAAGCCCGGACATACCGCCTCCGACCACGATAAAGTCATAATTTTCAGAAATTACAGTATTCATCATTTTTCTCTCAGGGCTTTACACCCTGCTCCATTAATCTGTTTTGAAGTCGTTTTACATTCAGTACGCGCGGCTGAATATTCTGTTTTACACACATTGCGGCCGCAATTCCGGCTGCCTGACCCATATTGGCACAAATCGGCATTACGCGGAAATTTGAGTGTGCCATATGTGTTCCGGAAATATCTCTTCCCGCCAGCAGCAGACCGTCGATTTTCACCGGCACCAGGCACCCGTAAGGAATGGTATAGCCCTTTTTCTGCTTAAAGTGCTTTTGCTCGCCGGTTTCATCCAATCCGTTTCCGGTAAGATTATGTATATCAAAATTAAAGCTTACACGTGTTACCGCCCAATCCTCAAAAACACGGGCGTCACGGATATCTTGCTCCGTAATACAGGCTTCCCCTTTAAAATGGCGTGTTTCCCGCACACCAATAACAGAAGCGGAGCTGATCAGGTAGCAGTTTTCAAATCCCGGCACATATTCGCGCAGAAACGCTACAATCGGATCGATCTGGTTTCTGCACACACAGGTTGCATGGGTAAGGTCGTCCGGATTGGTGCCGTCCACATCAATGCAGTTGGTCATATTGCAGGTAACAACACCGGGCAGTGTAGTTTTATACAGCAGCACATGACCGGCAGGTGAAGGAATATGTTCACGCCCAAGTGTTTGAATATCTCCCTTTGGGATTTGGAAAGTTTCCTCAAACCCGCCCGGAAAAACACCGCGCTCCACATCGACACCGGCTACCTTGAACATAAGGCTCATCGGCTGCATTTTGCCGTCGGTTTCTCTGCCCTTTTGATACGGAACTCCCGCGCTGGCGGCAATATCGCCGTCACCGGTGGCATCAATGATTACTTTCGCAAGGATTGCCTGACGGCCTGCCTTACTTTGAACGATGACACCTTTTATTCGGTCATTTTCCACAATTGCTTCACTGGAGAACGTATACAGGCACAATTTTACTCCGGCCTCGTCCAACATTTGAAGCATGATTGTTTTCAGCCGCTCCGGGTTAATAACCTGACGCAAGCCCCCGTTAAATTCGGCTGTATCCCAGTCGCCCCCCGCCTCCGCGGAGCGATCCAAAATTTCTTCGTAAAAACCGCCCTGCGTATTCCCCGTCCAGTGGCTCATCAGCCCGGTGGTGGCAACACCGCCTACATCACCGGTCTGTTCAATCAGCATTGTTTTCGCGCCCTCGCGCGCGGCGCATACTGCGGCGGAAAAGCCTGCGGGTCCGGCACCGACAACCAAAACGTCCACTTCAGCGGCTACCGGAATCTGCTTTTGCGGCTCCGTTATACTATTCATAATCCATATTCCCTTCTTGACACTAAAATGCGAGTTATCCTTTTACCGCACCAGCCATAAGGCCTTTGACAAAGAAGCGCTGCCCCAGTAAAAAGATGATAAAGACCGGAAGCAAGGCGGAAGCGGATGCCGCCATTACCAAGTTATACTGCGTTACACTTTCTTCGATGAAATTTGTCAAAGCCAGCGGCAGCGTATATAATCTCCAGTTTGTTAAAAATACCAAAGCGTCCAGATAATTGTTCCAGTTCCACAAAAACACGATCATGGCAAGTGAAGCCATACCGGGCTTTGCAATCGGAACCATAATCTGCGCCCAGATTCGGAATTCTCCCGCTCCGTCAATTCTGGCGGATTCGGAAAGCTCATCGGGCACCTGCATAAAGAACTGGCGCATTAAGAATGTACCCGTTATCGTAATAAGTCCCGGCAGAATCATAGTGAGATGCGTACCCATAATTCCAAGCTTGTCAAACATGACAAATTTCGGAATAAGCGTCACCTGGGTGGGTATCATCATCGTAGCGAGATACGCCAGAAAAACTCCGTTGGCACCGCGGAACTTGATTTTTGCAAACGCATAGCCCGCCAAGGTACTGGTGAGTACGGAACCGACCAGATTGATGACCGCGATTTTAATCGAATTCCAGTAAGCCAGACCAAGATGATAATCGCGGGGAGCGGAATTGCCGATATTCCATACAATCCGGTAATTGTCAATATAGAAATATTTTGGAATCCATTCAATTGGCAGCTTCATAACATCCAGCGGATGCTTCATAGAAGCGGACAGCATCCAAAGGAACGGTACAATCATTGTCAGGGCAAATACACCGATAACAGCAGTAATAATGATACGAATCAACAGTTTTCGAGTTTTGTATGCAACGTTTTTACGTTTTACAATTTGATGTGCCACAGTTGTACCCTCCTTCATCAATAACTTACCCATTTTTTCTGTCCGCGCCACTCTACCATGGTAATTGCAAACAAAATAAGGAACAGAATCCAGGACATGGCGGAAGCGTAACCCATGCGGTAGAAGGTAAACGCCGAGGTGTAAATATAATAAACCAGCACGTGCGTTGAGGTTCCCGGGCCGCCTCTTGTCATAATCTGAATCGGCGCGAACACCTGGAAGGATGTGATAAAGGTAGTAATCACCAAGAAGAAGGTAGTCGGTGTCAGGAACGGAACGGTAATCTGAAAGAATTTACGGACTTCACTGGCTCCGTCCACATCGGCTGCTTCGTACACATCTTTGGGCAGACTTTGAATAGCCGACGTATAAATCATAACCGAATACCCGACATTTGACCAAATGGTCATCAATATAATTGCCATGAGCGCCCAGTTGCTGTCACCCAGCCATTGCGGCGGATTTTTTACTCCGAACATTTTAATCAGCTGTGTAAAGGGGCCCCATGGAGAATACATCATGACCCACACAATGGCAACCGCTACTACATTGGATATATAGGGCATAAACATTGCCAAGCGAATCGGCAATTTACCGAAACAAAATTTATCAATCACCACCGCGATAACCAAGGCCAGCGCGATCGTAACGGGAACCACCACGACAGCAAAAATAATCGTGTTAACAAGCGATGCAATAAACCACTCGTCTTTCCACATTCCGGCATAATTTTGAAATCCTATGAAATTCCAATTTCCAAAACCTTTTGTATAATCCCAGTCCGTAAAGCTGATGATAAGGGAAAATACCATAGGGAACAATGTAAACAAAGCAACACCAATGATATTCGGCAAAATGAATGTGTATCCCGTTAAATCGGTTTTTAGCTGTCTGCTCAGTTTCATTTGTTCTCCTCCTTTCGATCAATCTCAGTTTTTTAAAAGAGGGGGAAGAATTCTCTTCCCCCTCACGAAATTATGCTGTTCAGCCTGCTTTTTGCAGCTGCTCATTTGCACGCTTCTGCGCGTTGCCAAGTCCATCCTGCACGGTCTTTTTGCCTGTATAGATGTTTTCAAGTTCTTCTGTAAGAATCTTGTTGATTTCAGGCAGCTTTGTGGTTATAGTAGGAACCGCGTAATTGGAAGCAGGTGTGATTAAAATTTTCTGAGTAGATTGTGCGTCAAACAATTTTTCCGCGCCGGAAAGGAAAGATTTTGTTACATCCTCCGCCTTATAGGTGTTTGCAGACGGCACACGTCCGCCGGCAGCCAACGGAAGCATGCCTTCTGTTGCGTACCATTTTAAATACTGCCAAGCCGCGTCGACGTTCTGGGATTTCGGATTAATGCAGAGGAAATCGCCGTAACCGCCCTGTGTATATTGTCTTTTGCCTTTTTCCACAACTGGATACGGGGCAAACGCGGTAACGAAATCATGCGGATACTGTGTGGTATCCTTAATGCTTCTTACCATCCACGGGCCGACTGTCATCGCACATTTGCCAGCAAGGAACATGCCTTCCTGTGAAAGCTTTTGCGTTACGCTGTCCGTATGAGTCGGAGAAGATTTATCCACATTCATCATGTTGTTGATTAATTCGATACTCTTAATGTTTACCGGGTCTGTGATATTGGCTTCTTTTCCGCCGGCTTTATACAGCGGATCACCGCCCAGGGTCTGTACCGAGAGATAATTAAAGGGATAGAGGAGATCCTGCTGGGAATTCCAGAACATACCGTAAACCTTGTCCTGTCCTTCGCCTTTGGTCAGTTTCTTTGCGATCTCGCGGAATTCGTCAAAAGTCCATTCCGTCGGAACCGCAATGCCGGCCTTGTCAAACATAGTTTTGTTGATTACAATTCCGTACTGATCGCGCTTTGTCGGAACGGAATACGGCTTGCCGTTAATGTAATAGGATTTGGCAATATCTCCCAAAGTGCCGGTTACATCAAATTTATCCTGTTCAATGAGTTTGGACAAATCAAGAGCCATATTTCCGGATGCACGTTTTTGCAGGAGAGCCGGAGTATAGGTCATGTACAAATCTACATCGCTGCCGGCCATAAGGCTGGTTTCCAGCTTCAGGTTTCCGGTGTCATCGTTAACGAATCTTTCGTATTCTGCCTGAATTCCTTTGTCCTTAAATGCTTCATTGAACGCGTCAATGGATTTTTGCGGGCCGGATTCGGGCGGAACGCCGCCCCACACACGAAGGGTAACGGTTTTTCCGGATTTTTGAGACGCAGCAGCCGAATCCTTGGAACCATCCGCGCTGCTTGCGGTACCGCCGCTGCAGCCAGTAATAGTCGAAGCTATTAAAGCACCAGCGAGTACAACACCTGCTAACTTTTTCAGTTTCATAAACATCCTCCTCATTATTTCTTGAGTTCATAAATTGTCTCAAGTTGTTTTGTGACTTCATTATATAAGAAAAAGCAGATGGGTGGAATCATCCATTCTGCTCTTATTCTTATCAAAACCGCTATGAAATTATGAAATTTTGCGCCTTATGCAGAAAGAGGAAAGAAGCACTATCACAATTCTGCTTTTTACCTTTCATTTTCAGCTTCGGTATTCATTTGGGGATTTTCCTGTAATCTTTTTAAACAAAACACTGAAGTAATTAGGATTGTCAATTCCCACTTCCAGCGCGATTTCGCTGATTCGCCCGTTTGTCTCGCGAAGTAAGGTCTCCGCATGTTCTACACGCATTTTATTCACATAATTAATAAAGCTCATTCCCATCTCACTTTTAAAAAGATGAGAAAAATAGCTTTCGCTCATATTTACTAGTTTAGCCGCCGCCTGCACGCTTAAATCGGCATTTAGATTCTGCCGTACATACTGTTTTACTTCGTTAATTTCGCTGCGGCATTTTACCTGCACAAAGTTTTCAAACTGCAGGCGATACTGGCCAAGAATGCAGGAAAAGCTTTCTTCTATGCAGGATATCCGGTCGTAGCGGGTAATCGCTTCGTATAAACTCAAGCTGTTTTCATCGACCAGATTATCAAAAGCAATTCGGTTTTTGCTTGCATGTTTGCGAAAATGATGATACAGCTCCAACAGTTCAATTCGTATTTTCTCTGAATTCTGCACCTTTTCCGATTGAAAAAAGCTCCATAGCTCGTTTAAATACTCTTGTATCTGTTCAAAATTTTCGTCCCAGAGCAATTTTTGCAACCTTGCCGGCTTAAGATCATCCGGCAGGTTAAACTCGGTGCTGTCGGCATTCTCACTGTGAAAAACATGTAAAGTTTCCCTGCCTGACAGAAAGCGCCTGGAAAGCGCCTGCAGATTTTGACTTACCGCACTTTTGATCTGATCGACACCCGTAAAAATGCCGCTGAGAGAAGCGGATATTTCAACACCCATATATCGTTTTACATATTCGGCAATCGTACTGACATCTTTTTTCAAATCCATACACAGGCTGTCGTACCTTTCTTCCGCCCCAACATTGATTAATACGATTAAATCGCCCTGATCGTAGTTGTACGTTTCCGCCTGCCTGTTTTTGTTCATGACTTCATCCACGATGTTTTCAATTGAAAATTTAAGAAGCTGGATTTCGGACAAGGTGCCGTTTCTTTGTTTGGCGTAAAAATTATCGATACTGATATAAACGGACACATAGTCCCGATTAAAATCTGTTTTCAGGTTCAGGGCAGTAAACTCCTCCAGAAGCTCGGATTTTTTTAAATAGCTCTGCTGAATTGCGATCTTAATCAATCTGTTTTTAATGGCCGAAATGTTTTTCAACAATATGGAGTCCGAATTTTCCTTCGGGACTTCTTCCAAGGATTTACTGACTTCATTTAATACGGACAGCATATCCTCCGGTTTCGCGGTAAGTTTGAAAATATAATCCGCAGCACCGATTTTCATTGCTTTTCTCACATTATCAAAATCATTGTAGCTGCTCAGCACAATAAATTTGATTTTGGGGTACAGTGTTTTGCATTGCGAAATTAATTCGAACCCGTCCATTTTATCCATCATCAAATCTGTTAATACCAAATCCGGTTGATACTGCTGAATCTTTTCCAGTGCGTCCCTGCCGTTGGATGCCTCGCACACCACACTATACCCATGTTCTTCCCAGTTTAAGATAGATTTTATGCCGACCCGCACCAGTATTTCGTCATCAACGATCATGACCTTCTTCAATTGCCTTCGCGCTCCCCTCTATAGCCGGTAACGTATAGGTAACCAACGTGCCTTCCCCTAACCGGCTGTCAATCTGAATGCCGAACTGTTCTCCATAAGTAACCTGAATGCGTTCGTTGACATTCGCAAGTCCGATTCCGGTCAATTTCTTTTCATCGCGGTGCATATCTTTTGACTGACTGAATTTATTGATTATATCGGGCGGAATTCCCTTTCCATTGTCCTTTACATATAGTTTTAGAATATCTTCTTCCCGTTCTCCATAAATCCAAATTGTCCCGCTTTCTTCGTCAAAGCCATGGATAACCGCGTTTTCCACGACCGGCTGCAAAATAAACTTGATAACCTGCAGCGGCAAAAGTTCGGGGCTGATGTCGATTTTCACTTCATATCGGTTTCCGAATCGGCTGTTCTGTATAAAAACATAGCTGCGTATGTTGCTTAGCTCCTCTTCCAGTGATACCAGTTCGCCGCCCCGGCTCATACTGAATTTCAGCATATTGACAAGTGCGTCAATGCTTTCCACAATATTGTCCGCCTTGCGGATAATAGCCATCCAGCGAATCATGTTCAGTGTGTTAAACAGAAAATGGGGGTTAACCTGGGCACGAAGTGCCTCAAACTGATATTTTTCGCGCACTTCATGCTCGTGGTTCAGTTTGGAGAAGAGTTCGCGTATATTGTCCAGCATTTTTGAAAAAGCACGATTCAAGTGGCCGATTTCATCCTGCCGGGCCATGTCCAATCCGTGCAGCTCTTTGTCAATCGAATACACCTGCATCTGCCGTGCCAGTACACGGATCGGTTTTACCAACCGCGTGGAAATAAAACTCATCAGCAAAACAATCACGACAAAAAATGCCATCATGCTTAAATCAATTTGCTGGGAAAGCTTGTTCATCTGCGTCAAGACGCCGCGGTAATCCGTATAGTACATGACGACCAGTCTTTGTCCGTTAAAGGTCCACGGTTCAGAAAGTGTATAGTAGCTTACCAAGTACTGCTTTCCCTGATATTCGTCACGCAGGCTGCCGCTTGAGCCAATCGGAACAAGTCCGACTTTCGCTTTGACATGTGCGTCGGGCAGGGGTTCCTGCGGCTTGTTTTTCAATAAAATATCACCGTTATTTAAACAAACATAGACAAGATCATCCTGCGAATAAGAATACTGCATGAGCAAGTCATTGAACTGGCTTTGCCCAATACTGATGATAAGAGTGCCGATACGGTTTCCTGTTATGCCGTCACTCAGCATGGAACGTGCCAATGAAATATATTTTTCTTCTTTTTGATTTGGTTCAATGATATATCCGGGAGAAAACATACTCCATATGGTGTGCCCCTTTTGCTTGATACTTTCCTGAACCCAATTCTGGTTAAAAAGGAAGGAATAATCGTGGTAATCCATACTCCAATTTGAGTATATATTGCCCTGAACATCCAAAAACGTAATTTTAATGTCATTTATCGTGAAAAGATTGGCGGCCATCAAATTCTTTACCGCACTGTCAAATGCCAATGTTTTGTTATAATAGCTATTGTTGGGGTCGGACATGGTATCTTCCAAATTTTTGTTCATCACAATAACACTGGAGAGGTTGGCCATGTTTTGAAGCGATTTATAAATTCCCTGTTCGCTTCTGGCCATACCTTGGATAATTTTATTGCTCAACTCGTCTTGAATATATTGTTCGAAGTTCGATTTCATATAGCTGAACATGCAGAACATTGGAATAATCAGGCAAAAAATCAGTAATAAAAAGACTTTGAACGAGAGCCTCGACATCCGTTTCCGGATGATTTGAAAATGTTTCATTTCAGTTTGCTCCAATCTTCACAATTCCGAAAGACATTCTATATGAATTTTTTACAATTTTATCACACTGAAGATATATTTTATAGCAGATAATATAATTTTAAAAATTTTCAATAAAAAAACCAAGGTCCATGCAACTCCCTTTTGCATGGGGCCTTGGCTGTCTAAAAGATTCAGCATGGCAAAGTTAACCTGCTCGGAGTTCCACATTAAAAAGCCGGATAAATTATCAGCAAAGTCCTGCGCATTATCCTTCTGCATAGCAAAAAATTGGACGCAGGCTTTCGTCACCGGATAATTCATAACACTGTCAAACTGATCCCCCATCAGCCACGGATAGGCATTGTGCCAATTTACACCGATACTTCGGTGCAAAGACTATATGATATTGGCATCTCCACTTCGAATGTGATAAACTGTTTATGTTATTCATGACAAAACCTCCTTTTGCTTTTAGTGCGGTTGGCGAACCTGCTACTATTTTAGCAAAAGGAGGTTTTCTTGTATCTAAAGATTTTTAATCTGCACCGGCAAATCCGGTGGTTATTTACGCTAAAGTTCCAATTTAAATCCACACCAAGAGATCAATCTTGGTACGGATTTTTAAATTTACTTCCCTAATCAGTTCAGCATGACCGGCTCTTGTGGGGTTGCTTTCTTAGGCGTTGCCTGTTTAGCAACCGGTTTATTGTATTTTACGATGGATTTTTTATTATAAAAAATCGCCATACTTTTATTTCTCCAGCTATTTTCATCATAGGTTATTTCGTCGGCCGCTATGCTCTCCGGGTATACCGTTAAGGCAGGAATTCTTACTACATCAATGTTTGGATTATCAATAATGCTTTGTCGGTCACTGAGCTGTTTGCTGTAAGCCGCAGATTTTCCGGTGATGAGGTCGGAAGAACAGATAACACTGCTGATTTTGTTGAGAGTCGCTGTTCTTAAATTTACCGCTACAAGTAAAACGACAAGAATCGATAATACTGCATTCTTGGTTGAACGAATCTCTTTTGAAGTAAATTTTTCTGTTATAGAGTTGTAGAGTCTGGAAAACGCTGACGAATATGTCCTTTGAAGCCAGCCAATACCGTAAAACAGACTAATAAAGACAAACCAAATGAAAGAATAAAAAACAATATTGCGTAATCTGCCTCGCCCAGCAAAGGATTGTGCATAGAATGGCGGTGCATTTTGGGCGGCAAATAGTAAAAAAGTAAAGCCAATCCATATTCCTGGCCAACGAAATTGCAAATCGGTTTGCTTTACTATTTTTACTATTACGGGGACCAATAACAAACATATAATGATGACAGTCGGAGTGGTCCAATTCTTAATATCCTTTACAGCCTGACCAATGCTGTTGCCAATTGTATTTAACAGACTCGATTTGGTTGATAATTGCTGCCGCACAGAATTTCCTGGTGCCACGATGCTAACAGCAAACGAAATCAGGAGAATAGCCTCCGTAAGTCCAAGGAGTATCGTTCTTTTGGTTTGTGTCGAATGATTGATCAACGAAAAAGCCACAAAACACAAACCAATCAGCGTTGTTAGGATCCCAGTAACAAAATTCCCCCCACCCAGTACGATTGCTAAAACAATGGAAAGAATGAAAGCTTTCTTATATTTCTTGTCTTTATTGAAATAAATTTGCATGAGTTGACTGATATATAAGAGCATGATGGAGTAAAAAAAAGTATAATATATTGCGCCATTATACCAATAAAACGCTTCAACCAGTGCAGGAACAAACTGAATCTGTAAAAACAGCATGGGAACCGCAATATATATAATATATTTTCTTTCCAAATGAAAGCATTTGGAAAGAATTGTATTTAGCAAATAAACCGTGCTGAATAGCAATGCTCCCATTAAGATAAATGTAACCGCAATATAAGCTCTTGGCGAAAATATGGCGGGCTGCAGAGCCATTAGAAAAATGGCAGAATAAGTTCCCTGCCACTGAAAATAGGAGCCTGCAGCAATCCCCGCTGCTGCTTTTATGACATTGAAAACGGGAAATCCTGATGCCGTCATTGCTTGATGTGTTTGTATACTAAAACGAAAATCATCGCCTGCTGCCCAGTTAAAGATTGAAACCACCAGTATAGGAATGATGGTAATACTAAACAATATAATCAAAATGAGAGAGAAATGCTTTTTAAAGAAATTCAGTAGTTTACTGAAATAGATCGACATTTTCGCACATCCTTTTACATAATATATATTTTTTTATAAATATACTTCATTATAATCAATATTGTCTTATTAATAATTCAATTTTCTTATAATTACCAATCATTTTCTAAATTAATCTAAAAGCTAATCGTGTAGATAAATTGAAGTACAGAAAATTTTTTAGTAAGCAATTCCACCTCATAAGATATATGCACATATCTTTTCATATTCCTGCCCTCTCCCTGCATATACATGAACGATAGAACAAGTTGGGAGGCAGAACAGTGAAAGGTATTGTTGAGGAACGCGCCGTAGAACTGGGCGAATACATCATTGAAAATAAGGCTACCGTTCGGAAAGCCGCAAAAAAATTTGGAGTAAGCAAATCTACTGTACATAAAGATGTTGCTGAACGGCTAAAGTATGTTGATCCTCAGTTATATAAAGAAGTGAAAAATGTGCTGGAAATCAACAAAGCCCAGCGGCACATTCGGGGCGGCATGGCAACTCGGCTTAAATACAAAAAGAGTAAAGAATAGCATAAAAAGGCGGCGGAGAGTTTTGAAATACTCTCCGCCGCCTTTTTTATGTAGCCTATCGGACTGGTGCAAACTTGGTTGAATTTATTTTTTTATTTGCCGGACAAATATTATATATTGTTCCTTCCCTTGATACCATTGATATCGGAATATTTGGTACAAGTTTGTGGATTAACTCTACAAATCCATTTATCGGCGCTTCCGCCATACCGGTTACAATGTGGGTTGCCCCTATTTGCTTCATAAAGCCAACCGCCACTAAAACTGCTTCGTCGTTGAAAAACACAGACATTTCCGCCGACGCGTCACGCGCGGTTTGACGTAAATATTCCAGCTCATCACAGCTGGTTTCGTACCCTGAAGAAGTTGGCTGTACACAAAGTACCTGCATGGGAATTCCACGCTCTTCCGAAATCTTTTTGCCTGCTCGTATCAGTCTGTCGCAATCACGCTGACCGGTAACACAAACAAGAACGGACGCCTTTTTTGTTACGGACACTACCTTGCCTCCTTTTATTCATATTTATGAAATCCCTGAACAATTTTATTGTACCACAATTCATGTATAAATTGTTAATACACAATGAATTTCTGTGATAAATTTTGTAAAATATAACGACTTTTAAATTCAATTTTCAATCATTTTTCTTCCTGTTTTGAGAGATAAGCGCACTATTTCGCACAAAAACAAGGGGGTGTTGCAAAACGCCCCCTTGTTTTTGCCCCTCAGCGCATGATCAATCATGTTTCGGGGGCATGCGGTCTCTGATCCGGTTATTTTTTTGATAAAATGCTCACGGGGTCTACCAAAACGCCGTCCTTTTTAATTTCAAGGTGTAAATGCGGCGGTTCCACCATTTCAAACGGAACTGTGCTGACAGAGCCGATCTTTTGTCCGGACTTTACATTTGCTCCTTTTTTCACCAAAGGCGTATCACCCAGACCGCAGTAGCGGGCAACCACACTGCCATTATGCGAAATTACCATTACGTTGCCAAGCAAATCGTCCTTATAAATATCGGTTACTTTACCGTCCGCAATCGCGCAAACTACGTCTCCGATTTTTGCGGTGAAATCCGTTCCGGAATGCACGCGAAAATCATTCATCGTTACCGACTTTACCAGATTGCTGCCACTGTACTTTTTGCTTACCGCTTGCCCAACGGGATAATAGTACGTGACCTTTCCGTTGGTAATGATACCGGCTGTTTTAGCCGGTACGGATGAAACCGGTTTTGATGCCGTGCTGGAAGAAGACGCTTTTGAAGCAGTACTGCTGGACGACGGTTTTCCCGTTACACCGCTCACCGTTTTATCCGTCGGCTTAACGGTTTGCGATGCCGCCGTTGAACTGCTTTCCGAGGGATTGGCATACTTGACAACACTGTCATAAGTGGTCCATGCCGCAACACCAATTGCAATTAAGCACACGCCGAGTGCTATATAAAAGCCCTTGCCCGTGATTTTTCTTCCATTACTTGATTGAAAATGTAAACTCATTTCTTGTAGCACCTCCACCGTTATTTTGACCACCAAATCGGGGGAATATGCTATAGAAATAAATTTTATTCAGATTTTTATCTGCAATTATCTCAAGCTAAGTTCGAGTCTATTGATCATACTTACGAAATGGTTTATTCAGCAGACATTCGATATACCGGTACAGTATATTAATTTTGAAGGGAAACTGCCCTACCGCTGAATTTTGGCACAAGAAAAAGGATCGAATCCAACTGATTCGATCCTTTTTCATTAGCTTGAGGGGTATATTGAGGAGGGTAGAACATTGTACTCATTCATGGTGCGGCTCCATTTCTTGAATACAACATTATTATAGTAGTTTTACCCAAATGAGTTGTGAATATGCTATGAATATTCTTTTAATTTTTGCGCTATAAAAATTAGCAAACAAATGTTTGAATTTCTTCCCCGCTTATGTTATAATAATCAAAAGGACCGAACAAATATTCAAGAAACAATCAGGAGGCTACGGCGATGAAAGGACTTACCAAGCGCCAGCAGCAAATATATGATTTTTTAAAAGACCGTGCACAATGCGGCGTCCCACCATCGGTACGTGAAATCTGCGCGGCCACAGGCTTAAAATCCACCTCGACCGTTCACATGCACCTAAAGGTGCTGGAGCGTGAAGGATATATCAGCCGCGATGTGGGATTAAACCGTGCGATACACATAGAAGGCACCGAACAGGCTTCGCAGGTTCCCATTGTCGGAAGAGTCACGGCAGGCCTGCCGATCCTTGCGGTAGAAGAAGTACAGGGCTATATTCCTTTTTCCGCACAGCACCAAAGCGGAAGAGAATTGTTTGCCCTTCGCGTACGCGGAGAAAGTATGATAAACGCGGGTATTTTAGACGGTGACTATGTTATTGTGGAAAAAACACCGACGGCGGACGATGGTGAAATTGTCGTTGCACTGATTGAGGACGAGGCAACCGTGAAAAGACTGTACCGCGAAAAGGACTGTGTGCGTTTGCAGCCTGAAAATCCAGCCTTTGAACCGATTTACGCCACCAATGTTTTGGTACTGGGCAAAGTGATCTCGGTGATTCGCTACTATTAAAGAAACTAAAAATGCTCCCGCTGCAATTGCAGCGGGAGCATTTTTGTTTCTTTGCTTATTTTATGCCCTTAGGTTTTTCAGTAGTTTTTGGCGTTTCTTTCACCGGAACAGACTGAACCGGCGCAGGAGCACTTTCCGCCGCAGGAGACTGCGGTTTGGCATCTGCTTTTTGGGAATCAGTGACTTTCTCAACAACCGGCACCGCTGGGGATGATTCCGAACCATGCTTGAGAGAAACACCCAGCTGATCCAGCGTAATGAACTTTAACAGTGTATCCATAACCGTGCTGTTATTTGCATTTCCGTTATCCGCACCGGCGGATGTGCCCATATTGACAACTGTCTTCGGCACAATATCCACTTTGGAATTTTTAATGGCATCGGTCAGTTTATCCGCAATTTCCTGAATAACACGATATTCCGCACCGCCATATGCCTTAACCTGTGCGTCGATGGCCTGCGCTTTTGCCAAACCGACATTGGTTTCCATGGAGGCCTGCGCTTCACCTTCCATTTTGATTTTTTCCGCATTTGCTTTTGCGAGCGCGATAATCTGGTTGGCTTCCTGCTGTGCCTTGCTTGCCAAAGCCGCACCGCTGTTGCCTTCAATTTCGATTTGAATTTTAGACTTGGTGAGGAAGCTTTGCTGTTCTGCCGTAGCCTGTGCTTCGCGCAGCGATTTCTCACTTTCGGCTGCGGACTGCTGCTTTTGGTAGGTGACCTTTTTCTCTTCTGCAATTTGACGCTCACGAAGCTGGGTTAAGATGTTTTCAATCTGTACGTCGCCTGTGCTTGTTTTCGGTGTGCCAATGAGCACTTCCTCCAACTGAAGATTGTATTTTTCGAATTTTTCTTTCATTTCGGTAACGGCACGCTCACGGATTGCGCTGCGCTCCTGAATCAGTTCAATCAAGGTCTTTGTCTGTGCCACATCCTTAAAATAGGCACTGACGAGCGGGTCTAAAGACTGATTGACCAGCATGTTGATATCGCCGAACCGCTGAATCACCCAAGGTGCCTGTTTGTAATCGATGTGCATAACAACAGACAGCGGAAGAGACGGTTCAAACGCGTCTTTGGTAATGATATCAACCTCGGTCAGGTTTTCGTCGTACTTATGATCGCCGGATTCGGACTTGTTCCATTTTAAGATGATGTTGGTGGTTGGCACTAAAACGACTTTTCCTGCATCGGTATTAAACGCATATTTGCCTGCCATTAACGGTTTTTCCAGCACACCCTTGCAGCCGTTTCCAACGAGTTCACCGTGTTTATAATCCGCTCCGGTTGTGTCGACACCTTCTGCTCCAAAGAACGAAACGACAACACCGACAAAACCGATGGGAACAACCGTTTTCGGGCGGAACTCAACCGTTGCGAACAGGCGGTTGATGTAGTAGGTACCGTCGGTCAAAACTTGAAGCTGCTTGCCGCGTCTGCCGCCAAGCTCCAAAAATTTCTCCGGATCCTGAAAACTCGCATGTCCCTCTCCGACGCTTGGTGCAATAATTTCGCCCTGTTCGAGCGGGAGACCGTCATGCACGGTCACTATGCCCATCATGTCGCTGGATTCATTGGCGTTTCCCATAATGACAACCGGGCTGAACGCTCCCCTTGCCTGCAGGGTTTGCTGCATGCTGACAAGTTCGGCGCGTTCCTGCTTGGAACCGTTGAAAATCGCCTTGATGTCATTCGGCGTAATGACGATAAACTGCGCCAGATTAATCGCATACGTACCTTCTCTGAGGATACCCCTCTGCGGACCTCTTTGTCCGCCATTCTGCAGGAAACCATTCACATTCTGAAAATTATTGGCCTCCGGTACTACTCTGCCTAAAGTTTGAGTAGGAGCCAGCGGCATACCGTCACGTGCAAACAGATAGGCAATTTGTCCCTGCGGAATTGTGATAAGAGGATATTTATGTATCTTATACATAAATGCCGATTTGAAATGGATACCGCCGCGAAGCAGATCCGGTGAATAACCGGCTTCACCGTGCAGGGCGATAATGGAATCCTTTAAGGAGCCCTTCATACTCCACCATTTTTCAACTACCGCTACCTCGTCTGAATCAATCACTCTTAGACCGAACACTTTGAAAATGAGCAGGTAAAGCAGGATGATTCCGCCGATAACGGCAAGAGCAATCATAACGTATGGTTCCACAAGAACATCTCCTCTTTTTTATTTCAAGCAATATGCATTCTACATGTATATTGCTTGGGGAACGTATTCATTCTTTTAACTTGAGAGAAACAGGTAAATTATATTCACTTGAATTTATTACCATTATATCAAATATTCCAGAAAAGTCACGAAATTTGTTTTTTAATAGCAATTATTGAAAACAATACCGAAATCTGCTGAATTCGCAAATATTCATTTCTATGGACTCACTCGTCATATTCGTCTAAAAAGCTGTGTTTTTCCTCACCGATATGATAGCCGATAATGGTTTCCAAATTGACATTGTGCACGCTGCGGAAAATATTCATGTCAATCTTCGGGTTAATCTGTCGAAACTTTTTCACCAGCGCCTTCATTTCCTCCCGTTTGGAACCGCCGCCGTTGTCACCCAGAACGCAGTTTTCGGTAAACCGGCAGGCACACTGAATAAACTGCAGGTCGTTGTACCGTTTCCACGCGATGATATCCGCTTCCTTCACCATATACAGCGGCCGGATCAATTCCATTCCCGCGTAATTGGTACTGTGCAGTTTCGGCATCATGGTCTTGATTTCCGCGCCGTAAAGCATGCTCATCAGAATGGTTTCAATCACATCGTCAAAATGGTGACCGAGCGCAATTTTATTGCAGCCCAGTTCCTGCGCCTTTTTATAAAGGCATCCCCTCCGCATTTTGGCGCACAGGTAACAGGGGGAGCCGCCCGCTTCGGCCACGATATCAAAAATTTTGGTTTCAAAAATTTGAATGGGAAGATTCAGGCACTCCGCGTTGTCCACAATCCGCTGACGGTTTACCGCGTTATAGCCCGGGTCCATAACCAAATATTCCAGTTCAAACGGAAAATCGCTGTGCTTTTGCAATTGCTGTAAGCATTTTGCCATCAGCATAGAATCTTTTCCGCCCGAAATGCATACAGCAATTTTATCGTTCGGGCGAATGAGCTGATAATCTTTCACTCCGGCGATAAACTTAATCCATATCTCTTTTCGGTATTTTTTCAGGATGCTTCTTTCGATTTCTTCGTATCTTTGCATAGTGAATCCTCTATTTTACATATTTCTTATAACAACTGTCAAAGCAGTTCAAAAACTCTCGGATATCCGCTTCGGAAGTCAGATGACTTAAGCTGATTCGTAGGGTGGATAGCGCCGCTTTTTTGTCTTTGGTAAGCGCGTAAACCGGACGGGAAGGTGTATTGGGCGCGCAGCAGGCAGATTTGGTGGAAAGATAAATTTCGTGCGACTCCAGTTCCGCCTCAAACGCCTCGGATTTTGCCCCAAGGATACTGATATTCAGAATAAACGGAACAGAATTTTGTGTGCTGTTCACCCGAACCTTCGGGTAATGCCTGAACGCCTGACGCAGTTTTCCATTCAGCCCTGCCACATATGCATAGCGAATTTCCTGCTCTGCTTGGGCGAGGGAGAGTGCCTTTGCTGTCGACGCAATCATACCGAGTGCAGGCGTACCGCTTCGGAAGGGCGTGGTGCTGATTCCGCCGTGTATAAGAGGCTGGAGCAGGACTTTTTCTTTTTTCAGCAAAACCCCGCAGCCGTTTAGGCCGTAGAATTTATGCGGAGCAAAGGTCATCAAATCCACCTTTTCAAACGAAACCGGAATCTTCCCAACTGCCTGTGTCGCGTCCACATGAAATAAACAGTGCGGATATGCGGAAAGTAAATCCGCAATTCTACCAATATCCTGCCGGATGCCAATCTCACTGTCCACCCAGCAAACAGAAACGAGAATGGTATCCTCCCGCAGCAATTCCTTCAAATGCTGCAGGTCTATAAGGCCGCTTTCCATGACATCCACGTAATCCACTTCATAGTCCATATCCCGCAAGGCGGCAGCGGCGCCGTTTACGGAAGAATGTTCCAAATAGGTCGTGATAATGTGTTTGCCGTATTTTTTATATTCAAAAGCGGCTCCTTTGATTGCTAAATTGTTGGATTCGCTTGCCCCCGATGTGTAAACAATCTCGTTTTCCTTCACATGCAGCAGTTCCGCAATCTGCCTTGTGGATTCATCCAAACGCTGCTTGGCCGACTGTCCCAGCCGATGATGGGAATTCGGATTGGCTACATAATCGCGTGAAACCTCGCAAAAGATCTGCAAAACTTCTTCATTAACTGGCGTATTGGCGGCATAATCCAAATAAATCATGTGGCGTATGGTTCCTTCCTCCGATGTTTTGTATTTGAGGTTATTTCACTTTATCCTTATACATTTGCGCATAATCCAAATCGGCAAACCCAATTCGGCGGTAAAGGTCAACCGCTCTTCGATTCGAGTCTTCCACTTCCAAACGGATTCTTGCAACTTTATCTTCATACTCAGTTTCCAGAAAAGCGAACAGCTCTTTGCCAAAGCCAAGTCCCTGATACTGCGGCAGAATATAAATTTCTTCTATCCACATGACCATGCCGCCGGCTTCGTTGGAATAGGTAAACGCCAGCAGGACATACCCCGCAATTTTACCGTTGGACTCATACACATAGGCAGCCGCGTAAGGACTGCCGGAAATAATTTCATGAAAGGTTCTTTGTATATAATCCTCCGGAATCGAATGCAGTACGGCATTGGAGTGATAAAACTCGTTTGCCATCGCAATAAATTTTTCTTTATCCTGTTCCTGAATTTTTCGTATCATGCTCGTTCCTCCTGCTTTTCTTAGTATCCCGTATCCATCCTGCCCATGATGTTCATTATACCATACTTTATTTTTATATAGTCAGTTAACTTTAGAAAACATCCAGGAGGCAAGCGCAAAATCTTTGATAGATGGATTTTGCACCTGTAGATTGGTCTTGTTTTCAAATCAACTGACTATATGTATAGCAAGAACCACCCGGACAATAAGCAGTCCCAGGTGGTTCTGTATCATTCGGAATTTCGATCTTTGCTGTTTTATTTGTTCGATCCGAATAATTCATTGATTACGGCTTGTGCTTTTGCGTCCGCCAAAGCAAGGATATTATCGCCTGCGTTGATTGCGGTATCGCCGCGGGGAACTATTGTATCCTGCCCGCGGGTAATGGCAATCAGAACCGAATTTGCCGGTATCGCCAAATCCTTAATATTTTTATGCACTGCCTCAGACTGCGTATCCACCTGCACCTGTACGATGGAATAATCGCTGCTGTTGATTTTCAAAAGTGTGAGGATGTTTTTCAAATCCATTCCTTCCACTACGAGATGAGCCATTAAGTCCGCTTGATTCAGTCCGACATCAATGCCCATGCTGGAGTTGAACATCCAGGAATTCTTCGGATTGTTGACGCGCGCAATCACACGCGGAACAGCAAACTCAAACTTCGCGATAGTGGAGGCAACCAGATTTACTTCATCTTCACCAGTAACAGCCGCGACTACATCCACGTCCGCGATTCCCGCAGCTTCGAGCACATTCGGATCGGTACCGCTGCCAAATATGATATTTTCTTTAGGAAGATCATTCACTAATTTTGAAAAAACATTTTCACGGTTTTCAATCACTTTAACGGAACAGTTATTGTTCAAAAGCAAATTTGCAATGTATACTCCGGTTTGGCCGCCGCCTATAATAATCACTTTCATTCTATTTTCCTCCTTAAGCCAAGCCGAGCATGGATTTTAATTTCTTCGCAGAGGACGATACGACGGTAAGGTAGATGACATCATGCTTTTGCAGCACGGTACCCATTGTGGGAAGAAATGTTTTGTTTTCACGGAAGATTGCGGCAACTTGGATTTCACCCAAAACCGTCAGTTCCCTTACTGTTCTGCCGATAAGAAGCGCCGGAGTTTCAATGCGGATTAATTCGACATTGCTGGCTCCCAGCGTTAAAATGCTGTCAAGCTGACCATAGCTGAGCATTTCAGTAGCGCGCTGAATACCCCATGTGGTGGTAGAGATGGTTTGAATGCCTAAGCTGCGGTAAATTTCGGCTTTGCGTGGGTCGTATAATCTGGAGATAACACGCGGAACCTTATAAACATTGCGCGCCACTCTGCCGATTAATGCGTTTGCTTCATCACTCTTGCTGCAGGCGATAATCGCATCGGCGGAACGGATTTTTGCCTGTTCCAGAATATCACGGTCAAAGCCGATGCCCACAATGGTTTCGCCTTTATAGTCTTTGCCGAGCAGTTCGAATGCTTCCGGCTTGCTGTCGATGACCGTTACATGATGGCCTTTTTTGAGCAGATTTCGGGCTAAGCCGGAACCCAGTTTGCCACAGCCCACAATAATAACTTTCATTCTGTATCCTCCCGTTTTATTTTTATTTTTTAATTTTTTTCTTATAATCCAAATGGCGGGCAATCACTTTCCGGATTTCATCCAACAGAATAATTACCACCGGGCAGCAAACCAGGAATACCCAGTCGCTCCATGCAATCGGCGCAGTCTGGAAAATTTGCTGCATAAACGGCAGATAAATTATCGCGCTGATCAGAAGAATTTCAAAAATAATACCCTTTACGATATGTGGGTTACTGAGCAAACCGACCTTAAAAATGGACTGTTTTTCGGTACGGGCGCACTGCACTACACCGATCTGACAGAAAACAATGGACGCGAGCGCCATCGTGGTGGCGTGGTGGTAAATCAGTCCGGAACCTGCCAGCGGCACATTTGGCCAGCCGTTCATCAAGTTCACAAAGAAATAGGCCCCTAATGAGATTGTTGACTCCAGTAAACCATACCAGAAAAACGCTAAGACAATCAAACGCTTATTCAGCAGGGTCTCTTTTGTGGAACGCGGAGGGCGGTCCATAATGCCCGGTTCCGGCAGTTCCGCTCCAAGTCCGAGTGCAGGCAGCATATCGGTGCCAAGGTCAACGGACAAAATCTGCATTACGGTCAAAGGAAGCGGAATGCCGCCCCTTGAGAACAGGAACGCGGCGGAAGGCACTGCCTCCGGCGTATTGCTGTTAAAGATGTAAAGAAGGAATTTGCGGATATTGCTGTATACCGCACGGCCTTCTTCAATTGCCCTTACAATGGACGCAAAGTTATCATCGGTCAAAATCATATCAGCGGCTTCTTTGGCAACATCCGTGCCAGAAATACCCATTGCCACACCGATATCCGCTTTTTTCAGTGCCGGGGAGTCGTTTACACCGTCACCGGTAACCGCAACAATATGCCCCATTTCCTGCAGACTGCAAACAACCTTGTATTTTTGCTCCGGTGCTACACGGGCGAAAATCACTTCGTCCTTGAGGGCTACTTTCAGTTCTTCATCCGACATGGCCTCCAAATCAACACCCGATATGATGCGGGGATGTTCGCCCTGCACAATACCGATACGCTTTGCGATACTTTCGGCCGTAAGACCGTAATCACCGGTTATCATAATGATGCGGATATTTGCCTTGCGGCACAGGGCGACTGCGTCCGCAACTTCCGGGCGCGGCGGGTCTGCCATAACGACCAAGCCGACAAAAACCATATCCTGCTCAATGAGTTCCGGAGTGTACGCACTAAGCGCTACCGGCAGATTGCTGTTTTTTGACAAAATACGGTATGCAACCGCTAAAACACGAAGTCCCTTGCTTGCATAATTATCGTTTGCCTGCATCACTTGTGTGCGCTGTTCGGCAGTCAACTCTACACTTTTGCCATCCCGGCACATGCTTGAACACAGCTCCAGTACTTCTTTCGGAGCACCTTTGATATAAGCAATTCTCTGCGCGCCGTCAACCGGCTTTTCCAACTGATGGATGGTACTCATTCGTTTGCGGCGGGAATCAAAGGGCAGCTCACGGATACGCGGTGTTAAGGCTGCCTGGGTTTCCAGATCGATTCCTGCTTTTTGCGCGACAACGCCCAAACAGGCTTCGGTCGGGTCACCCAAAACCGTATAACGGTCATTTTCTTCATTCGGCGGCACCACGCGCGCATTGCTGCACAAGCCGGCCGCGGTGAGCAGTGTTTTTAAATCGTGGTTTTCTGCTGCGCTTGTTTCTTTGTCTCCGGCCATAATTTTGCCCACGGGCGCATATCCAAGCCCGGTAACCTCAAACTCCTGCCGGGGCAGCCACAAATTGCAGACGGTCATTTCATTCTGCGTCAGGGTTCCGGTTTTATCGGAGCAAATAACAGAGGTACAGCCCAAGGTTTCAACAGCGGACAGACGTTTTACCAGCGCATGTTCTTTGGCCATGCGCTGCACAGCCGTAGCGAGTGACAGTGTAACGGTCGGGAGCAGACCTTCCGGTATAAACGCAACAATCATGCCCAGCGCAAAGATAAACGCCTGCGCAAGAGGCTGCTTCACGAAAAATGCCGCCGCTACAAAAAACGCGACGCCAATGCCGATAGCAATCATGGAAACCTGCTTAGTCAGAATATCCAATTCCTTTTGCAGCGGGCTTTTTACATCGTCCATAGCCTGTGTTAAATTCGCGATTTTGCCGAACTCGGTCTGCATACCGACGGAAGTAACCACCGCTTTCGCGGTACCGCTTGCCACGCTGGTTCCGGTAAAGATATAGTTCGGTATTTCAAACTTGGACAAATCCTCTTTAAAAATCGGATCGTGCGTTTTCCGCACCGGATTTGATTCACCGGTCAGGGTGGACTGATTGACCTGAAGATCGCTGCTTGCCAGCACACGTGCGTCCGCGGATATCTTGTCGCCCTCTTCAATGAGCATGATATCACCGGGCACCAAATCTTCCGCCGAAATCTGCACTTCCTGCCCGTCACGAATCACACGGGCATAAGACGGAAGCATCTTTTTGAGTGCTTCGGTCGCCTTGCTCGCGCGGTGCTCCTGCCAAAAGCTGAATACACCGTTGATAACGTTCACAAGCCAAATGGCAATTGCCAGTTCGGGCATCTGCGCGATAAACGCGATAATGCCGCCTATCCATAAAAGGATAGCCATTAAGCTGACAAAATTCGAAAGAAAAACAAGAATGATCGGTTTTCCTTTCTTCTGGCTGATTACATTCTTGCCATACTTCTCCTGATTTGCCTTTGCTTCTGCCGAAGTCAAACCATCCGGTCTTGTATGCATGGCTTCGCACGCTTCTTCAAGCGTTAACTTATAAATAGGTTCGGAGCCTTCTTCACTTAGAGTTTGTTTCTTTTCTTCCATATTCTAATACCCTCGTTTATATTCAAAATAATTATTAATGCAATATGTTATCACGTTCCTTTCTAAAATTCAACATTGAAAATTAATAGAAAGCAATGAGTTTTCTTTACAAAATATAGTGAATAAATAAGATAGCATAGTACTTCTATAATAAAATAATCATAGTCTTTCCAGCGCCCTATATCAAGTGTTTTCTAAAATTTTATTCTATTAGAATATCTACTGAATAAACCAGTAATTTAAAAAATCGATCAAATTTTAGAATGTTTTCAAGCTCTACTCAACTATTGCGTGCTCCCGCGCGCCAACCGAGGGGGCGAGGGCGTCGAAGCCGCCCTTTTTCGCTTCGCTGGAGTGCAAGGTTTTAAGCACTTTTCTGCAAAAAAGCTCACACTTGTGTAAATTATTAAGCCAGGAACTCTTTTATTTCCTCGTAATATCTCCTAAATTCTCTTGTATGCTAATTATTCAGTAAACATTATTGTGCGAAGTTTCAATTAAAAACATATAAAAATCATCAAGCCCTTTTATTTATGGGTTTTCATGCGGATCTTTATCCCTAAATTTTATTGAATATTTATATTATATGCCGCCCTTTTATTTTTGCAGGGTGGAATCCGTCGAATGATTCCGATGTTCCATTTTGGCATACATCCGACTTTTTATAGGAATATGTCCAAAACCTATTTACTTTTTTGATTTAAAGTGGTAAAACATACATGTGCTGAAGTTTTGAGCAACAGGAATGAAAGGACGTACAAGCATGCCAATTACGGATATATTAGAGCGCAATTGCAGATTATACGGAAACGATATTTGTCTTGTGGAAATTAATCCGGATATACCGGAAACAAGGCGCGTAACCTGGAAGGAATATGAACTGATCGAGCCGGACCCGATTTGTCATTTTCGCAGAGAAATCACCTGGAATGTATTTAATGAAAAGGCAAACCGGTTTGCCAACCTTCTTTTGAGCAGGGGAATCAAAAAGGGCGATAAAGTCGGGATTCTTTTGATGAATTGCTTGGAATGGCTGCCGATTTATTTTGGAATATTAAAAACGGGCGCTTTGGCGGTGCCTTTAAACTTTCGCTACACCTCCGAAGAAATCAAATACTGCGTCAATCTGGCGGAAGCCGACGTGCTGGTATTCGGCCCCGCGTTTATCGGCAGAGTGGAAGAAATTGCGGATGAAATCAGTAAAAACCGTCTGCTCTTCTATGTGGGTGACAATACCCCAAGCTTCGCGGAAAGCTACAGCCATCTGGCAGAAAACTGCTCCAGCCAGTCCCCGCAGATTCCGCTGACAGACGATGACGATGCGGCGATTTATTTTTCTTCGGGAACAACCGGTTTTCCAAAGGCGATTTTACATAATCACATGAGTTTAATGCATGCGTGCAAGGTGGAACAAAAGCATCACAGTCAAACCAAAGACGACGTATTTTTATGCATTCCCCCGCTTTACCACACCGGCGCGAAAATGCACTGGTTCGGCAGCTTTTTGGTGGGTGCCAAAGCCGTACTGCTCACTGGTGCAAAGCCAAAAAGTATTTTGGAAGTCGTATCACAGGAAAGATGCACCATTGTGTGGCTCCTTGTACCGTGGGCGCAGGATATTTTGGATGCCATTGACCGCGGCGAAATCCGTCTGGACGATTACGAGCTTGCGCAGTGGAGATTGATGCATATTGGTGCACAGCCCGTTCCCCCGAGCCTGATTGCACGCTGGAAAGAGAAATTTCCGAACCATCAGTACGACACCAACTACGGGCTTAGTGAGTCGATTGGCCCCGGCTGTGTACATTTGGGTGTGGAAAACATTCACAAAGTAGGCGCAATCGGCAAAGCCGGATACGGCTGGGAAGTAAAAATTGTGGATGAGGCACACAACACCGTAAAACAGGGAGAAATCGGGGAACTGGCGGTAAAAGGACCCGGCGTTATGACTTGCTACTACAACGACCCGGAGGCGACCGCACAGGTTCTTCAGGACGGCTGGCTGTTTACCGGCGATATGGCGCAGGAGGACGAGGACGGTTTTCTCTATCTGGTCGACCGCAAAAAAGATGTGATTATCAGTGGCGGCGAGAATTTATATCCTGTCCAGATTGAGGACTTTTTACGCACGCATAAAGCGGTAAAAGACGTTGCAGTAATCGGTCTTCCGGAGAAACGGCTCGGTGAAATTGCGGCAGCTATTATTGAAATCAAAGAAGGCTTTACCTGTACGGAAGAAGAAATCAATGAATTCTGCTTAAAGCTGCCCAGATACAAACGCCCGCATAAAATTATCTTCGCGGATATTCCCAGAAATCCAACCGGAAAAATCGAGAAGCCCAAGCTTCGAAAAATCTACTGCGGCGAAAGCGTTGTCGCGACGCAGACTCACGGATAATCATAGATACATATAAAGAAAGCTATCGGCAGTTGCAATTTGCAGCCGATAGCTTTGTTTTTATTCCTCGTATAATTTTCGGAACCCGACTACACTGTCGGTATACCCGACCTTTTCATAAAACTGATGCGCGCCGGTTCGAAAAGCGGAGGACACCAGAATCGCATACGCGCAGTTTCTGCTTTTCGCGAACTCATCGAGTGCCTCCATCAGTTTTCGGCCGATTCCCTTTTCCCGCACGCCGTCCTTCACAATGACGTCCTCCACCACCAGAAAAGGCATGGTAAGGCTTTGGCAGCAGATACCCAGCATGGAGCCGAGAAGTTCCCCGTCCTTCTTGGCAGCTAAGAGCAAATACTCGCTGTTCGCCCGCATTTCGTCATAGGTGCGTTCGGCTTTTTCCAGTGATAGATCATGCGGAACCAGTGCCTTATAAAGCTCCATCAGTGCCGGAATCTCCTCTTTCTTCAGCATTTCAACCGTTACCATACAACAGCCCTCCCGGTAATGAAACTTTTTATACCATTAAGCGGTAAATATTCGCGACATCCGTTTCGTTGAGCTGTGCAAAGCCGCCGATGGTTCCGCCGCGTCCGTTCCCACAGCACGCGGTATGCGCCATTTTTTGGATATCCGCTTCACTGGCTCCAAGTTCTTTAAAGTTGGAAGGCATGCCGATGAATTTCAGGAATCGTCTCAGCGAAGCGATACCCTCCATAGCGGTATGGTCCGGATGGTCAAAATCCATTTGACAGCCCCACACACGAACAGCAAGCTGCGCAAAGCGGTTCACATCACGCTTTACGTTATACGTCATCCAAGCGGGGAACACGACCGCAAGTCCTGCACCGTGCGCACAGTCGTAAACTGCGGAAAGCTCATGCTCAATGTCGTGGCTTGCCCAATCCTGTACTCTGCCAACGCCGCAGGAATTGTTGTGCGCCATCATGCCCGCCCACATAATATTGGCCTGTGCCTGATAGTTGCTCGGCTCACTCACCGCGCGCGGAGCTTCGTGTATCATCGTTAACAGCAGCCCTTCAATCATCCGGTCTGTTACCTCCACTTCTTTTGTTGTGGTAAAATAACGTTCAAACAGATGCGCCATAATGTCGGTTGCACCGCAGGCAATCTGATAAGGCGGAAGCGTTTGCGTTAAAGCAGGATTCAGAATGGAAAATGCCGGGCGCAGCGCTTCCCCGCTTGCTCCGCGTTTGTACATACCGTCCTCGTTTGTAATGACGGCATCCGGGGAGCCTTCGCTTCCAGCCGCTGAAATCGTCAGGACCGTTCCAATGCCGAGCGCTTTGGTTACCTCTTTCCCGCAGAAAAAGTCCCAGAAATCGCCGTCATACACAGAACCCGCTGCGATTGCTTTTGAGGAATCAATCGTGCTTCCCCCACCCACGGCGAGTATAAAGTCCACGTTTTCTTTCCGGCATAGCTCTACGCCTTCGTACACAAGCCCGCTGCGCGGGTTCGGCTTTACTCCGCCAAGTTCCACAAATTCGATTTGTTCCGCTTTCAGAGAAGCTTTTACTCTATCTAAAAGTCCGGAACGGACAACCGAGCCGCCGCCGTAATGGATGAGCACCTTACTTCCACCGAAACGCCGCACATACTTGCCTGCATTGGTTTCTTGATCCTTCCCGAACGCGAAATATGTCGGGCTGTAAAACACAAAATTCTCCATGATTTTTTCCTTCTTTCTTAAATTATTTGAATATTCGATTATTCCCGGTTGGTGATGGAATAGAATATGCGAAATTATGGCCGTGCAAGCTTTTCAATGGCTTCTGTCTCGCTGGCAACAAAAAAGATATCATTCCCCCGATTGGACTCCCGTATGAAATCCTGCAGCGGTTTGCTTGTATAGTGTGAAAAATCCCCGATTACCACGAATTTCACACGGTAATTGATAAATTTTTGCAGCACTTCTCCCGCAAGACATGTGCTTAAAACAAAGAAATCTTCCAAAATGGCTTCTTTGTTCAGCGCAATTCGACTGCTGCCGGTTTCATATGTCACCGACATTATAAAATCCAGTGCTGACTGCACATTGGTAATAGCCTTTTCTGTGCTATTGACCACAGCGATCGCAATCCCGTTTTTCTCAATTATTTGAATATTCATCTTCTTCTCCTAATCTATGAGCAGTCCCATACTGAAAGAGTCATAGAACACGCCGTTTACGTTCAAATCACGCCTGACGATGCCTTCCTTTTCAAAGCCGTATTTTGCATATAGCTTAATGGCCTTTTCGTTATCCGCTCTAGTCAGCAAATCTATTTTGCGTATGATGCCCGTCCCTTTTGCCCACTCAATCAAAGCTTCCATCATAAAATTACTGATTCCCAGTCCCCAATACTTTTTTCGGACGGATATTCCCATTTCTTCCGCATGACGCTTGCGAACACGGCTGCCTCCTGCAAACGCGACAAAACCGACGATTTCGCCGTCTATTACCGCAATCATAACCACGGAATTATCCTTTGCGTTTTCGGCCTGAATAATTTTCTGCTCCGTTTCCGGCGTAATTTCAATTTCATTCTCACCGAATGAAAGAAAGTCGGATTCTCCACTGATGCCGGTTTTAAACCGTGCCATATTTTCCGCATCGTGCTCCGTTGCTTTGCGTATAGCTAGTTCTTTTCCGTTTTTTAATTGAATATTCTTCATACAATATTACCCTTTTCAATCCTATATCCGTTGTTTGCACCACGCTTAACCGAACCAACGGCATAAATCCATATCCACACGTCCATCAGGCAAAAATAGTACTCCTTCGGCTTCAAGAATGGTTCTGCGCATATCCGCATAAATACCGCCCGCAATCGTACCATCCTTCATGGCCACCCTCTGCCAAGGCAAACCATCAGGACAGCACCGCATGGCCCAACCAACCTCTCGCGCCGCGCGGGGCCGTCCCAGCATGTGTGCAATCTGACCAAATGAAGCCACCATCCCATAAGGTATCTGCTCTACAATGTCATATACCTGCTTAAAGAACTGATTCATATTTTATCTTCTCCTCGGCAGAATGTTCAAGCAGACAGATACATTCTGTATGAGCCGTTCGGGGAAACATATCCACAGGGGTTAAAACTTGAGGGGCATAGCCCTTGGAGGCAAACAGTTTGAGATCGCGGGCAAGCGTAGCCGGGTCACAGGAAACATAAACAACACGCTCCGGCAACATGGTTACCACGGTTTCAATCAGATCTGCATCACAGCCCTTGCGCGGGGGATCGAGTACCACCACATTCGGGCGTTCACCCCGATCTTTCAGCATAGAAGCCGCCTTTGCGGCATCCATGCACAAAAACTCGGCATTCTCAATACCGTTCAGCGCCGCGTTTTTGCGTGCATCCTCCACCGCCTGCTCCACCACTTCCACGCCGATTAAGCGTTTGGCTCTTTTGGCCATGGAAAGCCCGATCGTGCCGGTTCCACAATACAGATCCAGCAACGTTTCCCTTCCGGTGAGTTCCGCGTATTGTGCTGCAATCGCATACAACCGCTCCGCTTGGGTGCGGTTCACCTGATAAAATGACAAGGGGGAAATGTGAAATTTCAAACCGCAAAGGGTATCGGTAATATAGTCGCTGCCCCACACCGTCCTGCACTTTCTGCCCAGCACCACATTTGTTTTTTCACGGTTGCTGTTGATGATTACACTTTTTAATCCGGCGACCCGTTCCTTTAAAAGCTCGGCCAGTTCCGCTTCACCATGAACACCGTTACCGTTTACCACTAAGCATACCATAATTTCTCCGGTTGCTTCCGCCTGACGAAGGTAAAGGTGACGCAAATGTCCCCTTCCGCTTTCCTCATCATATACATCTTCGCCGCTCTGCTTTGCCCATTCTTTCACCGCGTTCATCGCATCCGCAAACACCGAAGGCTGCAGCAGGCATTCTTCACAATCAATAATCCGATGGCTGTGAGTGGCAAAAAAGCCCATTGTAATCTCTTGACTTGCACCTTTGCCGATTGGAAGCTGTGCTTTATTGCGGTAGCGGTCCGACCGCTGTGCTCCCACAATCGGCATAATGTTTAAATCCGCAAAGCCGCCGATGCGCAGCATGGCATCGTGCACCCGCTGCTCTTTCGCCCGCAGTTCCGCCTCATAGGAAATGTGGCGAAATGCACAGCCGCCGCAGCGCAAAAACTGGGAGCAGTCCACCGGGGTTCGGTCTTGGGACGGCACTAGTATCCGCTCAATTTTTCCAAAAGCATATGTTTTTGCTGTTTTTAAAATTCGCACGCGCAGCTTGTCGCCAACAGCGGAAGCCGGCACAAAAACCGCAATATTCTCTACCCTGCCAACTCCGCTGCCCTCCGCGGTTAGCCCGGTAATCTCCAGTTCGACAATATCATTCTTTTTTATATTCATAATTTTCTCTTTTCAACCTTTATTTCTCACGTTTAGAAAAGCGTCCTTCCACTTTCACAACCGTGCAAAAAGATATTTTTAAATTTCTATTATTCTACCATTTCAGCTTTATAAATACAACAAAAAAGGCGGGCGCCTGCAGAAAAGTGGGAAGAGCCGACATCTGTTCCTTTATGGATGGAGAAAAAGCCGTAACAATTTATCCGTTTTTTACAGAAATATGAATAGATCTGTGTATAAAAGGAAAAATGTCCGTCAAAAATATTAAAAAGAGAGGTATCGTAAAACACAATTTATTCAAAAGGGAGATTAAGGCGCAGCAGGAATAGAAATCGTTGACATACCATATCTTGTGCCTTATAATAATACCATAGAAACGATACATGAGTTAGACACTCATAAATATTCACTTGCTTATAAGTTCTGCGGTATGGAATACCGCTCCTTTTTCAATACAACTCCTCCCCAAAAGGCAAAAACCGGCAAACGCCGGTTTTTGCCTTTTTTACAGGATTTTTGAATTTTATGGAACTTTCCCTTGCGTGCTTGTACAAATACAACTTGATTTTTCATGCGTCAACTTCAAATAAAATGACCGGTGCATAAAAATGCGCCGGTCGCTTTTTTGTTAATTGACTACATTTTGTGGTTGTCCACGTAAAAATTCTAGTACATTTTGCGCAACAATCTCGACTAAACGCTCCCGTGAATCGTGGGACGCCCATGCAATGTGGGGTGTGATGACGCAATTTTTTGCGGTGAGAAGCGGATTATCGGCCTTAGGCGGCTCGTTGGTAAGCACATCTAACCCAGCAGCCGCAATTTCGCCGTTGTTCAGCGCATCCGCAAGGTCTTGTTCATGAATAACGCCCCCGCGCGAAGTGTTGATGAGAATCGCCGTGTTTTTCATTTGTTGTAATGTTTCCCGATGAATCAGCTCGGTGGTCTGTGGGGTAAGCGGGCAATGGATGGTAATCACATCGCTTTGCGCGAACAGCTCCTCCTGTGTCACCCAGCGGCAGCCTTCCGGCATGTTTCGTTCCGTGCGGCTGGATACCAGCACCTTCATGCCCATGGCAAGCGCAATGTCCGCAACCGCTTTACCGATATTGCCAAACCCGATAATTCCGATGCTTTTCCCCTCCAATTCGACGATCGGCGTTTTCCAATAACAAAAATCCACACTGGTCGCCCATTGCCCCTTGCGCACGGTTTCACTGTGTTCATGTACATGGCTGGCAAGGTCCAGCAGCAATGCGAATGTGTGCTGCGCTACCGCTTTCGTGCAGTAGGTCGGCACATTACACACAGGAATACCGCGCTCACGGGCTGCGGCAGTATCAATTACATTGTAGCCTGTCGCCAGTGTACCGATATACCGCATGTTCGGCAAAGCAAATATGGTCTCACGGTCAAGAGGCGTTTTATTGGTTATGATGATCTGTGCGTCCCTTACCCGTTCTAAAATCAGTTCTTTCGGGGTACGGTCAAAAACGGTCACTTCACCTAAATCTTCGAGTTTTTTCCAGCTTACGTCGCCCGGATTCGTTGTGTAGCCATCTAATATACAAATTTTCGTCATATTGAGTCATCCTTTCCAGTTCAAACACGCATATGCTGATAGAAAGCTTGCACTGTTTATCATCAAAGCGGCGGTATGGATTTCATTGTATGAAAAATATTCACAAAATTGTATACATTTTAGAATATAATGTTACAATTTGTAAATATAAAATGGGGTGATGCTGTGAAGCGGCTGGCAAGACGGCATTTTCTTATTTCTGCAAGTGCTGTCCTAATGATTCTACTTATATGCTATGGTGCGGCAGCGGGAATAAGTACGAAACCAATCGGTGAAGAAATCCCGGACACATCCGTTTATTCAAAGAATATTCATCTGTTTCCAAATGAAAGTGCTGGTTTTATTTTGGCCAGCACAGACGGTAACGCTACAAAAATCACTTATTTATCCAATGAAGGATGTCTTTCCGCTAGCAGCGGTATCACTCTGGATTACGCCTATAGCTGTGCAGAATCACACAACGGAGAGATTTATTTTGCCGGGCCGACAAAAGCAGCCCCGGATACCGCAGCATCCGGTATTGATGTTTCACGGTATCCGTTAGGAAAAGCTGAAAATTTCTTTGATGCTTCCTATAAGTTAAGCAATATTAACAATCAAGTCCCGCAGGGAATTACGGAAGACAACAACGGAAATGTATACGTGCTGGACAGTGCCGCAAAGAACATTTTTTCTGTTTTCAGCAGTGGTTCTTCCTTGCCTGCAGCCACTATTACCGGTACGCACGGGGACTTCGCATCCATTTGTGTGTCCCCTGATTCTTACCTCTATATCACTTATAGTTCCGGAACCAAGATTGCGGTTGCAAACGTAAAACCCGGTGCACCAAACAAGGAGCCCTCTTTGTTTTCCTCGGATATGCCGGCAATCCCTTATCGGTTTTTAAGCAATTCGGTTGCAGTGGATACAAACGGAACCATTTTCCGGGTGCAGGGAAATCCGCCGGTTTTTCACAAGGTAAAAGATACCGGAGGAACCGGAGATGTCGCCTGTATGCTGAGTACCGGTGAAATTCTGTGCAAAACCGGCTCCCGTACCGTAGGAAAATTCGCCACCGACGGCACTTTCCTTTCCGAATACAAATTTGACGGTGATTTGCTCGATTTGGCAGCGAACGGAACGGTTGCCGCCGCGATTGTTTCTCAGGACAGCACCATTCGCTTTGTCGACTTGAGCAAACCAACCACAAACGGCGCAAGCAGTACCCCAAGCGAAAGTCAACCGGCCTACAGTTCTTCTTCTCCGACTGAGAGTACGCCAAGTTCCGGCAGTACCGGCGGTACAGGCAGCTCCGGTATTCCATCTGTTTCGAGTTCTTCCGCTAACCCCGACACTTCCAGTGAACCGCTGAATCCGCCGGCCGGCTCCGACCCAAGCGCTCCCGAAAGCTCCGGCACGGGTAGTCTTCCTAATATTCCCACAAGCATAAAAAGCACCGCATATGCTATTGACCGAAATGAAGGGTTGCTTTACGTGAACGCTTCCACCACTTTCGCGCGGCTGAAAAGTGGGATTGATATGGGTTCCGCCACGCTACGCGCGGTAAAACCGAACGGCACCGTTCTGGAAAGCGGCAACATCGGTACGGGCACTTCCATTGAGCTGCGGGATAACGAGCGTATAATCGACCATTTGGTCGCTGTTGTAAAAGGGGATTTCGTCGGATCCGGCAACCTTACCTCGCGGGATGAGCGTCTTTTATACGCCCATTTGAACAACGGCAGCAGCTTAAGCGGCGTTTATCTTCAGGCAGCGGACATAGATAATGACGGCATCGTGGATACTACTGACCTGCTTCTTTTGAAGAGACTTGTGACCGCCGGCCCGTGACCCATTTATAGCAGCCCTTTTTCATGAAATCCGTGCGGCTTCCCTTAGGATATGATACAATATTGAATAAATACGGCAGATAAGGATATTGACCGCAGCAGCAATAAAAAATATAATAAATACAGCGCTTGCAGCATTGCAGCGCGAAGGAGAAACAACATGCACGAAAATGTTACGATTGAAAATTTATATGACCTCACGCATACAGCCGCCGCTCCGCTTTTACAGCAAGCGGTTTATCCGTGGGAAGTTTTGCCGAAAATCGGCAGCTTCATTTTAGAGTTAGGCGCAAGTCTTTCCGAAGAAGAGTATGAACGCCGCGGTGAAAATGTATGGATCGCACGTTCCGCCAAAGTGTTTGATTCCGCCTATATTGCCGGCCCAACCATCATTGGCCCCAACACCGAAGTGCGTCAGTGCGCCTTTATTCGCGGAAACGCTCTGGTAGGTGCCAACTGCGTAGTGGGCAACTCCACTGAATTAAAGAATGTCATTATTTTCGACAATGTACAGGTGCCGCATTACAACTATGTAGGTGACTCGGTTTTGGGCTATAAATCGCACATGGGTGCAGGCTCCATCACCTCAAACGTAAAATCGGACAAGACGCTGGTCACAGTACATGTAAACGGTGAAAAGATTGAAACCGGCCTTAAAAAATTCGGCGCAATGCTGGGTGACAACGTGGAAGTCGGATGCAACTCCGTTCTGAACCCCGGTACCGTAATCGGCAGACACAGCAACATTTATCCGCTCTCCATGGTGCGCGGATTTATTCCTGCCGACAGCATCTATAAGCGCTGCGGTGAAGTTGCGGAGAAATATTGAAAGTAAGGGTGTTCGAATATGCAAAAAATTAGCGCTGAAATCCAGCGCTTGGTTCAGTTCGGCCTAAAACACAAATTACTGCAGGAAAATGACTGTGTATTTGCAATCAACCGTATTCTGAATGTGCTGAAATTGCAGGAATTCTGTCCGGTTTCGATTGCGGAGGAAAATTTGCCCTGCGCCGAACCAATCCTAAATAATATTCTTGACTGGGCCTTTAAACAGGGACTGTTCCCCGAAGACACCACCACCTACCGTGATCTATTTGACACGGAGCTAATGGCATGTATCATGCCGCGCCCGTCCGAAGTAATCCGTTTGTTTGACGAGCTTTACGCACAATCCCCCAAAGCCGCCACGGATTATTACTACGATTTGAGCCGCAGTTCCAATTATATCCGTGTTGACCGCGTAGCAAAGGATAAGCTTTGGAAAGTGCCAACCGCATACGGAGATATCATAATTACCGTAAACCTTTCCAAACCGGAAAAAGACCCGAAAGCCATAGCAGCAGCCCGCAATACCGTGCAAAGCGGTTATCCCAAATGCGCCCTTTGCCGAGAAAATGAAGGATTTGCGGGAAATCTTACACAGGCGCCGCGCGCCAATCACCGGCTGATTCCGATTTCACTTTGCGGAGAACGCTGGTTTTTGCAGTATTCCCCCTATGTATATTACAACGAGCACTGTATTATTTTGAACGAACAGCATGTTCCGATGAAAATATCGCGCAAAGCTTTTGAGCATTTGCTGGACTTTGTCACTCTCTTTCCGCACTATTTTATCGGTTCCAACGCCGATCTGCCGATTGTCGGGGGCTCCATTCTGACACACGACCATTTTCAGGGCGGCAGCTTTGAATTCCCGATGATGAAGGCGCCGGTGTACCGAAACATACAATTTGACGGCTATGAAGATATTGATTCCGGACTGGTACACTGGCCAATGTCGGTAATCCGGCTAAGCGGAACAAATAAATCTCGACTATGCGATTTGGCGGACAAGATTCTGACCAAATGGCGCGATTACTCGGACGAACAGGCGAATATTCTCGCTTTCAGCGGCGAGATACCCCATAATACCATTACGCCGGTCGCGCGCCGCTGCGGCGAACGGTTTGTGCTTGACCTCGTGCTGCGCAATAACCGTACCACGGCGGAGCATCCGCTCGGTATTTTCCATCCTCATGCGGAATATCATCACATTAAAAAGGAAAACATCGGTCTGATTGAAGTAATGGGTCTTGCGATTTTGCCAGCCCGCCTAAAATCGGAACTGGAGACGCTGGAATATTATTTAGAAAATCCAGATAAAGAAACAGAACTGCAAAAAGACGAAACCATGCAAAAACATTTGGAATGGTACGAAGAACTCAAAGCAAGGCATCTTGCTCCGCAGGAAATTCATGAGGCTGTTCAGCAAGATGTTGGAATCATTTTCTCAAAGATACTCGGCAACGCGGGTGTGTACAAAGATGCCCCCGAAGGCAAATCCGCTTTTCTGCGCTTTATTGACCATGTAAATCATAAATAAAGTAATTGGCTGCTTTTCTTTTTCCGGGAAGCGGCCATTTTCTTTTTTAATTTTAAAATGCTAGGCTTCAATCTGTTTTTTCACATTTATAATATTCATTTCTTATTATGATGGATTTTATCTTGACATTTCGTGCTATAATAAAATATGATAGGTATAATATAGATACCGTACTTGGAGTATTTATCCTATCTGCTAATTCATTCGGCGTACTAGACTCTCAGCAGAGAAACGCATAACAGAAAGGCATGGAACAGTTTGATGGAAAATCAAAAAACAGTGGCGGCCATTCACGATATATCCGGTTTTGGGAAATGCTCCCTAACAGTCGCCTTGCCAATTCTTTCCGCCGCGGGCATCGGCGTAAGCGTACTGCCCACCGCGGTGCTTTCTACTCATACCGGCGGTTTTACGGGCTATACGTACCGTGACCTGACGGAGGATATGCTACCGTTCGCAAACCACTGGAAAAGTCTTGACTTGAAGTTTGATGCGCTTTACAGCGGTTTCTTGGGTTCTTTTGAGCAGATTGCCATCGTGTCCGATATCTTTGATTTGTTCAAAACAAAAAATAATCTTATTCTAGTCGACCCCGTCATGGCGGACAACGGCAAGCTTTACCCTACCTACACCTCACAGATGGCTGGAGGCATGGTGAAGCTCTGCAAAAAAGCGGACATCATTGTGCCAAACCTGACCGAAGCGGCATTCATGCTGGGGGAGGAATTCTATGACGGCCCGTATGAACGCAGCTACATTGAAGGATTGCTGGTTCGTCTTTCAAAATTCGGCCCAAAACAGGTGGTGCTGACCGGTGTATGGTTCAGTCCCGAACTTTTGGGCTGTGCCGGATACAACCGGGAAAACGGAAAATTCAGCTATGCCTTTTCCCCGCGTGTGCAGGGATTTTTTCACGGAACCGGAGATGTATTCGCCAGTACGCTGCTGGCAGGGCTGCTGAACGGAATGGATTTGGACAAGGCTATGCAGACGGCGGTTGATTTCACCTATGGCAGCATCGTGCGCACAAAAGAGTCCGGGACGGATCCGCGCTTCGGCGTGAATTTCGAAGCGGGACTGCCGCAGCTTATACAGCAGCTCGGGCTTGTAGCACAGCCGGAAAGCAGCCGCTGAACGATACAGGAAGGGGGATGACAACCCGGTGCTAACAAATCCCTTTATTCAGTTTATACTTTCAATTTCATTGTTTGTTTTTCGTATTTTGATTCCTCTTGTTGCAATCGTTGTCGTATGGAGATGCTTTACCTCCCTGAAAAAAGGGAGACGGCGCGAAGAGCCGGTCATCATTTTAGAGGATATGGTAACACACAAGTCTATCCCCGTGCTATATTGGGAAAATTCAATCGGAAGAAGCAAAAGCTGCGATATCGTACTGCCGGATGTAACCGCCTCCCGCGACCATGCCGTACTGATGCGGCGTGAAAGCGGCTGGATTGTAACCGATACCGGTTCGAAATCCGGCACCTTTGTGAACGGCCAAAAGGCAAAACCAAGCCTGCCTGTGCTTGCGGGTGACATGATTTCCATGGGTTCTACCGCTCTGATGTTGAAGTCGTCCGACAGTTTTACACCGAAAAAGAACCGTTTTTTCCGGCTTTACCAGGGGCGGGCGGCCTCGCCGTTCGGCTTGCTTGCGGCGGTCACGCTGATTCAAATCCTGCTGTCCGCACAATGCTGTTTTGCGGGCGGAAACTTTTCCGTACTGCCGCTTATTCCGTTCGGCGCACTTTTTGTAATGGAGTGGGGACTGTACCTCTTTTCCATGAAAGGACTTGGACGGGTAAGCTTTGAGGTGGAAACCATCGGCTTTCTGCTCAGCGGAATTGGCATTCTGCTGCTAAGCGGCGCGGACATAAAAACCACCTACACGCAGCTTGCCACCATGGCGGCGGGGATTGTGCTGTTCTGCATTCTAATCGCGTTTATGGGGAATCTTGACCGTGTCAATAAATTCCGCTTAGCGATCGGAATTGCCGCCATTCTTCTGTTTGCGGTGAATATTGTGCTGGGCAAAGAAGTAAACGGAGCGAAAAATTGGATACACATTGCCGGAATGAGCATTCAGCCGTCGGAGCTGATAAAAATCGCGTTTATCTTTGCGGGCGCCGCCACGTTGGATAAGCTGCAAACCGCCAAGAACCTGACAGAATTCATCATTTTTTCCGCCATCTGTATGGGGGCATTGTTTCTCATGCGCGATTTCGGCACCGCGGCCATCTTTTTCATCACCTTTTTGCTGATTGCGTTCATGCGTTCCGGCAGCGTGAGAACCGTATTCCTTGCATGCTCCGTTGCGGTATTCGGCGCATTTTTGATTTTAAAGTTCAAGCCGTATGTAGCGGACCGATTTTTGCTTTGGGGACATATTTGGGATGCCGCTAACATCAACGACGCCGGCATGCAGCAAACCAGAGTACTCACATACGCCGCTAGCGGCGGCCTGTTCGGTTTGGGCATTGGGAACGGCTCCCTGAAAAATGTATTTGCAGGCAACAGTGACCTTGTTTTCGGTATGCTCTGTGAGGAAACCGGATTGGTGTTGGCTGTTGTTGTGGTACTTACGCTCGCGGCGCTGATCCTGTTCGCCCGCTCCGACGCAACCCGCAGCCGTTCCACCTTTTACTCCATCTCGGCCTGTGCGGCCTCGGGCATGCTTTTATTTCAAACCTGCCTGAACATTTTCGGCGCGACCGACGTGCTTCCGCTTACCGGTGTAACTCTGCCGTTCATCAGTGCCGGCGGTTCCAGTATGATGGCGGTATGGGGCCTGTTGGCCTTTGTCAAGGCGTCGGATGAACGAACCTATGCGGCAAGGAGGAAAAGCAGATGAGAACAACCGGAGCGCGTTCGCTAGCCCTTCTTCTTATTATTCTTGGATTTTTTGCCGGACTCGGTTATTTTTTGTTCGGCATGGCTACAAAAGGCGGCATGTATGCAGCGCAGCCTTATAACAAACACTTGACTGCAAACGGGCAAGGCAGCTATACCGGTGCAATCACTGATGCAAGCGGCACTGTGCTGCTGAAAAGCGAAAACGGCAAACAAACCTATAACAGCGATGAGAAAATCCGCCGTGCTACGGTGCATATCGTCGGCGATACAAACGGTTATATTTCAACCGGTATTCAATACAATTACCGCTCGCAGCTTGCGGGGTACAATCCCATTACCGGACTTGCACAGCCGATGGGAAGCAAACCGACCGGCAGCAATATCAAGCTGACCGTAAATTCAAGCCTTTGCAAACTGGCGCTGGAAAAACTGGGCAGCCGGAACGGTGCCGCCGTGCTTTACAACTACAAAACCGGCGAAATTCTGTGTATGGTAAGTTCTCCGAATTTTGATCCGCAGAATGAACCCAAAGACCTTTCCACAAATAAAAAATATGAGGGCGTTTACCTTAACCGTGTTCTTTCCTCCTCCTATACCCCCGGTTCCATTTTTAAACTGGTAACCAGCGCGGCGGCGATTGAAAATATACCGGATATTCAAAGCCGCACGTTTCATTGCACCGGCAGCATGATTGTAAACGGCAATAAGATTACCTGTGATTCCGTGCACGGCACCATCAACTTTAAAAACGCTTTGGCAAAATCCTGCAATGTTACGTTCGCACAGCTCGCCATGGAGCTGGGAAAAGACAAGATGACTGCCATGGCAAACCAAATGGGCTTTAATAAAAGTTACAGTTTGGACGGCATTCCAACCAGCAAAAGCGTATATAATGTAAGCGGTGCGCAGCAGCAGGATTTAGCTTGGTCCGGCATAGGACAATACACAGATACCACAAACCCGTACCATATGCTGCTGCTCATGGGTGCCATTGCGAATGGCGGTGAACCGGTAAATCCTTATCTGATTCAAAGCATCACATCCAGCTACGGCCTGACAACTCAGTCCGGGCATACGACGACCGGAACCAGACTGCTGCAAACAGAAACAGCCGACCAACTGAAGGTTATGATGCGTTATAATGTGACTAAAGATTACGGCGACAGCATGTTCCCCGGACTTTCGGTCTGTGCCAAAACCGGTACAGCCGAAGTCGGCAGCGGAAAACAGCCTAATGGCTGGATGGTCGGCTTTTCATCCAATGAAAAAACGCCCATCGCATTTGCGGTGGTGGTAGAGGAAGGCAACTACGGCCGAACCTCCGCAGGGCCGATCGCAAGCGCGCTCATGGCTGCGGCCGCTCAGAGTATGAAATAGAAAAATGGTACTGTAACTCTCGTTTACAGTACCATTTTTATTTCTTACAATATTATTATAGGTTACTTGAATTTTTCCAACAGACGGCTCTTTTGCAGCGCTTTCTGAATGGCAAGGCAAAGCGGTACGGAAATAACAACCGCAATTACGGCATTAGCAGCGGAAGCTCCGAACTTTGTCCAAATAAGCGTCAAAGACGGAATAAGCGGCATACGCAAAAGCGCATTGTCAACAAACGTCTTACCAAGATACAAAACAATGTAGGTCAGCGAACCGCCGATTGCGCCAATCAGGTTCCATGTGACATTTTCCGCTTTTCGGCCGCGGCTGTACGCAATTTTTGCGGCGACAAAAGCGAGCAGAAATTTAAACGCAAAGGTAAACGGAGAACCGGCAATATATAGCGGATTGGTCAAATCGTACAGAAAGGAACCGATACCGGCTGCAAGTCCGCCGCCGATTGGTCCTAAAAGCAAGCCGGACAGTACACAGAACGCGTTTGCAAGGTGAATTCTTGTTGGAGCTCCTACCGCCACCGGAATAGGAAAACTCAAATAGTTGGAAACAAAAACAAGTGCCGCCATGAGCGCGGTGCCGACCAGCTGGAATGTTGTGATTTTTTTCATGATAAATACCCCCTCAATGCATAGATTTATTATTCTTATATAGCCAGTTAACTTTAGAAAACATCCAAGAAACAAGCGCTAAATCTTTGATATGTGGATTTTACGCTTGGAGATTGGCTCTGTTTTCAAATCAAATGGCTATGTCATAGAAAAATCATATGAATTGTATCTATTATAGCAAAGTTTTGCTTCGTTTACAATTTATAAAGATTGGATTATAATAGAAATACGAACATAAAATCCAGAAAATTTTATATAGTATGAATAAATAACACAAATCTCCAATAAAAGCACAGAAAAAAATCTGCATCAATGCCCGTAGATTTTTAATGCATTGAGTCTTAATTATAATAGTTTGCCCTTTCCCGTCAAATTTAGATGGGATTCGGCTTCACTGGACTGGGCAAAGCTTTTTATTTGAAAAGAAAGAACGGTAAGTACCATGCAAAACGGACAAATCCATATCTATTGCGGAGACGGCAAAGGCAAAACAACGGCTGCGGTGGGGCTCGGCATTCGTGCCTGCGGCTGTGGAAAACGGGTGCTTTTGGTACAGTTTTTAAAAGGCGAGTCTTCCAGTGAACGGGATATTTTACGGAAGATTCCGAATATTACCGTTATGGATGTACCGCAAACCATCAAATTCACCTTTCAAATGGAGGAAGCGGAATTAGTCCAAACTGCCGCGTTGTGCGAGAATATGCTGAAACAGGCCATCAACGCCGCACAAAAGGACAATTGTGATTTGCTGATTCTGGATGAAGTGTTCGGTGCGCTGAGCTGCAATCTGCTGAATGCTAATATGCTTCTTGAATTCATGCGCAAAAAGCCGGAAAAACTTGAGCTTGTTCTGACTGGGCGTGACCCATCGCGGGAAATTCTTGACCTGGCGGACTATGTGACAGAGATGAAAAAAGTTAAGCATCCCTTTGATAAAGGCATGCCTGCACGGAAGGGAATCGAATTCTAGCCGGTCTTTCTTCCGCATGATTTTGCAGGAGATTTTCTATTTCTACAATTACAATTAGAAAGAGGGAAAGTTTTATGAAGAAGGTACTCGCACTCATTCTCAGCGCCGTTTTGCTGTTTGCTCTTGCTGGATGCAGGAAATCACCCTTTGAACACAGGTCTATGAAGCCTGTCATTTATTTGTATCCGGCGAAAACCACCGATGTAAATGTGCAGCTAGACTTGAACGGCAAGTTCACCTGCACCTACCCCGACTACGGAAACGGCTGGAATGTAACCGCTTATCCGGGCGGAAAGCTCATCAACAAAGCAGACCAAAAGGAATACTCTTACCTGTATTGGGAAGGTACTTCCAACGTGAACTATGATATGAGCAAGGGCTTTGTGGTGAAGGGCAGCGACACCGCTGCGTTTTTGCAGGAAAAGCTGGCCTATTTGGGGTTAACGCCGAAGGAGTATAACGAATTTATTGTGTATTGGCTGCCAAAAATGCAGGAGAATGCCTATAATTTGATTACATTTCAGGGTTCGGCCTACACGGATTACGCAAAACTTAATATAGTACCGAAACCGGACAGTATACTGCGTGTGTTCATGGTCTACAAGCCTTTGAACAAATCAATCACCGTACCCGAACAAACACTGCCAACCTTTGAGCGCAAAGGCTTTGCCGTTGTAGAATGGGGCGGCACGGAGTTAAAATAACTATTAACTGCAAAAATGCAAAAGACAGGGCGCCCAACCGATCGGTTTGGCGCCCTGTCTGATTATTAATGAGTATAACTCTTATAGTAAATATTACAGTCTTGCTACACCGGTCTTGCGTGCAGCTGCTTTTACAGCTTCCGCAACGGCTGGAGCAACCGCTTTGTTGAACGGAGCTGGAATGATGAAGTCAGGAGAAAGCTCTTCCGGCTTGACCAAGTCCGCAATAGCAAATGCCGCGGCAAGCATCATATCATCGTTGATGTCACTTGCGCGAACATCCAAAGCACCGCGGAAGATGCCGGGGAACGCAAGAACATTGTTGATCTGATTCGGGAAGTCCGAACGGCCGGTACCGACAACTTTAGCACCTGCGGCAAGAGCAACATCCGGGAAGATTTCCGGAGTCGGGTTTGCGCATGCAAAGATGACCGGGTCTTTTGCCATTGTTTTGACCATTTCCGGTGTTAAGCAGCCGGGAGCGGAAACACCCATGAATACATCGGCACCCTTAATAACCTCTGCCATGGTACCTTTTTTGCATTTCAGGTTTGTAATTTCAGCCATCTCCGCCTTAATCGGGTTCAAGCCGTCGCGGCCCTTGTAGATAGCACCCTGGCGGTCGCAAAGGATAACATCCTTGAGGCCGAGTGCCATCAGCAATTTGGTGCAGGCAATACCGGCAGCACCGGCACCGCTGACAACTGCGGAAATATCTTCAATCTTTTTGCCGACAATCTTTAAAGCGTTAATCATAGCGGCCATGGTTACAACGGCAGTACCGTGCTGGTCGTCATGGAATACAGGAATGTCAAGAGAAGCTTTCAAACGCTTTTCAATTTCAAAGCAGCGGGGAGCAGAAATATCTTCCAGATTGATGCCGCCGAAGGAACCGGCAATCATTTCAACCGTATGAACGATTTCGTCTACATCCTTGGAACGAACACAAATTGGGAATGCGTCAACATCACCGAAGGATTTGAAGAGAACGGATTTGCCTTCCATAACAGGCATACCGGCTTCCGGTCCAATATCGCCAAGGCCGAGAACAGCGGTACCGTCCGTCACAACAGCAACCAGGTTGCCGCGGCGGGTGTAATCGTAAGACTTGTTTACGTCTTCGCTGATTTCTAAGCAAGGAGCCGCAACGCCCGGGGTATAAGCAATTGACAAATCATCCTTTGTTTCCAATGGGCAACTGGGTACCACATGAATTTTGCCTTTCCACTCTTTGTGCTTTTCAATAGCAACTTTAGCGTAATCCATATTCCAATCTCCTTAAAAATGATTTTGAGTATATAAAATATAATAAATATAACTTAGTATACTACTTTTATGGATTCTTTAAGTTTATCTGCGGAATCATGCAGAGCTTTATATTCTTCATCGCTCAAATAGATATCCATGTAACGCTCTACACCGTTGGAACCGATGATGGCAGGCAGGCTCAGCGCAACATCGTGTAAATCATACTGACCGTCTAAAGCAGTGGATACGGTAAGAACTGCGTGCTCATTGCCAAGGATGCAGGCAACGATACGGGCAACGGACATGCCGATACCGTAGAAGGTTGCGCCCTTCAAGCGGATGATTTCCGCACCGGAGTTCTTGGTTTCCTCAAAAATCTTGTTACGGTCAATGCCGTAAGAATTTTTGTTGTCGCTTACGAATTCATCGAAAGGCTTGCCGGCAACGTTTGCGTGGCTCCACAGAGCAACTTCACTGTCACCGTGCTCACCGACAATGTAAGCATGAATGTTGCGAACATCAATTTTGCATTCCTGGCTGAGTAAGAACTTAAAGCGGGATGTGTCAAGGGAAGTACCCGAACCGATTACGCGGTTAGCCGGCAAACCGGATTCCTTTTGAATCACATATGTCAAAACATCAACAGGGTTGGAAACAACAACGATCATCGGGTTCTTTGCGTATTTCATGATGTTCTTGGTAATATCGCGAGCAATTTTCGTGTTGATTTGTGCAAGCTCCAAACGGGTTTGGCCCGGTTTGCGGCCAAGACCGGCGGTGACGATAATAACGTCTGCATCTGCGCAGTCTTCATAATCGCCTTCGCGAATCGAAACTTGTTTGAAATAGGCAAGGCCATGGTTCATATCAAGGACTTCGCCCTGTGCCTTTTCTTTATTTACATCGATCATTACAATTTCAGAAGTCAGATCGTTCATAAGTATGGTGTAGGCAATAGTAGCGCCAACGTTTCCTGCGCCAATGACAACGACTCTTCCGTTTACTCCGGCATTTTTCATAGTTATTACTCCCTAGTGTTATAATATTATTCAAAGTAAATTGTATTTCAAATTTACCCCATGTTAGTATACCATAAAATCGAATATATGCAATAGGTAATTTGATATTTTTTTAACATTATTTTTATATTCCAAATTTGATTCATAATCCGGAATTCACCCTGCAACTTGCCCCGCAATTTGCAGTATTGTGCGCGGTACCCACTTGAAATAAATAAAATTCTTGATACTATTAAACTGCGAGGTTCTAAGGAAGCACCAAACTTCCCTAGCTTAAATTTTAAAACGAATGGGTGATTTTTTGTATCAGGCTTGTATTTTTGATTTGGACGGGACATTAGCGAATACACTGAATTCCATTGCTTATTTTGCGAACAGCGCGCTTACCGCGTGCGGTTATTCGACAATTGAAGTGGAAAAATACCGCTATCTGGTTGGCAACGGCGCGGATAAACTGATTCGCCGCATGCTGGCCGCCGTGACCGATTCCTATACGGAGGAGGATGTTCTTCGTCTTCGGAAAACCTATGACACGCTTTATGAGAGCGACACCATGCACCTAGTTACCGGATATGACGGCATGCAGGAATTGCTGAAAGCATTAAAACAACAGAACATGAAACTTGCCGTACTTTCGAATAAGCCCCACAATGTTACTGAAGAAGTGATACGCAATTTATTTGGTAATGATCTGTTCGACCTGTGTTACGGTCAGCGTTCGCAAGTGGAACGGAAGCCTTCGCCGCAGGGTGCGCTGCTGATTGCTGAGGAACTGGGCGTAACGCCCAAGCAATGCCTTTATATTGGAGATACCAATGTAGATATGCAAACCGGAGAAAATGCCGGAATGGACACCGTTGGTGTACTTTGGGGATTTCGAGACCGGCACGAGTTGGAGCAAAGCCATGCCAAACATATTGTTTCACATCCGAGCGAGATTTACACGATCGCGGTTTGTAACGGCATAAATTAACAGTTGTAAATTAAGATTCCGCTATCCATATTTTTCTTTATTCATTTTCTTAAAAAGGGAGTTTAACATCAATAGAAATAGCATTGATTTAAACAGTAAAAAAATTTTTAAATAACTGTAAATAATGCGAAAAATGTGTTGAATCTTGTGTTGTAACATGGTAGGATAATAGCTGAAAACATTGTTAGATAATTAACAAACAATGTTTTCAGGAAATATAGCAATCAGACACCTACATATTTTACCTTTCCTCTGCGCAAACTGTCCTTAAAAAGGAAGCGTAATTATGTGTTGTTTCTTTTGCTATCAGACGAAAAAAATTTTAGGAGGAATACTCAATGGCACGTTTTACTTTACCAAGAGATCTGTACTACGGTTCCGGCGCAATGAACGAGCTGAAAAACTTGAAGGGCTACAAAAAAGCCTTTATTGTTACCGGCGGAAGCTCCATGAAAAAGAATGGTTTTTTGGATAAGCTCGACAATATCTTAAAAGAAGCCGGACTCCAAACTTATTTATATGAAGGCGTTCAGCCTGACCCTTCCATCGAAAGCGTATATGACGGAGCAAAGGCTATGCGTGAATTTGAGCCGGACGTGATCGTCGCAATCGGCGGCGGTTCCCCGATTGATGCCGCAAAAGCAATGTGGGTGTTCTATGAATATCCGGATAAAACTTTTGACGACATTAAAAATCCGTTTACCATGCCTCAGTTAAGAAAGAAAGCCATCTTCGTCGCGGTTCCTTCCACCAGCGGCACCGCATCTGAGGTTACCGCATTCTCCGTTATCACCGATTATTCCACCGATATTAAATATCCTCTCGCAGACTTTGAAATCACACCGGATATCGCCGTGCTGGATAACGATATTCCGCTCACCATGCCGAAGAAGCTCACCGCTCACACCGGTATGGATGCTTTAACCCATGCAATTGAGGCTTATGTCGCGACCGCCCGCTCCCCATTCTCCGACGCGCTTGCAATCAAAGCAATTTCCGACATTTTTGACTGCCTGCTGGATTCCTACAACGGCGACGTAGAGGCCCGCGGCAAAATGCACATTGCGCAGTGCATGGCAGGTATGGCATTCTCCAACGCACTGCTCGGCATCGCTCACAGCCTGGCGCACAAAACAGGTGCTGTATTCGAAATTCCACACGGCTGCTGCAACGCAATTCTGCTGCCGAACGTGATTCAATACAACTCCAGAGTCTGCATGGAGCGCTATGCGGAAATCGCAAAAGCACTCGGTCTGCCGGGCACAACCGATAAGCAGCTCACCAACTCTCTTGTTGACGCGGTTCGTGACCTGAACAAGAAACTGAGCATCGCACAAAGCTATAAGGACAACGGCGTAAGCGAAGAAAACTTCAAGTCACATTGTCAGGCAATTGCCGAGAACGCGGTAAAAGACCCTTGCACGGGCTCCAACCCAAGAGAAACCAACGTGGAGAATATGCTCAAGGTTCTCACCTGCGCTTACTACGGCGAAGACGTAACATTCTAAATTTTAACAAAATTAAAAAAGATAGCTATGCTGAGTTTTACTTGGCATAGCTATTTTTATTATTAAGCCCAAATTATAAGCATTAACATATTTTTCTCTGAACTGTCATAAAAAATATAATTTACCGTCACATTTTTTTCACATTGCACTGGCATAATAGAATCACTCCAAAAGGAAACGTAATCAATGAAAGGAATGAGTGATTATGTACAATCCATACGATGATTTTAACAAAAGCTCAAACGAGCCGGAAAATAGCAAGAATGAAACACAAAACCAAAGCCAGTGGCAGCAAAACAGCGCAACGCCGAACGATTCAACCTACTGGCAGGGCGATACCTACCACGCTTCCTACCATTCTCCCTATCAATCCACCCAACAGCCGCAGCAGTCTTCGCAGCAACCTTACGCCTACCCGACAAACATTATCAGCACAGAACCGCCAAAGCAAAAGAAGCCGCACAAAGGCGGCAAAAAAACATTCACCAAGGTTCTTGCAGGTGTGCTGTGCTGCCTGATTATTTCAGCGGGTTCCATCGGCGGATTTACCGCGCTGATCAACAACGGGTATATCAGCCTGAAAGGAAGCAACAGCAGCTCCGGCACAGCCAGTCAGGCTTTTACGACAACCAAGGTTGTCAATAACAGCACGGTGGCATCCACCGTTTCGGGTGAGCTTACCAAACAGCAAATCGCGAAAAAAGTTATCCCGTCCGTAGTATGCATTGAAAATTATCAGGTAACCAACCGTACAACAGGCGGCACGGCCCGGGGAGGCTCATTTGGCGGCCAAAACGGCAACACAGACAATACCGCCACGGACGAACAAGGCAGTGCCGTTGACCCGACCAGTGAAGGCTCCGGCATTATCGCCACCACGGACGGCTATATCATCACCAACGCCCATGTTGTGGACGGTGCGACTTCCTTAAAGGTCATTACCTCCGACAATAAAACATATGTGGCGAAATTAATCGGCAGTGACAGCGTAACCGATTTAGCGGTAATTAAAATTGAAGCAACCGGTCTGACTGCCGCAGAGTTCGGTGTTTCCGGCGATTTGCAGGTAGCGGATACCGTAATGGCAATCGGCAACCCGGGCGGACTGGAATTCAACTCCAGCGTTACCGTCGGTTATGTCTCCGCTCTGAACCGCGAAATCACCAACAGCGAAACCGGCTACACCATGAAGTGCATCCAGACTGACGCCGCCATCAACCCCGGTAACTCCGGCGGTGCTTTGGTTAACGCTTACGGTCAGGTAATCGGCATTAATTCTTCAAAAATCGTCGCAACCGGTTATGAAGGACTTGGATTTGCCATCCCGATTGATGTCGCGCAGCCGATTATCAGCGAATTGAAACAATACGGCTATGTAAAAGACCGTGCCGTTCTTGGCATCACCGGTCAGTATATCGACGCCATGACCGCACGTTTCTACGGCTTGAGCACCGGTATGTATGTTGCCTCCGTCACCAGCGACGCAGTAACCGCGGCAGGCATTGAAAAAGGCGACGTCATTACCGCGATTGACGGAAAACAGGTTGCTTCCGAAACCACCATCACTTCGATTGTAAACGCCAAAAAGCCGGGCGATACGGTCACGCTGAACGTTACGCGCTCCTCAACCGGAAAAACTTTCACCGCAACGGTGAAGCTTGCACAGTCCACAGGAAAATAATTTCTATAACTTTTTCATAAAATAAAGCCTCTAAAAACAGCAAAGCGTCGCGCATCGCTTTGCTGTTTTTTTGCATATTTTTCAGTATCAGCGGAAAACTAGAAAAACACTGATTTGAACGGAGGCTACATTCACGAATGAAAATCACAAAACAGGAATACTCAAAAATGACAGACAAGGCTTCGCCGGGTACTACTTCCGTAAAGAACATGATTATGGCGTTTTTGTTTGGCGGCGGAATCTGCACAATCGGTCAGGCTCTGGTGGAACTTTACATGCAGACCGGGCTGGATATAAAATCCGCGCGAACCGCTGTTTCTATCAGCCTAATCGGTATTGCCGCTATTCTGACGGCGCTGAAGGTATATGACAACATAGCAAAACACGCGGGTGCCGGTACTTTGGTGCCCATTACCGGTTTTGCAAATTCCATCGTTTCACCCGCTATGGAATTTAAAAGCGAAGGTTATATTATGGGAATCGGCGCAAAAATGTTTGTGATCGCCGGGCCTGTTTTGGTCTATGGCATTACCGCATCCATTGTTTACGGCGTCATTCTTTTTATTTTTAAACTGTATTGAAAGAAGGTCATCACGATGCCAGTTCGAACCGGACGCTATACCCTGATGATGGAGCACCGCCCCTGCGTGCAGGGCTTTGCTTCCATTGTAGGCAAAAAAGAAAGCGAAGGTCCGCTTTCCAAGTGTTTTGACCGCTGCTATGACGATACCACGTTGGGGGAATCCAGTTGGGAAAAGGCTGAAAGCCGCCTGCAAACCGAAGCGGTAAATGAAGCACTCACCAAAGCGGGCGTGACCGCAAAGGATATTGATTATATTTTCGCTGGCGACCTGCTCAACCAGTGCATTTCGTCCACCTTCGGCCTGCGCAATCTGGGCATTCCGTTTTTGGGGCAGTACGGCGCATGCTCCACCATGGCGCAGACGCTTGCGCTCGCTTCCATCTTTGTGGAAACCGGAGCAGCCGTGCATACGGTGGCGGTTACGTCCTCCCATTTCTGCTCCGCCGAACGGCAGTTCCGCTTTCCGCTGGAATACGGCGGTCAGCGTACCCCTACCGCGCAGTGGACGGCTACCGCCGCCGGTGCGGTTGTGGTGGGTAACAACGAGAGCGGTCCGGTTATTTCGGCGGTAACCGTCGGGCGTATCGCCGATTTGGGTATTAAAGATGCCGCCAACATGGGAGCCGCCATGGCTCCTGCCGCCGCACAGACGCTCACCGACTTTTTCAAAGACACCGGCACACAGCCGAAGGATTACGACCTGATTTTAACCGGCGACTTAGGTTTAATTGGCAGTGAGCTGATGGAGCAGATTTTAATGCGGGATAATATTGATATCCATAACGTGCACAATGACTGCGGGCTGATGATTTACGACCGCATCAAACAGGATGTGCACGCCGGAGGTTCCGGCTGCGGCTGTTCCGCCTCGGTGCTATGCTCCACGATTTTACAGCAATTAAAGCAGGGCGCGCTGAAAAATGTATTGTTTATCGCCACCGGCGCACTGATGTCCCCCACCTCGAGCCAACAGGGGGAAAGTATCCCCGGCGTAGCGCATTTGGTAAATTTGAAGAACGCGTAAAAAATTATGATGGCATAAAAAATCTGCGTCCTAAGGCTGATTCAAGGTCTTTGGGCGCAGATTTATATTTTACAAGAAAATCATCTTACCGTTTGAATCATTCCACCATCCATTTCATGAACAGTATCACATAATGCCTCAATATCTTCTGCACTGTGACTTGCCATCACAATGGTCTTTCCCTCATCTTTGAGGCTGAGTAAGAGTTTTCGGATGTCCTCCACACCATGGTTGTCAAGACCATTCATTGGCTCATCTAAAATTAAAATATCAGGGTTCTCCATTATAGCTTGAGCGATACCTAATCTTTGACGCATTCCCAATGAATACTTACTAACCCATTTTTTACTGTCTGGTTCCAGTCCCACCCGAACCATTACCTCTTTTATCTGCTGATCAGTAACTTTCCGATTTATCATTGCAAGAAATTTCAAATTTTTAAATCCGCTATAGCTTGGCAAAAATCCGGGTGCTTCAATAATGGCACCAACATTTTTAGGGATGTCAGTATCTTTTCCAATAATCTGACCATTTACGATAATTTTTCCGCTTGTAAGCGGCATAAAACCGCAAATACTTTTAAAAAGCACGGTTTTACCTGAACCGTTTCGTCCGATAATTCCATGAATTTTCCCCTTTTCAAAAGAAATTGAAACATGGTTCAATGCAGAATTTTCCTTGAAATTTTTCACTGCATCTTCAACGATGATAACTTCTTCAGCCATATTTTTTCCTCCTTATATTTGTGGTAACACTTCAATTGTTTTCTTTCGGAAAGAAACAAATATAGAAACTATCAAAATTGCTATGAGTAGTATAAGAGCAGTCACCACATAAGTGAAAGGCGGTAGCAATTCACTTGGTTTGTTTTGAAAAATCGTTAAATTTACCCACGAGACCGGAGAAAAATAATAAATCTGATCACCGGAATATCCATGCGATATTCGATAAAAATCGGCGAACATATCTAAAAAAGTGAGCAAGGAAGCACAGCTGATTCCAATAGCACGAGGAAAATGCATGTTAAGAGCAAAAACCAACAGACCTAAAAAGCAACCAACAAGCCATAACAGCAAAAGCTGTTTTGCCATTGCTTCAATAGGGGAATAATGGATTACGAGAGACTCCGGAACATATAATAAAATGTTAAATTGAGAACCAGCATCTGTTGCTGCCAAAGTCTTAAAAACTTTTCCCCATTTCATTGAAAATTCTATTCTTGGTAAACAGCAGATTACAGTCACAGCAAATATAAAAACACTATAAACCAGACTAGACATGAAGACATATAAGATTTGTGCAGCTGCTAATATTTTTCTATTTGTCCGCAAAATTAGATATGGCTGCTGTTCATCCATGAAGGGAGCATCGCAATTAAGGAAAACGAAACCTAACATAATAATGATTAAGCTATTAAAGTCTGTCATAAAGAAAGGAAGACTCCAAGGAGTTACTGAAACATTCATCGAATTGCAAAATGACCGAACTCCACTTATATAATTATAAATCATCAAAATAATAAGCAAGAGAATAATTATAACTCTGGTACTTGAAAAGCATTTGCGAAAATTAAGGTTGCACAGCGTAATTACTGTTCTGATCTTACCCATTTTCCAGCCTGCCTTTCACATTTTTTACAAAAAAATACCCAAACAGTGCGCTGAGTAGAATTGCAAAGAAAAGCGCATAAAGCACCCCATATAATAGGTTGTTTGGAAATATTGCATCGTTTTCAAAAATGGAGGACATAAATAAAAAATTTGGGAACCAGAAAAGATTAGCAATATTCAAGTACACATAATAGCCAATTACAGGCATTATTAGCGTAACAAATGTATTTGTAATTTTTGTTGACATGAAGAGTGAAAAGGTTACGTAGATACATCCTTGGAGGCTTCTTTCCAACGACTCGATTATAATCCAGATAAAATAATGGTGATTGGCGAGAAGCCATCCAGCACCTCGTGGATGGCTCATCGCGTCGACTACAAATGAATTTGTCGTCGGGTTTATTGGATTGGTAAAAGGCAGAAGCAGAGCCAAAAATAGCAATCGGCCAAGCAAACCCGCCAAAAAAGCGCCCATAACACAGGTGACTACTTTTGAAACCGCATATTTTACCGGAGACGTACGCATTATGGCGGAGCGGATATATCGGTTTTCCCAATCACTGCAAAACACAGTACCAAAAGGAAGTGTTTCTAAAATTAAAATTGCTATTACAAAAAAGGGCGCGTCACCAGCGGTGAAAATTTGAATGATATCCTGTTTATCGCCAGATACAAAATTTAATGAATTCAATGCACTGACAATTGCAATTCCAACAACGGAACCCACAAACTGCCAGGATGTAATCATGCGGTAGAGATCCGACCTTAATGCTTTTCTCATTTTTGATTCATCCCTCTTATTCCATTTCTTCTCCAGTTAATGCATTGATGAGAACGGTTGTTTTAACATCACCTTTAATGTCTTTGGAGTATTGAGATAATTGAAAAATCCATGCAGGAGTTAAAAGGTAATTTTTCTGATTGGCTGCTTCGAGTTCAGGAACATAAGAAAGCGTAATATTTGTTACCGTAATCGGATTATTCATAATAATCTCGTCAAATTTGTTGTTCAGCGCATCCAAAGCCTTGTCAAGACTGACTGGTATGTGCTTTTCTTTTACAACTCCTGTTGTTTCGAAAATATTGCTGATTTGGGCATTAATAAAACCTTGCTTTCCATAATAGACGACAATCGTTGGAACTATCGGCTGCGTTGGAGACTTTGATCCTCCAGACTGCTGGCTACCCAATATTGATATTCCGTTTACCTCCTGGTGAAATTGAAAACAATAACAATCGTCTGCTTGTGCCCATTTCCGTAATACTTGTTTCTTCCCGAACTCAAGGGCAGCAGATGCTGTTTCTTTTTGATGCCTTATTTGCTCCTGATTCATGGTTTGATAATCTAAAGCGAATGTTTGAAAATCATTACTCGCGGTTACTCCCAGTAATGTTAACAAATCCCTTGCCTTTTTCTCAGCATCTTTTTGCGTCATAAAGGTGAGGTCTTTTGCAGGATAAAGTTTTTGAGACGAAGAATCAGACAACGAAAACGCTTCTTGAATATCAAACATCAAATTTTGACCACAATTTAAGCTATTTCCAGACCAAACGAAAAATCCTTTGTTTGAGGATTTGAAATACTCTTGTACTAATGTCTGTCCATTCTGACTCTTAAGTTGTCTTTCATCAACTTTACTTAAAGTTTGATTAGGGAACAGCATAGCCATAACTTTTTCTTTATTTTCTAATGTCGTTTTTTTTGCCTGTATTATACCAGCCTCTTTTGGTAAAACGGTAGGAGCTTCTACGACCGCATCCACAGAAAGATTCCCCCCCAATTTCTTTTTGACTGTTTGGGGGATTTTTATTTCGGAGGCGGTTGCACGATTTCCCTCATTGGAGGTGTTTCCTGTATCAGAATTGTCTGTGTCGTTTCCACATGCAGAAAAAGCCATAATCAGTATAAAGAGACATGCGAAAATCAAAAGTTTCTTTGTTTTCATAGTTTAACCCTATCTCCTACAGTCAAAATCGAATTGCAGGGGAACTAGCCCCCTGCAATTCAGCAATCGGAATATTTCCTATGATTGAGTACTCACGGGGTAAAATGTCCTCCAATGGAAAATGTTCTTGATGAGTCGTAGTTATTATGCCAACCATACAAATCCATGTCTTGACCAGTGTATGTGTTGTAATTATAATGAAGACTGTAATTCCCAAATTGAGTAAAATAAGCGTTTGAACTTGTATAATCCGTATCATCATTATCATAGTTGCAACGAACCCAAAGATATACCCGTTCGCCATTCCAATTTTGGGAATAGGTTATGCTAGCATACGCAGTTTGTTCATCGTCGTCTTTGTAACAATGATTATGTGAGTTATTCCAATGTGGACCTGGGCCAGAAAATGTATAATAATAAGAGGTCGTGCTCGCTGAAACAGGAACCATAAAGATTGCTACCAAAATCACTATGCACAAGAGAAATTTTGCTTTTTTTAATTTCGACTTTAACACATTTAGTTCCTCGTATTATATAGAGTAGTAGTTTTTATTGTCCCTCTCCAAGGACTATATGCTACACTGTAAAGGATACTGTGGATTGGTTTCTTGTTCCTACCACATGATGGTTTCAAGGAGGCTCCAACC
>JAEWYE010000057.1 GCA_023458755.1 Bacillota bacterium | reverse complement strand
TACATGAGCCAAGATGCCAATATTCATTATTTTCATAAGTCACACCTCATATAATCGTTAAAAGATAAAAGTCCCCTGTGATTGAAATACTTTCATCACAGGGGACTGCTATCATAACAATTATGAGCACGACATTAAAAGCTGTTAGAAAGAGAATTCTACAGCATGGCGGATCCATAAAATATGAAAGTATTCTTAAATTAAGGTACAAAAACCAAACCCATTACAACAGATGTAATAAGGCTAAATCATTCGTACCTACCATCATTCAGTTGATTGTTATTTAAGAATACCTTGCCGCATAGTAATTAATCTCCTTTTAGTGCTTTTCTTATGTTACCTTATGAACACTGGATTTGTCAAGTTCACTTAACGCTACCAAAGTGACTATAAGCAAAAAGGATATAAAAAAGATGTTAATGTGAAACAGAATAGAATCAGACATGAAAAGTACTCAATAAAATGGACTTGTGGATATAAATCACATTTAAAAGGATGGTGATCTTATGTGCTGGTCAATCCAGATTGCACCGCTGCTAATTTATTGCAGCGATATTAGTTCGATTATGTAGCTACTTTATATAGCTTCTATCTGCCAAAAAAAGGCAACGGCTTTCATTGGAGCCATGTGCCTATCAACACGAACCAGTAGAACAGGTTTGCTACGAATTAACATATAAGAGTATACAAGCGGACTGCCGTGTTCGTAAGTATGCTCTTTTTTTGCTATATAAATCTATTCCTCTGTGCCGGTCACCGCCTCTTGTCCTTCGTTTTCAATCACATTTTGAAAATTTGGAGGACAAGCATATGTCAAAGAAATGTATCATGCCGGATTTCAGGAAAATGTATCCTGATGCCAGCGAAGAAGTTATTGCGGTGCTAAGACAGACCGAGCGCAAGATGCAGTATCAGGAATATGACCTCAAGTCAGAACACATCCGAGTCAATCAGAGAAACAAAGCAGTCACCTATGTACCCAGCCGGGAGGACTCATGGGAGCGACTGCTATCCATTGACAAGCAGTTTCCCGCTGACCAGCCCTCTGTGGAGGATGAGGTTATTTGCAAAATTATGTACAAACAGCTACACGAAGCTCTGCAGCTGCTTGCTGAAGATGAACGTTATCTGATCGTGCAGCTGTATTTTTTAGAAAAAACAGAACGTGAAATAGCGGCTTTAGAGGGCATCTATCACAATGCTGTTCATAAGCGCAAGCTGCGTATCTTAAGCAAGCTGAAAAAATTATTTGAAGAAATTTGATTTTTAGGGTGTGCAGAATGCGTTCCCAGCGTGGAAGTAAGTGAGGGGGATTTTTCTATCTCTCCCATGTTCCTTGAAAAACACCGAAACCATTCGGTCATATCCAGCAGCTTAAATACGTTAGCTGTTCAGCTCCGATGAGGGGAAAGCGGCTTCGGAGGACACGCCAAGACCATCTGCGGATAGGTCAGAGCTATCCGTCAACACGATAGCATCAAAGGTGCCAAGCGAGAATTGTCCGTCCGAGAAGCAATCTGTGGTGGATTGCCCTGCCATGACCTGAACAGCCTACAATGATACTTCTGCACAGCCACAGACATCGCAATGGGTGCAGCCGCCGGAGAACCCGGCGGGGGTGAGAGTCCCATGACAGCCAATAACCAAGGCTGGTTTAAGCTGACTGCCCAAAGGACGAAACCGTCCTTATGCCGCAGGCACTCGGCCTGTGGTGTTCTGCTTCGGGGAGTAGTGTCGAATAGAAGCAGCAGAAAACGAAGAACAAGAGTTTTGTTATATCAGAAACTATGAGGACAGCCGCCCTGCGGGTAAACCCGGTCACAATCGGCGGCTGTCCTTATCCTTGTGGTATAACACTGATTTCATAAAAAGGAGGAATGCGAAATGCGTATTTATAAAGGCGATATGTTCTATGCCGACTTAACCCCTGTTGTCGGGTGCGAACAGGGCGGGATAAGGCCGATTTTGATTGTCCAAAACAATATCGGCAACCGCTACAGCCCTACCGTTATTGTGGCCGCCATCACCAGCCGCACTGAAAAAGGTCATCTGCCTACCCACATCCGGCTGTGCAGCCAACAGTATGGCCTGCGGCAGAATTCTCTTGTGCTTTTAGAGCAGGTACGAACCATTGACCGTTCCCGTCTGCGTGAGTACATAGGCCATTTGAATGATTCACAGATGCAGCAAGTCAATGAAGCCTTAGCCGTGAGCTTTGGTCTGAATGCCCTGCTGCCGGAACCGCAAATGAGCCTGAGATTGTGAAAGGAGGCATTTTTTATGAATAAGAAATCCGCATGGAATTATTGCCGCATCGATGCGCCGGAAGATATCCACGGCGCTTTGAAAGGGCAATATGAAAGACTGGAAACCTATGCCGAACAGATGGGATTTACCGTTGTAGGTTCTTCTCAGGATTTGGGCAGCGGCCTGAACTTCGACCGTCCCGGTCTGCAGGCTGTTCTGGAAGCGGCAAAAGCAGGGAGCTTTCAGGTTCTGCTGGTGGATTCGGTGAGCCGAATCGGGCGAGATACGGCAAAGACCATGAACTTTATTCAAACAATCAGCGGCTGCGGGATCAACATCTATTCCCCGATGGAGGGAGAAATCAAGCTGTCTGATTTTGCAATGCCGCCGTTTCAATTGCGATAGGAGGAAATGCTATGACGAAAACAGAACCGGTCAATGAAGTGCGTTATTTAATGGCGCACAATTTCCTCACCTATCTTCTGGAGCAGGGCAAAATCAGCCTTAAGGAATTTGAAATTGCAGATGGATTTGTGGTCGAAAAGTACAAGCCGAGGCTTCGGATTATTTAGTGGAAATAGTGATAGCTATGTCTGCATCTATGTGGTATCGTGTGTGCTAATACTGAAAAGGTATTGAACTCACACGAAAGGAGCCGCCACACATGAAAACACAAAAACCAAAGGAGGTGCCGCCATGCCGCAGGTACAGGTTATTGAACCGGTAAACGCCATTTACCGTTATGCACCGCCCAAACTGCGTGTCTGCGCCTACGCCAGAGTCAGTAGCGATTCGGTAGATCAGCTGAATTCCTTTTCCGTGCAAATGGAGCATTACACTTCCCTGATTGCCGGAAATGACGAATGGGAGCTGGTGGACATATACGCCGATGAGGGCATCACCGGAACCCGGTCGGATAAGCGGGATGAATTTCAACGGATGCTTTCCGACTGCAGAAAGGGCAAAATCGACCGCATCCTTGTAAAATCCGTTTCCCGGTTTGCAAGGAACATCCACGACTGCCTCTCCACCGTCCGGGAGCTGAAAGCCCTCGGTATCGAGGTGGAATTTGAGGAAGATGGCCTCAAGACAGCAGATATGCACGATGAGATGATGATCGGAGCTTTCAGCTCCATCGCTCAGGAGGAATCCACCTCCATCTCCAACAATATGCGCTGGAGCTACGCCCGTAGGATGCAGAATGGCAGCTTCACTTGCTGCTGCGCCCCCTACGGATACGACCTTGTAGACAATACGCTGATTCCCAATCCCAAGGAAGCCCCAGTAGTGCGCCGGATATTTGGAAACTACCTCTCCGGAAAAAGTATGGATCAGATCGCAGCCGAGCTGAATGCCGAGGGCATCCCCTGCAAAAATGGAGAAGTCAGCTGGCTTTATACCTCCGTCAGCTATATCCTCAAAAGCGAGCGTTACATTGGCGATGCCCTGCTGCAGAAATCCTACACCACCGATACCATGCCCTTTCAAACAAAGAGCAACAAGGGCGAGCGTGACCGCTATTATATCACCGACTCCCATGAGCCGCTCATCAGCCGGTCGGAATTTGAGCGAGCGCAGCAGCTGATGAAAGCCCGTAACGCCCTCTGCCCAAGCAAGGGGCATGGCAGGCAGTACGCTTTCTCACAAAAAATCAAGTGCGGGAAATGCGGTACGAGCTTCTCCCGCAGGGTGACCAACGGCAAGACCTATTGGGTCTGCCACACACACTTCCGCAGTAAGGAGCTGTGCGAAATCCGTCAAATCCGGGAAGATGCCATCATACAAGCCTTTATTCGAATGGTTAACAAGCTAAAACAGAACAGCCTCTATATTCTCTCCTCTGCTTTAACAGAGCTGATGAATCTCAAATCCAAAATTACCATGAGCGATGTGAAAGTCGGAAGCATCAATAAGGAAATAGCGGAACTCACCAAGCAGAGTCTGGTACTGAATCGTCTCAGGACGAAAGGTTACATGGACTCTGCTATTTTTATGCAGAAAACCAATGAAATCAACCAGCAGCTCGACCTTTTGAAGCGCAACCGCCGCAGAATGCTGGAAAGCGATGCGGACGATGAGATGATTTCCGATTGCAGGCTGCTGATTGAGCTGATGGAACAAGGAGCACCGTACCTGACCAATTTTGACGAAACCCTGTTTCACAGCATTGTCAATCAGATTGTTGTTACCGAGCAGGATAAGCTGAAATTCTGCCTGATCGGCAGTTTTGCCTTTACCGAACAGCTGCCCAAGGAGGTGTTCGGGCGATGAAGAAAAACCGATACCTTCCTTTCGGCTACCACATCCAAAATGGTGTGCTGTGCATCCATGAAGCGGAGGTCGCTGTGGTACGGCAGGTTTTCGAGGATTACCAAGCCGGAATGTCCTATCGCCGGATTGCCGAAAGCCTCACCGCCCAAGGAATCTCCTATATAGAGAACCGCACCGACTGGAACAAGCACATGGTCAAGCGGATGCTGGAGAATTCCCGCTACTGCGGCAGGGATGACTTCCCGCCGATTATCCCTGTCGATACGTTCGGGACTGTGACCGCCCTGATCGGGCAGAAAATCCAAGGGGAGCCTCTATCCGAGGAACTGGACAGCATCCGCAGTAAGGCGATTTGTAGGGTTTGTGGAGCCAAATACAAAAGGGATGGCAGAAGCAAGAATTATGAAGCGTGGTGCTGCTCCGCCGAGGGGCGCATTACCCCCAAGCGCATTACCGATCAAGCCCTGCTGGAGAACGTAACAGCAATCCTGAACACCATCATCCGTGAGCCGAACTTGCTGGAGTTTTCCTCACCGCATCAGGAGAACTATTCCCTTGATGTTGCCCGGACGGAGAACCACATCAGCCGGGAGCTTGAAAAAAGCGAAGTGGACAGTGATTATATCAAGCTGCTGATATTCGGATGTGCCGCTGCAAAATATGAGGCCTGTGCCGATACGGAGCCGGAATACTTAACCCGCCGGTTGCTGGCGATATTCGAGAAACAGCCACCGCTGGTGGCTTTCTCAATCCGATTATTTGAGGATACCGTCAAACAGGTGGTCATTGATGCGGACGGCAGCTTGTGGCTGCGGATGATAAACGGAAAGCTGATTGGAAAGGAGTAACCGCCATGCAGATGCAAACTTTAACACCCCTACAGAAAAGGGTCGATATAATCCCCGCCAACATTCTTTTAACCAAGCCCAATGCCAGAAAGAGAAAGCTGCGTGTGGCGGCCTACTGCCGGGTCAGTACCGAACAGGAAGAACAGCAGTCCAGCTACGCTGCGCAGATTGCTTATTATACCGATAAAATCAGCAAAAACAAGGATTGGGAGCTTGCCGGTATTTTTGCCGATGAGGGCATCACCGGAACCAGCGCCAAAAAGCGTACCGAGTTTCTCAAGCTCATGGCACTGTGTGAAAAAGGTAAAATCGACATGGTGCTGACCAAATCCGTCTCCCGGTTTTCCAGAAACACGCTGGATGCCATCGGATATATCCGCAAGCTCAAGGCAAAGGGTATCCCCATTATTTTTGAAAAAGAGGGCATCAACACAATGGAGATGGCCAGTGAAATGGCGCTGTGCTTCCTCAGCGGCTTTGCGCAGGCTGAGAGTGAATCCATCAGCCGCAACGTCACATGGGGCAAGCGCCAGAGCTTCAAAAGTGGAAAGGTGCCATTTCAATACTCCCGCCTGCTGGGTTACGAAAAAGGTGAGGACGGTCAGCCCAAGATCGTGCCGGAGGAAGCAGAAATCGTAAAACGGATTTTCAGAAGCTATTACTCCGGTGCCAGCGTCCGAACAATAAAGGAGTCGCTAGAGGCAGACAACATCCTTTCACCCACCGGCAACACAGAATGGTCAATCGGCGCACTGCAATATATGCTTCGCAACGAGCGATACATCGGGGATGCCCTGCTACAAAAAACCTATGTGGTGGATTGTTTAACCAAGGAAACCCGGAAAAACAACGGTGAAATCCCGCAGTATTATGTTACCGGGAACCATGAGCCGATTATTTCAAAGGATTTATTCAATCTTGTGCAGGAGGAAATCGCCCGGAGAGCCGGTAAGCGAAAGGTAGCCAAAAAAGCGGTGAAAACCGAAAAAGGAAAATACAGCAGTAAGTATGCCCTGACCGAGCTTCTTTGCTGCGGTGACTGCGGTACACAGTATCGCCGAGTGACTTGGGCGAGAAACGGTAAGAAAAAGGTGGTCTGGCGCTGTATCAACCGACTGGAATACGGCACGAAATACTGCAAGGAATCCCCTACCATTGAGGAAAGCCGGTTACATCAAGCAATTGTCAACGCCCTGAACCGGCTGGATGAGGATAAGGCTGATGTTATTGAAACCCTCAAGGCAGGCCTGCGGCTGGCCATCGGTACGCAGGATGATGACAGCTTTAATGAAGCGGCTGTCCAAAACCGTATCGTCGAGCTGCAGAGTGTGATGATGGATTTGGTGGAACTCAGCTCCAAATCAAGCGCCGGTGCGGATTACTTCGATGCCAAGTTTGAGGAAATCGCTGCGGAAATAAAGGGGCTGCAGGGTCAGCTTGGCGAACACCAAGAGCAGACCATGCTTGCCCAAAATACACAAGCCCGAATTCATGAGCTGCTTTACACACTGGAACATATTGACCTTAGCGTAAAGGAATATCGTGATGATGTGGTCAAGGGGATTATTACCAAGGTGGTGGTTTTATCTGCAGACCGCATTCGAATCACTTTTGATAACAATATGGAATTGGAACAGGAACTGCCGAGTGAATAAAAATAGCAGGAGAAGCCGCCACAAATGTTGGCGGCATTTCTCTGTTCAACAAATTTTTTACTATTTTTCAATCCATTTCACCAAAATGCTGTGAATATTTCCATAATTTACACGAATCTGATTGCTTTATTCGCCGTTGCGATATATAATATATACAATATTTATTCGGCAAAGGAACGTTTTAATGGACTATATGACAGCGAAAGAAGCAGCGGAAAAATGGGCAATTACTCCACGCCGGGTACAGGTGCTTTGTGCACAGGGTAAAATACTGGGCGCTGTTCGGTTTGGAGTTACTTGGGCTATACCTAAGGATGCGCAGAAACCCAAGGATGGACGGAGAAAGGCATAGTTGTCATATGATTGCTAATGCTTTTTAGTTCATTGTAAGGCTGTTTTAGTGGCTTGATATTTGGAATATAGTACTTATACGCAGCTATGAGAGCTACAAATACGGTTATATATTTCTGTGGAATAATACCTCAAGAAATGTAGATGGCATAAATGCCCATATATCAAAAGAGAAAGCAGGGAGAAGTCAATATGAATATTTCATCTATATATGTTCGGAATTTCCGGAAATTGCAACAGTGCCACATAGATTTCAGCAAGAGTACTACTCTGTTCGTTGGGGCTAATAATAGCGGAAAAACGTCAGCTATGGATGCATTAGGCAAATTTTTAGCAGGAAGAGGCTTTGTTTTTAACGATTTTACTATTTCAAACCGTTCTGCAATAAATGCTATTGGTGAAGAATGGGTAGCGGAAAAATGCAAGATGCCAGAAGACTTGGCGAAATGGGACAATCTTGTGCCAATGATGGATGTTTGGCTAGAAGTTGAGCATAGCGAAATTCACTATGTTGCCAGCATTATTCCTACATTAAAATGGCGCGGAGGAAAGCTTGGAGTACGCTTAGCCTTTCAGCCCAAAGATATTTCAAAATTATTTGCTGAATATCGGGAGGCTTATTCTGCGGCTCGTACTACTGAAGCCATAGGAAGAGGAAAGGATGCAGTTCATATAAATCTATACCCAAAAGATTTGTGTGATTTCCTAGACAAAAAATTAACTACGCATTTTTCTATCAAGTCATATGTACTTGATCCAAAACAGTCATTAGCAGAACCACCACAATCAACCCCTTATTCAATGGAATGCTTCACAGATAACCCATTAAAGGGTATTATCAAGATCGATATGATTGATGCTCAGCGTGGTTTTTCCGATCCGGATTCTTCTGATGAAAATGAAAGGTCACGAAAACAATTATCGGGCCAGATGCGGAGCTATTATGACAAACACTTAGATCCAGAGAAACTCCCTACCTCTGAAGATTTAGAAATATTGGAAGTCACCGAACAAGCTAGAGGTGTTTTTGACAAAAACCTATCCGATAAATTTGCCCCTGCAATTTCGGAACTAGAGGGTTTGGGTTATCCCGGAGTAACCGATCCTAAAATTACGATTACAACTAAAGTTAGTACAAGTGAAACATTGAAACACGATTCTGCCGTGCAATATGCCCTTAGTAAAAACGATGAGACACTGAAGTTGCCGGAAAAATATAATGGTTTGGGCTATCAGAATCTAATTTCAATGGTATTTGATCTTATGAGTTTTAGAGATAGTTGGATGAGGGTGGGAAAAGCCCGGCAAACACAGGATGCCCCAGATACAATTGAACCATTGCATCTAGTTTTAGTGGAAGAGCCAGAAGCGCATTTGCATATGCAGGTTCAGCAAGTTTTTATACGAAAAGCCTACTCGGTATTAAGGAATCATAAGTTTTTGAAAGAAAACATGAATTTTGCCACACAGCTTGTTATTAGCACCCATTCCAGCCATATTGCACGCGAGACAGACTTCGCGGATTTACGCTATTTCAAGCGACTTCCTGAATGCGCGAACTGTAATGTTGCTACGGCAAAAGTAATTAATCTATCTGATGTATTTGGTAAAGAAGATGAAACAGACAAATTTGTAACGCGATACCTGCAAACAACCCATTGTGACTTATTCTTTGCAGATGCTGCTATATTAGTTGAAGGTTCCGCTGAAAGTATGCTGGTGCCGCATTTTATAAAAGAACATTATCCGGAATTGCATCAAAGGTATATTTCGATACTTAGTATAAGTGGTCGTCATTCACATCGGCTAAGTCCTTTGATTGATAAGCTATGCTTACCAACATTAGTAATTTCTGATTTGGATTCTGCGGAACCAAGCGGTCACCATAAGGCGGTTCGCCCTGAACGAAACAAAGGACTAATAAGTAGTAATTATGCTATCACTAATTGGCTGATTAAAGAAAAAGATTTGGACAAACTTCTTGATCTTGGGGAAAAACAAAAAGAGTCTACATGTAAGATCCCTTACATGTACTCTATACGAATTGCCTATCAGACTCCGGTACAAATTGATTTTAAAGGAGTACCGACAGAGGTGCTGTCTAGCACCTTTGAGGATTGTATGGTTTATACAAATTATAAACTATTCAAAGATCTGAATCCTGAGGAAGATGATGCGGGCGATGCTGGGAACCTTCTTAAGAAAGTAAATGCCGCACTCAATGCTGAAAAGCCATTTGATGACATACATAAGCAAATATATGATGAGCTTAGAACTGGAAAAACTGACCAGAAAGCTGAATTTGCTCTGGATTTAATTTATGCCATTGATCCCGGTAAACTTACGATCCCTCCATATATTGCGGAAGGATTAGAGTGGCTCCAAACTATTCTGCGCCCAGAGGAGTGTTGAAATGGAAGATATAAAAGTTACTCATCCATTATCGGATAACCATGTAGATGATCATGTGGATGATGAAATAAGAATGTGTTTTTCTGAAGATAATCCCAAAAGCTTCTTTATGTTTGCAGGAGCGGGTTCCGGCAAAACACGGAGCTTAATTAATGCGCTTTCTTTCTTAGATAAGAAAATGGGTGCAAAATTGTCCGTATACTCAAAACAAATTGCAGTTATAACCTATACCAACGCTGCTTGCGACGAAATTTCTAAAAGGCTTCAGTATAAGCCGATTTTTGCGGTATCTACCATTCATAGTTTTCTATGGGAACTGATTAAAAACTATCAGCCTGATATTAAAGCTTGGATTATCGAATCTCTGAAAAGAGATATTGCAGAGTTGAATGAAAAACAGGCCAAAGGACGTGGCGGTGCTGCCGCCATTAAAAGAGCGGAAGAGATAAAAAAGAAAACCGCTCGCATTAGTAAAATTGATACCATAAAGAAATTTTCCTACAATCCTAATGGAGATAATGTGGGCTATGATTCTCTAAACCATAGCGAAGTCGTTAAAATGGGCTCCGAATTTATAGCTACCGAAGGAACCATGCAGGAAATTCTAATCGGTAAATATCCCATCTTGTTAATTGATGAGAGCCAAGATACAAAGAAAGAGCTTGTTGATGCTTTGCTTATCGTTTACGAAAAATATAAAGACAGATTTGTTATTGGCATGTTTGGTGACACCATGCAGAGAATATATATGGATGGCAAGGACAATTTAGCCGATTGTATTCCCAATGAATGGGAAAAGCCTGAAAAAGTCATGAACCACCGTAGTGCTACGCGCATAGTTGAGCTAGCCAATACAATACGGAAGACTATTGATAAACAACAACAGCAGCCACGCACTGATGCTGAGACAGGAACAGTACGTTTATTTATAGCTGATTCTTCTGCTAATAAAGAAGAAGTAGAACATCAAGCCGCTAAAGTTATGTCTGAGAAAACTAATGACAAAGCATGGCTTGATGTCACCCAATATAAAAGCCTGATTCTAGAGCACCATATGGCTGCCAGTAGATTTGGATTTCTTGAATTGTATTCCCCGCTGAACGAAATAGATTCCTTCAGCACATCTTTGCGTAATGGATCAATATCTGAAATATCATTTTTAGCAAATGTTATTTCTCCATTAATAAAAGCATATCAAAGCGGAAATGACTTTGAGGTTTCAAAAATTGTGCGACACTCTTCCCCGCTTTTAGGCAAAAAGGCTTTCCTAGAAAACTCTACAGATCAGAGCAAATTGCTTGAATCTGCCGAAAAATCGGTCGAAGAATTGCTCTTGCTCTGGAAGGACGGATCTATTCCTACTTGTGTTGATATATTAAAGGTCATCAAAAAAACTAACCTTTTCCCCCTCAATGATCGTGTAGACGATATTTTGTCTGGACCAACAGCAGATGAGGATAAAAAGATAACAGCTTTAAGGGAAGCACTGTCTGTGCCTTTTGATAAGTTGGAAAGATATTCGGCATATGTCACTGACAATACCCAATTTGCTACGCACCAAGGTGTAAAAGGCTTGGAGTTCCCTAGAGTTATGGTTATTATGGATGACGCCGAGTCCAAAGGATTCCTATTTAGCTACGAGAAGCTTTTCGGTGCGAAGGCTAAAACAGAAACAGATATCAAAAATGAACGTGAAGGCAAGGACACGGGAATCATAAGAACGACACGACTTTTCTATGTAGCATGTACGCGAGCAGAAAAAAGTTTGTCAGTTGTGGCTTACACGAATGATAAAAACGTAGTCAGGGATACTGCCATTTCAAATGGCTGGTTTACTGATGAAGAAATTGAATTACTATAAAAATATTGTTTGATATACCCCACAGATCATGAAATACTCATTGCCGTAACCCATACAATTTGGATAAATAGAGTTAGGAGATGATTTTATTGGATGGTTCAATTAAGCTACCAGCTTATATAAAACAAAAGAAATTTGGGAAAAATATGATAACACATATGATTATCCCAGAAACAGATGTAAGCATAAAACAATCTCCAAAGGGCGATATTGTTGCTATTGATCCATCTGGTGTTCAGATATATATTAAACATAAAAGAGCTCAATTCAAAGATAATGAACAATATATTCTAACTACTGATACTGTTCCGAACTTGGACGATATTCTCCAGGGTGTTCAAAAATTAAAGTGGATGCGACATCCAAATGAGAACTTATTGGCTGAACAAATAAGGGAATCATGGCACAACGGTATACTTCTGAAAAAGGAATCTCAAGACGAGCAGGGTCTACGTACACCCCAATTAGGAGCGATACATGCTGCGCTTGCACATTGGACGACTTCAACTGATATTGCAACTATAGTAATGCCCACCGGAACCGGAAAAACTGAGACCATGCTGTCGTTACTTATTGCTGCTCAATGCGAGAGATTGATTGTTACAGTTCCTAGTGACTCCTTAAGAGGCCAACTATCTCAAAAGTTTTGCACACTTGGTCTTTTAAAAGCGTTTGGAATTGTCCTACCGACAGTTGAGCAACCTATTCTTGGAATTTTACATGAACGCTTTAAAACAGGCGATGAACTTCGGGAATTCATTATTGGCTGTAATGTCATTATTACAACAATGTCGTGCGTATCGGGATACTCAGACATAATGCAAAAATGTATTTCCGATCTTTGCTCACATTATTTTATTGATGAGGCACATCATACGACTGCATCAACTTGGACAGAATTTATTCAGAGATTTTCTAACTCCAGAGTATTGCAATTTACAGCCACTCCTTTTAGAAATGATGGAGCGAAGCTTAATGGTGAGATAATTTATAATTATCCTTTACGTATGGCACAGGAAGAACACTATTTCACTAATATCTCATTTAGTCCAATATTTGAGATAAACAGTGAAAAATCTGATATCGAAATAGCAAATGCGGCTATTGTCATACTAAAGCAACAAGAAGCAGCAGGCTATATAAAGCAAATAGTGATGGCACGTTGTGAAAATAAAAAACGTGCAAGAGAAGTTTTTGAAATCTATAAGCAACTATCCCCTGAGTACAATCCTGTTATGATTTTTAGTGGTTCGGGGTTATCAGAACAAAGTAGACGTGAATCAATTGAAAATCTTAAAAAGGGTATTTCAAAAGTTGTTGTTTGTGTTGACATGTTGGGTGAAGGATTTGACCTACCTACTTTGAAAGTTGCTGCATTACATGATGTGAAAAAAAGTTTGACTGTAACCCTACAGCTAATTGGTAGATTTACTCGAACAAAGTTCGATGAAGATTTAGGAGATGCTACATTTGTAGCTAATATCGCAGATATATCGGTTAGTCAAGAATTAGAACGTTTATACGCACAAGATGCCGATTGGAATGGCCTTTTGCCCGAAATGAGTACTGATGCAATTGCTCAAGAAATTGGATTTGGTGATTTTCTAAAAGGTTTTAATATACCGAGTGACTTAAAAATTCCATTGCAAAACATTAGGCCAGCATTGAGCACAGTTATTTATCGAAATCCCAAAAATGCTTGGCATTATGAACAATATCAAAGTGCGATAGAGCTTAAAGAAGGAGATAAAGCTTGGTCTATCCTAAATAGAGAAGAAAACGTCCTATTAGTTATCATTGCTCGCCGACAACCGGTTGATTGGGGAAACGTTCAAGAAGTAGAAAATCTTATTTGGGATTTGCTAATTGTAATTAATGATATAGATAATAAACTGCTCTATATAAATTCAAGTGACAATAAAGGAATGTATGCTACATTAGCAGAAGCAGTTATTGGTGAAAAAACTTCTCTAATCAGGAGTTCAGAACCATTTAAATCATTCTATGGAATAAATCGTGTTCGCTTACAAAATGTTGGGTTAAAACAAGTGGTAGGCAAAAATATTCGGTTTAGAATGAGTGTAGGTAGCGATGTAGCTGAAGCATTATCAATTGCTGAAAAGTCCAGTGGACAGAAAGCTTTCATTGTTGGGTCAGGTTATGAAAATGGAAATAAAGTAACATTAGGATGTTCATATAAAGGTCGAGTTTGGACATTGCTGACAGGGAACATTCATAGCCTTGTTAATTGGTGTAAATCCATAGGCACTAAAGTAGTTAACCCTAATATAGACGGAGTGATATTGTCAATATTGGTTTACACTTTTTTCTCAAGAATGTTCGACCTTATGCTGCCTCCTGCAATGAATCATAGTACTGCTGTCGCTTAACCATCGGAGGTAAGCCACCGTTAGCTGAACAGATT
>JAEWYE010000056.1 GCA_023458755.1 Bacillota bacterium | reverse complement strand
GCTTGCATGGGCGGAAACCTTCGGCGCGCCGCTCAAGGAGCATATTTGCGATACCGGCAAGGTGCTTCACGAGGCGCATCGGGCTGGCAAAAAAATACTGTTTGAGGCGCAGCTCGGCGCGCTTCGCGACATCGACTTCGGCATTTACCCCTACACCTCCTCTTCCTCGCCGCTCGCGGCGTATGCGCCCATCGGCTCCGGCGCACCTGACATGAAGGTCGATTCGGTGGTAGGCGTCGTAAAAGCCTATTCCTCCTGCGTGGGCGAAGGCCCTTTTGTAGCGGAATGGTTTGGGGAAGACGCAGACGCCCTACGCGAGGCGGGCGGCGAGTACGGTGCGGCCACAGGGCGCCCGAGACGCGTAGGACCCTTTGACCTCGTCGCTACGCGCTACGGCGTAAGGGTGCAGGGCGCAACAGAGCTTGCACTGACGAAGCTCGATGTTTTATCCTATATGGAAAAGATTCCCGTGTGCGTCGCCTACGAGTTAAATAGCAAGCGCACTGATGAATTCCCCATCACGCCTATGCTTTCTGCGGCAAAGCCGATCGTGGAATACATGGAGGGCTGGAACTGCGACATTTCCTCCGTGCGCGAATTCAAAGATTTGCCCAAGGCCGCACGCGAATATGTGCTTTTCCTTGAAAAGGAGCTTTGCTGCCCCATTCCTTACGTAAGCGTTGGCGCGAGCAGGAACGACATCATTCTGCGCTGAACGAACCAACCAAGTGCCGCGCGGGTATGGTTTCCCGCATTTGGAGGTATGCGTTATGGACAAAACCGTTTACGAATCCCCCCTATCCTCGCGCTATGCGTCGCGCTACATGCTCGAGCTTTTCTCCCCCGACACGCGCGTGAAAACCTGGCGCAGGCTATGGATCACCCTCGCCGAGGGAGAGCGCCTTCTTGGTCTCCCCATTACGAAGGAGCAAATCGACGAGCTCAAGGCGCACCTCGACGAAATCGACTACGAGGCCATTGCCAAAAAGGAAAAAGAAGTACGCCACGACGTGATGGCGCACATCTACGGGTTCGGGCTTGTGGCCCCTAGTGCGAAGGGCATCCTTCACATGGGCGCAACGAGCTGCTATGTGACCGACAACGCGGACCTCATCCTTTACCGCGACGGGCTTCTATACCTTAGAAAACAGCTTTGCGGCGTGCTTCTTTCGCTCAAAGGCTTTGCCGCGCGCTACAAGGCGCTGCCGACGCTCGGTTTTACGCATTTGCAGCCTGCGCAGCCCGTTACCGTGGGCAAGCGCGCCTGCCTTTGGATGCAGGATTTTCTTTCCGACCTCGACGAGCTTGATTTCGCTTTAAAAAACATCCTCTTTTTAGGGAGCCGCGGTACCACCGGCACCGAAGCGAGCTTTTTGAGCCTGTTCGACGGCGACGGAAAAAAGGCCGACGAGCTTAACAGCTACCTCGCGCGTGCGTTCGGCTTTGAGGCCGCGTTCCCCGTGACAGGGCAAACCTACCCGCGCAAACTCGACAGCCGCATTTTAAACGCGCTTTCCTCCATTGCGCAAAGCGCGTACCGCTTCGCAAACGACCTTCGGCTTTTGCAGCACATGCGCGAGGTGGAGGAACCCTTTGAAACCGAGCAAATCGGTTCCTCGGCCATGGCCTACAAACGAAACCCCATGCGTGCAGAGCGCGTGTGCTCCCTTGCCCGCTATGTGATGGCAGACGCGCAAAACGGCGCGGCTACCGCGAGCGTGCAGTGGTTTGAGCGCACGCTTGACGACTCTGCAAACCGCCGCATCGCCATACCCGAGGCCTTTTTGGCGACAGGCGCCGTACTAAGGCTTGTGCAGAACATCGCACAGGGACTTGTGGTGAACGAAAAAATCATCGCGCGAAACCTCGCCGAATACGTGCCCTTCCTCGTCACGGAAAACCTCTTGATGGAGGGCGTGAAAAAAGGCGGCGACAGGCAAGCGCTGCATGAGGTCATTCGCACGCATTCCATGGCCGCCACCGCCCGCATGAAGGAGGGCGAACCGTGCGACCTTCTTTCCCGTCTCGCTTTTGACCCTACCTTCCCGCTTAGCAAGGCTGAAATCGAGGCCGTTGTTGACGCGAAGAACCTCACAGGGCGCTGCGAGGAACAGGTGGAACGCTTCCTTGAAAGCCTGCCGGACCTTAGTGACGCCGAGAGGGCGGAGGATTTGCATGTGTAAAGCAATTGAACTATGATTCAACAAAAAATGCGCCGCGTGTTTTCACGCGGCGCGCTTTTTACTGCAAGGCCCTAAGATTCAAGCAGGCCTAGCCGGTCAACGCCCAAACGCAACCTTCGCCCGTTCGATGAGCTTGTTATAAAGGTACACGTCCGGCGCGATAAAGTTTTCATCGGAAAAATACGAAAACGGAAACCACGCTACGGCGGTGTTTTCCCCTTCGCAAACGGAAAGCACGTCGCTCTCCTCGCACACCAAAAGGTAGGAAACCGAAAGGTGCAGGTGCGTGCTTACATATTCGCCCTTTCTCGTATGTCCGTACACAGGCAAAATATCGAGCGAGGCGATTTCCTTTTTGAGCGGGCGAATGTGCACAACGCCCGTTTCCTCCTTGGCTTCGCGAAGCGCCACGTCCAAAAGGTTGGTATCGCCATCCGCATGCCCGCCCGTCCATGCCCACACACCGCGTTGGTTGTGGTGGATAAGAAGCGCCTTGTCACAGGTCGTATTGACGATAAACCCCGAGCTTGTGATATGCGCGGTGCGGTTCTCTCGAAGCAGCACGTTGTTCGGGTGCTTTTCGATGAACGCTAAGATCTGCTTTTGATCGGTGGCCTCCTGTGCGTTGCACGGCCTATACCGCTTGATTTCCTCAAGATACGGCAAGCAAAAACTCCCTCTTTTCTTTCTTCTAAGCTAGCGAACGATGCTGTAAAGC
>JAEWYE010000055.1 GCA_023458755.1 Bacillota bacterium | reverse complement strand
GGAATATACTTTGGATTAGGCGGTTTTACAGGCATTTCACCTTTCTTACGCAAAATGCGGTATAGTCCAGTGACAGATCTTGAATAGCCGCGCTGTCGGAGTTTTACCCAAAACACTACCAATCCGGTAGCCGGATTGCGTCGGCGCATGTCGGCAATGAGTTTCAGCTCTTCCGGCGTATGTTGATTTGGATGGCTGTGCGGTCTATGAGAGCGATTGGACAGAGATTGCAGCGTGCCATCATATCGGCGTTTCCATCGATACACATATTGGCGGCTGACATTGTATTTAATTGCCGCCTTTATGACCCCGTTTTTTAAAGAATATTTAATTAGGGATTGCCGAAACTGCATCGTTTGTGTTATTGTGTTCATAGCGAATAGGATTCCTTTCTGTGCCGTTTTGTGTGGTAACTTAACTGTAACACAGACTTTTCCTATTCGCTATCTTTTTTTCACTTATTGTAACGCATCAATTGTAATCCTACACCGGAAAATTTACAACCAAGGAATCCCTATTGACAAAATCCGCACAGTTTGATATAGTGTTCCTATAAAGTAACACTAATTTATGAAGATATAGAGGTGAACCGATTGGACACCATTGAACTGCTGACCCATTTCGGTCTGACTAAGCAGGAAGCTTCGCTCTATTTGCTTCTTTTTTCCGAAGGTGAGCTGACCGGTTACGAGGCCGCGAAGCTGACCGGAATTTCGCGCTCCAACACCTATACCGCGCTTGCCGGTCTGGTGGAAAAAGGCGCGGCTTATCTGATTGAAGGCACCGCGACCCGCTATACTCCTGTTTGTATCGAAGATTTTTGCAGCGGCAAGATTCATGAACTGCAAAACTATAAGCAGAAATTAGTTCAAAGCATTCCGGCGCGCAGCAAGGAAACAGACGGCTACATCACCGTAAAGGGCGAAAAGCATATTCTGGAAAAGATGAAAAATATGCTTTCCGGTGCGGCACAGCGGGTCTACCTTTCGATGTCAACCGAAATTATCGATCATGTTTTGGACGAACTGAAAGCTGGCGTGCAACGCGGCATTAAGATTGTGATTATTACAAACCCGCCTTTCCAACTGGACGGCGCAACCGTCTATCACGCGGATAAACGCCGAAAGGAAATCCGGCTGATCGCGGATTCCAAAAGCGTTCTGACTGGCGATATCAGCGACGGTGACAGCTCCACCTGTCTCTATTCCCAAAAGAAAAATTTGGTGGATCTTTTTAAAGAGTCGCTCAAAAATGAAATTAAACTTATTGAATTAACAGGAGGAAAGTAACTAACCATGAAAAAACCATTCGTAACATTGGAACAGTTAAAGGAAATTACGAAAAAGTATCCCACCCCTTTTCATTTATATGATGAAAAAGGCATTCGGGAAAATGCCCGCAAACTGAATCAGGCTTTCTCCTGGAACAAAGGATTTCATGAATATTTTGCGGTTAAGGCTACCCCAAATCCCGCTATCTTGAAAATTTTGCAGGAAGAAAACTGCGGTGTGGACTGCTCTTCCCTTACGGAGCTGATGCTCTCGAATGCCGTCGGTTTTCAGGGCAGTCAAATCATGTTTTCCTCCAATGTGACGCCTGCCGAAGATTTCGTACTGGCACGCAAATTGAATGCCATCATCAATTTGGACGACTTCACCCACATTGATTATTTAAACAAGGTGGCGGGCATACCCGAAACCATTTGCTGCCGCTTTAATCCCGGCGGAATGTTTCAAATCAGCAATGCAATTATGGACAACCCCGGTGAATCCAAATACGGCTTTACCCGTGAGCAGCTCACCGAAGGCTTTAAAAAGCTGCAGGCGCTCGGCGTGAAAAATTTTGGGCTGCACGCCTTTTTGGCGAGCAATACAACAGGGAACGAGTACTACCCCGTGCTTGCGAAGATTTTGTTTGAGGTTGCCGTAGAGCTGCACCGCGAAACAGGCGCACACATTTCCTTTATCAATCTTTCCGGCGGCGTCGGCGTTCCGTACCGCCCGGAGCAAAAGCCGGCGGATATTCACAAAATCGGCGACGGGGTTCGTAAAGTATATGAAGAAGTGCTGGTTCCGGCTGGCATGGACGATGTCGCCATCTTCACCGAGCTTGGCCGGTTCATGCTTGCACCTTACGGCTGTCTGGTTGCAACCGCCACTCACGAAAAGCATATTTACAAGGAATATATCGGGTTGGACGCGTGTGCGGTTAATCTGATGCGCCCCGCTATGTACGGAGCCTATCACCACATTACAGTCATGGGAAAAGAGAATGCTCCCTGCGACCACAAATATGACGTAACCGGCGGTCTTTGCGAAAACAACGACAAATTCGCGATTGACCGTATGCTGCCGAAAATCGACATCGGTGACCTATTGGTGATTCACGATACCGGCGCACACGGGCACTCCATGGGCTACAACTACAACGGCAAACTTCGCTCCGCCGAAATTCTGCTGAAAGAGGACGGCACAACCGAGCTTATCCGCCGTGCCGAAACCCCCGCCGATTATTTTGCCACGCTGGATATGCCGGAGCTTAAAAAATAAGATTCTATGATTTCTATAGACAGTCCGACTTGCTCGGGCTGTCTTTTTTCATTTCTTCTTGACATTTGAATCACTGTTGGTATATTATAGTAGTACAAAATATACAACGTTATAAAGGAGTGACTAACCTGCCATGAATGAAATTACCGACTGCCTGTGCAAATTGAATTTCAGCAAACTGGAAGCACAAATCTATCTTACTTTGTTAGAGGGCGGAAAAATGTCCGGCTATCAGATTGCGAAAAAAATAAATATTTCCCGCTCATCCGTTTATGCCGCTCTCGACCACATGTATGAACAGGGGATTATTCTGCTGCTTGCGGAAGATGTTCAAGTTTATATGGCGCAAAATCCAAAAGTACTCTTTCTGCGTCTGAAAGAAGAATATTCGGAAAACGCTTCCATCGCCGCAGCACAACTACAGCATTTATATGAGGAACGGTTCGAAGAACGGTTTACGAATATAAAAGGGTTTGAAACGATTGTATCAAATGCAAAAGAACTTTTGCAGGAGGCAAAAAAAGAAGTCTACATCAATACCGACTTTGATCTGCATCTTTTTGACAAAGAGTTAAAAATGCTTCGAAAGAATGGTGTGCGCGTTATCGTTTTCTCTTTTGCCATTTTAAATCATGATGGTCTGGATATTGAATTTTTCACCCACAGCGAGCCCGCGTGCAGTGAGGAAATGCCGTCCCGTATTATGCTGGTAACGGACTGCAGCACCACCCTTGTCGCAGACAAAAGCCGAGAACGGGAAGTTTGGTTCGGAACTATTACAAACAACGCATTGATGGTCTCTATCATATCCGAGCACATCCACAATGATATTTATCTTTTGAAGCTGAAACAAAAGAACGGTAAAGAGCTGATTGACGATAGAATCAAGCTGAATACCATGTTAGAAAACCGCTGAGGAGGATCCCCAATTGGAGCATATTCCTGTATCGAGCAAAGCACTTCGCCATAATATTCTTACCATAGCCGTTCCCATCTCCCTGCAAAGCTTATTTCAAGCATCGCTCAGCGTAATCGATCAGGTTATGGTCGGTCAGCTTGGAACAAACAGCATTGCCGCTATCGGTCTTGGCGCGCGGTTTGCCAATTTATTTTTAATAACAGCTGCGGCAATGGGAACCTCCGCTTCGATTATGATTTCACAATATTGCGGCAATCATGATGCACAGGGCGTAAATCACACGTTCGTATCAAACGGTTTTTTAGCATCTGTCATTACCCTCATTTTTTTGCTGCCCTCCCTGCTTTGCGCACAGCCGATTATTGGGCTGTACACTACCGATATGACCGTAATTCCGATGGCGGCAGATTACCTGCGAATCATGGCAATCGGCTATATTCCTCTGCTGGGCACGACCATGCTTTCGACTGTTCTGCGCAGCACCGGCTATGCAAAATTCCCTATGGTTGCCGGTATCGTTTCAGTAATTACAAACACCTTGCTGAATTATATCTTGATTTTTGGAATGTTTGGAGCGCCAAAGCTCGGACTTAACGGTACCGCGATTGCGACAACCGTTTCCCGCTTTGTTGAATGTTTGATTTTGCTCTATTTCTTTCACAAATCCCAGCAGAAATCCGAATTTAGAATCCGTCTGTACTGCACCATGCCGATTTCTTTTTTGAAGCAAACCGTCCTGATTGCAAGCCCTATTGTCCTCAACGAATTCTTATGGGGATTTGGAGAAACTGTTTATGCTGCCATTTACGGCCATATCGGCACTGAGCAAATGGCCGCTATGACATTAACCGCGCCGATACAAAGTCTTTCCATCGGCTTGTTTACGGGATTTTCCACCGCTGCGGCAATTTTGGTTGGCAACCATTTGGGGAAAGACGAAAAGGAACCCGCATTTGCGCTTTCCCGGAAATTTATCAAGCTGGGCATTTTCGGCTCCGTCGGGCTTGGAATCCTGTTGGTTCTTCTGTCAAACTGGTACACTGACTTTTTCGATGTATCCCCGTCTACAAAACAGATTACCATCTGGATTTTATATGTGTTTGCCGCTGTGCTTTTTGTGAAAGTTTCCAACATGATTATGTCCGGCGGTATTCTGCGCAGCGGAGGAAAGACAAAATACACCCTGCTTTTGGATGTGCTTGGAACTTGGACGATTGGCGTCCCTCTCGGTTTTCTCGCCGCATTCGTTTGGAATCTGCCCATCCATTGGGTTTATTTCTTTATATCCGTCGAAGAGATCGTCCGTTTTCTGCTGGGGCTGGCCATTTTTGAATCCAAACGGTGGATTCAAAATATAACCGTATCCGCTTGAAATTGCCGGAATTACGGATTTTTAAGAGCTATGCTATTGATGTTCATGCAAAAGAGGCGGCTGCAAAGATATGCAGGCCGCCTCATAAGCGATCACTTTTCGTTATAATGTTTATATGCAGGTTTTGCTCCGCGTGCACCGCCGCTCTGAGTGCGCGGACGATACGTATTTCCGCTGCCGCGGCGTTCTTCGCGGTGATTATAATTGCGCTCGCATATCCGTTCTCTGGATGCGCTCGCCATGGTAACATGTACCGTGCGCTGCTTGATTTTGGTATTCGACATGGTCTTTATAACAAGATTCGCGTTTTCCGGCGACATCGACACATTGGTATAGTCGCTGAAAATATAGATTTTGCCGACTGCGTTCTTTGGCAAACCGGTTGCCTGTAAAATTGCGCCCAAAATATGATTGGCATCCATTCGGTCACGGGAACCGATATCCAAATTCAGCCAGACATGATTCGGGACGAAGGAAGCTGTTTCCGATTTGTTGATATTTTTCACCGCAAGCAGACGCTTGTTTTTACTCGCGATTTTTGCACAAAGCGCCGCCGCAATCGCGTTTGGCGCATAGCCTTCACCTGCAAGTTCTTCTACAAAGGAAGCCCACTCGCTGCCGGTCTTTTCATCCACCATGTGCTTGATTTCACCGCTGAACCGCTCCATGCGCTTTTTCTGGATATCTTCCAGTGTCGGCACGGATGCTTCTTCTATTTTGGTGTTTAAAAACCGTTCCAGAGTATGAATCCGCAAGAGTTGGGAACGGTTCGCCGCAAGGGTATAAGACGCACCTGTTTTCCCGGCGCGTCCGGTACGCCCGATTCGGTGGATATAGTATTCATTTTCCTGGGGAATGTCGTAGTTGAATACAGCCTCCACATCCGCAACGTCGATACCGCGCGCGGCAACATCTGTGGCGATTAAAATACTGCAATGGCCGGTTTTGAAATCGTGCATCACCTGATTGCGCTGGCTCTGCTTTAAATCACCGTGAAGGCCGATAGCTTTAAATCCGCTGTCCTTCAAGATATTGCAAAGCTCGTCCACCATACTTTTTGTATTGCAGAAGATAAGGGAGCGCTTTGGCTGATGATACTCCAAGAGCAGCTTCAGTGCATCATTTTTGCCGGACTGCGGGATTACATAATAATACTGCGAAATGTTGTCGACGGTTTTCTGTCCTTTATCTACCGCTACGATTTCCGGATTTGTTTGAAACTGCTTCGTTATATTCATAATCGCGGGCGGCATGGTCGCACTGAACAGCGCGGTCTGCCTTTCTTTTGGAGCTTCGGTCAGAATCGTTTGAATGTCTTCCAAAAAACCCATATTCAGCATTTCGTCGGCTTCATCCAAAATAACGGTTCTCAGATTATCCAGCCGCAAGGTTTTGCGGCGCATGTGATCCATTACGCGTCCCGGCGTGCCGATTACGATTTGCGCGCTGCGCAGATCATAAATCTGAGGTGTCATAGGCTGCCCGCCGCAAACGGTGGCGATTCCCACCCCTTTTACATACTTCGAATACTTGTGTACTTCGTCGCTTATTTGCATCGCGAGTTCCCGGGTCGGGCTTAAAATAAGCACCTGCGCCTTTGTGCCGTCACTTTGCGCAACCATTTGCACAACCGGAAGTCCAAACGCGGCGGTTTTTCCGGTTCCGGTACTGGAACGTCCGATGATATCTCTTCCTTCCAAAAACAGTGGAATCGCGCCGCTTTGAATATCGGTTGACTCGGTATAACCCATTTCTTCAACCGCGCGTAAAATTTCCGGTAACAGATTCAGTTCGCTAAATTGCATAAATTCTTATTTCCTCTAACTTCATATTATTTCTACTTTTTATTATAGCATAAACTGGTATCAAATAGTTTATGTAAACAACTTTATTTTCTGTTTTCTTGATATTCGGGATTTTTATGAAAAGTTACTTGAATTTTGCCTTCAAATTAGGGTTTAAAACGGAAAGCTTTAATCCCTGATCACTGTCTTTTAGCAGATTAACTTCCTCCCACGCTCCGTTTATCCATTTATATTCATGTAGCAAGATGTCGGTACCATTTGTGAGCCGCGCAAAATCAAAACGGTATTTTTGCCCCTTTCCCGAAGCAAAAACCGAAACCAAGCCCCCATTTTGTGTGGTTGAATCCACTTTCTCGATCAGGTCGTACCAATCTTTATAAACAATCGGAACAAGCATGGCGGAATTGTAAGCCCAGCCGTGCATGGGATGGCACAAAAGGTCCTCCGGCAGATAATCAATCGACTGTATTTTCCACCCGTATTCCTGTGTGTAATGTGCAGTCAGCAGTCCATAATAATAGGCAAAATAACTTCCGCCCCGATAATATGCCCGCGTATCCTTTTCGGATGGCCCTGTAATCACTTCCGCTTCCACCATAAAATATTTAGTCCTGATTGATGTTCCTTCCGGAGTATATGCCGGCAGCAATTTTAACAGCGTTATGTAACCAATACCGTGAAAGGATTCAGTGAAAGCCTGCAGCGTTACTTTCTTCTGGGTCTCCTGCGATAAAAGTTCATATGCATACGGGTATGGCTGTTTTGCATTTCCAATTGTGCCGCAGCCGCCACCGTACCCGTCCATATTTGCGGCATCCCGCAGAATTCCGAAATATGCCTTACTGACATCCTCTGCTGTTCCAAATTTTTGGGTAATCAGAGGATAGGTTTCCTTCTCTTTTTCAAAATCTGCAAAGGAATATGAATTATTAAGCAGTGCCTGCTGGGACGGTCTGCGGAACCTCTCCATGTACTTTTCTTCCTCCGCCTGATTCCGGATTGTTTTGGTATTCATTGTATCCAATGCAGCTGAATGCAAAACTCCGCCCATCACGGAAACCACTTGACTGGACGAAGAATCGGTATTTTTATTGAGGAATAATAAGGCCGCAAGTACCATCACCAAAACAAAGAATGCCAAAATTATCGCAGCCGGAATTTCCCACTTCTTAACAGGCATCTCCATATGCAATCACCCCTGCTGCATGTATATGGAAATGCCTGCTTTATATGTATACAGTTTGCCCAACGAGACAATAAATAAAAGCCAAATAGAGAGAACGTCTTACCGGATAGCTGCCCCAAATGGCATGAGGGCTAATTTCGCAATTTTAAAGCATTGCATTCCGAAAGGTATGCCGATGATGGTAATACAAAATACCAATCCAATCGCGGCAGCCTCTAACGCAAGCTCGAATCCGCCGAAAATCAGCCATAAGATGTTCAGAAGCAGAGAGCCTACTCCGCCGCCGTAATCCACTTCTTTACCAAACGGGAAAAATGCCAAACTTGCAAATTTAAAGCATTGTATTCCAACGGGGATGCCTACAATCGTAATGCACCACAATACTCCGGTAAACAGCCAACTAAAACCTAGAATAATACCTCCCAGTAAAAACCAAATCATATTGCCCAAACAGCTCATCATTACATCCTTTTATCCTTACAAAATATATGCACCGCTTACTGGCGAAAGCCGGAAGGCAGTGCATACTCATCAATCTTCAACTAATACCGCGCGTACGGGAGAAGCTTCCAGACCTTTCAGCTTCAGCGGAAACGCAATCAGCGTATAGGTTCCGTCTTTGATTTTCGTAAGGTCAACCCCTTCTAAAATTGGAATACCCGCAGAAAGCAGTTCCACGTGCGGCGCGCGCTCATCCCCTATTGGAGCAATTGATTGCGCATCAGTCCCCACCAGCTGGATACCTCCATCAGCCAGCGCAAACGCGGCACTTTGCGATAAGAAGGCCTGACCCTGCCCACGGAATAGAATCATTTTTTCACAAGAAGGCAGCAATTCATCAATCTGTTCGCCGGTAATGATACCGTCCACCGAAACCACGGTACATTTGCCAAGAAAGCGTTCCACAGGCAATTGGTCAATGGTTTCGCCGTCAATTACGAAATGGCGGGGTGCATCCATGTGAGTTGCACTGTGACACCCGGTAAAAAAGCCGGATAGATTATACATATCCCCTGCGTCCATTCTTCGAACAACTTCGCTGTACGGCACCGGATCGCCCGGATAAACATCGGCAGAAAACAACTCCCGCGTAATGTCATGAATTTCCATTATAAATGCACCTCTCTTACTCGTACCATGATTTTTATAACTTGGGTAAAAGCTCGTCAATCAGTCTGGCGGATTTTTGTGCCGCTTCCTTTGCGAACTGCATAAAATCAACGCTGGCATCATCATCCGCATTATCGGAAATCGCACGGATGACAATAAAGTCAACTTGATTTACATAACACACATGGGCAATACTCCCACCCTCCATTTCACAGGCGGAAGCGTGAAAGCGGTTTGCAATTTCATTGAGTTTGTTCGCGTCACCGATGAATTGGTCGCCTGTAGCAATAATGCCGACATGCACTTTACCGTCATACACACACCGAGCTACTTCTGCAACCAAATCAACCAGCTCGGTTACAGCCGGAATCGTAACAAGATTCATTCCGCTGATTAGTCCGACTTCATCGCCAATAGCAGATGTGTCCATATCATGCTGCACAAGGCCGCTTGATATCACGACATCTCCGATATGGATATCCGGTCCAATTCCTCCGGCGACACCGGTATTGATAATCACACTTGGGTGATACTGTAATATCATAGTTTGCGAACAGATTGCAGCATAAACCTTGCCAACCCCACATTTGGCAATCACACATTCTATGCCGTGAATTTCACCCTTATAAAATTCAATACCGCTTATTGTCTGGATGGTTACATCACTCATGCAAGTTTTTAGATCATCCACCTCAACAGACATGGCACCGATTATTCCTATCATTTATTTACTCCTTTATACGAATTTAAGGTATAGAATGCACATCCCATAAGATTATGCACATATGCTTAGCTTGACAGATAGTCATTATAGATTAGTATAAAGCGAAAGCCGTAAAAAAGCAATGAAGATGATGTGAATTCGATGACTGGATGCATCGTTGAATTTAAAATAAATAAAAAAAGACCGCCTAAATTAGGCGGTCTTTCATTTGGCTCCCCAAGTTGGACTCGAACCAACGACCCTGCGATTAACAGTCGCATGCTCTACCGGCTGAGCTATTGAGGAATATTCATGTTGGCGTCTTCCTATTGTCCCGGGCCGTTACCAGCCAAGTAT
>JAEWYE010000054.1 GCA_023458755.1 Bacillota bacterium | reverse complement strand
AATCATATTCAAAGGAGGAATACCCATACGGACGAGTTCCCAGCAAGGTACCATTAATCCATACCTGGCTGTTCATATATGCTCCGTCGAATTCAATGAATACCTTCTTGCCGGTATAATCCGATGGTATTGAAAAGGTTTTCCTGTACCATCCGATTCCTCCGTCCAAATATCCGCCTCCACCACCAGCTGCAGAAGACTGATTAAAGGAATTAAATATGCTCCAATCGTGAGGCAGTGTAACCCCTGACCAGCCACCGTCATTGAAGCTGATACTCTGACCATTGGTTACGTCTCCTTTGTTGAATTTCCAACCTTCATTAAAACTCTGTCCTCTTAATCCGTTGCAGATATCAGTTCCTTTCAGTTCCTTAATTCCTGCTGTATCTGCCATTGCCGCCTGATGAGGTATTGGTGTCATAGTCAGCATTAATACCGTCACAAGAAATATACATAAAATTTTCTTTCCCCACATACCGTAAAAACCTCCCTAGTATTATTGTGTTTCTCCCGGAAAGCCGGTTATTGTGCCCAGTATAAATTGTTTCATAAGTGAAAAATCTATTGCATTGATATCTCCGTTGGCATCCAAGTCTGCCAGCTTGGTGTCTTCAATTTCTCCCAGTCCTAGCAGATACCTTTTTAGCAACAGTAAATCTATAGCATCTACTTGTCCGTCGGAGTTTATATCACCCAATTTCCCAGTGATAGTCTTTTCACTGAATATGAACCAATTAATATTGAACAAGTATCCACTTTCCCCTTTAAAAATAAGATACACGTCATGTTTTCCAGCGGCTTCGCTTACTCCGCAATCTACATCTGTGTATGTCTGCCAATCGCCAGTACTGGTAACAGGACAACTACCTATTACCGGACCCGTAGCACTGTCTAGCCGGATTTCTATATTCCCTCCGCTGGCGGCACTTGCTACTCTTGCTGTGAAGCCTTCAGCACCACTACCGAAGTCCACATTTTTATAAACTGCATAGTCTCCGTTTTCAACATACCCAACATTTTTTCCACCCTCGGTACAGGTTTCAGTCTGAATTCCTGACTGGCTACTGTAACTCTCTGCTTCAATCCTTGAATACGCAGATTGTTCAACAGGCACCTCTGGAGCACCCGCAATGTTTGCAACAACCCCAACAGCATCTACAACCAGAGTACCACTTAACACCTTCAACCGAACCGTATGATTACCGTACTCAAGGCCGTGAAGCGTAAAGGTTTGGTACAAATTTCCTGAAACCATGGTACTCCCTGAGGAATTAACAACTACTCCATCAACCGTTACCTCCAACTTAGCAGAACCGTTGTTGGCACCAAGAATGTCCAGTCCGGTGCCAGTGAATGAGTACTGGATTGAAGCACCTGTTCCTTGGCTAGTGGAAAGTGATCGTTGGTAATTGTACATGGATTTGCCATTCTCATGTGCCCAAGAACCGCCGTAAACAAGCTTTGTAGAAGGAACAGAAGACAAATCGTACATTTCCAAATTATCCAGCATTTCTGAGTAGTAAGGTGTATACCCGTCAATTGTTTCTACTTTTAAGTTATCAAAACGAGTATTATAGTAACCACTGGCCAAATCAATACGTCCAGACAATCTTGGGCTGGAATCTGTATAGGTGTAAAGGATAGTGTTGTCCAGATACGCAGTCACCTTGTTGTCTGCAACCATTAGTGAAATGTTGTGCCATGCATTATAAGCGGTATTAAAACCACTTATTTTCACTCCTCCCGAGCCGCTTGCCACATTGCCATTTGCCACGGAACTTCCATTGACTAGCAGCGACCATCCCCCGTCAAACCAGAATTTCAGTATATAAGGAGTTCCATTTAAGTAGTGCGAATTTTCACCGCCCTGTTGTCTGGCACCGATTGCAGCATAATTGTTACCGCCCTCTGTACTGTTGTGTTCAAATGAAACATCTACGCTTGCCTTATAGTTCAACCAACGGTTATCTCCAATACCGGTGATTGGATTACCATTGTTCCATGTGCCTCCGAGCCCCATACTGGATTGATCCACCTGTTGGCGAAGGACATAATTGCTTGATCCGTCAGGAAGATACACTTCAAATGCACCGTTTCTGTCGCTGGTATAGCGAGGAATAGCGCTTTTTGAGCCTCCTCGTGAATCTATATAGCTTTGGGTTCCTGAGATTTCTCCCCCCGCTGCTATGACGGGAGCAGTTTTGCCGGAATAATCAAAGTTATCAGCATATAAAATGTTATCTCTGGTATCCTGTATGGAACCGGTCTTGTCTGTATCCAGCACTTTGCGTTCACCCTCCACCGGAAGAGGAGTATTGAACTCAGCTTTTCCATTATTGCTTAATGTTGTAACTGTAACAACGGAATAAGGTTTTACGTTTACTGTATAAACTCCGCTGCTATTTGTGGAAACCGTTCCGGTGTACTTCATGTAGTTACTATTAAAAGCTGCTCCCTTATCAGCTGCACGAGTTTCCCATACTTCAAGAGAAGGGTTCCCCGAATAAGCCATATTAATGGTCTTAAAAGTGTAGGTTTTAGAATATTCACTATCATTAACGAAGATAGTTGAAAAATCATGCTTGTCCGGAGAAGCTAGTGTCATATAACTGGGAGTGCCATTTCGCCCATTAACCGGATTGGTACCCGTTGCACCTGTGGTACTTGCCTGAGGTACAGCCCTCCAGACACCTGCGGTATTGCTCTCATTTTCCCAGCCAGCCTTTGAAAACCAGCTAAAATGACGAAGTATGACAAGTCCGGCATCGTAATGCATCCACCCAGACCAAGGATCACGTGCAGATAACAATTCTTTAAATGAAAACTGTCCACCTTCATAGAAAGACCCAATTGCTGGCTGATAGATAAAATGCGTCCTCCTGGAATTTACAAACCCCTTAATAACTGTATTCCCCATTTCCAGGGGGCCATTTATACCACCTAACCCGGTTCCTGCTACTGTTGGATCTTTCATATTGTTGTTGGGTCGAAAGGACGAATTACTAAAAGTGGCCTGTGCTTCACTATTCCATACCTCTTTGTCATAGGCTTCGGCAAGCTGCTTGAAACTTCCTAAGCTGTTGTCATCGGTGTTATAGTGATATGCTGCAACTGACACGGCATCACGAAGCGTAGAATCACTCACCATATCATCCCCGAAGGAACCGACGGAAACCTCATCTGAAATCACCACTTTTATTTTGTTGTAAAGTGCCCGCTCTTGGTCATTGTTAAAGCCCGTACTATCTGTTTTGATACGCTGGGCGTATTGTTTAGTCCATGTCAAATCAGGTGTTTGTTCATTGACCCCCGGGTTCACGTAATCAACCATGTAACCATATTGACGATATGCTGCTAATATAGTGTTCTTATACCATGTATAAATCTTATCATTGCTATTTGCCCAACCGGGGGCATTCCAGCGTAATATGCTGACTTTAAGTCCCGGATTCACCTTTTTGGCATCAGCAGCCAGTTGAAATCCCGGGTGCCTTTTGACATTAGCCGTCTCAGTTTCCCAACGCATTGTGGAGGGATCCGGCCCGGTGGAGTTGTTGCGATCGTTACCCATCTCAATTTTGACATGTGTCATAATTGGATTTTTCCCACCGAACAGAATCTGCAGCAATTCTGCGTATTTCTCAGGATGTTCCGTCTTGTAATCCATCAACAACGCACTTGAACTGTTGCCGCTGAGTACGCCGAATCCCTTAAATGTGAGACCATTAACGTTACCGGCCTTGATATTATTCCCATCCAGCACAAAGTCCGCATCTGCGGCTGAAACAGTACTCATTAGTGAAGTTGACAACATTGCTGTAGTCATAGTGACAAGTAAAAGAATAGATAAAATCTTTCTTTTCATTTTTCAAACTCCTCTTAGAATATCTCTAAATTATGCTGCACCCTGCGCCGGAAAACTGGTACTGATACCAAGTAAGAATTGTTTCAGCAGAGAAAAATCTATTGCATTGATGTCTCCGTTGGCATCCAAATCAGCAAGCTTAGGATTTTCAATTTCTCCTAATCCCAAAAGATACTTTTTCATTAACTGTAAGTCTATTGCGTCTACTTGATCGTCGGAATTCAAATCACCCAATATTCCAGTATTGACACTTCCTGGAGTAAATGTGAACCAATTAAGATTGAATAAATAACCGCTGTCTCCTTTAAATACAAGGTATACATCATGTTTTCCTGTTGCCCCACTGACAGTACATTTTGCGTCAGTAAAAGTCTGCCAATCTCCGCTTGCAGCAACAGGACATGTTCCTACCAGAGTACCTGTAGCACTGTCAAGTCTTATTTCAATATTACCTCCACTGGTTTCACTCGATACTCTTGCTTGGAAACCTCCGACACCATTTCCGAAATCTACATTGTTGTAAACAGTATAGTCACCGTTTTCTATGTATGCTACATCTTCTCCACCTTCAGTACAGGTTTCTGTCTGGATTCCTGACTGATTGCTGTAGCTCTCTGCTTCTATTTGCTTGGTTGCATCAATGGGTGCTGGTGGTTCAGTGGATATCTTAAGCAAAACTGTTCCATGTGAAGGAACTGATGCTGTATATGAGCCCGTAAAACTGCCTTTGTCAGCTTTAGCCCACAAATCTCTGACTGTAACACTTCCACTAACACCTATATCTGACCAATTAACTGTAATATTGGAAGTTGCTGAATTCCTGTTAAGTAAAGCAACAGCCTTAGTTGTTCCATTTGTTCCCAGAGGCTTTACCCAAATCTCCTGGCCATTTGCACTTTTAACTCTTTTTCCTTGAATTCCGGCAGCGTCCTGGTCTATTGCTATTACTTCCTTATTCATTAAAATATCCTTTGTGGTTTGAGACATGGTCCTGATGTCATTACCTGCAATAAGTGGTGACGCCATCATACTCCACATGCTCATCTGTGTACGGTATTCCTCTGTTGTACAGCCACCGTTACCGATTTCAAGCATATCTGGGTCATTCCATGCTCCGGGAGCAGCTGAACTTGCATATTGGGCATTACCATCAATTGCATTTATAATTCCTTTGAACCATTCGTTTCCGTTATCCCACTTATCAGCAATATCACCGGTAGTACGCCATAAATTACCTGTTGCAGGCATCCAACTCTGATATCCCCACGCACATATGCTGAATACGATTGGTCTTCCGCAATTTGCAAGAGCGGTCTGCATTTTCTGGTAATCGGTCTTCATGTCACTTCCGTTTGGTATATTGCAGTTATCATATTTAAGGTAATCAATTCCCCATGAAGCAAATGTCTTTGCATCTTTGTCCTCATAACCCTTGCTTCCGCTTTGAGGAACATTCATACAGGTCATGGTACCACGACATCCGTATATTCCCAGTTTTAGACCTTTTGCGTGTACGTAATCCGCTAAAGCCTTAATCCCGTTTGGAAAACGTGTAGGATCAGCTCGTAGGTTCCCGTTGGAATCACGTGCCGGATTTGCCATCCAGTTATCATCCAGATTCAGGTATACATAGCCTGCATCCTTCATTCCTGAACTTACCATTGTGTCGGCAATTTGTTTAATCTTAGTTTCGTTAATATCTCCGTGGAAGATATTCCAACTGTTCCATCCCATCGGTGGTGTTTTTGCAAGACTGTTATTCCATGCCCCGGTATTCAGAGCCATTACTATAGTAAATGTAAGCCCCAAAAGGACAAGAGAAACGATCGCACGAACTTTTTTCATAATATTATATCCCTCCAAATTTTATTTTTTTAAAGCTCTGTTATTTGCCCAAGCAAATACTTCTTTAATACTGCAAAATCCATTGCCGTTACGGCTTCATCGCCGTCCAAATCGGCTGCTGAAGAATCAATTGTGACCTCAGCACCCAATAAAAACTGCTTTAATAGTGCATAATCAATTGTATCTATAGTGCCGTCCCCGTTAACATCCCCATGCTTCACTTGACCTTCGGTGGAGAAAATTTTCACTGAAGCATCATCCACGTATAAATTGGTTCCGCTGTCAGGTCCTTCGAAATATATACTAAGGTCAGTCAGTGTACCTGTAACATCTAAAGTGTAGTTACCCGACAATTGAACCCAGGAGCTATTACTTCCGGTTGCGGTTGCAATGTTGGTATAAGAAGTTCCGTTGTCGTCTGTTTTCCTTATAGTCATTGTTACCGGTGCACTCTCAGTGTTATCCAATCTAACCCATCCGGAACAAGCATACGTGTTACCATTCTGAACTCTTGTTGTAATACTCTGAATAGGCCCATTCCAGGCTCCTGTCCTACCTGTATGCAGAAGACTATAGCCACCTGAGTGCTTTTGCACTGTTGAAGTGGCAATTGTACCCGCACCATTCACAGTCCAGCCTGTGGTGTTCCCTGACTCCATATCCGGATTGGCAAGCAAATTGTCTGAGGGTTGTGTACCCACATATGTTCCCAGCTTGAAATAGATACCGTACCTATCCTTGTATCTTTGATAATGGGGTGTAAATACCAAATGGTAATCCTCGTCGGTATTTCTCAATGTAAATTCCAGTTTCCCCGGCGTTCTAACCAAATTGTTCTTAATATTGGCAAGCCAGTTATCAATGCTGGGACTGGCAGTGGTATTAATATTAATTGTATCTTTGATAGTCACGTTTTTGGTTGCTTTTAATACCTGAACCCCATGTGATTGAGTTGTCATGCTTTCAGTTCCAAGACCTGCACTCAATACTATTGGGCCATACGTAAAGGCTACGGCATTGGGATTGTCAGTCAGTCTGGAAACCTTTACTTCGGTAGGCAGGGTCAACTCAACTGTATCTCCTGCCTGCCAAACTCTGTTGATATCAAGATAGCCATTTGACTGAGCAATATTAATAGGCGTACCGTTAACCTTGACCGTAGCAGTTTGTCCTGCTGCAATCCAAGACGGTGACCTGAATTTAATTTTTAATTCTGATGATGGTGCGTCATTGATAGTAAAGGTTACTTTATCTGATAACGGTAGATTGGCCTGTTGTGTCAATGAGAGACCCTTTTCGTTCCAGTTCAGGGTAGAGCTCACATACATGTTTACATACAAATCTGAACCATTATTATAGTACAAACTGTCATTAAGCTTTGTGAAATTTTCCATCCCCGTTCCCGTACAGCACCAGAAATGGTCGAATTGGGAACTAAATACCTTGAAATAGCCCGTTCCCATAGCCTTGAAGTATGTAGCCATTCCGGTTTCAGGATTCTGAGAAGCCATAATCTCGTTTATCAATGCATTCTCATAGTAATCTGCATATTTAACGTCACCCGTTACCTTGAATAGCTCTCGGGTCAGCTTCAGCATATTATTGACATTACAGGTTTCATTATTTACATTATCCCTGTATGCATCCAGCTTGCCTGCTGCTCTGAAATGTTCATCTTCACTGTTACCACCTGTTACGTATGTATGGTCTTTCAATACTATATTCCAAAACTGTTGTGCCGCTGTTAAGTATGACGATTCTGCTGTTCCCATCGTGCGATAACGGTTCAAGGCACCGATGAATTTTGGGATAGTTGTATTGGCATGTTTTCCGGGTAAAACGTTTGTACCGGCAGCGATGGTATTAAATAGTGAGGTTTCGTCGAATTTATGTGCTGCTGCCAAGTGGTTGCTGTTGCCAGTCAGCTTATACAATTCATAGAGACAATCATTCATTCCTCCATACTCAACACCCAATACCCTTGACTGTGTTGCAGAATCCCAGGCGTTTACTCTTTTGTAAATCCAATTTCCAAGATTTGTTGCTATTGTTAATGCAGTTTGGTTACCTTCAAATTTGTAAACGTCAAGAAGGCCTGACATGATTTTGTGCATGGTATACCACGGCACCCAGCTTGAACCTGAAGCCTTTCCTTCAATAACATCAAATTGTGTAGCCGGGGTTGCGAACAAGTATCCATTGCCGTTTTTATTCTGGCAAGCCAGCAATTCGGAAATAATCAAATCGATACGGCTTTTCAGATCGGCATTTACTGTAGGATCAGATTTGGTGTTTTTATAAGCCTGAGCAAGTGCCGACATGTAATGCCCCATGGTATGGCCTTGAATCAGGGTGTTGTTTTCCCACCCTCCATAATAGCTATAAGTTGTTGATAAGCCTGCTGCTTTCTTAAAACCCACCAACAAACGATTTGGATCAATTGCCCGTAAATAGGCAACTTCTTTATTAAATGCGTTCACATAATATGTATCTGTAATTTTTACTTGTTCCATGTCGAACTGCTTTAGGAGTTCAACGTTTGCTGCAGAAACTGGTATTTGTACACTGAATATAAGTGAAAATATAAATAAGAATGGCAGAAGTCTACTCATAGTTTTTAACATATTTGCCTCCTTGACCAATTTTACAAATTCAAATAGTTTTAAAGGTTGTTTTAAACGATCCCTAATAGAAGTTTTTTGAAGGTAGCACAATCTAGTGCATCAATAGCTCCGTCCTTATTTAAATCTCCTGCTTCAATGTCGTTATCTACCGGGAAATCAGTAATTAATCCTAAAATATATTTCTTCAGCAATGCATAATCCGTTGCATCTACACAGTCATCTCCATTGAGGTCTCCGACAATTGTAGTTGATCCGCTTTTTTCAAATTTCCACCAATTGAAATTAAAAAGATAACCGCTTCCACCAGTAAACTTCAGATACAAGTCATGAACTCCCTCTGCACCGCTTACTTTACAGGACTTATCAGCATATGTCTGCCAATCACCTGTTTCACTGACTGCACAAGTTCCCACAAGTGTACCTGTAGGACTGTCTAGTCTTAGTTCTATATTACCGCCGCTTGTTGCTGAAGCAACTCTTGCAACAAAGGATGCTGCTCCAGTTCCAAAATCTACACCTTTAACTTTTATATAATCACCGTTTTCAATAAAGCCTACATCCATTCCACCTTCGCTGCAGGTTTCTGTTTCTATTCCGGATTCCCAGCAAATTGTTTCAGCCTCGTTTTGTACAAATGGATTGAGGTATTGAACCTGAGCAGGTCCGGCTTGAGTTATAGGAATAGTTGGGATTGTACCATCAGCATTGTACTTGAATTGCTCAACACCTACGGAACGATGATAACTTCCGCCTCCTGGCAGATTACCTGTATGATAAAAGAAATAAGAATTTCCTTTATAATCCGTTATGCCCGGATGGTTTGTAAAGCTGTTTTTTGAAGGCATGATTTCGCCTTTGGATGACCATGGTCCGGTAGGACTGCTGCTTGTGGCATACTGTAAGTTTTCACCATTCGAACCCATGCCTGCATATACCATATAATACAAATTATTACGTTTATAGAACCACGGACCTTCTATGTAGCCCGATGGCTTCGGTGATACCTGAACGACACTGCCGGAGTAAGAAATCATGTCCTGATTTAACTTAACATACCAAAGATTTCCATTCCCCCAATAAAGGTAAGCCTGTCCGTTGTCGTCGATATATACGGTTGGGTCAATATCAGAGCCTCCGCTATTGGTTACTAAAGGTTTCCCCAGAGCATCCTTAAACGGACCTGTTGGACTATCGGATACAGCAACACCCAGTGCATATCCGCCGGTTTTTCTGGTTACAGGTACGTAGTAATAAAATTTATTGTTCCTGAAGATAACCTGACCTGCCCAGGCGTCCTTGCTTGCCCAGCTGAAAGTGGTAGCCGCAA
>JAEWYE010000053.1 GCA_023458755.1 Bacillota bacterium | reverse complement strand
TTGGAAAAATCCAAACAGTCATACAACCTCGCCGCTTAATTTTCTAAGCATTCTTTTTTTGAGCGCCTACAGCGACGCTCTTTTTGTTATACTCATTTCTCTATTTTCCTTATTCTAATTTACAGCGGTCTAACGCGAGTGCCTTTTTCACTTTTAGGCTTGACTTTTAATAGTTAGCCTCCTTAAATATTATATCAAATGGCACGATATTTGCATCTGCGCGCCGGTGCATATGTTTTACCATTTTGACCGCTACAACAAAATTTTTATGATAGAATCATATTATTATTATTATGAATTGTCAATACAATATGTCTAACATACAAGTTATTATGTCTGAAATACAGATTAATTAATATTGATAAATATAATATTAAAAATTATGAACAATAATAATTCTATTCTATCAAAGTCGAACATTGTTACAAAAATGCGGGCAGCGAAGCCGCCCTACCCCTGCCCCACAAAACAAAAACAGACAGCCCCGTGGTTCCACCCATAGGTCTGCCTGTCGCTGATGCAATATTCACCTTTAGTGTAATACCGATTACCACGTATGGATAATTTGCGGATTCGCGAATATTTCATCGAGTTTTTTCAAAAACGGAACAAGCGTGTTAAAGTCCACGGCGCGGTGGTCAAACGCCAAGCACATCGGCAGAACCTTGCGGATGCCAATTTCTTTTTCTCCGATTTTGTTTACATAAACTCCCGGTTTTTCCTGAACCGCGCCCAGCCCCACCGCGAAAATCTGCGGAGGGATAATCTCCAGAATGCCGAAACAGCCTTTCTGCTCTTTGTAAAGTGAACCGATATTAGACACCGTAACGGTGGCGCTGATAAGGTTACGCTCCGAAAGGCGGTGTTCCTGTGGTTCACGGTAATATTCCTTTTTCGCCTTGCCGCGAAGCCCCCTGAGCGGATGAAAACTGACCTTTGCCGCCAAAATTCGTTGGAATATATTCAGATGAAACTTTTTCAGTTCGGTAACGGTATCCGCCACAACCGCCTGATACAGCATTTCGTCAATATTTGTGTTGCTGATTTTTTCGCCCAGCACGGAAACAGCGGCGGAAAGCTCCGCGAGCGTTATAGCCTGCACATCGGCAAGCACCGGCGTGATGATTCTGCCGTCCGGCAGAAGCCACGGCACAGCAATGTTAATCGAGTCACAAACATGAACGGTGCCTTCCCCCTTGCGGTGGCAGTATTCCAAAATGGCATTCAGTTCGGGTGCGGCTTTTAAGCCTTCCACAATCACGCGGAGCATAATGGTATTGAAGGATAAACTTTGCCCAGAAGCGCGTTTTCCTCCGGCTAGTGCCATAAATTCCTCATAAAATCCGGTGACATCCGGCTCATACAAGTATGAAACGTGGGGGATGTTTTTCCATGACTCGGATGTCATGTGCGAAACGACTTTTCGCTGTAAATCAAACCGCTTTGAACTTCTTAACCGGATTTCATTTTTACCCATACATTCTCCTTACTACAAACCACTTACTTGCACATACCGTATTGTATCAAAAAGGCAGCCAAAATGTGCGAACATTTTATGGCTGCCTGAAATTATTTTTAATTATTTAATTGCACTTGGAGTAACCGCACTGGCGGCAGATGACGCATCCGCCCTCATGCTCCAATTTGGTTCCGCATTCCGGACAAAAATGCATGTTTCCGGCGACCGCGTTTTCCTCCTGTTTTGGCTGTTCCGGCTTGACCAGCGTGGCGGGAAGCTGCCAGTTGCCGAGTTCCACCTGCTTCTTATACACTTTTTCAATCGTCTTAGCAATCGCATCCGGGCAGGAGGTGCATTTCAAACCATGCTGACGGATGGTGGACGGGCAGCGGATTCCTTTGAGCTGTGCGACAATCGACTGAACATCCATGCCGGAACGCAGCGCGATGGAGGCAAGCCGTGCCGTTGCTTCGGACTGTGACGGGCAGCCGCCGGCTTTGCCCGTACTGGTGAAGATTTCACAGATACCCTGATCGTCATAATTGACCGTCACATACAAATTGCCGCAGCCGATTTGCACGCGTTCGGTAATGCCCTGCACAATATCCGGGCGCGGGCGGGGCGTAATACTCTGCACGGCGGATTCTTCCTGTGCCGTGTCGGACTCGCCCTCTTTTTTCACCTTGCCGATATTCAGCACCTGCTCACTGCGGCTGCCGTCGCGGTAGATGGTAACACCCTTACAGTCAAGACGGAACGCCAGCGTGTACACCTCGGCGACTTCTTCGCGCGTGGCATCATGGCCAAAATTGACGGTCTTGGAAACAGCGTTGTCGGTTCCCTTCTGGAATGCCGCCTGCATGCGGATATGATATTCCGGCGTGATATCGTGCGCGGAAACAAACACGCGGCGAATATCTTCCGGTATCTCGGCGATATGTGCCACCGTACCCTCTTTGGCGATGCGCTTCATCAGTTCGTCGGAGTACAGGCCGCGCTTGGTCAGCTCGGTTTTTAAAATCGGATTCACTTCAATCATCTGCGTGCCGTCCATGATGTTGCGGATGAACACATAGCCAAACACCGGCTCCACACCTGAGGAACAGCCCGCCAGAATTGACAGCGTGCCTGTAGGGGCAATGGTCGTGATGGTGCCGTTGCGCTGCGGGGTTTCCTGCGGCAGAATGCTTTCTTTGAACAGCGGGAACGTGCCGCGCGTTTTGGCAAGCTCGGCGCTTTCTTCCCGACCGTTTTCAGTGATGAATTTCATTACCTTCTCGCCCAGCGCAATCGCTTCGTCGGAATTGTACGGAATGCCAAGCAGAAGCAGCATGTCTGCCCAGCCCATAACACCCAGACCGATTTTGCGCGTCTGCTTGGTGACATGGTCAATCTTTTCAAGGGGATACTTATTCGCGTCAATAACGTTATCTAAAAAATGCACCGCGTTCTTGACGGTTCGTTTCAGCTTGTCCCAGTCAATTTCATACCCGTCACCCGCCGCTTTGAGCATCTTGGTGAGATTGATGGAACCCAGATTGCAGGATTCATAAGGCAGCAGCGGCTGCTCCCCGCAGGGGTTGGTGGATTCGATTTTGCCCTGCGCCGGCACGATATTATCGCGGTTCAGCCTATCCAAAAAGATAATGCCCGGCTCGCCGTTATGCCACGCGGCATCGACGATTTTATCGAACACCTCGCGCGCGTGAAGCTGTGCTACCGGTTCTTTGGTGTGCGGGTCGATCAAATCATAATCCTCGTTGTTTTCCACCGCGCGCATAAACTTTTCGGTAAGTCCAACCGAAATATTAAAGTTGTTGATTTCGTTGTTGTTGTTCTTGCAGTCAATAAAATCCAAAATGTCGGGATGATCCACACGCAAAATACCCATGTTGGCGCCGCGCCGTGTGCCGCCTTGCTTGACCGCCTCGGTTGCCATGTTAAACACTTTCATAAAGCTGATGGGGCCGGAAGCCACGCCGCCGGTAGAGTTTACCGTGCTGCCCGTCTGACGCAGGCGTGAAAAAGAAAATCCGGTGCCGCCGCCCGATTTATGGATGAGTGCGGCCTGCTTGATGGCCTCAAAAATGTCCTCCATGGTATCCTCCACCGGCAGGACGAAGCAGGCGGAAAGCTGCCCCAACGGGCGCCCCGCGTTCATCAAAGTGGGTGAATTCGGCAGGAATTCGAGGTTTGTCATCATATCATAAAAGATTTGGGAGGTTTTCTTCACATTTGCATTTTTATCGTGCAAAGCATCCGATGCCGCGATAGCGTTTGCCACACGCTTAAAAAGCTGTTCCACGTTTTCTGTTGTTTTCCCGTCCGCATCCTTGATGAAATAGCGCCGCTCCAATACCGTCAGCGCATTCTGTGAAATATCCAATTTTACAACCATCCTTTCATTTTTGGCAGCTTAGTCCCTTTCAAGCTGCTCCCCCATACTCTAAACATTGTCTGTAATCAAAAGTTATGTACTATATATTGTATCACGCGATTTTATGATGTCAATAGATTGTGAAAGACTTGTCAAGAAATTCATTTATAGGCAAGAAAAGCTCCTCCCACAGGAACGATGAAAATCTTCAGCGTTGCACCTGTGTGGGAGGAGTTTTTTCTTATACGAAGCTCAAATCATAGCCTTACCGTATATGGGCCGGATGCAAATTTTTATCCAAACATTTATTGGGGATTCGTTATTTTTGAACGCCCTTTGCAAGCTTCTCAAGCTGTTCATACTTTTCGGCGGCGACTTTTTCCGCTTTGCCAAACAATTCTTCCGCACGCTCCGGGAACGCACGGGTGAGAGAATTGTAGCGAACCTCACCCATGATAAAGTCGCGGTAGCTTTCGGACGGTGCCTTGCTGTCGAGCGTAAACGGATTCTTTCCCTGCTCCGCAAGACGCGGGTCATAGCGGAAATTGTTCCAGTATCCGGCCGCAACAGCCTTTTTCTCTTCCGTCATAGAAACGCCCATACCGCCCTTAATGCCGTGGTTGATACAGGGAGCATACGCGATGATGATGGATGGGCCGTTGTAGCTTTCGGCTTCATGGAATGCTTTGAGGCACTGGTTGTAATCCGCGCCCATGGCGATCTGCGCGACATACACATATCCGTAGCTCATGGCGATAGCGGCAAGATCTTTTTTCTTGGTTCCTTTGCCCGCGGCGGCAAACTGTGCGACGGAACCGATCGGCGTTGCTTTGGATGCCTGCCCGCCTGTATTGGAGTAAACTTCGGTATCAAAAACAAGGATGTTGACATTTTCACCGGAAGCGATTACATGGTCAAGACCGCCAAAACCGATATCGTATGCCCAGCCGTCACCGCCGAAAATCCAGATAGATTTCTTTGCCAAACAGTCTTTGTCCGTTAACGTTTTCTTTGCAAGTGCCGCAAGTTCTCCGGCTCCGTTCTGCACCGATTCGAGTTCGGAAATCAGCGTATCGGCTGCCGCACGGTTTGCCCGACTGTCGGTGAAGGTTTCCAGATACGTTTTGCAGGCGTTCTTCAATGTGTCCGAAGCCGCTCCGCTTTCCGCGATTGTCTGTACATACTCGGCTAATCTGCTGCGAATCGCGTTTTGACCAAGCGCCATGCCGAAACCAAACTCCGCGTTATCCTCAAACAGGGAGTTTGCCCACGCGGGACCATGCCCCTTCCAGTTGACGGTATACGGTGTAGCCGGCGCGGAGCCGCCCCAGATGGAGGAACAGCCGGTTGCGTTCGCAATGAACATCCGGTCACCGAAAAGCTGGGTGGCCAGCTTGGCATAAGGTGTTTCGCCGCAGCCCGCACATGCGCCGGAAAATTCGAGCAGCGGCTGTTTAAATTGACTGCCCTTAATGGTGGTTTCTTTAAACTTCTCTGTAATTTCCGGCCTTTGGACAAGTGTTCTGGCGTAGTTAAACACTTCCTGCTGCGGGAGCTGGGAATCAATCGGCCTCATGACGAGTGCTTTTTCCCCTTTTGTACCCGGACAGACCTGCGCACAGGAACCGCAGCCTGTACAGTCCAAAGCAGAAACAGTAATCGCAAATTTCATACCCGGCACACCGGTCATATCCTTGCTCTTTGTGCCTTGCGGAGCTTTCGACAGTTCTTCCTCTGTCATGGCTGCCGGACGGATGACGGCATGAGGACAAACATAGGAACAGAAGGTACATTGGATGCAGTTCTCGGGTATCCATTTGGGAACGTCAACCGCAATGCCGCGCTTTTCATACGAAGCGGAGCCCTGCGGGGCGGTGCCATCCGCCGCAAAGGTGGAAACCGGCAGTTTGTTGCCCCGGTACGCGTTGACCGGATTTAAAATGTTGTTGACATAATCGACCAAATCTTTTCGGCTGCCGGTCACTTTTTCCGGTTCCCTGTCATCGGACGCGCACTTCCACGATTCCGGAACCGCAATCTCGCGGACATCCTGAACCCCGCGTTCAATCGCCGCATGGTTCATGGCAACAATCTTTTCGCCCTTTTTGCCATAGGATTTGGTCGCGGCGTCTTTCATAAACTGAACGGCCTGATCTGTCGGGATGATATTCGCGATTTTAAAGAACGCGGCCTGCAGGATGGTGTTGATGCGTCCGCCCAAACCAAGCTCCTTGCCGATTTGAATACCGTCGATGGTGTAGAAGTGAATATCATTTTCCGCAATATACCGCTTCATTTTGCCCGGAAGCCGCTTGTCCAGTTCTTCCGCATCCCACGGACAGTTTAAAAGGAAACTGCCGCCCTTTTTCAAATCCTCCACAATGTCGTATTTGTCCACATAGGAAGGGTTGTGGCAGGCAACAAAATCCGCCTGACTGATGTAGTAGGTAGATTTGATCGGCTTATTGCCAAAACGCAGATGAGAAACCGTTAAGCCGCCGGACTTTTTCGAATCATAGGCAAAATAGCCCTGCGCGTACATATCGGTATGATCGCCGATAATTTTGATGGAGTTTTTATTTGCACCAACCGTACCGTCCGCGCCAAGGCCCCAGAATTTGCAGGAATGCGTTCCGGCTGGGGTGGTATCCGGATTTTCTTTGATTTGCAGTGAAAGATGGGTAACATCATCGTCAATACCGATGGTGAAGCGTTTTTTCGGCACGTCACTCTCCATGTTGCGGAAAACGGCGACAAGCTGACCGGGCGTGGTATCTTTGGAACCTAAGCCATACCGGCCGCCGCATACAGTTGCACTGCCGAAAGAAGAACCGGAAAGCGCCGCCAAAACATCCAGGAAGAGCGGTTCCCCGATGGAACCGGGTTCTTTGGTACGGTCAAGCACACTGATTTTTTTCACCGTTGCGGGGAGTACATCCAGCAGATACTTTGCAACAAAAGGCCGGTACAGCCGAACCTTTACCACACCGACCTTGTCCCCCGCCGCGTTCAGGTAATCGACCACCTCTTCCGCCGCCTCGCAGACAGAGCCCATTGCAATAATCACTTTTTCGGCATCCGCCGCGCCGTAATAATTGAACGGCTTATAATCCGTACCAATCCGCGCGTTGATTTTGTTCATGTAATCCATCACAACGCCGGGAATCGCGTCATAATACGGGTTGCAGGCCTCTCGCGCCTGAAAGAAGATATCGTCGTTCTGTGCCGTACCGCGAATGACCGGGTGCTCCGGGTTCAGCGAACGGCGCCGAAACGCGTCCACCGCCTCCCAGTCGAGCATTTCGCCGAGATCTTTATAATCCCATGTGGCAACCTTCTGCACTTCGTGGGAGGTGCGGAAGCCGTCAAAAAAATGGAGGAAAGGCACACGGCCTTTAATGGCAGACAAATGCGCAACCGCAGCCAAATCCATGACCTCCTGCGGACTGTTGGAGCAAAGCATGGCATAGCCTGTCTGACGGCATGCATAAATATCGGAATGGTCGCCAAAAATGTTTAGTGCGTGGCTCGTGATGGCACGTGCCGAAACGTGAATAACGCTCGGCAGTAATTCGCCCGCCATCTTATACATATTCGGGATCATCAAGAGCAAGCCCTGAGAAGCGGTGTAAGTAGTGGTGAGCGCACCCGCCGCTAATGAGCCGTGTACCGCGCCCGCCGCACCCGCCTCGGACTGCATTTCGATAACCTTCACTTCTCTGCCGAACAGATTCTTCCTGCCGCCGGCGGCATACTTGTCCGTTTCATCTGCCATGACGGATGACGGAGTAATCGGATAGATGGCGGAAACGTCTGTGAACGCATACGATACATGCGCGGCGGCGTTATTGCCGTCCATCGTTTTCATTTGTCTTGCCATTTTTTATTTTCCTCCTTTAAGGATGATGAATTTATGATTGGTACCGCGCTTGGTAAAACTGCACCAATCTGAATATATCGCGTTTCTCCTAAGAAGAAAGGCGAAACAAGGGGCTTTCCCATTTATTTTCTTACGGATTCTCCCGTGGACAGAAAAAATCCGTTTTTGGGCCATTTCAGGCGATGTCACCGCATAGAAAGCTTTATAGTATTGCCTATCTTATTTTTTTCCATGCATACTCTTTCTAAGAAAAGCACACATATAGCAAAAGATATTTGACATATGAATGAATAATAAGCTAAAATAGTGAAGAATAGAACTATATATTTTAAGTCAACGATTCATAAATTGAAAGGGGAACACTCCATGCCTCCCGAACCTGAGGGAAACTTTATTTTTTCATTTCTGTCCGCACAGCAGCCTGCCGCGGCAATCACTCAGCCGAACTCGTTCGTATCGGTACTTCTTTTGTTTCTGTTAATTTTAGTGAACGCATTTTTTTCCGCCTCTGAAATCGCGATTATCACACTGAACGACAACAAGATACGCAAAATGGCAGAAGACGGAAACAAGAAAGCCGCCAGCATATTAAAACTCACAAAAAGCTCCAGCCGGTTTTTATCCACCATCCAAATCGGCATTACGATTTCCGGGTTTTTATCATCCGCTGTGGCTTCCCAGAGTTTTTCGGAACAACTGGCGGATCACCTCGCCTTTTTACCGGTCAGCCGCTCGGTGGCGGCAGGCATTTCGACTGTTGTCATCACGCTGCTGCTGTCGTATTTTTCGCTGGTATTGGGCGAACTGGTTCCCAAAAAGATCGCCATGCAAAAAGCGGAAGCTCTTTCTTTTAAATTTGTGGGCATTTTAAACGGAACCGCTAAGACATTCAGCCCGTTCATTTCCTTTTTAACATTTTCTACGAATGTGGTGCTGAAGCTTTTGGGGTTTGACCCGAATTCTTCGGAAGAAACCGTTACGGAAGAAGAAATTCTGATGATGGTGGATGCCGGTGAAGAAAAAGGGGTAATCGGAGAAAATGCCAAGGACATGATTGCGAATATCTTTGATTTTAACGATACCACAATCAATGAAATCATGACACACCGCACCGATGTTTCCGCGGTGGAAGATACCAGCAGCATTCAGGACGTGGTGCAGCTTGCCATTCAGGAGGGATATTCCCGCATTCCGGTTTACCATGAGGATTTGGATACCATTCTCGGTGTTGTATACGTAAAGGACCTGCTCAAATACGTGGGCAGCCAGGTAAACAACGACATAAAGATCACCGATATCATGCGCGCCGCTTATTTTGTTCCTGAAAGCAAGCATTGCAGTGAGCTGTTTTCGGAAATGACCGAGCACAAAACTCAGATTGCCATCATTGTGGATGAATACGGCGGGACCGAAGGCATCATTACCATGGAAGACTTGCTGGAAGCCATCGTGGGCAATATTCAGGATGAATATGACCATGAGGAAGAAGAAATCTATAAAGTTAGCGACAATGCGTTTACCGTAGACGGTTCCACCGCCATTGATGAAATATCGGACCTTGTCGGCATTGAACTGCCGGAAGGCGACTATGACACCATTGCCGGTTTTGTCGTGGAAATGCTTGGCCGCATACCAAAGCCGGGTGAGCATCCGACGGTTACCTTTGAGAATCTGGATCTTACCGTTGAGGACGTGGAAGATCGGCGCATTACGAAACTTCTGATAGTGAAAAACATACTGGAAGAGCAGCCGAACAACGAAGAAGAAACCAAGTAGGCCGTCTATCTAATCTATTTTGCATATAGAAATGAAAAGCACCGGTAAGTAAAATTTACTCATCGGTGCTTTATTTTTTGAAATCTGCTTTGAGTAAGCGTTACCTTAGTCCATTAATTCCACTAAAAACTAGTGATTTTATACAACTTATTATTATTTTATGCATATTTTTGAGTAATATTACTTGAATAAAATAGAAAATTGTGGTATTCTAATTATAAGAGCTGTTATATTATGGAGGGGATATGTATGAAGAAATCATCGGCGGCAAAAGCAGCGATCGTATGTGTTTCTGTGGTTTGCCTGCTTGCCGGACTGGCGATCGGCATGCTGATACCGACATCTTTAAGTGACGTGAACCGCGTGCTGACCATCGAGCTGATTGTCTGTGCGGATTTGCTGGCCATACTGATTCTAGTGTTTTTGCTGTATATAAGAAGGACCGCAAAACGAACACAAAGCCTTTATGACCTTGCATATCGGGATTCCCTTACCGGCACCCGCAATTATCAAAAATTCTGTTTGGACTGTGACGAAACAAGGAAGGCGGAACCGAACGCTTCCTTTGCCGTCATTTCCTTTGACATTGACCATTTTCGAATGATTAACGATACATTCGGTTATGCGTTTGGTGATAAAGCGTTAATTTATATTGCGGATTCACTGAAAAAGGCGCTTGGCAACGACGGAATTTATTGCCGAATGGCAGCCGATACCTTTCTTGTCTTTCTCAAGGCAAAACGGGGAGACAACAGTTTAAAGCTTTTAATTCAGACTATCAATGAGCAGATGGGCAACATCTGCATAGCGGGATTGTATATTAATTTGAAGCCCAGTTTTGGAATCTATATTTCCGCCGACGCTAAGACCGATATCCGCACTTGTGTGGACGGTGCAAGCTTAACCCGCAAGATGGTGAAAAAGAATGATAACATCCAATTTGCCTACTTTGACCAGAACCTGCAGGGACTGGCAACCGAAGAAGCCCAAACACAGGCGGATTTGGAATGTGCGCTCGACCGTCACGAGCTTCAAATTTACTATCAGCCGCAGCTTTCCTTTAAAACCGGAGAAATCGTGGGAATGGAAGCGCTGCTGCGCTGGAAACATCCGAAAAAAGGATTTATCAGCCCTTCGTATTTTATTCCGATTGCGGAAAAGTCGGGATTGATTTACCTGATCGGGCGGTTTGCCTTTGAACAGGTCTGCCGCGACTTGCAAGACTGGCAGAAACGCAACCGGCGTATGCATGTTTCGGTCAATCTTTCGCGTGTGGAGCTTTACCAGACGAATTTGATCGGATTTCTGCGGGACACCATGACAAAATACAACATTGATCCCAGCCAGATTGAAATTGAACTCACGGAAGCTTCTACCGTAGATGACCTTACCTTTATCCGCGATATGATTGAACAATTAAAAGAAATTGGCATAAAAGTGGCACTTTCTGATTTTGGTACCGGATATTCCTCCATCAGCACATTGGAAACCCTGAAATTTGACGTACTGAAGCTCAGCCGCACTTTTTTAGGTGACTTAACGCCACAGAAACAGAATACCATGAAAACCATGATAGACCTTGCAAAATCACTGAACTTTCCGGTTATTGCGGAATGCGTAGAAACGCAGGAAGAAGTTGACTTTTTAACCGGTATCGGCTGCGATATTGCACAGGGATTCTACTATACACAGCCAATGCCGAAATCCGCTTTGGAAGCCTTCGTATTCGGAACCCCTACCCACAAGAACATTCTGCTGACCGATGTTTTCGCGAAATAAAATCCAATTCAGATATGATAAAGCACCGATGTACTTCGCTTCGTACATCGGTGCTCTGTTTTATGTATGAATTTGTTCAGATAAATGAAAAAATCCGTTTTGCCACTCCTGTTTTTTGCAGTGCTATGGCAAGCGGCAGGCCAAGGCCATAACAAATAACCAGTTCGCCTGCTCCTACTGAAAGCGCGGCGGACCAAAATCCCGCTAAAGAAAAGTTATGCCATGCAAACACATTTGTCGGCATACAGGCAATTTCAATGCCCACAATCACCGCGTTGCAGAGAATCGGCGGAAGCGGTGCGAGAATTGGGATATCTTTCACCCGAACCCTGCACAGCATACGCGTAAATACCGCAGCAAGTAATGTTGCCAGCGTACCGAAAATCCAATCCACAATTCCGAACTGGCTCCCTAAATTTGAAAGGAAACAGCCAATTGCCAAACCGGGTATCGCCGCGGGTGTAAAAATCGGCAAAATGGTTAACGCTTCGGAAAAGCGGAACTGCACTGGGCCATAAGCCCAGCCCAACGAGGCGGCAAGCATGGTAAGCACTGCATACAGAGCCGCGATCATTGCACCCTGTACCAAATAGCGGACACGCTTAGATGATTCAATTTTCATGAGAATTCCTCCGTAGTTTTATTTAAGGTCAGGATTTTGCGAACTGACCATTGGTCCGCCCGGGGGGATTTGAACCCTCGGCCTCCAGATTCGGAATCTGTTGCGATATCCAACTTCGCTACGGGCGGATAAGAGGCAATTCATTTTGAACGCCGAATGATATTATATGCTATTTTTCCGTATCTTTCAAGTCCCAGCTGTTTTTTCCCGCCGTATAAAAAATATCGATTGTTTTTATGTACGAACTTTCTTCATGTGTGGTATAATAAAAGGATACCGAAACGCACAGGAGGGCCCGCAATGTCAATGACCGAACAGGATATACGCCGCTTTTGCAAAGGCTATGACGAAACTTTTCGCCGCGGCAAACAGTACTATTTGAGTGACAGGGTTACAATCACCGAAGTAGGCAATGAGGACTTGGATGAGCCTAATGACAGCCTTTTGACTACCCTGCACGCGAAAGTGAAAGGCAGTACGTTGCTCCCCTATATTGTCGACGTGACAATCGATGATGACACGGGGGAACTGGTAGATGCGGACTGCGACTGCCCTGCCTATTTTCAGTATGACGGAATCTGCAAGCACATTGTCGCCACACTGCTTGAATACGTAAACGCTGTTCCATATGAACCCACTTCGGCGCGAACCGATCCTCTTGTGAAAGCAATCATCAGCAATTATACCAAGCAGACCGTAAACGATACCCTCACGTTTCAGGAAGAAGAAAAAGTCCGGATAAAGCCTCGGCTTATCTTAACAAAAGGTATGGCAGAGGTGGACTTTAAGCTGGGTACAAGCCGCAGCTATATCATCAAAGATATTTATAAATTTGCGTTGACAGTGCAAAAATGCGAGCAGGCGGAATATGGGAAAGCTCTCTCTTTTGTGCACAGCATCCGCGCCTTTCACGAAGATTCCGTTCCTCTGGTGAAATTCATTCTAGCGAAAACCGCGGAAGAAGATGTGATGGAAAGCGCGTACGCAACGCCCTACTTCTTTCATAAAGAAAACTACCGCACTTTAACCCTAACGCCCACAAACCTTGACACCTTCTTCGATCTGCTCTGCGGCGAAACAATCGATTTGCAGGCGGAAAACGATTCTTCCCATACCGTTACCCTACTCCGGCAAAATCCGGAGCTGACCGTTACCATCGCGAAACGCGGAGCGGACGGCGCGATTCTGACGATGAATAAAATTCTGTTGCTGCTTGGCATACGGAACTGCTATGTGTATAAGCCGGAAGGCAGTATTCTGTTCCAATGCGACGAAGCATTCACAAAAGCCATGCAGGAGTTTCTACAGGTATTCGCGGAGGCGGACGACCGGAATATGACCATCGGCAAAGCGGACATTCCGGCCTTCTGTGCAACCGTTCTGCCTGCTATCTCCCCCTATGTGAAGATAGAAAGTCAGGGACTTGATCTACAGGCGCTTGTACCCCCGCCGATTCGCATCCAAATCTATCTGGATTGCCCCGAACGGAACCGCATTACCTGCCTGCCGAAAATAGCCTACGGCAGTTACGAATTCAGCGCGATCGACCGGGTGGTGAAGCCCGGCATCTACCGTGACACCGCCGCGGAATACCGACTGACCAAAACCCTGGACAAGTATTTTGCTGTTCAGGATACCCAACATCATTCCCTGATTATCACAAATGACGACGAGGCAATTTACCGCCTGCTGGAAACCGGCGTTTCGGAACTGATGGAGCTTGGGGACGTGTACGCTTCGGAAAAATTCAAACGACTGAGCATTGCACCTACGCCCAAGATATCGGTGGGGGTATCCCTGCAAAGCGACTTGCTGAAACTCGATATCGATTCCACTATTCTCGACTTTGCAGAGCTGACCGCGCTGCTGCACAGCTATAAGCTGCGCAAAAAATATCACCGCCTGAAAAACGGTGATTTTGTCCAAATTGAAGACAATTCGCTGTCCGTGATTTCCGAGCTTGCGGACGGACTTCACCTGTCGGGCAAAGACCTGCAAAGCAAGAGTATTACCCTGCCCAAGCAGCGTGCCCTTTATTTGGACGGCATTCTGCACAGCAATGAGGGGGGTTCTTTCCACCGAGATAACAAGTTCAAGTCGCTGATTCGCAATATGAAGGCGGTTGAGGACAGCGATTTTGAGGTTCCCGACTCCCTGCAAACCGTGCTGCGCCCCTACCAGAAAACCGGATTCCGCTGGCTGAAAACAATGGACACATACGGATTCGGCGGAATTCTCGCCGACGACATGGGACTTGGAAAGACTTTGCAGGTAATTGCGCTTTTCGTATCACAAAAGGAAAGCAATCCACAGCCCTCGTTAGTGGTGTGCCCCGCTTCTCTTGTTTACAACTGGGAAAGCGAAATCCGCCGTTTTGCCCCGCAGCTTACTGTGGCGGTGGTGGCAGGCAGCGCGGCTGTGCGAAAGGATATTCTGAAAAGCAATTCGAACTATGATGTTTTGGTTACCTCCTATGACCTTTTGAAGCGGGATGTGGAAACTTATGTCCCGCTGAAATTCAAATACCAGATTCTTGACGAAGCGCAGTTTATTAAAAATCATTCTACACAAAGCGCAAAAGCGGTAAAGCAAATCAACTCTGATTCCCGCTTTGCCCTGACCGGAACACCGATTCAAAACCGTTTAAGCGAACTTTGGAGTATTTTCGATTTTTTAATGCCGGACTTTTTATACAGCTATTCCAAATTCAAAAAGGACATGGAAACCCCCATTGTACGCAATCAGGATGAAATCGCACAGCAGCGGCTGCACCGCATGATTGCTCCGTTCATCCTGCGCAGGCTGAAAAGCGATGTGCTGAAGGAACTGCCGGACAAACTGGAAAATTCGATTTACGCCCACATGGAGGGCGAGCAGAAAAAGCTGTACGCCGCCAATGTAAAGCGGCTGAAAGACAGTATCGGCAAACAGTCCAAAAATGAATTTAATACCGGAAAAATCCAGATTCTGGCCGAGCTTACCCGTCTGCGCCAAATCTGCTGTGACCCGCAGCTTTGTTACGAGAACTATACCCACGGCTCCGCAAAGCTGGAAACCTGCATGGAGCTGCTGCAAAACGCGATAAACGGCGGGCACAAGGTACTGCTGTTTTCCCAGTTTACCTCTATGCTCGAAATCCTGCAAAAGCGTCTCGATCAAGAGGGTATCGGTTATTATTGCTTAACCGGCGCCACGAGCAAGGAAAAACGCATCGATTTGGTCTCTGATTTTAACAAAAATGACGTGCCCGTCTTTTTAATTTCGCTTAAAGCGGGCGGCACAGGACTAAACCTCACTGCTGCCGACATCGTCATCCACTATGACCCGTGGTGGAATATCGCGGCACAAAATCAGGCTACCGACCGTGCGCACCGAATCGGGCAGAAAAACGTGGTGAATGTTTACAAGCTGATTGCTAAAGACAGCATTGAGGAAAAAATCATGGAGCTGCAGGAAACAAAGCGCGATTTAGCGGACAGCATTCTTTCGGAGGGCAATGTTTCGATCACGTCACTTTCGCAGGAAGAACTGCTGGAGATTTTAAAATAATACAAATTTTATCCGTGTGCTGCCGAATTTATTGAAATTTCCAATAATTGACATGTAAATTCTTTTATGCTATGCTCATTCTAGTAATAAAAATTCGTTAAAGCGTAAATGGTGAAAAAGGAGTGTCAAAAATGGCGGCAAAAAATGGTATTGTTTCAAACCGGTATTATACGATTACCGCGAAGCAAAGCGGTAAAGCAATGGAAGTTGAAAACTTTTCGCAGGACAACGGCGGTCTTATTCAGCTTTGGGAGAATAACGGCACTGAGAGCCAAGAGTGGAAAATTGTACAGATGTCCGGAGACGACTACAAGTTGGTTTGCAAAAATTCCGGCAAGGTGATGGATACCGTAACCGCCGGAACGGAAAATGGCACTTGGGTACATCAGTGGGAAAATCTTGACGTGGAAAGCCAACTGTGGAATCTTGTAAAAAATGAGGACGGCAGTTATAAAATCCTTTCAAAGTTCTGCGGCAAATGTCTGGATGTTGCGGAACTTTCCGTAGAAAACGGAGCAAGAATCCAGATTTGGGACGATGTGAACGGCGAAAACCAGAAATGGGAGATTGAGCCGATTGAAAACAAAACCAAATCGGTATCCGTCACCAAAACAAAGCCTTCCAAAAAGGCAGGCGTAGCTGCACGGATTGAAGAGCCGCCTGTTCAGGAAGTAAACGAACCGACTGCGGGCGCGCAGGCTGACACCGAGTTAAAGCCGGTATCCGCCCCTGCAAAAAGCGGAGCGAAGGGACGCAAAAAGAAAGCCCAGCCGGCACCGGTTAAGTAATTTCACCGATTTGCATGCTTTATGCCTTAATATTTCCAACTTGGTAAAATTGACAAAAATGCGGACCTGTGCTATAGTTTTGTTAAATTGAATATGCAGGGAAGCGCTGATGCAGAATCAGCGTATATCCTTAGGGGAGCTTGCGGATGCAGGCTGAGAGGAAGCAATGATTGCTTCGACCCTTATACGGATTCGAATAGAATTTGTATGATACCTGATTTGGATAATGCCAACGTAGGGAATGGATCATTAAAGAAAAATTTGCAGAGATGCAAGACATTTAGTGGGATATGCCGACTTGGCGTGTCCCGCTATTTTTTTACAGAGAAAACGGAAAACAAAACTCTACATCATCTTAACAGGAGACGAAAAAATGGAAAACAACACAAAAACGAGCAGTATCAGCAACGGACTGTTATGGTTCGGCGCGGCAGTATCCCTTGCGGAAATCATGACCGGGGTGCTGATTGCTCCCCTGGGCTTTGCAAACGGAATCGCCGCCATCCTTTTAGGCCATGTAATCGGGTGCGCACTCTTATTTTTTGCCGGACTGATCGGCGGAAAAACCGGTATGTCCGCTATGGAGACGGTAAAAGTATCATTTGGGAACAAGGGTTCACTCCTGTTTTCCGTGCTTAACGTGCTTCAGCTCGTTGGCTGGACAGCCGTAATGATTATCGGCGGTGCCCGTGCCATGGGTGCCGTAATCAACCCGGTACTTGGCACAAAGGGGGAAACTCCTTGGTGTGTGCTGATTGGCGCACTGATTGTCGTGTGGATTCTGGTCGGGTTAAAAAATCTGGGTAAACTCAATATTATCGCGGTCGGCGCTCTTTTCTTGCTGACGATTGTACTCAGCGTTACGGTATTCCACGGGAACGCACCCGCTGCTGCAGGCGGTTCCATGACGTTCGGCACTGCGGTAGAGCTTTCGGCAGCCATGCCGCTTTCGTGGCTGCCGTTGATTTCGGATTACACCCGTACCGCAAAAAAGCCGAAAGCCGCAACGCTTGCAAGTACTGTTTTTTACTTTGCGGGAAGCTGCTGGATGTATGCAATCGGTCTTGGCGCCGCCATCTTTACGGGCAACTCGGATATCAGCCAAATTATGATGCGTGCCGGTCTTGGTGTAGCCGCTATTCTGATTATTATTCTTTCCACGGTAACCACCACATTTTTGGATGCATATTCCGCGGGTGTCAGTTTTACCGATATCTCCAAAAAACTCAGCGAAAAATGGATTGCCGTCATCATCACCGTTATCGGTACGCTGGTCGCCATGTTTACACCGATTGAAAAATTTGAGGATTTTCTGTACTTAATCGGTTCCGTATTCGCGCCTATGATTGCGATTTTAATCACGGATTTCTTTATTTTGAAAAAATCCCATATCAAAGAAACGGTCTGCCTGACCAATGTGATTCTGTGGGTCATCGGCTTTGCCGGATACCGTGTATTCATGCAGTTGGATACCCCGCTCGGCAGCACTCTGCCCATTATGCTCGTAATCAGTATTTTATGTATTGCTGTGAACTGGATAAGAAACAGCCTATCAAAGGGTTCAAAAAAGAAAGGATGAGTTGAATGTTTGAAAACATTCTCGAAAACGTTAACACAAAAACTCCTTTGGTGCATTCCATTACCAACTATGTTACTGTAAATGACTGCGCCAATATCATTCTGGCCTGCGGCGGTTCCCCGATTATGGCGGATGACAGTAGCGAGGTAGAGGACATTACTTCCATCTGCAATTCTCTCGTTCTCAATATCGGCACGCTGAACGAAAGAACCATTGCATCTATGCTGAAAGCGGGCAAAAAAGCAAACGAGCTTTCCCACCCCGTTGCACTTGACCCGGTAGGAGCCGGAGCCTCCGCACTGCGGACAAACACCGTGTTCAAGCTTTTGGACAAAGTCAAGTTTTCGGTAATTCGCGGAAACATATCCGAAATCAAAACTGTATATCAGGGCAGCGGTACCACAAAGGGTGTGGACGCGGACATCAATGACGCCGTAAACGAAACCAATATTGAAGAAGCGGTTGCGTTCGCCAAAAAGCTGAGCCAAAAAACCGGTGCGGTTATCGCCATTACCGGCGCGATTGATCTTGTTGCGGACAGTCAAAAGGCTTATATCATCCGCAATGGCAACGCGCTGATGTCCAAAATTACGGGAACCGGCTGCATGCTGACCACCGTAATTGCAGCCTACTGCGGGGCAAACCCGGAAAATCTGCTGGACGCGACCGCCGCTGCTGTCTGTGCGATGGGACTTTGCGGTGAGCTTGCCTATCAGCGTTTGCAGGCTATAAACGGAGGCACTTCCACATACCGTGGATTCATCATTGATGAAATGAGCAAAATGAACGCGAAAACACTCAACGGAGGAATGAAAGTTGAAAGCAGATAAACAATCCATGCTTCTTTACGCAGTAACCGACCGCGCCTGGCTGGGCATCCACACATTGGAAGAACAGGTGGAAGAAGTTTTAAAGGCAGGCGCAACTTTTTTGCAGCTTCGTGAAAAAGATATGTCCTACGAAGCATTCCTGCGGGAAGCAAAAGAAATTAAGAAGCTTGCCGACCGCTATCAGGTTCCGTTCGTGATTGATGACAATATCCAAATCGCGCTGGAATGCGGAGCGGACGGTATACATGTTGGACAGAGCGACCGGAGCGCCGCCGAAGTGCGCTCCCTCATTGGCAAAGACAAAATTCTGGGCGTATCCGCACAAACCGTTGAGCAGGCGGTTCAAGCCGAGCAGAACGGCGCGGATTATCTCGGCGTGGGTGCGGTGTTTTCCACCTCTACCAAGTTGGATGCGAACAGCGTTTCGTTTGATACTCTCCAAAAAATCTGCAAAAGCGTATCCATTCCCGTTGTGGCAATCGGCGGCATCAGTGAACAAAATATTTTGCAGTTAAAGGGAAGCGGCGTGGACGGTGTTGCCGTTATTTCGGCTATTTTTGCAAAATCGGATGTATACGCCGCTACGAAAACTCTGCGCTCTCTTTCGGAGCAGATGGTGCAGCCATGATGCCGACTGCTGTTATTTTCGACCTGGATGGCACGCTGCTGGATTCCATGCCGGTCTGGGACACCTTGGGTGAAAATTATCTGCGGTCAAAGGGAGTCACCCCGCTTGCGCATGTAAGGGATGATTTAAAAACCATGACCTTGCTCCAGGCGGCAGAATATTTTAAACGGGAGTATCACTTGACCGGCAGTGCGGAGGAAATCACCGACGAAATCAACGCAATGATTGATCACGCATACCGATTTGACGTACAGCTAAAGCCGCATGTGTTCTCCTTTTTGCAAAAGCTAAAGCAAAACCATGTGAAAATGTGTATCGCAACGGCGACCGACCGCTGTTTGGCAGAACCGGCACTTCGGCGATTAAACATTGCGGATTGCTTTTCCTTTGTGCTGACCTGTACCGAAACCGGATTCAGCAAGGAAAGCGGAGAAATTTACGAGAAGGCACTGGAACTGCTTCAAACCGAAAAATCAGAAACTGTTGTGTTTGAGGATGCCCTTCATGCGGCACAATCCGCGAAAAACGCAGGATTCCCCGTGATTGCCGTATACGACTCTTCCGCCGATAGGGACGCGGAAAAACTAAAACAAACAGCGGACCGCTATATCCGCTCTTTTGAGGAATGTGAGGTTGAACATCTGATATGAAAAAAGTATTGACGATTGCCGGTTCCGATTGCAGCGGCGGTGCGGGCATACAGGCAGATATCAAAACCATTACCGCGCACAAAATGTACGCCATGAGCGCAATTACCGCCTTGACCGCACAAAACACCACCGGCGTTTACGGCGTGCAGGAGGCTTCACCGGAATTTGTCGGGCAGCAGCTTGACTGCATTTTTACCGATATTTACCCGGACGCGGTGAAAATCGGCATGGTATCGAGTGCGGATATCATTGAGGTGATTGCGGCCAAGCTCAAACAATACCAAGCGAAAAATATCGTCGTCGACCCGGTGATGGTGGCGACCAGCGGCAGCAAGCTATTAACCGACGGTGCCATGGACGCACTGAAAACGAAGCTGATTCCGCTCGCCGACGTCATTACCCCGAACTTACCTGAAGCGGAAAGCCTGTGCGGTTACCGCATTGAAACAACCGAGCAGATGCAAAAAGCCGCCGAAGAAATTTCCGTTATGTTAAAGGGCAGCGTACTGATAAAAGGCGGGCATTTAACGGACAGCGCGGACGACTTGCTTTACACCAACGGCGAAGCGATCTGGTTCCGCGCCCCTAAAGTGGAGAACCCCAACACCCACGGAACGGGCTGCACGCTGTCTTCCGCTATCGCGTGCAATCTGGCGGCAGGGTATACGGTTGCCCAGAGCGTAAAGAACGCGAAGGAATACATTACCGGCGCGCTTGCCGCCAATCTCGATTTGGGCAAAGGCAGCGGCCCGCTGAACCATTGTTACCGCATATAAATAAGAGCCGACATCTGTGCAGACGCATGGATGTCGGCTCAATTTTTATTGTTTGCTGTCCTTTACGGGCTCCATATACTCCTTCTCCCCGCATTTCGGACATTTGATGATTTTACCCTCCACTGCATTTTCAGAAAAAACAAGAGAGCGAACCTTTGGCTTGAATGCAAATCCGCATTTCGGGCAGACAAAGTGTTCATGCTTCATAAAATAACAGTATCGAATAATCGCATAAACAATCACTAGAACTACCAGCGATATTGCACCGATTAATATGTCTTGATTTATCGTATCAGTATTCATAACGATTACCTCATTTCATATGTTTGGCTTCAGTATTGCATTTACCGCTTTTTCGTTCGGTTGCGCGCTCCCGCGCGCTAACTGGTTAGGTTAGGGCGGCAGAGCCGCCCTTTTCGCTCCGCTAGGGCGAGGGTGAGAGTTATCTTATTTCATATCTTCAAGTGCTACAGAAAATGCTTTTGCATAATCGGGGTCCAGATATGCAGTAATATCGGTTTGGCTATTATCAGAAACATAATAATCATCATTTTTCTTATCAAATATAAATCGCAAATAATTTTCTTTATCCCGTCCTTTAATTTTATGTGTGAAATTTAAGGATTGGTAGTCGGATTTGGTTAGTTGTTTTGCATCTTTTTTCCTAATTGCATCCATCTCGTTGACGAACTCGCGTGTATTATCTAGTAGAGTAGTTTTGCTTGTTGTTATTTCAATAGACAGTTCCTTAATTCCAGTTGTAATTTCTGTAGATTCAACAATTTTTGAATTAGGTGAAATCTTTTCTATACTTAAAAATAAATCTCCCCTAGTTATACTTTTTATTTTGTATTTGTCGGACGAGCTTGACGATGAATTGTCAATTATCTCGTTCGGCTTCACATCTCTTTCAATAATAGAATTATCGGAAGTAATTTTGGATTCAGGCTTCGCTATAACAGACTGTGGTTCAAAACCAGCTACAATCCCTCCACCAACAAACAAAATAAAAGCTATTGCTATACCGATTAGACTATTCTTTTTTTCTTTTTTTCTTATTACGGAAACAATCAGCCATATAATGCAACCGATAAATCCCAAAAAGCCAATAATCGAAATTGCCATATACATAATTCTATATTCCTTCCTTTTCTATAATCATACCACGGTTTTATAAAAAGTAAAGATATAGAATAATATCATTGGAAACCGCGTGTTGAAATCCCACTATTCCTATTGTATAATAGATGAAGTTGTATCGAATATAAATTGGCGCATTGGGCGCACGGATACAGGGGGATTCATCATGAAAATTTCGACAAAAGGGCGCTATGCCCTGCGCTTAATGGTAGATTTGGCCATGAACGATGCGGACGAATATGTCACCATTAAAAGCATTTCGGGCCGTCAGGAAATATCGGGAAAATATTTGGAGCAAATCATTACTCAGCTTTGCCGTGCGGGTTATGTCCTAAGCGCACGCGGCGCGAGCGGCGGCTATAAACTGGCATACGCGCCGGAAAAGTACACTGTGGGTATGATTCTGCGTTTGATGGAGGGGAATCTTGCACCCGTCCCCTGCCTGGAAACCGAAACGAATTCCTGCCGCCGCGCCCCGCAGTGCGTGACCGTCGAGGTGTGGCAGAAGATTTCTGACGCCGTCAACGATGTGGTTGACCATATTACGCTTGCGGATTTGGTCAAGCGTCAGGCGGTGCTGTGTACACAGCACGACAGCCTTTCAAAATAAATATGAAAAAATTTCAAATTTTACATTGACATTTTCCTACTAATCGTGTATGATATCAATCATAGAACATATCATACTAAGTCTATATGAATACTAAATTAAAACTTTAAAGGAGTGAGGTAACATGAATCAAAAACTTTTTACAAAGCGAATGCGATGTCGCAAGGTATTGAATCGAATGTGCGGTTGCCTCGTAAATCTCTGATTTTGCCGAACGGACGGCATATATATCCTCCATACTTACAACTACAAATATAACAAATAGAAAGAGGTACTTTATAATGAGTAATACAGATAGAAAATGGAAATTTGAAACCCTTCAGCTTCACGTCGGTCAGGAACAAGCCGACCCTGCGTCGGATGCCCGCGCGGTTCCGATTTATCAAACCACCTCTTACGTCTTTAAGAATTCCGCACACGCGGCCGCACGTTTCGGCCTTGCGGATGCCGGTAATATTTACGGCAGACTGACAAACTCCACACAGGATGTTTTTGAACAGAGAGTAGCAGCCTTGGAAGGCGGCGTTGCCGCTCTGGGTGTCGCTTCCGGCGCTGCCGCAATCAACTACACCATTCAAAACCTCGCTTATGCTGGCGACCATATCGTAGCCGCCAAAACTATTTACGGCGGTACCTACAACCTTTTGGAACACACCCTGCCGAACTACGGCATTACAACAACATTCGTTGATCCGGATGAAGAGGGTTCCTTTGAAAAAGCGATTCAGGATAACACCAAGGCGATCTTTATTGAAACGCTCGGAAACCCAAACTCCAACATCATCGATATCGAAAAAGTCGCCAATATTGCGCACGCACATAAAATCCCGCTGGTTGTTGACAATACATTCGCTACCCCGTATCTGGTTCGCCCATTTGAATATGGTGCTGACATCGTCGTTCATTCCGCAACAAAATTCATCGGCGGGCACGGCACGGCAATCGGCGGCGTAATCGTAGACAGTGGCAAATTTGACTGGGAAGGCAGCGGCAAGTTCGCATCCCTAACCGAGCCGAACCCAAGCTACCACGGCATCAGCTTCACCAAAGCGGTCGGACCGGCGGCCTTTGTTACCAAAATCCGTGCGATTCTGCTTCGCGATACCGGTGCAACTCTCGCACCGCTCCATGCGTTCCTGTTCCTGCAAGGTTTGGAAACCCTCTCCCTGCGTGTGGAACGCCATGTAGAGAATGCCTTGAAGGTTGTGGAATATCTTTCAAAACACCCGCAGGTGGAAAAGGTAAACCATCCGTCCCTGCCGGAAAACGGCTACAAGGATTTGTATGACAAATACTTCCCGAACGGCGGCGGTTCCATCTTTACCTTTGATATTAAGGGCGACGCGGAAACAGCCAAGAATTTCATCGACCGTCTGCAGATTTTCTCTCTGCTTGCAAACGTTGCCGACGTAAAGAGCCTGGTTATCCATCCGGCTTCCACCACACATTCCCAGCTTTCACCGGAAGAACTGCTGGATCAGGGCATTAAGCCGAACACCATTCGTCTTTCCATCGGTACCGAACACATTGACGATATCATTGCCGATTTGGATCAAGCCTTTAAAGGCTAAAAAATAGATCGATTCGTGTAAGCATATTGCACAATCCGGCAAAAAAACGACAGAACATTTATAAGATGAAATGAAATCCGCGTATCGGGAACCGTGGATTTTATTTCATCTTTTCTTTCTATGCAGTTTTTGTTATAATAATGGGTAATACATAGATTATGCTTTATTAATTTATCGAATCCGGAGGTAATACGAATCGCATTCGTAGGCCTTCTGCGAAAGGACGGTCAAAGAATGAAAATAAGCGAATTACTAAACAGCGGCAAAGTGACGGTGTCCTGCGAAATGTTCCCGCCGAAAACAGGTTCTGCTTTGGAACAGGTGCAGGAAATCGTCAGCGGAATTGCGGCTTTATCTCCGGATTTTATGAGCGTCACCTACGGAGCGGGCGGAAGCACCTCAAAACGTACATCCGAAATTGCCACGCATATTCAAAACACTTACCGCATTCCCGCTTTGGCGCATTTAACCTGTGTCTCCTCTACCAAGCAGGAAATTTCCACCATGCTTGACCATTTAAAAGAAAGCGGCATTGAAAACATTCTTGCTCTGCGCGGGGATATCCCGCAGGATGCAAGCTTTCCCTCCCCCATGCAGTACCGCTACGCTTACCAGTTGATTGAAGATATCAAAGCGTACAACCCTGATTTCTGCATCGGTGCGGCGTGTTACCCGGACGGTCACGTGGAATGCGAGCACAAAGAAGACGACATTGACCACCTCAAGCAAAAGGTGGAAAGCGGCTGCGATTTTTTAACGACACAAATGTTTTTTGACAACAATGTGCTCTATCAATTCTTGTACCGTGTGCTTGCAAAAGGAATTCATGTTCCGGTAGTTGCGGGCATTATGCCGATTATGAACAGCAGGCAGATCAAGCGAAGCTGTGAGCTCTCGGGCACTTCGCTTCCGCCCCGCTTTAAAACCATTGTAGACAAATTCGCGGATAATCCCCTGGCTATGCGGCAGGCGGGCATCGCCTACGCAACTGAACAGATTATCGACTTAATCTGTAACGGGGTGAATCATATACACATTTACACCATGAACAAACCGGACATTGCGGCAGAAATCATGGGTAATTTATCGGAGATTATTCGCTCATGACCATTGACACAATCGACAAAAAGGAAATCCTGCGGTACCTTGGCTATCACGGAAAGCCAGCAGATGACGCAACCCGCAAAGTTATCGACGAATGTATTGCCGAACTGCTGGAGCACACGGTTCCGCGCAGTGAACAAAAGCTGTTGGACGTTGTGTTTCCCGTACAAAACGAAGTCATCATCGGCGAACTGCACATCAAAAGCAAAGATTTGGCCCAGCACATCAGCGGGTGCGGACAAGCCGTTCTGTTCGCCGCCACACTCGGCGCGCAGGCCGATATCCTCTTACAGCGCTGGTCAAAGCTGGATATGAGCCGCGCTGTGATTTTACAGGCATGTGCCGCCACGGTGATGGAAGCCTACTGTGACGAATGCGAATCACAAATCGCCGCTAAGGCTGCAAAGAACGGTTTATTTTTACGTCCCCGCTACAGCCCGGGCTACGGTGATTTTTCGGTTGCCCACCAACCGGATATACTGGCTGCACTGAACTGCGGCAAACGTATGGGACTTACCACAACCGACAGCTTTATGCTGGTTCCGACCAAGTCGGTAACGGCGGTAATCGGGCTGACCGCCGAAAGCACAAGCTGTCATATTCATAAATGTATGGACTGCTCGGCTGTGAACTGTCCGTTCAGAAAGGACTGAATGATTTGAGCTTTTTAGAGAACATCGGCAAGCGCCTTTATTTTTTTGACGGCGCGATGGGCACGCTTTTACAGGAAAACGGGCTTGGCATCGGCGAATTGCCGGAGCCTTGGAACCTTACGCACCCGGAAGTCGTTTTGAACATACACCGGCAATATTTGGATGCTGGCTGTGATATTTTAAAAACCAACACCTTCGGCGGCAATGCGATAAAGCTGCGCGCCAGCGGCTGCACCGTAAATGAGATTGTCACGCAAGGCGTTATCCTTGCGCGCCGCGCCATTGAGGAAAGCGGCAGGCAGGCCTATGTTGCCATGGATATTGGGCCAACCGGAAAACTGCTGCGCCCTTTAGGCGATTTGGAGTTTGAAAAAGCCTATGAGGTTTTCCGCGAGATGGCGGTTGCCGGTGAAAAAGCCGGCGCGGATATGATTTTGATTGAAACCATGAGCGACACCTATGAAACGAAAGCGGCACTTCTGGCGGCAAAGGAGAACACGAATCTGCCGGTTTTCGTCACCATGATTTTTGACGAACAGGGCAAGCTGCTCACCGGCGGCGATATTCCGGCGGCAGTAGCCATGCTGGAAGGTCTGGGCGCGGACGGCATCGGATTTAACTGCGGCCTTGGCCCAAAACAGGTCAAAGAACTTCTGCCAATATTAAAACAGTGCTGTTCGATTCCGATTGTTTTGAACCCTAATGCCGGTCTGCCGCACAGCGAAAACGGGCAAACCGTATTTGATGTTAAGCCTGCCGAGTTTGCCGAAGCCATGGCGGAACTGGCACACAGCGGTGCGTGGCTGATTGGCGGATGCTGCGGCACCACCCCCGCGCACATTGCCGCACTGGTAAACAAGTGCAAGGATATCACTCCCCTGCCATTGGAAGATAAGAATTTGACCGTCGTTTCCTGCTACGCAAACGCGGTCACCTTCGGCAAAAAGCCTGTGATTATCGGCGAACGCATCAACCCGACCGGAAAGAAGCGGTTCAAACAGGCTTTGCGTGAAAACGATATGGACTATATTCTGCGCGAAGGCATCACCCAGCAGCAAAGCGGTGCGCATATTTTGGATGTAAACGTCGGTCTGCCGGAAATTGATGAGGCAGACATGATGCGCCGCGCCGTTCAGGAAATTCAAAGCGTGGTTGACCTGCCGCTCCAGATTGACACCTCCGACCCGGCGGCAATGGAGCAGGCCATGCGCATTTACAACGGCAAGCCGCTTATCAACTCGGTAAACGGCAAGCAGGAAAGCATGGAAGTTATCTTTCCACTTGTAAAAAAGTACGGCGGCGTTGTGATTGCCCTGACGCTGGATGAAAACGGGATTCCCGCCACCGCACAGGAACGGCTCGCGATAGCGGAAAAAATCGTAACTGCTGCCGCGAAATACGGCATTGCCAAAAAGGATATCATCGTAGACCCGCTGGCCATGACCATCAGCGCAGGGCAGGAAGCCGCCGCGGTTACGCTGGAGGCTCTGCGCCTGATTCGCGGCAAGCTTGATCTGTACACCTCTTTGGGCGTATCCAATATCTCATTCGGTCTGCCGCAGCGCGAAAACATCAACGCGGCATTCTTTACCATGGCGATGCAGAACGGTCTTTCCGCCGCCATTATCAACCCGAATTCGCAGGCGATGATGACCGCCTACTACAGCTACTGTGCGTTGAGCGGAGCAGACGCGCAATGCATGGATTATATCTCCCATTACTCCGCCCAGCCGGATGCCGCACCCGCAAAACCCGTTCAAAGCAGTTCCATCACGCTTTCGCAGGCAATTGTCAGCGGACTGAAGGAAAGCGCGCACACGCTGGCGCAGGAGCTGGTACAAACCGTTGCACCGCTCACGATTATCAACGAAGAAATGGTACCCGCTCTTGACAAAGTGGGCAAACAGTTTGAACAGGGCACCCTGTTTTTGCCGCAGCTTCTGATGAGCGCGGAAGCGGCAAAAGCGGCGTTTGAAGCAATTCGCGTTCACATGGACACCACCGGCGAAAAGCAGGTGAAAAAAGACAAAATTGTGCTTGCGACCGTGAAGGGCGATATTCACGATATCGGCAAAAATATTGTAAAAGTGCTGTTGGAAAACTACAGCTATGACGTAATCGATTTGGGCAAGGATGTGGAGCCGCAAAAAGTCGTGGACACGGTGCTTGCAAACCATGTCAAACTCGTTGGGCTAAGCGCGCTCATGACCACTACTGTTTCCAACATGGAAATCACCATCAAACAACTGCGCAAGAACGCACCGCGATGTAAAATCATGGTGGGCGGCGCCGTTTTGACACAGGAGTATGCCGACATGATCGGCGCGGACTTCTATTCCAAAGATGCCATGGGCTCCGTGCATTACGCACAACTGATGTTAGGGTAAATAGTTCAAAGTAAAACGAATAAAGCACCAATCGAAAATACGGTTGGTGCTTTATTCGTTTTTGCTGTATAGTATATTTAGTTAATTTGAAAACAAAACCAATCTTTAAGCGTAAAATCCATATAGCAAAGATTTCACGCTTGTTTCTTGGATTCTCTCTAAAATTGACTGACTATAAGATTAAATAAAAAAGAATTTTAAATAATTGAAACTATTTACGAAAAAATACAGTCTAATGTATGAACGTCAAAAACAAGGGAGGTGAAAGCCGTTGGATTTAGTTAGTAAAGCAAAAGGCGGCGATAAGGATGCATTCATACGCCTGATGGAAGAAAACAAGCTGGCAATGTATAAAACCGCAAAAGCAATCCTTCGAAACGACGAAGATTCGGCTGACGCCATACAAGAAACCATATTAACCTGCTACAAAAATATTGGAACACTTAAACACAATCAATATTTCAGAACATGGCTTACCAGAATATTAATAAACAAATGCAATGATATTATCAGGCAAAACAACAACCTTATATTTGCTGACATTTATGATACGGAAGAATGTTTTTCGCCGGAACAGGCAAATGATGAAAAAATAGCCGTAAATAATTGCTTGAACAGTTTGTCGGAACATGACCAGCTCATTATGGTGCTTTATTACGTGAATGGATTTCGTATCCGCGAGATTGGACAAATTTTAAACCTAAACGAAAATACTGTAAAAACCCAGTTATCCAGAGGAAAAGAACGGTTTAAGACCGTATATTGTATGCAAGAAGGAGGCTATCAGCATGGATAATTCAGATGAAAATATTCATAAGGCATTCCAACAGAATACCGTGATTCCCAATGTGGTGGAACAAAAATGTCAAGAAGCGTACAAGCTTGTGCGCGAAAATGAAGCGTCGCCTGTAAGAAAGAAAAAACATCTGGCAGCAAAAATTTGCTTGCCGATTGCCGCAAGTTTCGCCCTTGTAATGGGGATCGGATTCGCCAACCCGGCATTTGCTGCTCAAATACCAATTGTAAAAAATGTTTTCCAAATGTTCAAAACTGAAACTGTTTTAAACAGCAAAGATGATCTGGTAACAGGAGACCAAGGAAAATATGCAAAATCAGTCAGTCAAACTGCCAGTTCCAATGTAGACACGGAAAATGGTGTTAACATTAAAGCGCAGCAGTATTCCTGTGATGGAACGAATTTGTACGTCACCTATTCCGCCACGGTCAGCAACCCACAGCTTGTGAACTGTGATTCCATTATGATAAATATTCTCAAGCAAAACAAAGAAAGCTTGAACGGACAAGAAATACCCCCTGATCAGGCACTCTGTTTACAGAAAACAAAAGATAGCTCTTTCGTAGCAATGCAGCACTATGACCTAACCACAATCCCGAATTTACCAGATAAATTTAATGTCTCAGTTAAAATAAACGGTCTGGTAGGTATGAACTCAAAAATACAGGTAGCGAAAACAAATTCCAATGTATTAACCGGAACTGGGTCAAAAGAAACGCCCATTGACGGAACATGGAGCTTTTCATTCGAAGTTACCAAAGACACCAGCCATGATAAAATATATACCGTTAACCAAGTGAAAAACGGAGTAAAACTGAATAAAGTGATTCTTACCCCCGGCACAACCGAAATTGAATATGTAATTCCCGATTCCATGAACGGCCCAGCCGTTGTCATTAAGGATAATACCGGCAAAAAACTGAACGGTATCGGCGGTCAAGATACGCCAATTTCCGGTGGAACTTTATCCCGCATGAAATACGCAATGACTTCTAAAAGCGCAAAGTCGCTTACCATTACGGTGATTGATAAAAACGCAGACAGCAGTACGCTTGCATCATTTACAGTACCATTAACAAAATAATATTCACGTACTAAATAAGCGCCCAGCCGGTTTCGGCTGGGCGCTTTGCTATGCTTGGATTACTTGGATAAGAAGTCTTCTACCGGCTTAATATTCACGCCCTTGCAGGTGAGCAGGAACGCGTTGAGCTGTTCCAAAATCTGCTTAACACCGCCGACGGAATCGCTTTCCACATTGAGCGGCATAATCGGGTCATGCACGCTTAGGCGCAGCAGGAACCAACCGTCACCCTGCCCTTTGTCAAAGGAAACGCGGATGCCCTCGCGGTTATCCGGCGCAATGTGCCAATTTGGCTGCGCTTCGGCATAAGCTTCGAGCGCGGTGACAACCGTCTGTCCGCACTCCTTAAAGTTTTCATCCAGAATCGGCAGACGGATTTCGGCTGCCTCAACCGGCTCCGCAAGTGTGCTGAGAAGGTCTTCGAGCGTTTTTTCCTCTTTGCGGAGCGCGGCCATTTTGATGATGATTTTGGTCACGAGGTAGGCACCGTCATCCAAAAAGTAATTTTCACGCAAAGCAGCGTGACCGGAGGTTTCAATTGCCAGCGGGCAGTTGACACCTTCTTTGTTCAGGCGGACAGCCTCGTTGATAACGTTCTTGTAGCCGCGTTTAAAGCGGTGATGCACGCCGCCGAGCGTGGTTTCAATGTATTGCTTCAATCCGCTGGAAGTGATGGAGTCCGTTACAATCGTACCGCCTTCGTTGCCCTCCAGCGCGATTGCCGCCGCGATTGCCACCAAACGATTGCGGTTGATTTCGTTGCCGTGAGCGTCCACCGCGCCGCCGCGGTCCACGTCAGTATCAAAGATAACGCCCAAATCCGCGCCCGCCTTTACGGTTGCGGCACTTACCGACTGCATGGCAACTTCGTTTTCCGGGTTCGGGATATGGTTGGGGAAATAGCCGTCCGGCTCCAGAAACTGACTGCCGTTCGTGTCCGCTCCAAGCGGTTCCAACACTTCATTGGCATAGAATCCACCCGCGCCGTTGCCTGCGTCCACGACAATTTTAAAGCCGCTGAGCGGATGCTCATAATCGGCGGCATTTACGCCCTTTTTAATCATTTCACGCAGATGCGTGCTGTAATCGCTCATGTAATCCACGCTCTTTTTGCAGCCGCCGGAGGCCGCCATCGGCACAACGTTATCCTGCGCATATTGCAGAATGGCGACGATATCTTCACTGTCCAGGCCGCCATCCCGCGTAAAGAACTTTAAGCCATTGCGGTTAAAAGGGTGATGGCTGGCAGTAATCTGTACCGCACCGTCACAGGGCAGGTCAACGGTCGTCATAAACATAGAAGGTGTGGAAGCCAGACCGCAGTCCAGTACGGTAATACCCGCAGCCATGAGAGCGCGGCTGACGGCAGCGCTGATACGGTTTGCCGAAATACGCGAATCATGCCCAAGCGAAACGGTCAGTTTGGAGGTATCTTTGCCCACGCGGCAGGAAAGCCACAGCGCAAACGCGGAAGTTAATTTTTCAATCACTTCATCGGTCAAATTTACATTTTCACCGGCTACGCCTTCGCTTGCAACGCCGCGAATGTCCGTGCCGCTTTTAAAACTGTTCCAGTATTTTGTCAGCATCATTATTTCTCCTTTTATTTCTGTTTATTCTTGTCTCTTTCCTGTTCTCTATTATAGAGGATAAAACCGTGTTTGTACAAGTATTATATACCAAATGTACCGGCTGGATAAATCAATATTCTGAAATTTAGTGAAAATATAGGGCTTTTTCCGCCTGTTGCGTGTCTGTAAGCCTTGCGCCGCGATTTCTATAAAATTTCTGAATTCATGTGGGTTAATTGGGAGATACTGAGAAAGAATAAGCATAGAAAAGAATGTAATACGAATTTCCAATAAAAGCATACTTTTTAATTGGATAATCGTATAAAAAGGGCGGATGCACATATGAACACAACAAATTATCTGATTGATATCCAAGAAGTTTACAAAATCTATCGTCAGGGCGAAAATGAAGTTCGCGCGCTGGACGGAATCAACCTGCAAATTGCCCCCGGCGAGTTTGTGGCGATTGTGGGGCAGTCCGGCTCCGGAAAATCGACCTTGATGAATATGATCGGCTGTTTGGATACGCCGACAAGCGGAACGTATTATTTGAGCGGTCAGGCCGTTTCCAAAATGAAGGACAGTCAGCTTTCCACCATCCGCAACCGTGAAATCGGGTTTGTTTTTCAGGGGTTTAACCTGATTTCCGGGCTGGACGCGCAGGAAAACGTGGAGCTGCCGCTTACCTATCGCGGCATACCAAAGCAGGAACGCCGCCGATTGAGTGCGGAAGCGCTGGAGCGTGTGGGACTGAGTGACCGAATGCACCACCGCCCCTCGCAGATGAGCGGCGGGCAGCAGCAGCGTGTGGCAATCGCGCGCGCCATTGCCGCAAAACCGCCGATTATTCTTGCCGACGAGCCAACCGGTAATCTGGATTCCAAATCCGGCACGGCTATCATGAAAATTATAAACGAACTGCATGACGAAGGAAAAACGATTGTGCTCATTACCCACGACAACTCCATTGCGGAACGTGCCAAGCGTACTGTAAGAATACAGGACGGCAAAATCCTGTAAGAAATTTACGGGCAGGATGACTTTTGTAGGGAATTATTAAGAAATAAAGGGAAAACTTTGGTTATTTTCACATGCATGCATTTCCATGAAAACACCCCGGATTTGTTGACAAACAAAAGCTACATGTTATAATAATTACAGCAGAACATTCTGCATATGTATTGAAAGACTGAATGATTAATTTTAAGGGGGTTTCATTATGGGATCTAGTTCTATGGTTCAACTGCATGATATTGATTTACCGGAGTTCTTAAAAGTATTGGATAGCTGCGAAGGCAACGTATATTTGGTAACCCGCGAAGGCGATCATTTAAATTTGAAGAGCAAGCTCTGCCAGTTAATTGGCTTAACCGAATTAATTAAGGGCGGCAAAATTGCCGAAGCCTTTATTGTTTGTGAAAAAGCAGAAGACGAATCCAAGCTCTTCCGTTTCAATCTTTTTAAAGAGAGCAAGTAAAACAGAATCAGCAGAATACCAAAAGGGCCGCCAAAAGGACGTATTTGTCCTTTTGCGGCTTTATTTTTTCATAAAGGTGTGATGAATTCTTGATCATCCATACGAAAAGACGGAGACGGTTCGCCTTTTCCGTTTTATCGCTGCTTCTGTGCTGTTCCTGCCTGCTGTTGAGTGCGTGCTCACTTGAGATTCCGCAAACGTCCTCCGGCTCAAATCAGGCGGCCAGCCAAACAAGCGGCAGTGACGCGCTCGTTTATTTTTTGGATGTCGGGCAGGGCGACAGCGAACTAATCCGTTTGCCGAACGGCGGAAATATCCTGATTGACGCGGGCACGACGGACGGAGCGGACGCGCTTGTTGGCTATCTGAAAAATCTGGGCGTTACAAAAATTGATACGCTGATTGCCACACACCCGCATGAAGACCACATCGGCGGCATGACAAAGGTTATCAAGAACTTTGAAATCGGAAAAATCTATCAGCCGAAGGTTGCCGCGAACCAAACGCCTACCACAAAATGCTACGAAAACATGCTGGATGCCATTTCGGACAAAGGCTTGAAAATCACACAGGGAAAGGCCGGCATGACGGTTCTGGACGAAGGCAAAACGAAGTTGGAATTTTTGGCGCCCAACAGCAGTAAATACAGCGACCTGAACAGCTACTCGATTGTGGCAAAGTTCACATTTGGCAGTGACCGCATCCTGTTTACGGGTGACGCGGACACCGACAGCGAAAAGGAAATGCTGAAAAAAGGCTACGACTTGCAGAGCAATATTCTCAAATGCGGGCACCACGGCAGTTCGACCGCTTCGAGTGCGGCATTTTTAAAAGCGGTAAACCCCAAATACGCTGTTATCTCCTGCGGGGTAAACAACGATTACGGCCATCCGCACAAAGAAGTGCTGAATCGGCTGGACAAAATGAAGATATCCGTTTACTGCACTGACAAGCAAAACACCATTCTTGCCCGCTGCACCGGCAGTGGAATTACGGTTACCGCCAACGAGAAATCGGTTATCAAATAGCAAAGCGGCCTTCGTTCCATTCGGAGCGCAGGCCGCTTTTTGTTTTTGCGGTTCTGGATTGATTTATTTTCTGCGCGGGCGCGGAGCGGAACTTTTCGCGTAGCGTTTTGCTTCGCGCTGTGCCTGTGCGGTAATATCCACCATGGTATCGCCTTTGCTGAAGCATTGCAGATAGACAAAGAAGCCGATACCGCCCAAGCCGAGGACAATCAGAATGATTCCGCCAATCAGCATGGGAGACGCTCCGCCGTTTGAAGCTGCCTGGCTGGAAGCGGAAGATAAAGCGGAGGAAGATGCCGCAGAACTTACCTCACTGGAACTTGAAGTGGAAAGCACCTGTCCCCAATCCTCCGAAACCACCGAATCCTGACTTTCAAGCGCTCTGGAAGAAGTCTTTGTAGTGCTTCTGCTGCTGGAAGAAGCTTTACTGCTGGATTTTGAGCTGGATTTTGAGCTGGTAGTAGATTTGGAACTGGTTGAAGATCCCGATTTTGAACTGCTGGAAACACTTGAAGTGCTTGAAGTACTGGAAGTAGATGTGCTAGTTGAATCACTTGAGGCTGATGAACTATTACTTTTTTCTGTGCTACCACTTTTACCACTAGCCAGAGTCACTTCACTGTTATCTGCCGCATACGCCGTAAGAGACCAAACGGAACAGGTAAAAATAAGGGTAAGCGCTAAAATGACATAACGAATTGTTTTTTTCTTATTGGTATGTATCATAATTAAAATCCCCCCGCGTTCCTATGCTAGTCCAAAGCCAATTCCAATAACCGGCTTCATTGGGACGGGAACGTATGAATTATCGAATATTTCATAATAATACCATGAAAGCAGTCACAAATACAACTGTAAATTGTAAACAATTTGACATTTTATGAAAAATTCCTGAAATTTCCGCTACTTCCCCTTAACAAGAAGAACCGGGATATAAGGTGGCTGCGCCCCCTTACCCGCTGAACTTCATCATTCAAAAGCATTGGCAAATCCGTACAAACAGCATTTTCGCCTGCGGACTTTCTGCCCCTGCGCTTCGCGCGAAGGAGCAAGATAGAAAGGGGCTGCGCCCCTTCCCTCCTGAACTCCGTCTTTTCAAAAGGCATTCATACCTACCCACACGGGGAACAGTCGGGAAACCACGGGCAAACTTGCGCGGAAAGGAACTCAACGTTCTTCGTGTTTTAATCAAAAAAAGAACCGCTCCATTTCTGTTTGGAACGGTTCTTGTGCAATTCAAATCCAGTTTTATTTGGAGGCCGTTGCTGCTGCGGAAGAAGTGATTGGTGCCGCGGAAGAAGCGGCGGTCGCGAATTTTTCAATCTTTTGATCGTTAATCGCGGCGTCGTTATAGGATACCCCACTCACTTTGCCCGCTTCGGTGGTCACGTACGTGTCGAAATCCGTGTTCTTCATTTGGTAAAGAACCGTGTTGCGTCCATCTTCGGTGCTGAGCTGGGAATCGGACTTTTTGGTAATATCATTTTTCAACAATAGTACATAGTTGCCGGAAACTTCGGAAACCTGCGCAGTGCCTGCCTTGGCGGCAGTAATTACTTTGCCGAAATCCGATGCCGCGCTAGTAGAATCAATCACAGTGGTTACGCTTTGCAGCGGATCGCTGGTCGCTTTGGAAGAAGTCTTATATGCCGCGGCGGCTTCGGTCATGGTCATTTTGCCGCTTTTGATTTTCTCCGCGTAACCGTCGAATTCTTTTTTCAAAGCTGTTTTCTCGGCGGCGGTCAATGCAACCTCATTTCCGGAGGTATCCGCTTTGGTAAGCGGCGCATAGAAATAATTGAAATCCGTAAAATTCTTTTCAAAATAAGTCTTTAAATCCGCGTCGGAAACAGCATTTTTACCGCCTTTTCCATACAGCGCGCGAAACACTTTATCCCGTTTTGCGTTATATTGGGAATAGGCGAGGTCAAAGGATGTCTGCGAAATGCCGTAGCCCTGGAAGGTAGGGCCGTAACTGCCCCAGTACTGTGATGTGCTGGAGGTAACCGCCGACTTTTCATCTGCCGTCAGGGTAAGGTTGAGTTCCTTCATCTTGGCATCAATTGCGACATATGATTTTAGACTGGTCATAGCGGTATCGCGAATCCAAGTGGACGCGTCTTTATTTTCAATCTTTTGGCTGAGAACCGATTTGGATGTGTCGGTTACCTTTGAGGACGCATCGCTGTACGCGGAATACAGATAAAAAATGTATACGCCGATCGGAATCGTGGTGTTGTCTTTTTTTGCAGCCCAGGACTTATCACTGGAGCATCCGACGACGCTGACCATTATCATAAGTGCCATGACAGCGGCAGAAATTCTTTTTAACACTTTTGTCATGTTAACCTCCATGCGTATGAACGCAAAACCGTATTTTTTTATTCCAATATTTTGATAAATACTATAAGCAATTATACACGTTTCATTCGATGATGTCTAGCGTTATTTGGCGAACGAAAGGGGAAACTCGAAAAAGCAGCGGCTTTTTTCGGCGAAGTGCCTTAAAAAGACGCTGTCATGCGTTCCAGTGTACCCTGCTGTGCCGCCAAAAGGAAATGCGGAGCCAATCGTTTGGCACAGCGCTTTACATATTCCGTCTGTGTTTTTGGCAGTTCCAGCTCCGCGCACACAATACCGGCGGCAGAAAGCACGGCTGCCGAACCGATTTTTGTTTTCAGCACCTGACAATCCGTTGGCGAAAGGAGAACGGAACGAGCGCTTCTGCCGAGTAAAACCGCGCAAATCGCGTTGGTGAGCAGCAGTTCCAAGATGTTCACCAGCATTTCGCGGTAATTATACTGATACGCTTTTCCGTACTGCTCCAGCAGCAGATTCGTGTCACGGATGGAAAAGCGGCGGCAGATGTCATCCTCCAGCGCAAGCGTTTGCAGATAGTTTCGAATATAGCGAACACCGCCCACCAGCATGTCGTCCTCCGACAGCGGATAGTCAATACAGCCGCCGTTCGCTTCCTGCGGAGCAAAACGGACATCGTAATCCGCAAAAAAGTCGGGCAGTGAGTCAATGGTGCCGTTGTAGGCAAGCAGTTCCACTTCCAGCCGCTCCGCTGAAATTTGATTCAACAGGTTTCGCGTCTGCTCCACATATGCTTTTACCAATTCGTTTCCCGCTGAAAAGAGCGCTTTCGCGCCGCCCGGCTTCAGGCACTCTGCCGCGTCCGGCACCGGCAGGCTTAAAAGCGCGGTATCCGTAAAATAGAAAACGGATTGCAGCAGCAATTGCGCGGTACTTTCGCTCACCGAGCTGCTTTGGCCGTTTGTGTACCTCTGAATCTGTTCGGCAAGCAGGTTGAGCAGTTCCAGTTGAATCTGCTCAACCTCTTCCCCGCTCAAAATACCGGCACGCATGGATTCCTCTAAAAGCGACTGTGTATAATTGTGACGGTCAAGCGATTCGGCGCGAATTTTTGTATGGCGGCTTAATTCATACGCATTGTTCACTGGTCATACTCCTCCCCGTCGCCGTAATCTCTTTCCGGCGGCGCTTCGTATGTATCGGCGTCCCACGGCAGACCATAGCGGATATTATGTGCCAGCCGCTCCAGTTCGCGCCCCAGCAGCAATTCCAGACTGCCCATGCAGCGATTATCAAAATAGTCCTTCATGATTTCAATCAACTGCGCGTCGCTGACCTGCTCCATCGTCTCTTCCTTATAAATGTAAAAGATGGTGACCAGCTGATTGAGCGTTTCGGAATAGTTGCCCTGCCACAAGTACGGAGAATCGCAGAAAGCGAGAATGATATCATTGAGGATGTCGCCGCCGACTTCGATGCGCCCCAGCGTTTTCAGGCAGTAGTTCCGGGTTGCGACAAGCTGCTTTGCGTCCGCTTCTGTCAGTGTAAGCACATATTGCTGCGAAACCTCGTTCGTCAGCAGTATTTGCCGGACGGTAGCTTTTTCGATGAGGGAATTGGAAAAGGGAAGAGAAAGATTGTCCATCTGTTTTATACCTCCGTTGAAAAAATGAAGAAATTTTAAAATAATATTCAAAAAACCGGTTGACAAACAAGTTAAAATGTGATATAGTTATATTTGTAGTAATATGTTTATGTTTATTATTGGCGTGAATTCTATAATACCATTGATAGCTTCGGTTGTCAATGGTATTTTTGATTTTTCCGGTCTTCATCATTGTATCATAGTTTACATTCTTATTCTAAAGAATATGTGATACTATTTCTATAGTTAATAAACAGAGAGGATGGTCACCTATATGGCAGACTGGAATTCCGCACAATATCTGAAATTCGCGACGGAGCGCACACAGCCCTCCTTTGACTTGGCGGCACGCATAAGTTCCTGTAACCCCGCAAAGGCAATCGACATTGGCTGCGGCCCCGGAAACAGTACGGCAGTTTTGAAACAGACATTCCCGCACGCCGATATTTTGGGTGTGGACAGCTCGGAAAATATGATTGCCGCCGCCCGAAAGGACTACCCGTATTTGCAATGGCGCGTATGCGACGCAACCCGTGATTTAACCGCGATGGCAGGGGAATTTGACCTTGTTTTTTCCAATGCCTGCATTCAGTGGGTACCCGACCACCCGACGCTTTTAAAAAACATGCTCGGTCTGCTGAAAAAGGGCGGCACACTGGCGGTACAGATTCCCATGAATTTTGACGAGCCGATTCATCAAATTATCGGCAAAATTTCCACCTCGGCGAAATGGGGAAGCCACTTTCCAAATTCGCGTATATTCTACACCTTAACCCCAAGCGAATATTTTGACCTGCTGTCGGAATATGCCGCCGAATTTTCCTTGTGGTCCACTACCTATTATCATGTAATGGAATCGTATGACGATATTCTCGAATGGTATCGCGGCACCGGCCTGCGCCCCTATTTAGATGCTCTGAACGAGCGCGAAAAGCCCGATTTTATACAGGATATTAGGGAGCAAATAAAGCTTCGCTATCCCGCGCAGAAAAACGGCAAAATCATCTTCCGCTTTCCCCGGTTCTTTTTCACGGCACGCAGATGAAGACTAGCAATATCGTGCAGAAATTGCAAGGCAGCTCCTTATTGATAAGCATATACTTGTAATCGGAATGAAGGTGAAACCGTGGATTTACTGGAAAGAATGAACCGGGCGATTGATTATATTGAAGCGCATTTGACAGAAAAGATGGATTATGAACAGGCGGCAAGAGCGGCCTGTTGTTCCGTGTACCAGTTTCAGCGCATGTTTTCGTTTATTACGGATATTCCGCTCTCGGAATATATCCGGCGAAGAAGAATGACACTGGCGGCGTTTGAACTGCAGAACAAGGAATGTAAAGTAATCGACCTCGCGCTCAAATACGGTTACGAATCGCCCGAAGCGTTTACGCGTGCGTTTCAGGCGGTGCATGACATCACGCCAACTCAGGCGCGCAATTCCGGTTCCGACTTAAAGGCATATCCGCGCATTGCCTTTCAAATTACGATTAAAGGAGTTGCCACAATGAATTACCGCATCGAAAAGAAAGAAGCCAGCACGGTTTATGGCATCGAACGGATTTTTGATACCAAAGACGGTCAGAATTACAGGGACATACCGGAGTTCTGGTGTGAAGCCATGAAGGACGGTTCCATTGACAAATTGATACTGTCCGCCGGAGTTGACCCAAAAAGCCAAACACCGGGCAGTTTTCAGGGTAAATGTATGGTAAACTCACTTTGCGGTTACCGCGAGACCGGAGGCACCACCTTCCCCTACATGCTGTTTACGGAAAAAACGCCGTTTTGCAACATAGAAGGCTACACAACAGCAAAGATTCCGGCGGCAACCTGGGCAGTTTTTCAGTCGGAGGAATACGACGACGAGAACGTAAAGGAAGTATGTCAAAGCCTGTACCGCCGTATTTACAGCGAGTGGCTGCCTACCTCCAATTATAAGGAAATCAGCGGCTTTGACCAAGAGATTTATTTTGCTGCGGAAAGCAAGAAATCCTATTTGGAAATCTGGATTCGTGTGGAAGCAAAATAATAATTCAGTCTTCCTTGACAGAATCAATCATGAATACTATAATAAAAATAGAAAAGGTGCTGCACCGATAGACGGTTCGGCCCCTTAAAATAACCGGTAAAGAAATAACCGCTTACTTTCTGAGGGTGAGGCGGTTATTTCTTTTTATTGCTCTGGAACTGCTCAATTAAAATAAGTAAAACTGCAAACATAATTAAGTATTCCATGGCAACGCCCCCTTTCAGGGGCAAGAGTGAGCCGCCTACCGTGTTTTGGTACAACACCAATTCCAATGCTATTATAGAACAAAAGAGGACCATTTACAATATTTTCATGAGCACAGAGAAATCTGTGCCCATGTTCATTTATTTCATAAACAGCAAGATCGGCAGCCAATCGCTGACGGTATGCCCAACCACCGCGGTTTCATAGCCCTCTTTCACATACAGGTATCCAAAAACAATTCCGGATACAGTGGCCGAAACAAATTGATAAATTGGAAATTGCCAATAAACTTGATATGGCATACAAAGCGGCGTTAAATGGTAGGCTCCAAAAAGCAAGGACGACAAAAGAATCGCGACCCACTTATTATGTATAAATTTCCAAAATAAGGACAGAAAGATCAACCGGTAAACGGTTTCTTCCATCAAACCGGCACCACTCAAAAAGGTGAAGAAAAGCAGCCATTTATTTTCGGGCAGCATGCTGACCGCTTGCGCCGTGTTGTTCACTTCGCCAAAATGCGGAATAAATTGTCCCGCGATAAAAACTGCAATCGTTGCGAGTAATCCGTAAAGAAGCAGGAAAAACAACCTGCGCCACTGCTGTTTATGCTCCGCAAAGGCCCGGACGACCGGCAGCGGCTCATAACCCAAAACGCTCTTCGCAACCGCAAATCCTACCATGCATTCACAAAACAAAAACACTTGTGCAACAGGCAGTACTATGCTAAATGAATTTATGCTGCCAAGAACAGAACACACATAGGAAATCACTGCTACCGCAAGCGCGTATTTCCACATTCCAATCATCGTACTGCGAAAAGATTTCACCTTTTCCTTGTTGCGCAGAACAACGAGGAAAAGAAAAACCACGGCTACCCATAATAATCCAAACAGAATATTTGCAAAATACGTTTCACTGGAATAAGTACCCAAGACGAATTCCTCCCGAAAACTATTGCAATCTAATTGCTAGTATAGCACAATAATTGACCGCTTACAATATTTTTCGGAAGGATAAATTTTAGCCCTTTTGAATTGCATTGAGAACTTCGCTGAGTGCATCCAACGGTGTGGTGCCGGATGCGATTTTCACGCTGATATACGGCTTTGTACCCGCGTTGAGCATCACGCGCCCGCGCATGACACTGGTCAGCGCGCCGATTTGCTTCATGTCAATTTCGTTTTTATACAGAAGCAGCACTTCGCCCTGCTGCTTGATCTCGTAAATGCCGAGTTCCGAAGCGATGTTGCGCAACAGGGCAACGTCGATTAAGCCTTTCACCGCGGCCGGCGGTTCGCCAAAGCGGTCGATCAGTTCATCCACGACATCACTTGCGTCGTCGGAACTGCGGATATCCGCAATGCGGCGGTACACCTCAAGCCGCTGGTTGAGGCTTTCGATATAATTTTCCGGGATATGCGCCTGTATCTGCATGTCCACCAGACATTCAGAATCGTAATTCTGGGGTGTTTCACCTTTTTCACGGCTGACGGCTTCACCCAGCAGCTTCAAATACATATCATAACCGACCGACTCCATATGCCCGTGCTGTTCTCCGCCCAAAATATTGCCCGCACCGCGAATTTCCAAATCGCGCATGGCAATTTTAAAGCCGGAACCGAACTCGGTAAACTCGCGGATAGCGGAAAGCCGCTTCTGCGCGATTTCGGTCAATACCTTGTTGCGGGTAAAAGTAAGGTACGCGTAAGCACGGCGGGAAGAACGCCCCACACGGCCGCGTATCTGGTGCAGCTGCGAAAGTCCCATGCGGTCCGCGTTGTCAATAATCAGTGTATTGGCGTTCGGTACATCCACGCCGGTTTCGATAATTGTGGTACAGACCAGTATGTCAATTTCATGTTCAATCAAGCGGCGCCACACTTCCGAAAGTTCGTGCTCCGCCATTTTGCCGTGGCCAAACCCAATGCGCGCCTCGGGAATCTGCGCCTGCAAATTGGCTACCACGCGTTCAATGCTCGCCACGTCGTTGTGCAGATAATACACCTGCCCGCCGCGCCGCAGTTCACGGCGTATCGCGTCCGCAAGTATTGCGTTGTCGTGCTCCAGCACATAGGTCTGTACCGGATGACGGTCATGCGGAGCCTCTTCAATAACCGACATATCGCGTATGCCGGAAAGCGCCATGTTTAATGTACGCGGAATTGGGGTAGCGGAAAGCGTTAAGACATCCACATTTTTGCAAAGATCTTTCAGCTTTTCCTTCTGCGCAACGCCGAACCTCTGCTCTTCGTCGATAATCACCAATCCCAAATCGTGGAATGTTACATCTTTTGATACCAAACGGTGCGTACCGATAATCATATCGATATCACCGCGGCGCAGACGCTTGATAATATCCTCCTGCTGTTTGGGCGTACGGAAACGCGAGAGCAGTTCCACCCGGACGGGGAAGCCCTCCATACGCTTGGTAACGGTTTGATAATGCTGCCACGCCAAAATGGTGGTTGGCACCATAAGCACGCACTGCTTGGAATCGGTAACGCACTTAAACGCGGCGCGAACGGCAACCTCGGTCTTACCGAATCCGACATCACCGCAAAGCAGGCGGTCCATAGGCGCTTCGTGCTCCATATCGCTCTTGATTTCCTCGATACAGCGAAGCTGATCCTCTGTTTCCTCAAACTCGAAATGTGCTTCAAAATCGCGCTGCCATTCATTATCTTCCGGGAACGCGTGCCCCTTGGCCTGCATACGCGCGGCGTACAGCTTAATCAGCTCTTTCGCCATATCCTTAACGGCGGAACGTACACGGGCTTTTGTTTTTTGCCATTCCGTGCCGCCCAGACGATGCAGCTTAATCTGTGCGTCCTCGCGCGGGCCGATATATTTGGAAACCATGTCCAACTGGGTGACCGGTACATAAAGGGTATCGCTTTTCGCGTAGCGCACCTTGATGTAATCCTTGACCACGCCGTGCATATCAATTTTGTGGATACCTTCAAATACGCCGATACCGTGTGCCGAGTGCACCACATAATCACCGGGAACCAGTTCGGCAAGGCTGTAGATTTCCTGACTGTTTTTATTGCGCTTTGTCCGCTTTTTTGTGGCGGAAAGCAGCCGCCCGTGCGTAATGAGTCCAAAAAACGCGCCGGGATATTCCATACCCGCCGAAAGCGCGCCATCTGTTACCACAACAGTTCCGCGTTCTATTTTTTCAGGGTTCTGCAGATAAACGGCGGGAACCCCCTGCGCGCGCAAATCCGCCGCAACCGTATTGGCGGAGCGTTCGTTGCCCGCCAGCACCACGCACGACCATTTGTTCATCAGCATGCCCTGCAGGTCCTCCTGCAAAAGCTGGGTGCTTCCGCCCCAGACGGAAAGCTGGCGAACCGTAAAATTCAGCAGCGTGCGAACCGGCGTATCGTAACCGCCGCGCACAAATGTATCCATATAAATGACGCCCATCGCTTCAAACTGAGAAAGAGTATATCCCCAGTCCGCACTGAAGGTGTCCAAATCGCGGCAAAGGATTCCTTCCGCCAAATAGTCCTTGATATCTTCGCCCCACTGCCAAAGCGTGGTGCGCACGCGTTCCTTTACCTTGCTGGGTTCTGAAACAAAGAGCAGAAAATCATCCCCCACGTAATCAAACAGAGTAGCGGGATGTTCGTAAATCATCGAGATAAACTTATCCGCACAGCCAATATGCAGATGATTGGATAGGCGTTCCGCCTGCGCCGCGAGTACGGTCTTGGCGGCGGGAGCTGTTTTACCGCGCAAAGTAGCGGCATGTTTGGTGATTTTTTGCGCCAGTTGTTCCGGATTTGTGACCAGTACCTCTACCGACGGCGCAATGGTAATCTGCTCCATGCTTTCGGTGCGGCGCTGAGATTCCAAATCAAAGAAGGAAATGGTATCAATATCATCGCCCCAAAATTCGATTCGGACAGGGGAAGGAGCATCCGGGGTAAAAAAGTCCAAAATACCGCCGCGCACCGAGAATTGTCCGGTGCCGTCAATTTGTTCCGCTCGTTCATAGCCGCAGGCTACAAGCGCCTCCACAACCTGATTGAGCGGAACCGTCTGCGCGGTACGCAGGGTAATGGTACGCTTTTTCAGTTCCTGAGGCGGAATGGTGTACTGCAGTGCCGCATCAATGCAGCTGATTACACAGTCACATTCGCCGTTCAAGGTGCGGGAAAGGACCTGCAGGCGCTGATGCTCGTATTCGTGCGAATTTCCCTCGGTATCGCGCAGATTAAAATCACGCATTGGATACACAAGCGCGGACATTCCCATAGCGGTCAAGTCATCGCACAGGCGCTGTGCCTCCGCTTCGTCGGAAGCAACAACAAAAGCCCTGCGCTTTTTCAATGCGCAAAGCGAATAAAGAATGGTTGCTTTGTGTATGCCGGAAAGCCCTGTCGCGGCGGCAGGCAGCACATGGCTGTCCACCGCGGCGGCAAGGCTGTTGAACTCGGGTAATTTAAGCATTGCGCTGGTGAGGAAATTCATAGCGGCTCCTATTTTATTTTGATTTCTGTTCGATTGTATACGCTTGTTCGTACTATTATATATGAATGAGCGCGTTGGAATATTATGATTTTAAACGAACGCGGTCGGCAAAAACGCGGTGCACAGCACCACGCCCGCGCAAACCACAATGGTAATTGCGATTGCAACGGTATCCAGCCCCGTCATATGCAGAATTTTCATTTTGGTGCGTCCCTCGCCGCCGTGGTAGCAGCGGCACTCCATCGCCATAGCAAGGTCGTAAGCACGGCGAAAGGAGGACACAAACAGCGGGATCAGCACCGGAATCAGCGCACGGATACGCTGCATCAGACCGCCGCTTTCCATATCCGCTCCCCTCGCCTTTTGCGCACTCATGATTTTATCCGTCTCTTCCAACAAAGTCGGAACAAAACGCAGCGCAATAGTCATCATCATGGCGATTTCATGGACGGGAATCACGCGGAAAACCTTCAGCGGCTTCATGATACGTTCCAGCGCGTCAGTCAGCTCGGTCGGCGACGTGGTAAACGTAAGCACGGAGCTGAACAAAATCAGGCTGACAATGCGAATCGCGATAAACACGCAGTTAATAATACCGCCCTGTGTAATGGTGACAAAACCAAGCTTCCAAACGACGGGACCGCCGCCATAAAATAGGTTCAAAAGGGAAGTGAACACAATCACAAGCAAAATGCCTTTCAGACTTTTTAAATACTGACTGACCGGTACACCCGAAAGCAGCAGGGTACCCAGCACCAGACCGACAACAATCAGTAAGCCCGAAAAATTGGTCGCGATGAAAATAAATACAATGTAAACGAAGGTAAGAATAATTTTCACGCGCGGGTCAAGCCGGTGCAGAAAAGAATTTCCGGGGAAATACTGTCCCAACGTAATATCTCTAATCATTGGTGCTTTCCCCCTTTTTGAGCAATGGCAGCAGCTGCTTAAGCGCCTGTTCCAGCGTAAGCACGCCGGGATGAATCGGATATCCCTTTTCCTGCAGCATCGTCATAATTTTTGTAATCTGCGGCACACGCAGACCGATTGCTTCCAGTTCCTCACTTCGCGCAAAAACCTTAGCGGTTTCTTCGAACATAGCCACATGCCCGCCGTTCATAACAAGCAGACGGTCAGCGGTACGCGCAATGTCCTCCATGCTGTGCGAGACCAGAAGAATGGTATTTTTGCGGTATTGATGATAGTTCATGATCTGCGTGAGAAGAACATCACGTCCATGCGGATCAAGCCCGGCAGTCGGCTCATCCAGAATCAGAACATCCGGGTCCATCGCGATAACGCCCGCAATTGCCACGCGTCGCTTTTCCCCGCCGGAAAGCTCAAACGGTGATTTTTCCAGCAGTTCCGCTTTTAATCCGGTAAACTCCGCCGCAGAGCGCGCGCGCTTTTCTGCTTCCGCATCATCCAATCCCATGTTTTTGGGGCCGAAGCAGATATCCTTGAGTACCGTTTCCTCAAAAAGCTGATGTTCCGGATACTGAAACACCATGCCGACACGGAACCGCACGTCACGAATTTTGCGCGGCTCGTTCCAAATATCCTTTCCGTTGAGCAGTACAGAACCTTCCGTTGGCTTCAATAACCCGTTGAGCTGTTGAATCAGGGTGGACTTTCCGGAACCGGTATGACCGATTACACCAATAAATTCCCCCTGCTCAATGGAGATATTCACCTTATCCACTGCAACCTTGCAGAACGGCGTTCCGCTGCCATAAGTATAGGTCAAATTTTTTGTTTCTATAATGGGCATTGTTGTTCTCCCTGTTTGATTCCTTTGTAGGAAACTGCCGGCTTGGTTCTATCGTCAGTGAACTTAGAAAACATCCAAGAAACAGGCATAAAATCTTTGATATATGGATTTTTGCCTGGAGATTGGCTTTGTTTTCAAATTAACTGACTATGTTGCCCACAGCATTATCTCTTTTTGCTTTCATCCAACAGCAGTTCCAGCGCCGCGACGCATTCCTCTTCATTGAGAATGCCGTCCGGCAGATTGCACCCGCACGCCTTCAGACGGTAAATCAGTTCCGTAGCCTGCGGTACATCTAACTGATGCTGTTTCAGAAGTTCCACATGCGAAAATACCTCACGCGGGTTCCCCTGTATTAAAATATTGCCATCGTCCATTACCACCACACGGTCAGCTAATACCGCCTCGTCCATATAATGCGTAATGAGTACAATGGTAATCCCCTGTTCCCGATTTAATTTCTGAATGGTATCCAGCACTTCGGTGCGGCCGCGCGGGTCAAGCATCGCGGTCGGCTCGTCCAATACGATACAGTCCGGCTTCATGGCAATGATTCCCGCAATGGCAATCCGCTGCTTTTGTCCGCCGGAAAGCTTATAGGGCGCGTGTGTGCGGTATTCGTACATATCCACCGCTTTCAGCGCGTCGTCCACACGTTTGCGGATTTCCTCCGGCGGTACGCCGAGGTTTTCCGGGCCGAAAGCTACATCTTCCTCTACAATACTGGCAACCAGTTGATTGTCCGGATTTTGCAGCACCAATCCGACGCGACGGCGAATCTCATATTTCAAGTCGTCGTCCATCGTATCCATGCTGTCCACATAAACCTTGCCGCCGCTTGGCAGCAGCATAGCGTTGTAATGTTTAGCGATGGTGGATTTTCCGCAGCCGTTATGCCCCAGCAGCGCCACAAATTCGCCTTTCCGAATACCAAGCGTCACGCCGTGAAGCACTTCCACCGAAGGTTCCCCCTCCTGTACTTCATAGGCGAACTTTAAGTTTTCAGACTGTATATAGTCCATTGTTTAATACTCCTCGTATATTAAATACGTATAAGAACCGCTGTGTCAAACAACACTCCAACAACTGTATGGGATGTCTTGACACCTATTATATATCATAGCATTCCACAATGGAATCCTGCAAGGAAAAAAATTGTCTTTTTGCCGCATTTTGAGAAAGCGTGAGGGCAGAATCTACCCTCACGCTTAGAATCAATCAAAAAATAAGCATTCTGTCCGCAATCGGCACAAATTCTTTGTCATTTGCCGGTGCCGTTGGCTTGCCAAAAGGCATTTCAGCAATCAGCTTCCAGTTTTGCGGGATATTCCACTCGGCTTTGACTGCATCATCAATCAGGGGATTGTAATGCTGCAAAGAAACGCCAAGACCTTCTGTTTCCAATGCTGTCCAAATGGCATACTGCAGCATACCGTTCGCCTGCTGTGCCCAAACCGGAAAATTATCCTTATAAGCAGTGAATTTTTCCGCGAGTCCGTTGGTAATATCCGTATCATCAAAATACAAGATGGTTGCGTAGGCATTCGCAAAGGATTGAATCTTTGCTTCGGTCTGCGCAAAGTTTTCTGCAGGGACAATTTTCCTAAGTGTTTCCATGGTGATGTTCCAAACTTTTTTGTGATTCTCACCGAACAGGACGACCACTTTTTGACTTTGGCTGTTAAATGCGGACGGCACATATTTTACTGCGTGTTCAATAATTTCCGTAATGCGTTCCTTCGGTACAGTTGTTTCACTGCTGAGCGCATAGAACGTGCGTCTGTTTTTTACCGCGTCAAAATAATCTTTGCTCATGATTTTTGCCTCCATCATTCTAATATTTGTAAGATAGAAATCTCAGCTTGAAATATCGAAGTCATATTTCTAATTGGAATTCCTATTCGTTACCCCATATTATTTCCGGATTCATTCACAAAATCCAACCTGCTTCATCCGCTGCTAATTTGATTCCCAAATAGCGGTGGAGCCGCAGGGCAGCACCATTCCGGTTTCAGTAACAGGCAGCCCGATTTCACTGGAGGAAACCTTGCCGCCGAATTTTTTCTGTACCAGTACGCCCAGCAGATATTCCATGACAGCGGGGGATAAGCCGGTCGTATAGGAATTCAGCAAAAAGAACAGCGGGCTGTCCGACAAAATCGGCAGACACATCTCCACAAGGGGATACAACTGTTCTTCCAGCTTCCAGATTTCCCCGCCTGGGCCGCGTCCATAGGAGGGCGGGTCCATGATAATACCGTCATAGGTATTGCCGCGCCGCTGTTCCCGCTGTACAAATTTTACGCAGTCATCCACCAGCCAGCGGATGGGTTTATCGTTCATATTGGAAGAAGCGGCGTTTTCCTTTGCCCACGCGACCATGCCCTTAGATGCATCCACATGGCACACCTGTGCCCCTGCTTTTGCGCAGGCGAGTGATGCCGCTCCGGTGTAACCAAACAAATTCAGAACTTTAACCGGGCGATTCGCTTCCCTGATTTTATTCATGGCAAACTCCCAGTTAATCGCCTGCTCCGGGAAAATGCCGGTGTGCTTAAATCCCATCGTCTTGAGCTGGAAGGTTAAATCTTCATACTGAATTTTCCACATGGGCGGCACTTTTTTATATTCCTGCCAGTTTCCGCCGCCCGTTGTCGAGCGCAGATAGCGCGCGTGAGCCTGCTTCCACAGCGGATTTGTTTGGGGCGTGTCCCAAATAATCTGCGGGTCCGGGCGAATGAGAATGATATTCCCCCACCGTTCCAGCCGCTCGCCGTTTGAAGTATCGATTAATTCGTAATCCTTCCAGTTTGCTGTTCTCAATGCAGTTACTCCTATATGATAAACTTATTGTGTATTTTATGCCAAACGTTCTCTTACCACATCGGCAACTGAATTTGCCAAAATGCCGATATACTCATGGTCTTCACCTTCCACCATTACGCGCAGAAGCGGCTCGGTACCGGACGGACGTACCAGGATACGGCCGTTGTCACCCAATGTAGCGGTTACCTTTTCAATGGCGGCTTTCACTTCGGTATCCGTATAGAAACGCAGCTTGCCTTCCGCAGAGACCGGCACGTTCACAATTACCTGCGGGTAACGGGTCATCAGTGTAGCAAGGCTGGAAAGGTTCGCTTCACGGCGGCGCAGAATGCTCAAAAGCTGTGCCGCGGTCAGTTCACCGTCTCCGGTCGTTGCAAAATCCAAGAAAATTATATGTCCGCTTTGTTCGCCGCCAAAATTATAGTGTTCCAGCAGCATTTCTTCCAATACATAACGGTCACCGACCTTGGTGGCGGCAAATTTCATGCCATTCTCATCACAGAAGCGGATAAAGCCAAGATTGGTCATGATGGTTCCAACCGCCGCGTTTTTAGCCAGTTTGCCACGCGATTTCATATCCGCCGCGCAGATAGCCATAAGGAAGTCACCGTCTACCAGCTGTCCTTTTTCGTCTACCGCAAGGCAGCGGTCCGCATCGCCGTCAAACGCGACACCGGCATCCAAATGATTCTCTTTGACAAACGCCATAAGGTTTTCCATATGTGTGGAGCCGCAGTTGTCGTTGATATTGGTGCCGTCCGGCTGATCGGACAGCATGTAACAGGTTGCGCCAAGCTCGGTAAACAGCAGTTCCGCTGTGCGGGAAGCCGAACCGTTCGCGCAGTCCAAGGCGATGCGCATGCCGTCCAGCGAAAAAGGAACCGTGCTTTTAATATGGTCAATATAATCGCGCACGGTATTATCCGCAAAGGAAACGCTGCCAACGTCCCCGCCGGTCGGACATTGCGGAATTACCGCCTGATCGAGTACGATTGCTTCAATTTGCTCTTCCAGCGCATCCGGCAGCTTGTAGCCGTCGCCGCTGAAAATTTTAATGCCGTTGAATTCGCAGGGGTTATGAGAAGCCGAAATCATAACACCGGCATCCGCCTTATATTTGCCGACCAGAAACGCAACCGCCGGGGTTGGCACTACACCAAGCTGTACCACATTCGCGCCGACGGAGCAAAGTCCTGCGGTAAGCGCGTTTTCCAGCATATCGGAGGAAAGACGGGTATCTTTGCCGATTAAGATTTTGGGGTGACGATGGTTATTATCGGTAAGCACCATAGCCGCGGCACGTCCGATTTTCAACGCCATTTCGCAGGTTAACTCACTGTTGGCAATGCCGCGCACGCCGTCTGTTCCAAATAGTCTGCCCATAAAATACAACACTCCTAAATTTTTTCGTCATTTTATATGAAGGGAGTTTTTCACTCCGAATTTGGATAAATACATGCAATTCTCTTTCTCACTGAAGCTTGATTAAAATAATTTTTGCTGATCGTCCGCCGCCATTCCGGGCGGGTTCAAACCCAAATGCAGATAAGCGGCGTTGGTCACGCAGCGGCCGCGCGGGGTGCGGCTCAAAAAGCCGATCTGCATCAAATAAGGCTCGTAAACGTCCTCCAAAGTAACCGCTTCCTCACCGATTGCGGCGGCAAGTGTTTCCAATCCAACCGGACCGCCATTATAATAGTTTATCAAAGTGGAAAGCATTCTTCTGTCGTTTGCGTCAAGTCCGATTTCGTCGATTTCAAGGCGATCCAGTCCGATTTTTGCAGATTGATAGGTAATTATGCCATTGCTGATCACCTGTGCGAAATCACGAACACGCTTTAGTAATCGGTTCGCGATACGTGGTGTTCCACGCGAACGTGAAGCAATTTCCAAAGCGCCGTCCGCTTCAATGGGGATATCCAAAATTTTCGCACTGCGGGTAACGATTTGTGCCAACTCCCGTGGGGAGTACATTTCAAGCCGCAGTACCACACCAAAACGATCGCGAAGCGGAGCGCTCAATTGACCGGCTCTTGTGGTCGCGCCAACCAGAGTAAACTTCGGCAGGGGCAGATGATAAGATGCCGCCATTTGCCCTTTTCCGGTGATGATGTCGAGCGCGTAGTCCTCCATAGCCGGATACAAAATTTCCTCCACACTGCGCGAAAGCCGGTGTACCTCATCAATGAACAGCACATCACCCGGATTTAAATTGGTGAGCAAAGCCGCCAAATCACCCGGTTTTTCAATGGCCGGGCCGGAGGTAATGCGCAGATTCACATTCAGCTCGTTGGCAATAATGCCGGCAAGCGTAGTTTTCCCAAGTCCCGGCGGGCCATAGAGCAACACATGGTCCAGCGACTCTTTTCGCTGTTTTGCTGCCTCAATGAAAACGCTCAAGTTTTCTTTTACCTTATCCTGCCCAATATATTCCGAAAGCACCTTTGGGCGCAGCGGATTTTCGACCTCCGCGTCCTCCGGTACATATTCCGGAGCAATCATACGATTTTCAAAATCATATTCGTTGCTATACTCTTCGTTCGCCAATTGCTACATCCTCCCGCCCATTGCCCTTAATGAAAGGCGGATTAGTTCTTCCACCGGAAGCGCGCTGTCAAACTTTCCGACAACCGCGGCGGCATCGGAAGGCGAATAGCCCAGTACAGCAAGCGCGTTTACCGCTTCACCCGCGTTTGTAGATGCCGAAACCACACCGACGGCCGTAAACTCGGTATTGCCGCTTGCGGACATCCCTTTTATCTTATCCTTCAGCTCCAGCGTAATGCGCTGTGCAAGCTTCCCACCAACACCGGAGGCCCGCGTCAAGGTTTTGCTGTCGCCTGTGGCAATTGCCATAGCAACCTGTTCCGGTGCCAGCTCCGAAAGAATTGCAAGCCCCACTTTCGGGCCGACACCGCTCACGCCGGTAAGCATTTTAAAACAGTTCAGTTCTGCCATGGTGGCAAACCCGAACAAATCAAGAGCGTCTTCCCGCACATTTAAGTGGGTAAAAAGGGTAACCTGCTCTCCGATTTTCGGCAGTGCGCGTTGTGTATTCATGGTTGTAAGGCACTTAAACCCCACGCCGCCGCACTCAACTACCGCTAAAGACGGTTCACTATGTATTAAAATTCCTTTGAGGCTGTAAAACATTGATTCCTATTCTCCTCTCGTTGGAATTACTTTCTGTTTCGGCTTTTGTACCGGAAGCGTCCGTTCATTCAGCATAGACCGCCGCAAAACGGAACCGGCCGCCTGTCCGTGGCAAATCGCCATAGCAAGCGCATCTGCTGTATCATCCGGCTTTGGCACTTCTTTCAGGCAGAGCAGCCGCCGCGTCATTTCCATGACCTGCGGTTTTTGAGCCTGTCCGTAACCGGTAACTGCCATTTTCACCTGCAAAGGCGTATACTCAAAAATCGGAACACCCGCCTTTTGAGCCGCCAGCAAAATAACACCGCGCGCCTCCGCAACGCCGATAGCGGTTTTCTGATTGTTCTGAAAGTACAATTTCTCAATGGAAATTGCATCCGGCTTCCATTTTTCCAGCACCTGTGTCAGGGAATCATAAATGATTTCCAGACGGCGCACAAAAATATCATCCGCCTTGGTTACAATCGCGCCGTGTTCCAATGGCTGATAGCGGCTGTTCTGCACCCGAACCACACCGTAACCCACAATCGCATAGCCGGGGTCCACGCCAAGAATAACCATTGTGACGCTCCTTTTTGTTTATAAAACTAATATCCGATATATTATACCACAGTTGCACACAATAGTGAATAAAAAACCTGCTAAACAAAGTAAAGTACCGTTTAGCAGATTTAAAAATGTTTACTGAACAAACCGTCATTATAGGATTGGGTTGAATTTAAAGAAAACTTTGCGCTTCACAAATTTATTGCGCGCTCCCGCGCGCTAAAAAGGGGTGAGGGCGGCAAGGCCGTCCTTTTCGCTCCGTTGGGGCGTAGGCTTTGAACGCTTTTTTAAGAAGTATTACACGTATGCACTTTTTGGTTGATGAATCGTGCTATTCCCATTAAAAAAGAGCCGTACCAAACGGTACGGCTCAAATAATTGAAAAGGATTAGTTCAAAATGGTCTTTTCTGTTTCTTTGTCAAACAGATGCAGCTTATCAAGATCAAATGCGATCTTAATCTTGTCGCCTGCTTTTGCAACAGAAGTAGGCTCAACTCTTGCGGTGATGGAGTTGCCTTCGCAGCTCAGGTAGAGGTATGTTTCAGCGCCCATGAGCTCTGTAACATCAACGTCTGCCTCAACAACACCGTCAGCAGCATTTGCAATAAATTGTGGTTCATCGTGAACATCTTCAGGACGAATACCGAACACAACATCTTTATCTACATAGCCGGCAAGTGTGTTGTCGGTCAATTTGCTTGCAGGAATCTTCAGGCTGTAACGGCCGAAGGTTAACGCATAATCGGTGCCGACCTTTACGACCTTAGCATCAATGAAGTTCATTTGAGGTGAACCCATGAATCCTGCAACGAACTCGTTAACCGGGAAATTGTACAGGTTTTGTGGTGTATCAACCTGCTGAATGAAGCCATCCTTCATAACAACGATGCGATCACCCATTGTCATAGCTTCGGTCTGATCATGTGTTACATAAATGAACGTTGTTCCCAAGTTCTTATGTAACTTGGCAAGTTCGGTTCTCATTTGTGCACGCAGTTTTGCATCCAAGTTGGAAAGCGGCTCATCCAATAAGAAAACCTTAGGATCACGAACAATAGCACGGCCTAAAGCAACACGCTGTCTTTGACCGCCGGAAAGAGCCTTCGGCTTTCTGTCGAGCAAATGGGAAATATCAAGAATACGGGCTGCTTCTTCAACGCGGCGCTTAATTTCATCCTTCGGAGTCTTGCGGAGCTTGAGGCCGAATGCCATGTTATCAAAAACAGTCATATGAGGATACAATGCATAGTTCTGGAACACCATCGCGATATCACGATCTTTAGGTGCTACATCGTTTGCGAGTGTATCGCCGATGTAAAGTTCACCCTTGCTGATTTCTTCCAAACCTGCAATCATTCTAAGAGTGGTGGATTTACCGCAGCCGGACGGGCCAACCAGAATAATAAATTCTTTGTCTTCGATTTCCAGGCAGAAATCGGTAACCGCGGTTACATTACCGGAATAAATTTTGTATACGTTTTTCAATGTTACGCTTGCCATAATAAACCTCCTGAATCATCTGTCATTTTTGTGGTGAAACACTTACGCCTATTTCATAAGTCCTTCTATGCTTATAAATATAGCAGAATAGCAAATGTTTTAACACCCTTTTTTTGCCCAAACTTTATTGTCGCAGTTTATGAAAATTTAATAAAAGCCAAAAACAAACTTTGAATTTCGTACAACTTTGCTACTTAAAAATCAGATTTTTCTCAGAAACCGGAAGTTCTCTGGCCTCACCGGGCGCCAAATCGGGGTCAAGCCGAAGTTGTCCGATTTGAACCCGTTTTAAATGCAGAACGTTTTTCCCGGTAGCACGAAACATTCGTTTTACCTGATGAAATTTACCCTCCCGGATTTTTACCTGCACCAGCGGTGTTTCTCCGCTTTTCAATACCGTAAGTTCGGCGGGCAGGCAGGTCATATCCCCCATTACGATACCCTGCCGAAATCTTTTTATATCCTCGTCGGTAACCGGCGCATCCAAAACTGCATGGTACAGCTTGAACACATGGCTCTTCGGAGCAAGCATACGATGCGCAAATTCGCCGTCATCCGTTAAAATCAGCAATCCTTCCGTATCGCGGTCAAGTCTGCCCGCGGGAAACAGTCCTTTTCGGTAAAGCGACGGTCCCAGCAAATCGACCACCGTTTTCATGCGGCTGTCTCTTGCGGCGGAAAGAACCCCCTGCGGTTTATTCATCATGATATAAACAAAGCGTTTAAAGCAAATCGGTTCGCCGTGCACCGCAATCGCATCCGTTTCGGCATCCGCTTTACAATCTGCTTTTTTCACAATTTCGCCGTTTACCGTCACCGCGCCGTGCCGTATTAACAGGCCAACTTCTTTGCGGCTTCCAATATTTTGCGAGGCCAATATTTTATCGAGTCGTTCCAAAGGCACAAGCATTCTCTCCGTTTAATTTTAATAGTCCAACAAATTTATTGTACCCCATAAATCCGATGAATTCAAGCAGGCCAGAATATTATCTGCCCTGCTTGAATTCCAATCTCAATCCGTAGGCCATGCGGCAGTCGGAATCTCCGAGCTTTTCGCGGAACTGACGGGATTTGGAGTGCTGACGGTTTCGCTCGCCGCACCTTCGGGCGGGGCGGAATCTTCCAAATCACCGTCAGTGGCATCCTTTTGCCCCGCAAATCCGCATATGAATCCATCCAGCGCGGCGGAACTGATATCTCCGCCAACGACTTCATCGTTGTACACCAGCAACGTGGCGCGGACAGTCGCGCTTTGTGAAGGATAATTTTTAATTTCATATACCCACTGCTTGCAAATTTTGCCCGCATATTTGCTCAGGTCGAGGCCCTGTTCCTTTTGTATTTTATTATAGTTTTCATACACCGAGTTAAAGGTCTGCGGAATGGTCACTTCTGATACTTCGACCGGGTCCTTGGTTACCTCCCAGCCAAACTGCTTCAAAAACGCGATGCGGTCTTCATCGCTCGCGGCTTTCAGACTGTAGCTGCCGTTTGCCATAGTAGCGGTAGCGGGGTGCTTCATCAGGCAGCTTAATACAATTATGGCGGTTAAGAGCGCCAGCAGCGCACAGGCCCAGGCAAATATTTTTTTTCGGCTTGTTTTAAGTGAAACAATAAACATACTCCGCCCTCCCTTGTACCAATAGATATGCGGAGTATGAATTTCTCATTCCTGTTTTTACAGTGCTTTTCGTATTATCGTCTATTGAAAGCGGTACGAAACCCTACGCAAAGCAAAACAAAGCCGCTGTCTGGAAATGCAGACAGCAGCTTTGTTTCTATCCGTTATTGATTATGCCAAAATATCCATATGGAAGCCGATTGCCCCTGGGGCCGGTTTTGGTGTCTGCTTTGGCAGCATACTATTGAGCATATCGCTTGCCGACTGCTCCTGCATATCCTTTGCCTTGCAGAAAATACTTAAACTTGCCTGTGACTGTACGTTGTTTAAGCTCATTGCAACCGAAGCTGCAGCAATATCCATAATCGCTTCACCATCCCTGTTTGATATACGTTCAGTTTATCACAACCGCATGAAACATACAAGCATCCGGCACTTTATTCTTCGTTTTCGCTTGTAGGATTACAATTGATGCGTTACAATAAGTGAAAAAAAGATAGCGAATAGGAAAAGCCTGTGTTACAGTTAAGTTACCACACTAACAACACACAGAAAGGAAATCCTATTCGCTATGAACACAAT
>JAEWYE010000052.1 GCA_023458755.1 Bacillota bacterium | reverse complement strand
TATTGTGTTCATAGCGAATAGGATTCCTTTCTGTGCCGTTTTGTGTGGTAACTTAACTGTAACACAGACTTTTCCTATTCGCTATCTTTTTTTCACTTATTGTAACGCATCAATTGTAATCCTACATCATTTCTTTTAAATATCTCATCCATTCTCTATTCCATTTATGCCAACTTGTGTTATAATGAAAAAGTATAATGAAAAGTATGTTATTTTGGCACTTTTTAGCGGTTTCACAGAAAAACTGCTTGAATTGCCTGCAAATGTAGAAAATCAGAGGAGCTTTTGATAAATGGATGAGAAACAGTCACAGCGCGAGCGTGGGGATGATATTATTGCGGGAAGAAATTCGGTAAATGAGGCTCTGCGTTCCGGCAGAACCATAGACAGTATTTACGTTGCCAGAGGCAACCGCACCGGAGCGATTTCTGCGCTGATTGCCAAAGCAAAAGAAAAGGGGATTGCTATTAAAGAGGCGGACAGCAAAAAGCTAGACTTTATGTGCGGTAACGCCAACCATCAGGGCGTGGTTGCGGTCGCTGCGGTAAAAGAATACTCTACGATTGAAGATATTATCAATTTGGCAGAAGAGAGAAACGAGCAGCCGTTTATCCTGATTGCCGATGAACTGGAAGATCCGCACAATTTGGGCGCCATTCTGCGCACCGCGGAATGTTCCGGCGCGCACGGGGTTATTGTGCCGCGCAGGCGTTCGGTCGGTCTGACTTACGCGGTCGGCAAGGCATCCGCCGGTGCGGTGGAATATGTACCGGTCGCACGTGTCACCAATATTACCGCTGCAATCGAGGAACTCAAGGAGCGCGGAGTTTGGATTTATGCCGCCGATATGGACGGGCAGGATTGGTGCACCGTCGATTACAAGGGCCCGACCGCAATCGTCATTGGCTCCGAGGGCTTTGGCGTAAGCCGTCTGGTAAAAGAAAAATCCGATTTTGTGATATCCCTGCCGATGAAGGGCAGAATAAACTCATTGAACGCTTCGGTAGCCTGCGGAATCCTTTGCTATGAGGTCGCGCGTCAGCGCGGCGGAATTCGGGCAAAGTAACTTCGGATTTTCAGTAATCTCGATTACGCAACGAAGCAAAAATGGCCGCCAAGCAAAAGGATGGTTAAAATATGAAGAGTAAAGAGAATAAGACTCCACAAGATTATTCGCTTGAAGAGATATTGGCGGAAGCTAAAGTCATGCACGGAACTTCGCCGTCCCAGGAAAACACGGAAAACGAGGAGCGTGCAGAGCGGACGAAACCGTCAACAGAAAACGGCACGGATGGAAAAAGTGATTTGATGAAGGAACGAAACCGTTTTGGCGGCAAAAGCTACGCCGAAATGATTGGAGAGCCGGAAGAAACCAATCCGGAACCCAAAAAAATTCCGGGCGTACCACCGGTTTCTCCCACTACAGTGCCGGAGCAGCCTGTGCACCCGCAGCCGGCACCGGAAATTACCGCCCCGGTTATGCCGGAAATGCCGCAGCCGTCACAGCCTGCGCCCGGTAACGGTATTCGTTTTGCGCAGGAATTGGAAGAGGAAGAACTGCCCAGAAAGAGACGGGGGCTTTTTGGTTTGTTTGGACGCAGACGCAAAGATGAGTGCGTTTACAATTCCGACGAAGAAGACATTTATTACGGTATGCAGTTGAAGCCGATTGATGAATATCGGGAGGATTATAAAGATACTGCCGAAAGCCACGGCGATGTGGAACAAAAAGAACCGAGCGGCGAGCACCGGAATGCCCATCCTACGGCAACCTTTGCTTACCTGTTTGATGAAAGCGGCGAAAATGACGTCGAAGATGAAATTGCCGCGCGTTTTGAAGAAATTCATCGTGAACGTCAAAAACGGGTGTCAGAGCTATTGAATGAAAGCGAGCCTCCAAAGAAAATTCAGCCGCTTTACGATCACACAAAAGATACGCTCAATGCCGCTCCAAAGCCAGCTAAGGCGGATACGGCAGATGAGATTTACTCTAATTCTCCGGCTGAATCCGATTTGCCGAAAACCGAAATTCTCAATCCGCAGGCGGTTCATCCTGCTCCGCAGAAGACGCGGGAGAAACCGCAGCAGGCAAAACCCATCTCAAAAATCAAGGGGAATCCTGTGGCCGCAAAGAGAACAGTGGATAATAAGAAAACCACCGAATTTTTTATGCAGCTGCCCAAAAGAAGACTTTCGGCGGATATGTCGCCAAAAGAAGAACCGCCTAAGCCGGTTCTAATTGACGAGCAAGCAGTAAAAGCGGCGGAGCCCACTATAAAACCCGCGCAGCCGGTACGGCAAGAGTCAGCGGAAGCTGAACGGGAACAGCCAATTGCAGCACAAAAGTCCGTTGTGACTGCCGAACCGGCAGCACCAGTAGCGCAGGAAAATAAGACTGCAAAAGCAGAAACAACAGAAAAAGCGCCGCAAGAAGAAAAATGGATATCTCCATCTGTTTTGCCGGAACAGCCGGTTCCGGCTGAACAACAAACGGCAAAACCGGATGGCTTTGAAAAATCAGAAAATACATTCGACCGAAAACAAAGACTGAAAGCAGTGATTGACACTGCTCCAAAATATACGCCTCTCGGAAAACCTGTGCATGTAATTGAACTGGACAATCTGCGTTCAGTGCTTCAAAGTGAAGCGCAGGGCTATACGGTGGTGATGCAAGCGGAACCAAAGATCAAACCGCATCTTACACCGGTTCCGCCAATCACTTCCCCTGCAAGCGAAAAGCCGCAGGAGCTTTCTTTAGCGGAAACTTCGGATACGGAGCCGCAATCATCCGGGGATATGTCCAAGCAAAATGAAAAGCACAATATCGGCATACATAAATTCAATATCACGGGTGATGAAGAAGAGGATGACACCGATCAGCCGGAGGAATTGCCGGAAGAGAAGGAAGAACTGGATGATTATAACGTCCCTTCCGATGCGCCATCCATTTCGAACGAACTGGGCGCAACCATTCGGGAATTGCTGCTGCGTTTTCTGGTAACCGGTATCAGTACCGTTTTGATGTTACTTGTTGGCTTCCTCGGTGAAAAGTATCAGCTTTTGCCGCAGTCGCTTTCCTTTCAGCTCAGCACAAATACCTATTTTATCCTGAACCTTTCTTTCCTTGTGATTGCAATGGTGTTTTGCTGGACAACGGTTGCCAACGGGATTAAGGCATTGGTTACCTTTCAGGCAAATTCCGACAGCAGTGTCGCCGTTGCGGCGGTAGCGTCGCTTGCGCAGAGCATCCTCGCGTTTTTTGTACCGACTTCCGTTATGAGCGGCAGCATCCATTTATATTCCGCTTTGGCAGTCGGGGCACTGTTCCTGAATACAGCAGGCAAGCTCTCCATGATTACGCGCATTAACCGCAATTTTCATTTCATTTCCTCTCCCGAGCCGAAACAAAGCGTGGAACTGTATGACGATTACAACACGGCTCTGCAAATGGCAAAGGGCTGTGTGACAGATACTCCGGTTATTGCGTATCAATGTAAAACCAAGTTTTTTAAGCACTTTTTAAATAATTCCTATGAGCCGGATCCAAGCGAAACCGCGTCACAGAGTATCGCGCCGGTTGCTTTTATCTGTTCACTGGTTTTGTGCATTGTCTGTCTGGTGCTCTCAAAAGATGTTACAACGGGTATTACCGTTTTTGCGGCTGCCGCCTGTATCTGCACACCGGTCACCAACATGCTCAGTGTCAATCTGCCAATCAGCCGTTTGTGCAAGTTGGCACGCAGGTGCGGCGCAATGGTAGTGGGTTACCCGACTGTTGAGCAGTTCTGCAATACCAATGCCGTTATGATGGATGCAAAAGAACTATTCCCGAAAGGCACGGTGGTGCTCAACGGTATTAAGACCTTCGGCGGTCAGCGTATTGATGAAGCAATTGTGGATGCCACCGCGCTTATGTGTTCGGTGGGCGGACCGCTGAGCGATGTGTTCGACCAGATTATCAAAAGCCACAGGGATATGCTCCCCAAAATCGATAATCCCGTTTATGAAGACGAGCGCGGTGTAATCGGTTGGGTTTCGGGACGCAGAATTTTGGTTGGCAACCGCGATCTGATAGCGGGTCACGGCATTGAGCCGCCTTCGCGCGATTATGAGGAAAAATATTTATTGGGCGGCAAACAGATTATCTACCTTGCTTCCGGCGGGGATTTGGTGGCCATGTTCGTGCTTTCCTACAATTCCGATAAACGCCGTGCGCTCGAATTGCGGCGTATGGAGAACAACGGCATCAGTTTGATTGTACGTACCTGCGACCCCAACATTACGCCGGAATTTTTGGCTACCTGTTTTCAGCTTGATACCCACTCTGTCCGCGTTTTGCCGGAACGTTTGGGCTCTGTTTACAAAGAAGCTGCGGCTCAGGAACTGCAGCACACGAACGCGCTGCTCGCTACAAAGGGCAGACAAACCACCATGCTTCGCATGCTCACCGCGTGTGTCCGGCAAAAAGGCAATATTTCGGTGGCGGTTGCTTTGCAGAATGTGGCGGTTGTGCTGGGCTTTGTACTGGTGGCTTTTCTGGCGTGCTATTCCGGATTAAAGCAAATATCGACCGCATTCCTGCTTGTATACGAAATCTTTTGGCTGTTGGCGGTTATGCTGATTCCCAGACTTCGCAAACCATAAAATACGATAAGGAATACAGATGCTCCAAAATCTGTATTCCTTATACTTTTGCTCGATATGTGCACGGGCACCTTTATAACTGAGTAAGGAATGAAAAATAAGATGAAGCTATCCGTATCAAAACAATATATCCTTCGCACCGTCATTATGTTGCTTGCGGTTACCCTGATGGGCTTTGCGCTTTCTCTTTTGGTGCGGGCCCATATGGGTACGGATCCCTGCTCCTGTATGAATTTGGGAATCAGTGCAAGGCTGGGTGTTCCGTTCGGATGGATGCAGCTTATGATAAACGCGGTCATGCTGGTCGGGCTTTTCTTTTTGGACAGAAGTCTGATCGGACTGGGCACCATTGGAAATATGGTTGTAGTGGGCTTTGCGGCGGATTTTTTTAAGGCGGTTTATGCACGATTTTTTCCGGCACACGATGCCATTTGGGTTAGCATTCTGCTTATGTTAGTTGGCGCTGTGTTACTTTCTGCCAGCGTATCCCTTTATTTTTCTTCCAATCTTGGGGTTGCACCATATGACAGTTTGGCATTTATTGCAAGCAATAAAACAAAAATCCCGTTTAAATGGTGCCGTGTGGCAATTGACGTGACAGCATTAGCTGTCGGATGGATATTGGGCAGCGTGGTTGGCGCGGGCACGGTAGTGGTTGCGCTTACCCTCGGCCCGCTCATTACTTTTTTCAACAAACATCTCAGCGCAAAGGTTTATCGGAATTTGGGCTGCGAACAGAAATAATTCTTTTGGTTCTGCCAGAAGCATACATATGGGGTTTTTCGCGCTGTGTTTCACGGTTCGGAAGGCCCTCTTTTTTGTAGAAAATCTGTATTGCATGACTGCAAGAAACTGCAAAAATTCGATATTTGGTGAATATTGCCATCAATCTGGAATCAAAGTTATGGATTATCAATAAAATAAAATTAAACATTGTATTTCTAGTTCATATACGCTATAATTATTATAAATTCCAATTTATCTTTGTTGAAATTGCACTAATTTTGTATTCCCAAGCTGAAAGGAGTTAACCCAAAATGAAACAGTATTATGCAAAGAATATCCTGAACATTGCGATTGCAGGGCACGGAGGCTCCGGCAAAACTTCACTGGCGGAAGCAATGCTGTTTTTGTCCGGAGCATCGGATAGGCTCGGTAAGGTTGACGACGGCAATACCATTTGCGATTTTGACCCCGAAGAAATCAAAAGAAAGACCACCGTTACAACGGCAGTGGCTCCTTTGGAATGGAAAAGTTATAAAATTAATTTGATTGATGCTCCGGGACTGTTTGATTTTGAGGGCGGTGCCTGTGAAGCGATTCGCGCGGCAGATACCGTGCTGATTACGGTTTCGGGAAAATCAGGCGTGTGTGTCGGTACCGAAAAAGCAAACAAGGCTGCGTCGGCGAGGGGACTTTCCAAAATCTTTTTTGTGAACGGCCTGTGCGACGAAAGTGCGGATTTTTATAAGGTGTTTGAGAATTTAAAGGCAAGCTTCGGACCGTCGGTCTGCCCGGTTGTTGTACCTTACGTGGTGAACGGCAAGGCAAACTGCTATGTGAACTTACTGGAATACAAGGCTTATGAATATAAAAACGGTCATCCGGTCGATGTGCCGGTTCCGGATATGGGAACCCGGCTGGAAGGCTTGCGCACCGCCATTTATGAAGCGGTAGCCGAAACCAGTGATGAAATGTTTGAAAAGTATTTTTCCGGCGAAAAATTTACGCCGGAAGAGGTAATTGTCGGCATCAGTAAAGGTATAAAAGATGGAAAAATCAGTCCGGTGTTCTGCGGCGACGCGCAACTGACCGACGGTGTTGAGCAGCTCATGAACGGCATCATCTGGCTGGCCCCTACCGCGGCGGATAAGAGCGGTGAAATCGGCACCGACAACGACGGAAATCCGGTTGAGCTTTCGGTCAATGAAGACGGCGCACCGGCGGCCATCGTGTTTAAAACCATAGCCGACCCGTTTGTGGGCAAATTGTCCTATATCAAGGTGATTTCGGGAAAAATCGCGACGGAAACCCCGCTTATCAACATGCGTACGGGCGCTCAGGAACGCATCGGAAAGACCGTTGTAATCCGTGGTAAGCGTCAGGAGGATGTCCAGTACATCGGTGCGGGCGATATCGGTGCGGTACCGAAGCTGGCGGATACGAAAACCGGCGATACGCTTTGTTCACCGGTTCGTAAAGTCCGACTGGATGACATCACCTACCCGATTCCTACCCTTTCTATGGCGGTCTTCCCAAAGAAAAAAGGTGACGAAGATAAGGTCGCGCAGAGTATTCTGCGTTTGGAGGAAGAAGACCCGACCATTCAGCTTGTTAACAATTCCGAAACGCACCAAATGGTTCTTTCCGGCCTCGGCGAGCAGCATCTGGATGTTGTTGCGTCAAAATTAAAGAATAAATTCGGCGTTGAAATCGTACTCGACAAACCGCGTGTACCGTATCGCGAAACCATCCGCAAAAAGGTGCAGGTACAGGGCAGGCACAAAAAACAAACCGGCGGCCACGGCCAGTATGGCGATGTGTGGATTGAGTTTGAACCCTGCCAGAGCGAAGGCCTGGAGTTTGGTGAGCGTGTTGTAGGCGGATCCGTTCCGAAAGGATTCTTCCCCGCGGTGGAAAAAGGGCTGCGTGAGTGCATCTTAAAAGGCCCGCTTGCGGGTTACCCGGTAGTCGGGCTGCGTGCCACTTTGTACGATGGTTCCTATCACCCGGTGGATTCCTCCGAAATGGCGTTCAAAATGGCTGCCGCCGCCGCTTACAAAGCCGGTATGCCGCTTGCAAACCCGGTACTTCTGGAACCGATCGGTATTCTTAAAGCGACGGTGCCCGATGCCAACATGGGCGATATTATAGGCGAAGTCAACAAGCGCCGGGGGCGCGTGCTTGGCATGGATCCTGCCGAATCCGGCACGCAAACCGTGCAGGCAGAAGTACCGATGGCGGAAATGCATGATTTTTGCACCTTTGTGCGGCAAACCACGCAGGGACGCGGCAGCTTCACATTTGCCTTTGTACGCTATGAGGAAGCGCCGCCGCAGGTTGCGCAAAAGGTAATGGCGGAATCCAAGGTGAGCGAAAACGAAGAATAAAGTGCCGGTGTAGGTTTGTCAATGATATGTTACACCAAGAGTAAAGAAATCATGAAGCACCTGTTTAGGAGACTGCCACTTGAGAGGGCGCATAGGAAAAGCATTGTATTTATGAATATAGGTTTTTAATTGAGC
>JAEWYE010000051.1 GCA_023458755.1 Bacillota bacterium | reverse complement strand
TTGTGTTCATAGCGAATAGGATTTCCTTTCTGTGTGTTGTTAGTGTGGTAACTTAACTGTAACACAGGCTTTTCCTATTCGCTATCTTTTTTTCACTTATTGTAACGCATCAATTGTAATCCTACAGAATGTGGTAATTCCTGTCCGTAAATAGGATTGACTTGAAAAAAAAACTGTGCTAAAATACGTTTGATTAGAAAGAAAGTTATGAAGGCTTTCAGACAAGGTTATAAACAGAATAATATATTGGATTGTTACAATAAACCCATGAAGGGCGCTATTTTAGGCCCATCTTGGGCTTTATTTTTTGATAGGAGTTGTTTCTTATGCATATTCCCGATGGGTATTTAAGTCCCGCAACCACAATTCCTGCCTTTGTCGGTATGGTTCCGGTTTGGGGGGGCGCGTTCAGCAAAGTGAGAAGAAATCTGGATAAAAAACAGATTCCAACCTTGGCACTTTGTTCGGCTTTTTCGTTTTTAGTTATGATGTTTAATGTACCGGTTGCCGGGGGCAGCTCCGCACACGCGGTCGGTGCGGTTTTTATTGCGATTCTTCTCGGCCCGTGGGCGGCGACCGTTTCGGTTTCAACGGCACTGCTGATTCAGACACTCGTTTTCGGTGACGGCGGAATCATGGCATTCGGCATCAACTGCCTCAACATGGCGTTCATAATGCCGTTTGTGGGTTACGGCATTTATAAGCTGATTTTGGGCAAATCCGAACGCAGCAGCGGCAGAGGGATGGTTGCAGCCTTTGTGGGCAGTTATTTGGGGCTGAATGTTGCAGCTCTTGCCGCATCCGTTGAGTTTGGTATTCAGCCGCTGCTATTTAAGGCGGCGGACGGTCACCCGCTTTACTGTCCGTATCCGCTTTCGGTTTCGGTGCCGTCCATGACTTTTGCACATGGTTTCATTGCAGGACCGATTGAGGGGATTCTTACTACAGCAGCCATTGCCTACATTCTTAAATTTGCTCCGCAGTTTTTTGCTAAAAATAATTTGAATGGTTCAGACGAGCCGAAAGTATCCTTTTTCAAAAAACAGAAAGCAATTCTTTTTCCCTTCCTGGTTTTGGTTGTGCTGACCCCCCTTGGACTGATTGCCACCGGAACCGCCTGGGGTGAATGGGGTGCAGATGAAATAAAAGAGCAGCTTGGCTATATTCCTAAAGGCTTTGCTGCTATGGCAGATAAATGGAACGCCTTGCTTCCGGACTATTCCGTACCGGCTTTCGGCGACGGGCGGTTTGGCGCAATTGCCGGATACATACTTTGTGCGATAGTCGGTATCGCTTTGATTGCTGCGCTGATTGCGCTTACCTCAAAATTGATTATGAGAAATCAAAACAGCCCCAAAAAGAATTAAATCTGAAAGGACAGCGAGCATGAATTCCGATATTCCCGACTGGCTGCTAGAAAACCAGAAACCGCAGGTTCCCACCAAATCTCACGCAAGCATGCACTTTATACGGAAAACAGCCAAACATCTCGCGGAAGTGTTTGAAAATGATCTCGTCTGCGAAAAATATGCCGGGCTTCCTCGACTTTTACAGATCCTTGACCCAAGAGTAAAACTACTCGTTTCCCTAGTATTTGTGGTATTCAGCAGTTTCTCTGCAAATCTTTTGATTCTCTCTGCTTTGGCGGGAATTCCGCTCTTTTATGCAAAGCTGTCCGGAATCCGGCTGAAAAGTTTCGGCAAGCGGATTTGGCTGACTGTACCGCTGCTGGTATTTGTACTTTCTCTGCCAGGAGCCACCAATCTGTTTGTACAAGGTAAGCCGTTATTTTATTTACTGCCGCCCGGTGCTTTGAATAACAGTGGTATCTATTTTTCTCTGAATGGAATCGGTATGGCTTTTCGGCTTGCTCTGCGCACCGGAATATCCCTGTCGTTCGGCTTTTTACTCTTACTGACAACAAGATGGAACCACATAACAGGTGCCCTTGCCGCCATGCATGTTCCGCTTGTTTTTCTCTCTGTTTTGAATATGGCCTACCGTTATATTTTTGTTATGTCTGCTACAGCCTGCGATATGATGGATGCACGTATGCTGCGTACCATCGGCAGGCTGAATACTGGGGATAATCGTCGGTTTGTGGGGCACAGTGCCGGGCATCTGTTTTTAAAATCACACTTTATGAGTGAAGAAGTTTATGATGCCATGTGCTGCCGCGGTTTTACAGGCAAACCCGTAAGCCTGACACAATTTAAAATGGAACGCAAGGACTTTCTTTTTCTTGCGAACAATGCAATTATTGTATATATTCTAGTCGTAGGGGAGCGTCTGTTTTGACCGTACAGAAGAAAGCCGAAGCATTCCTGTTTCAACTAAATCATGCCGATTTTTCCTATCCATATGAGGAGCCGGTTTTAAAAGACATCTGTTTCGAAGTACGGGAGGGTGAACGGGTTTGCGTTCTTGGTGCGAACGGGTGCGGAAAATCCACGCTGCTAAAAATATTGGCAGGACTGCTCCTGCCCCGTCAAGGTACGTTTACCGCGTTCGGCAGTGCAGTGACATCCAAAGACCTGAATGATGACACTTTTTTGAAAGTGTATCATAGGCGTGTCGGTTTTATTTTTCAGGATTCTGATGTCCAGTTGTTTTGCAGTACGGTGGCAGAAGAAATTGCGTTCGGACTGCTCCAGCAGGATTTGTCCCAAAGTGTAGTCACACAGCGAATCGCCGATATCGCAGGAATGCTGGAAATTGAACACCTGCTAAAAAAACCGCCGTTTAAACTGAGCGGCGGCGAAAAAAAGAAGGTTGCGCTGGCGGCGGTATTGGTCATGAATCCGGATGTTCTGATTCTGGATGAGCCGACAAACGGTTTGGATCCAAGAACGCAGATGTGGCTTATCCGGCTGCTGCAATCGTTAAATCAGGCCGGAAAAACGATACTGACTTCCACACACAATCTTGACCTCGTTTCAAAAATTTCCGACAGTGGGATTCTGTTTTACGAGGACCATACAATCGCCGCCGATTTGCCTATAGGTGAATTAATCAAAAATGTGAAACTGCTTCGCTCCGCAAATCTTGTGGATGAAGATTATCACTTTTAAGTGAAATCAAGTTCAAAATATGCTATAATAAACCATACTATATTGGACGGTGGTTAAATGGAGATAATGGTTGTCGACGGCCAAGGCGGAGGAATCGGAAAAACAATCATTGAACAGATACGGGAAAAAATTGGGGACGAAATTGAAATATTGGCGCTTGGTACAAACGCGCTTGCAACGGCGGCTATGCTGAAGGCTGGCGCAAACGAAGGTGCTACCGGCGAAAACGCGATTATGTTTAACGCGCCCAACGCGGATATTATTATCGGCAGCGTTGCCATTATTTCCGCCAATTCCATGCGCGGGGAACTTACCCCGCGAATGGCAAGGGCAATAGCGGAAAGTCCGGCCAAAAAGGCTTTAATCCCGCTGAACCGCTGCGGGATTTATGTCATGAGCGCATGCAGTGAGCCGCTGCCGCATTACGTGAATTACGCGGTCGAGTTCGTAAAGAAATGTTGGAGAGGTGAATGATATGTGTGAAGCCAATGTCTATTTGCTGGATAAAGACGGGAAAACCAATTTGCTGCTTGACGCGGTGGACAAGGTGATTCCGGGAGAAGACAATCATATTTATCTGGAAAATATTTATGGAGAGAGAAAAACCATTAAAGCGAGAATCAAAGAAATGCATCTCGTTGACCATAAAATTGTACTGGAATAAACGAAAAGCGGAGTCGAATTCACTCAGTTCGATTCCGCTTTTCTTCGTCTATAATTGATTAATGTCTGCTGTACAAGCCTTAATTTAAAAATACAACAAATTTCAGAGCACTTTAAGCCCCCACATTATCGAGACTTTGTTTACGGTTGAGAAATACTCTTAGATAAACGGTACTGCACGTACCAATAAAGATATTCACACAAAGTGTTGCAATCGCCGCACCTATGGCACCCCATATTTTAATAAACAGAATGTCAAGAACAATATTTAGAATGCCGGAAATGATTGCCAGATAGAAGTTAATTTTTACTTTTTTCAGTGTGACCAGAATGTTTCCGGACGGCATTCTCAATACGGCCGAAAAGAAAAAGCTTACTACAAGAACCTGGTAAATGGAAATACAATTGTCGTATTTCGAGCCGAAAAAGAGTTTGATTATCGGCGGTACACAAAAGCACATTCCAATTGTTATAATGAAACTAAGGATGAGCATGCTTTTAAATAGCTTGTGATATTGTTTTTTTACCCATACAATATCGCGGTTGTGCCTTGCAAAATAAGGGTAGACATAAATCATAATGGATTGCGGAATAAAGAGTAAGGCTGTTGGAATGAGTGAAGCGGTACCGTAAGCTCCGGTCGTCACATTGTTCTTCAGAATGATTCCAACCAAGAGGGTGTCGATCACATTTAGGAGCGCGGCGATTCCGTTGTTCGCTGCTGAAATAACGGATATCTTCATAAAGGCAGCTTTTTCATGGCGCATTAACTTTGCGGGATGGTGAAGAAAAGCAAAGGTATTCCGGCTTAATAACAGGATTAATAAAATAGTAAGAATATATGCCGCATAACGCAGTGTGATAATGCCGAAAATACCGCCAAGAATTGCCCCGCTAATTGTTGCCGCAAATACGAGCAGGGTACTCATCGTATTGAATAATGAATATGCTTTATTTCTTAAATCAATTCTTAAATTTATAGAGACGACATCGTTTATGTAGAAAACTGCCGGCATGAAAGCAAGCAGAAGCAAAAACGGCTGTGAAGATTTATCATAAAGCGGAATGATGAGAAGCGCATATAATATAATGGCGATTACCATTAATAAATTGAATGCAAAGCCGACACGAAAGCCAAAATTAAGAAAAGCCCTTTTCTTTTCAGGGTTTTGGTAATTTTCACTCCCAAATTGAAGCATGGCGGAAGAAGTTCCTAAACCGGTCAAAAGTAAAAAAGTATTGAGAGCGGTAGTCGAGTTGGTGTAAATGCCATAGTCGGATACACTAAGTAACCCCACAATAAAAAGGCCGCTGCAAAGACTTACGATTTTAATGAGCACCTGCGAGGAAAAGATATGAAAAAATCCTGTTTCTTTTAGTTTATCCAAGAAATTTTTCATGCGGCACCTCATTCCCGGAACTTTTTATTTTTATAATACAGAAATTATAGCATACTATCCGCTCACGTGCAACTGGATGAAGTTGATTTCATTGTATGCTTTCTATATATAATGTCTCTAAACAAACCAGTATTTCTCTAAACAAACCAGTATTTTAGAATTTGACTAAATTTATAGGAAACTTTCACCTCTACGTTACTGTTGCGCGCTCCCGCGCGCCAACTGAGGGGGGTGAGGGCGGCGAAGCCGCCCTTTTCGCTCCGCTGGGGCGCAAGAATTTCCAACCTATGAATTTTTTCATTTACTTTTAATATCTCTTGTTTTCTCTTAGTTCCTAATTGTTCAGCGGACATTATATAAACATCAAATCAAAAACGTATACCCAAGCTTTTTGGTCCAGGTAATTTGTCCATACGTTTACTTGAAAATCGGTTTAGAAAATTAGTCCAAAAATTTTGCTGTTTATGATAACACCGACAACACCCCAGCATGTTCCCAGCATGGCGCCCGCCAGCACGTCGCGCGGATAATGCATTCCCATATACATGCGGGTAATCCCTACCAAAAGGGCAGTTATATACAATACGACTGCCAGCAGAATATTGGCGTGAAAATATTGAAACAGCAATGTTGCAATATAAAATGCCTGACTGGTGTGTCCGCTGGGAAAAGATTTTCCTCTGGCACGTGTGCCGACCACTCGCGTATCTGTCATTTTCGTAAAAGGGCGCGGGCGGCGTATCAATACCTTCATCAGTTCTACAATTAACCACAAGGTTAAGGTGCCCCAAACGAACTTGTAAGCCAATTGATGGTCAACCGCAAAAAATAGAATCAGCGCGATGGCAATCGTTACGATGCCGTTGCCTAATTCCGTAATCGCCAGCATGGTTCGGTCAAGCCACAAAGGGCGGTGTCCGTGTGCGTTAAAAAAGGAAAACACAAGCGCGTCAATGCGCTGACCGGCGGACCAAATCAGAGAGACAATCAGCAGGCAGAACAGCAGGAGCATACTGACAAGCACCTTGTGTTTTTTTATACTGAGCCATAAATGCATCCAAAAAGCAGAAGGGACAAGAATTACAAACAATACAAGAGCGGCAAGAATGGCGGTCAGCCAAAAAGTGGGCCGCGCATGGCGGATGTAGTAAATTACCCGCAGATACCATTTCATCTCAGTAATATTATTGCTATTTCCCATATTATCGGAATCTCTCATTCTGTTTTTACCTCAGGTTTCTCTCGAACAGGAGCTTTTAGCAGAACAGCCAGACTGCTGTGATTTACTTCAATTTGAATCCTGCCTTCTCCTACCATGTTGCCATCTACCATAACGGACATGGCCGGGTCTGTATCGATTTCCAATTGACGTACATGAAAACACTCAATGCGGTGGTCGTTCAATTCATTTACATCTGCACCTTTTATCGCGCACCCCAACAAATCCATTTTTGTCAGATCTGAAAACAGCAGTACATCAAGCAGGCCGTCTTTAAAGGCGTTTGCTTCTCCAACGCAAAAGTGCCGCCCTACATACGGCATGTTGGAAATTAACACAACATGACCTGTTTTGCTGATTTCCTGCTTTCCTTCTAACAGCAGCCGGATGGCGGAAGGAGAACAGCTGACAAGCGTGGACAGAAAATCACCGATTTTTTCCACGTGTCCGTGCTGAATTTCATCTGCGGCGGGAAACAGGGAAGACATAAGCCCCACCGAACATATTTCCAAAAACGGAGTGCGGATTTCTCCGCATGTCACTGATCCCATATCAATTTTTGCGCGGCGGCCTAATCGAAAAACGGAAACCGCGTCCGCAATATCCGCGGGGATATTCAGGCTGTGCGCAATGTTGTTCTGCGTCCCGGTCGGAATAATTCCCAAAGTGGCAGGCAAGCCGGTAATTGCCTTTGCAACGGCAGAAATCGTGCCGTCCCCTCCGCATGCTATAAACAGGTGAATTCCGCCCGCAAGTGCTTCGGTGACCATTTTTTGCAAATCGCTGTCCGGCTGCAGCAAATAAACCTCCGGGATCAATTTCCATGTTTGCAGCGTGTTGATAATATTCATCAGCTGTACCGGAGAATCATTGGATGACCCGGATTTTGGATTAAATATCAGCTTCACGCGTTTGCGGCGCTTTTCCGTATGATACGATTGCATATCCATGTGATTTTCTCAAACTTTCTTTTATACGATTATCCAATTAAAAAGTATAACTTATTGGATTTCAACGTTTTTTAGTATTATTCCGCGAATCGCGGTTTCTATCAGACAAGTTTGACTTAATAAAATTAATAATTATACAGGAAAAAGGACAATCCCTGACTTATAAAATGAAAAAAAGAAAGCGGGCGGTATCGCTACTCTTTACCCATACAAAATCAATTATCTCATATCTAAAAAGATTTATCTTCTGGCGATACTGGAATACAGAAGTTTACTCGCATATTCCAAAATTGTATAGAATTAGTATTAAATCAGAATTAATTTGCTACTAATTTATCATGAGTAATAATATTGGGAATTGTTACAAGTTTAACAGCAGAATTATGTCGTTTTTTACAAATCTTGAATTGACAATGCGCGAAAAGTGCAGTAATATTAAACAAGTCAAGCGACTGCGGCAACGGATAAATACTGACCATTCAGCATGATAAGGCAGCTTTTGGCTTGTTAAAATGCGGAAAAACCAGATACAATTTGTTGACCTGCGGGTGGTTCTATGATTTCTCCACGCGAAATGTTAGAGCCGCTTTGTGCTTTGTTAATCTTTTATTTATAGCGTGGAGAAACGGTGGCTGGTATGGAGGTTATTGCATTTCTCATTATTTTTCCTTTTGTAGCTGCACTTATTACAACATTTATGAAACGCCAGGGGAGAACACGAGATACATTTATTTATACATGTTGTGCCCTGATTGTTGCAGCTACCCTGTACTTTGCGGTGAATGCCTTAATCAACGGTAAAGCTATGGATTTTCTGCCGGAAACGCATGAAATTGACATGGTTATGCTGTTCGCAGAGTTTGGTTTAATGGCACTTGTAGTTTATTATGGATTCCGCTACAAAAAATATTACGTTGCCCTGCTTTCGGTAGCACAGACAGGCTTAATTGCTTGGTTGGAACTGACCGGACAAAGTGTTGAAGAGGGCGCCCATATTTTTGCGGACAGGCTAACTATTATAATGAGCTTGATTGTCGGCGTAGTTGGTGCTTTGATTTGTGTTTACGCGGTGGGATATATGAAAGATTATCATCACCATCACACAGAATACAAAGACCGCTGCCCGTTTTTCTTTGCAATGCTGTTTGTCTTTTTGGGCGCTATGTTTGGCCTTATCTTCTCGGGCAACCTTACCTGGATGTATTTCTTCTGGGAAATCACCAGCATTTGCTCGTTCCTGCTCATCGGCTATAACAGGTCAACCGAAGCGATGAATAATTCTTTCCGGGCTTTATGGATGAATCTGTTGGGCGGACTTGGTTTTGCGGTTGCAATTGTGTTCTGTTCCATTCATTTCCATATTGCAACGCTTCAAAGTCTTTTGAAACTGGCTGGCAGCGAAATGGTTATTATTCCGGTTATTCTGCTTGCATTTGCCGGTCTTACCAAAAGTGCGCAGCTGCCGTTTTCCGGCTGGCTTTTGGGCGCTATGGTCGCACCTACTCCTACCTCGGCGCTTTTGCACTCCGCAACCATGGTAAAAGCGGGTGTATATTTGCTGCTTCGTCTTGCTCCGCTTCTTTGCGGCAATGCTGCGGGCACCATGGTATCCACAATCGGCGGCTTTACCTTTTTGGCTACCTCCATGCTTGCGGTTTCGCAGAGCGATGGCAAAAAGGTTTTGGCATACTCCACGGTTTCCAATCTTGGCCTGATTACCGCATGCGCGGGTATCGGCATGTATGAGGCCGTGTGGGCAGGCGTACTCCTAATGATGTTCCACGCCGTATCCAAGTCCCTAATGTTCCTTTCCGTCGGTGCGGTTGAAAACAGCACTGGCAGCCGCAACATTGAGGATATGCATGGCTTGATTGTAAAATTGCCGAGACTGGCTTTCATCATGATCGTAGGTATTGCCGGTATGTTCCTGGCACCGTTCGGCATGCTGATTTCCAAGTGGGCAGCGCTGAAAGCTTTCGTGGATTCCAACAGCCTGCTGCTTGTTGTATTTTTGATCTTCGGCAGTGCGACCACACTTTTCTACTGGACAAAATGGCTTGGCAAGCTGGTGGTGGTTTCCCATCACTCTGAGCGTTTGCCGAACACAACAAAGGGAAGCGAGTGGGTGTCTCTGTTCTCACAGGCGGCACTGGTTATTGTTCTTTGCCTGGTCTTCCCAATATGTTCCACCAATTTGGTGGAACCTTACTTAGTGGATACGTTCCACAAATCTATGCCCGCTATTATCAGCAGCGGCAATACAAACATCATGCTGATGATGCTCTGCCTGATTCTGATTCTGCCGGTATCCGTTCACTTCCTTACCTTTGGCAAAAAGAATAAGGTGGTTATGTCTTACATGGCCGGTGCCAACGCGGGTGATGACCGTAAATTTATCAACTCCTTCGGTCAAGAGGAAAAATTGTATCTATCCAACTGGTATATGGAAAACTATTTCGGTGAAAAGAAAATATTGAAACCGTCACTTGTTTTTGCTGCCGCAGTAATAATTATTTTGATGATCATTGCAATTGGAGGTGCGGTTTAATATGTGGATACTTTCCGTTGTACTTTATCTTATTCTAGGCCCGATTATCGGCGGCTTAATTGCCGGATTTGACCGTGTGATCAGCGCGCGTCTGCAGGGGCGTCAGGGTCCGCCGCTTCTTCAGCCTTTCTATGACCTCTTTAAGCTTTTTTCCAAGCAGTCCGTTGTGGTAAACAGTGTACAGGACTTTTTGGTTTGCGGCTTTGTTATTTTTGTGGTGTTTACGGGCTGTCTGTTCTTTTCCGGCGGCGATTTGCTTCTTACCTTCTTTGCGCTTACGCTGGCGGAAATGTTCTTTATCATGGCGGCATGCTCTGCCAACTCCCCATACAGCTCTATGGGTTCACAGAGAGAGCTTCTGCAGATGGTTGCGTATGAGCCGATGACCTTTTTGGTCGCGATTGGATTTTACAAGTATACCGGCAGTTTCGCCGTGAGTGATATTATTCACAGCAATGTTTCGGCAATTGCTTATCTGCCGGGCATCTTTGTCGGTTTCCTTTATATTCTTACCATCAAGTTCCGCAAATCTCCGTTTGATTTAAGTACATCTCATGAAGCACATCAGGAAATGGTAAAAGGTACAACTACTGAGCTTTCGGGTAATATTTTGGCTTTGGTTGAGCTTTCCCACTGGTATGAAACTACATTTTTAATTGGCATTGTTGCCTTGTTTGTGTTAAATTCCAACTGGTGGAGTATCCCCATTGCCATTGTGGTATGCATGATTGCTTATTTTATTGAAATATTAGTAGATAACACGTTCCCAAGAGTTAAATGGGAAGCTATGCTGAAATCGACATGGCTGGTTACTTTGATTGCCGGTGTTATTAATTTGATGATCTTAACTTTGATTCACTACTAGGAGGTGCAAATTACATGTCAAGTGTATCCAAGTCCCCTTGGCTTTTACATTACGATGGCTCCAGCTGCAACGGCTGTGACATTGAGGTACTTGCCTGTTTGACTCCTCTTTATGATGTAGAACGTTTTGGCGTAATCAATACCGGAAATCCAAAGCATGCCGATATTTTTCTGATTACCGGCGGCATCAATGCGCAGAATAAACCGATTGTTGAGCAGATTTACTCGCAAATGCCAAATCCGAAGGTGGTTGTCGCAGTCGGTATCTGCGCCTGCAACGGCGGAATTTTTAAAGATTGCTACAATATTTTGGGCGGAGCGGATACTGTTATTCCGGTTGACATTTATGTTCCCGGCTGCGCCGCAAGGCCGGAAGCCATTATTGACGGTGTTGTCAAAGCAGTCGCTCTGCTGGAAGAAAAGCACAAGGCAATGAAAAACGGCGAATATGACGATTCGGACAAGGAGGCGGAGTAATGGCAGATTCTCAAACTCGAAATATCGGCTGCGGTGACCTGATCACCGAAACCCTTAAAGTGAAAAATGACGGCTACCGTTTGGTACAAATCTGCTGTACCAGAACGCAGGAGGGCTATGAACTTCTGTATTCCTTTGCTCGGGAGTATGACCTTCTGCATTTTCGCATCAACATTGGTACAGACGCGAAAGTATTGAGCATCAGCAAAATTTTTCCACCCGCGTTTTTATATGAAAATGAAATCCACGACCTGTTCGGCGTTCAAATTGACTTAATTTCCATTGATTATAAAGGCACCCTGTACCGTACGGAAAAGAAAACGCCTTTTAAATAATAAAGGAGGAATATCGAATGTCCACTCGCAGTATTGTACCGTTCGGTCCGCAGCATCCGGTTTTGCCGGAACCGATTCATCTCGATTTGGTTCTGGAAGATGAAAAAGTAGTGGAAGCGGTGCCGTCCATCGGTTTTATTCACAGAGGACTTGAGAAACTGGTGGAGAAAAAAGATTTTAACGAAATGGCATTTGTTGCGGAACGCATCTGCGGTATCTGCAGCTTTATGCACGGCATGGGCTATTGTCAGGCCATAGAAGAAATCATGCAGGTCGAAATACCGGAGCGCGCAAAATATCTGCGTACCATCTGGTGCGAAATGTCCCGTATCCACAGCCACCTTTTGTGGCTCGGTTTACTGGCGGACGCATTTGGTTTTGAAAGCCTTTTCATGCAGTCTTGGCGCATGCGCGAAAAAATCCTTGATATGTTTGAAGCATCCACCGGCGGACGCGTGATTTTCTCCGTCAATAAAGTCGGCGGTCAGCGCAAAGACATGAGCAGCGAAATGATTTCTGATTTCCTCAAAATATTTGCGGATATGGAGAAGGAACTTAAGGAATTAACTACCGTGTTCTTAAACGATTATTCCGTTAACACCCGTTTGCGCGATGTCGGTTTCTTAACCAAACAGCAGGCACATGATTTGGCCTGTGTCGGCCCATTCATGCGTGCCAGCGGCATTAAACTGGATACACGTAAACTGGGTTACGCCGCATATCCCAACATCGACTTTGAGCCGATCACCAGTGATGTGGGCGATTCCTATGCCCGTACCGATGTCCGTATCCGTGAAATATTCCAGTCCATGGATATCATTCGTCAGGCCGCGGCAAAAATTCCGGACGGCGAAATCGTGGTGCCGGTCAAAGGCTTCCCGAACGGGGAAAGCTTTATGCGCGTAGAGCAGCCGAGAGGAGAGGCCGTTTATTACGTAAAGGCCAACGGAACCAAATTTGTTGACCGTATGCGTGTGCGTACGCCAACGTTTACCAATATTCCGGGTCTGCTCGAAACACTCAAGGGTTGTCAGCTTGCGGATGTGCCGATTCTGATTTTAACGATTGATCCGTGCATCAGCTGCACCGAAAGGTAGGCTATCCAATGAATATAATGACTTTTACGAAAACCGTTTTTCATAACCTTTTTTCAAAACCGGCCACAAGACTGTACCCCACGCAGCCCAGAGTATATCCGGAGCGTACCAGAGGTCACATTGCCATAGACATTGACACCTGCGTGTTCTGCGGACTTTGCTCCAAAAAATGCCCGACCGGTGCCATTACGGTCGACCGTGCGAAAAAAAGCTGGTCAATTGAACGCTTCGGCTGTATCCAATGCGGTTATTGTGTGGAGAGCTGCAACAAAAAGAGTCTTTCCATGCAGCAAAGCTACACGGAGCCGGGCGCGGAGAAAAAAGTGGATACTTACGCTCAGCCTATTCCGGAGCCGTCGGAAGTACCGGCAGCAAAAGAAGAAAAACCGGCTGAATAGCAATAAAGGAGAAATCCCGATGCACGATTATCATAAAGCAGTTGACATGGTGAACTTTGGAACCGAAAAAGCCAAGGAAATGGGCAAAAACAAGGTTACCAAAATCCATCTTATCGTGGGCGAAAGCTCAGGCTACTCGGCCGACAGTATTCGCATGTACTTCAAAGAGGTTTCCGCAGGCACCATCTGCGAAGGGGCAGAAGTCTGCATCAAAGAAGTGAAATCCATGCTGCAGTGCCCCAAATGCGGCGAAGTATTTCCGCGCAGGCTGCTGCATTACGAGTGTCCGAAATGCGGCACCGAGGGACAGCCGAGCAAAATCGGCACCGAAATCGAAATAGAGGACATTGAGGCTGAATGACCGTTTCCATTACAGTTCTGGGCATTGTGCAGGGAGTGGGCTATCGCCCGTTTACAGCGCGTCTTGCTGAAAAATTGGGGATTACCGGCACTGTGTTAAACAGCGGCGGTGTCGTTCAAATTATAGCCAACGGTGAAAAAGAGGCGGTGGACGAATTCGTTCATCGCCTTAAGTCGCAGCAGCCCATGGGCGCAGATGTCATGCAGGTTTTGACACAAACGATACCGGAGCAGACTTTCCCGGATTTTCAAATTGTTCCGAGCAATAAAGAAACTGAGGAAACGCCGGTTATTCCGCCGGATTTGCCGATGTGTGAAACTTGCCGGAAAGAACTGTATTCGCCCCAAAACCGCCGTTACCGCTATCCGTTCATCAGTTGTGTGGCGTGCGGTCCGCGCTACAGCATCATCGACGCACTTCCCTATGACCGCGAAAATATCACAATGAGCGACTTCCCCATGTGCGAAAGCTGTAAAAAAGAGTATACCGGTGATGACCGCCGCCGCCATGCGCAGACCATCTCTTGTCACGACTGCGGCCCGCAGCTCATTTTACACACGCCGAACGGAATCAGCCATAAGGAAGAAGCCTTCACAACGGCGGTTGAACTGCTGCAAAACGGCGGGGTGCTTGCGGTAAAAGGCATCGGCGGCTATCAGTTCGCCTGTTCGCCTTATAACGCGCAGGCGGTTGAAAACCTGCGTCTGCTCAAGCACCGCGATAAAAAGCCGTTTGCGATTATGTTTTCTTCCGTGGAAGCGTGCAGAGAAATCTGCGAAATCAGCGCGGAAGAAGAAAAATTGCTGGTATCCACCGCCCGTCCGATTGTACTGCTCCCTATCAAAAAGCAGGTGTTTTGTGACGGCGTGAGCGGGGAAAGCCGATTTTTGGGTGCGTTTTTAGCCTATACGCCTTTGCATCAGATGCTCACGGATACCTGCGGCGCGCTCGTCATGACAAGCGGAAACCTGACTTCGGAACCGATTATCACGTGGGATGAGGATATGCTGAAGCTGCGTTCCCAGTATCTTGCCGGAGTTTTGTATAACTTGCGGCGGATTTTAATCCCATTGGACGATTCCGTTGCACGGGTGGTAAACGGGTCGCCGCAGGTCATCCGCCGAAGCCGGGGCTATGTGCCGCTGCCTCTTTACTTGCAGAGAGGCACGAAGTGTCCGGTACTTGCTATGGGCGGAGATTTGAAAAGCAGCTTTTGTCTGTATCGGAATGACCGTGCCTATTTGAGCCAGTATTTCGGCGATATGGAGCATTATGAGGTTTTGCGGGTGTATGAAAAGAATTTGGCACGTATGCGGCAGATTTTCAGAATCGACCCAAAATTGATTGCTTGCGATTTGCATCCCAATTACCATACTTCACTTTTTGCGCAAGAGCTTGTTCAGCAAAATCCCGGCACAAAATTGCTGAAAATCCAGCACCATCACGCGCACATCGCTTCCGTTATGGCAGAACACAATTTAAGCGGATGTATCGGGGTTGCCTTTGACGGCACGGGTTACGGGACGGACGGCTGCGTTTGGGGCGGCGAGTTTCTGCTGTGCAGGGGTGCCGAGTTTGAACGGAGCGCGCATTTACGCTACGTGAAGCTTTGCGGAGGGGACGCGGCGGCAAAGGATGCCATGTTAACCGCGGACTGCTACTTGACTTCTATTGGAACACAGGGAACGGATGAACGTTTCCCCGTCATTCAGGCGGCACTTGCGCAGAATATCAATACGCAGCTAAGCTCCAGTATGGGCAGGCTGTTTGATGCCGTCAGCGCAATTTTGTGCATTCGAAATGCCAATACGTATGAGGGAGAATGTGCTATTGCGTTGGAAAACGCGGCGGCGCAGGCCATAAAAAACGGGACGGTTGCCTATCCCTTGCATTTTACGGTAGAGTATGATACATTGAAAAGTACGGTAAGTCCGGTCAATTTGCTCAAGGAGATTCTTTTGGCTCTTCAAAGCGGGGCGGATAAAAACGCGCTGGCATTGGGCTTTCATGAAGCCATCTGTGAGATGGTATCGGAGGTTTGCAGACATATTCGCGAGCAGAGCGGCGAAAACAGGGCTGCGCTGAGCGGCGGTGTTTTCGGTAATTTGCTTTTGGCGCAGGGCTGTGTGCAAAAGCTGAAAGAGGCCGGTTTTGAGGTCTTCCTCAATTCCGCTGTACCAACGAACGACGGCGGAATCTGTTTGGGACAGGCTTTTCTTTGTTCCCAGATAGACTGATAAATAATATGTACTGAATAATTAGCTTACGAGCAAATTTAGAGATATTACGAGGAAATCTTAAGAATTCATGATTTTTGTTAAGCTTTTTGCAAAAAAATCGTTCAAAACCTTGCGCCCTAGCGGAGCGAAAAAGGGCGGCGAAGCCGCCCTCACTCCCTCAACTGGCGCGCGGGAGCGCGCAACAGTTGGGTAGAATTTGAAAACATTTTAAATTACAAATTTATTCAACAGTCATTATAAAACATTCGGTAATATATCCGCGTAAAAATCCCGATTGTTTATTTTATCCTTGAGTTGCGCGGAGAAACGGAGTTTTTTATGTGTGTTGCTTTACCGGGCAAAGTGCTCAAAGTAAACGGAACCATCGCCACTGTGGATTTCAGCGGCAATACGGTACAGGCACAGGCCGGTTTGGTTCAGGTAAAACCGGGCGATTATGTCTTGGTGCATGCCGGCTGTATTTTGCAGGTGCTTTCCCAAGAGGAAGGCGATATGCTTCAGGAATTGTTTGAGGAAGTTGAAAACGCATGACAAATGACGATGTGAAACAATATCTAAGGGAGTATGACGGCCCGTCCGTCCGTTTGATGGAGGTTTGCGGCACGCATACCGCCGCGATTTCGCACTGCGGCATTGCCGGTATGCTTTCGCCGAAAATCCGTTTGATTTCCGGGCCGGGCTGTCCGGTATGCGTGACGGTTACCGCTTATATCGATCGGCTTGTCGAGCTTTCCATGAAGCCGGAGCATGTGGTGGTCAGCTTCGGCGACATGCTTCGTGTGACGGGCAGCAGCCGCAGTTTATATGACGCAAAGGCTGAGGGCGGTCATGTGCAGATGGTGTATTCACCGATGGATACCCTTGCGCTGGCGCAGGCCAATCCGGAAAAAACCTATGTGTTTGCCGCCGTTGGATTTGAAACAACCACGCCGATTTACGCGATTCTGCTGGAAGAAGCCATCAAACGCAAGGTTGGAAATCTAAAAATATTAACTTCGCTTAAAACAATGCCCCCCGCGATTGACTGGATTTGTACGAATCAAACCAATATAGATGGATTTATCGCCCCCGGGCACGTGAGCGTGATTACCGGAAGTGACAGTTATATCGGCCTTTCAAAAAAATTTGGGCTTCCCTTTGTGGTTGCCGGGTTTGAAGGCGAGCAGATTTTATCGGCTATTTATGCGCTTGTCAAACTGCGCGGCAAGGCGGCGGTCAAGAATTTTTATCCGACCGCGGTAACGGCGCGCGGCAATGAACTGGCACAGCAAAAGGTTCAGCAATATTTTGTGCCCTGCAATGCCGCCTGGCGCGGTCTTGGCAGCATTGCCGATTCCGGTATGCGGCTGCGCGACGAATATCTCGCGTTTGACGCGGGCAGTATGAATCTCGATGAGGATAAGGGGCATAATCCAAACTGCCGTTGTGCAAAGGTGCTTATCGGTGAAACACTGCCCAATGAATGTCCGCTGTTCGGTCGGGTGTGTACGCCGCAGTCCCCGCAGGGGGCGTGTATGGTTTCCGCCGAGGGCAGCTGTCATAATTATTATGTAAACAAACGCTGAACTTCCCAACAACGGCAGCGAAAGGATGAGCAAGATGAAGATTACAATGGCACACGGGAGCGGCGGAAAATCCACTTCTGAACTGATTGCCAATATATTCGCAAAGCATTTCAACAATCCCGTATTGGCACAAATGGAGGATTCCTCCGTCGTGGAAGGTGCCGCAAATCTCGCCATGACCACCGACAGCTTTGTGGTAACGCCGGTCGTGTTTGCAGGCGGAGATATCGGCAGACTGGCGGTATGCGGCACGGTGAATGATCTATTAATGAGCGGTTCGGTGCCAAAATACTTAACCTGCGGCTTTATTCTGGAAGAAGGCTGTGATACCGAAGAACTTGAAAAGCTTGTGGCTTCTATGGCTTTGACCGCAAAGGAAGCGAACGTGACCATCGTCGCGGGCGATACCAAGGTGGTTGAGGGAAAAGGCGGACTGTATATTAACACGGCCGGTGTCGGATTCCTGCCGCCGCAGGGAAGACTTTTCGGAGCCGCCAACTGTAAGGCGGGGGACACCGTGCTCGTTTCCGGCAATCTGGGCGACCACCACGCGGCAATTTTAAGCGCAAGGATGAATATCCAAAACACGATTCAAAGCGACTGTGCGCCGCTCAACGAAATGGTAGACGCATTAAAGCAGAACCATGTAAACGTGAGGGCCATGCGTGATGTTACGCGCGGCGGGCTTGCTACGGTTCTGAATGAATTTGCGTCCGCCTCACAATGCGGCATTGAACTGGAGGAACCAAAACTCCCCGTATCCGAACAGGTGCGCGGATTCTGCGGTATTTTGGGACTTGACCCGCTTTACATGGGCAACGAAGGTAAAATGACCGTTGTGGTTGCCGAGGAGGACGCGGAAAAGGCACTCGAATGTATTCGGCACAGCAAATACGGCGAAAATGCCGCCATTATCGGTAAAGTCATCGCGGAGGAGCCGGGGAAGGTTTTGCTGAAAACCGCAATCGGCGGAACCAGAATTGTTACCGAGCTGTACGGCGAGGGACTTCCAAGAATCTGCTAAAAACATATTTATAAGAAAGGCCGTCTTATTACGATTGAAAAATCGCTGTAAGACGGTCTTTTTAAATGGAATAAAATCCACCAGCTCTGCTGGTGGGAAAAAAGCTTAAGCTATGGACAAAAATAAAGCTCCCCGATATATTAAAGTTACGGTCTGCCAACCTAACAAAAATATCGAGGAGGTCTTTATAATGAAAGACATAAATAGTTTAGAACATACCGAATGGAGATGTCAATACCATATTGTATTTGCGCCAAAATATCGTAAACAAGTAATCTACAGAGGCATAGAACAAATACTCAGAAAGCTGTGTGAGCAAAAAAGTGTAGAAATAATAGAGGCGAACGCTTACCCCAATCATATACATATGTTGATAAGTATTCCACCTAAATATAGCGTAGCACAGATTATGGGGTATCTCAAAGGAAAAAGTAACCTTATGATAATTGATAGACACGCGAGCAGACCTTTTCGGGATCCCTTTAGGGGTATTGTTCGTAATATGCCCTTCTAGGGCTTAATCATGCCTCCGGCTTAGCCGAAGGTTTTGACTTCGTATTACAGTTTAAAATCATTTTCATCATATTCGCGCAGGGGCGGGGCGCTTTTGGGGTTTCGCAGCAGTGGGTCATATGCAAAGTGCCGGCATTTGCCGTTGCTGTCAATTGAACGTCCCATAGAACACGCATCAGAACCTTCCGCTCCGGAACTATGGCTGCAGTATTCGCAGTTCGGTTCAATCTGACTGCCGAATAATTTTTGTCTCATGATGTTACAACTCCTGTTTTTTATGAATATCGTTCTATTTACCAGCATCGCTATAAGGTTTCAACCTGGTACTTTCTGTCGGCAATTTACAAAATACTTGCAAAAAGTCCAGTATGTGTCTATGTACTTATCTATTCTATCATTTTTTTCTACGGAATTCCACTTTTTCGCGGAACAATTTCATTTTGCTGTCCGCTCGCTTAAATCAGTCTCCTTCGGAAAGCATAAAAGGAACACAATGCAGAGCAAAATCAACGCTCCCGCGGCTGGCGCCGAGGCGGAAAAATCCGGCTGAAGCCGTCTTGCGGTATTGCTGAATACCTCTTTGGTTTCGGGAGAAATCGAATAGAAAAAATTGGCGATTACAGCGGCAAGTACGCCGTGCAGTAGACGGAATAGAGTGAAGCGGATGCGTGAAACGCGGATTTTGGTTACGGAGGACAGAACTTGAAAATGCACGCAGATTCCGCCCCAACCGACTGCAAAGGAAATCAGCGCGAAGGACGCACCCAGCGAGGTGGCGTCGTAGCAGCCGCCGGTTACCTCCAGCAGGATTGATAACAGACAAGCGGCGGTAGGAGCTGACACACCCATTCGGAGCAGTGTGGCACAAAAGAACTGGGCAAATCCGCTTTCACGCAAAACGGAGAGCAGTACCGCAAACAGCAGAACAAAGGTGCACATCGCGGTCATGCCGCGCGCGGCATCCGAAGCGGACTCAATCAGTGCGGGGCCGGATGTTCTGCGCGGCGGGGGGCGTTTTGCAGGTTTCGCTTTTCGTGAAAACAGGCCGACCACGATTCCAAGCAGCAGGGAAACGGTAATCTGCGCGCAAAACAGAATAACGCCCGCGGCGGGACTTCCCAACAGCCCGCTTCCGACCACACTGATGACAAACGCAGGCCCCGCGTTCACGCAAAAGCAAAGCATGCGCTGTGCTTCTTTTTCCGTTATGCTGCCGCTCTCATACAACGCGGCGATACCGCGCGCTCCCACCGGATAACCGCCGATGATACTCATTAAAATCGTTGCGCCCGCACAGCCGGGCAAATGGAAAAGCAGACGTACGACCGGCTCAATCACTTTGCCGATTTTTTCAGAAAGTCCCGATTTTACCAGGAAGGTGGACAAAACCATAAACGGAAATAACGACGGAATCAAAATATCCAAACAATAGCCGAGCCCGCGTGTGCCGCCCTCAGACGCGGCGGTGGGGTAAACGAGCAGTCCCCATGCAGCGGCTGTGGCTGCGAGCAGCAGAAGAATATACTTTCCGATTCGCATCGGTTTGGCAAGCTTCATTCGTATGACCATTCCTTTCACCGATTACTCTTTGAGAATTTGTTTTTCAATACTTATCCCAAAGGATATATATGCCGGAGAGTGATTTTTATTGCCCGTTCCGCATAGAACTTAATGGGAAAACACGCGTCGTTTTAAAAAACTCCCGTTCTTCCGCGAAAGGGTGGTCATACCTATGAAAAAGAAGAAAGTGCCGGAACAGAGCAAAACGCTTCAGGCGGCGGGCAGGCTTGCAATACCGGGAGCCATGTATATGGGCGCCTCGCATATGGAGATTAACGGAAACCGCGAAGTGGTAGTGGACGGCTGCAGCGGCGTGCTGGAATATGACAGCGATGTGGTTCGCATAAAAACGGGGAAGCAGATTGTGCGGTTTACCGGCAGAGGACTGAATATTAAATGCCTGACTGCCGATTCCCTAATCGTCGAAGGCTTTTTGACCGGTATTGAGTTTATCACATGAGGTGAAGCCATGATTGCGTTAAAAATTATCCGTTGGTTCTGGGGGTATGTTGATTTTTGTGTACACGGCGGGTATCCGGAGCGCTTTTTGAATTTCACCGCGCGCTTTGGCATCAGTTTGTGGAATATGAAAAAGAAAGACGGTGTGCTGTATGCATCCGTCAATGTATCCGAATACCGTTCGCTGCGCCCGCTTGCGCGCAAGGCGGGCTCTAAACTGCGTGTCAAAAAACGGCACGGTTTGCCGTTTCTGCTGAAAAAGTGCAGCAATAAAAAAGGAATTTTTGTGGGCGCGATTGTGTTTGCGCTTTTATTTTCCCTACTTTCCCTTTCCGTATGGAGTGTAGATATAAAAGGAAATACCGTTACCTCAACCGAAGAAGTCAGCCGTGTCGCCGCGGAACTTGGGCTTGTGCCCGGCACAGCAAAAAAAGATATCAACGCGAAGCAGCTCCAACAGCAAATGATGCGCCGGTTGCCGAATGTAAGCTGGCTTTCGGTAAATACGCGCGGCTGTACGGTCACGATTGAGCTGCAGGAAAAGGTGCAGATTCCTCCGCTCGTCGATAAAAACAAAATCTGCAATATAAAAGCCGCACAAAGCGGTCAGATTATTCATATGGACGTTTTTGACGGCAAAGCGCTTGTGAAAGAGGGGGACGCCGTAGTCGAAGGACAGCTTCTGGTAAGCGGCATAGTGGAAGACGCGTTCGGCGGCAATTCACTCAAACACGCGTCGGCAAAGATAATCGCGGAAACAACCGAAACGCTGAAAGCGGAAGTCCCGCTTAAACAAACGCAGACCATTTTTACCGGCAAAGTGGTAACAAGGCGAAGTGCTAAACTCTTCGGGATTCCGGTGCCGCTGACATTTGTGGGAGTCCCGCAGGGCAACTACAAATGTGAGGTTTCAGTCAGTTCCGCAAAAGCTGGAAATTCTACCTTGCCTTTGAGCGTATGTACCGAAACATGGACAGAGCAGCAAACCAAAACCATTACGCTAACCCAGCAAGAAGCAGCGCGGCAGGCAGAGCAAAAATTGGCAGAACTGCAAAAAACGCAGCTTAAAAATGCGGCGATTCTTTCCAGCACCAAAAATGCAACGGTGCAAAACGGAGTTTATGCCTTAACCTTGGCTTGCAAGTGCCGAAAGGATATTGCGGTTGAGTCAGAAATACTGGTAAAATAGCTGAAAATTTGTGAATATTTTTATTTACATTTTGATGACTATAGAGGAAATATATGTTATAATATAGCTGATTCTATTCCTATAACGCGAATAGAATGTAAATGCTTTCATATTGGCGGAACAAAATCGGTATTTTCTGAATGATGATTACTATTGTGTATAATAGATGTTTGAATTGTGCATGATACCATAGGTGATTATATGTTTGAACAGCGAATTAATATTGACCGAATGGAACAGGCAGTTGCTCTGTTCGGCAGTTTTGATGAAAACATCAAACTGATTGAAGGGGAATACAAGGTCAGTATCATCGGGCGCGGCTCTGAAATCAAAGTTTCGGGCGAACCGGAAGATGTTGCCAAAGCCGTACGTACCATTCAAAGTTTGCTTTCTCTCATCAACCGTGGGGAAGCGCTGAGCGAACAAAATGTTCATTACTGCATTTCTATGGTAAATGAGGGCAGTGAAGATAAAATTGAAACACTGGCCGGCGACTGCATCTGCATAACCTCAAAAGGGAAACCGGTCAAGCCGAAAACATTGGGGCAAAAGAATTACTGTGCAGCCATCAAAAGCCACACCATTACCATTGGGGTTGGCCCCGCCGGCACCGGCAAAACCTATCTGGCGGTTGCCATGGCGGTTACGGCGTTCCGAGCGCAGCAGGTGAACCGTATTATCCTTACGCGCCCCGCTGTGGAGGCGGGCGAAAAGCTTGGCTTTCTGCCGGGCGATTTGCAGCAGAAGGTGGATCCTTATCTGCGTCCGCTGTACGATGCGCTTTTCGATATGCTTGGCGCTGAAACCTACCAAAAGTATGTGGAGCGCGGCAATATTGAGGTAGCGCCTCTTGCTTATATGCGCGGCCGCACTTTGGATGACAGCTTTATTATTTTGGATGAGGCGCAGAATACCACGCCGGAGCAAATGAAAATGTTCCTTACCCGTTTGGGGTTTGGCTCCAAAATGGTCATCACAGGCGATATTACGCAAGTCGATTTGCCTCTTGGACGCAAATCCGGTCTGAAAGATGTAATCCGGATTCTGAAAGATATTGAGGATATCGCACAAATCCAGTTTAACGAAAAGGATGTTGTGCGGCACAGACTGGTGCAGGATATCATCCGGGCCTATGAAAAGAATCAGGAATAATGCGGCAATCCCCGATGTTTTTGAATGAGAGATAAGCCTGTTCACATCCGGCGGAAAGCCGTCAAAGTGTGTTTCAGAGCAGAAAGGTATGATGAATAATGGAAAAGGTACGAGTGGTTATCGACAATAAGCAAAAAGAAGTGAAGATCCCTACCGGGTTGAGAATGCTGGTTCGCCGTTGCTGCAATGCCGTTCTTCGCATGGAGCATTTCAGTGATCCGGCGGAAATCAGTGTATCTTTTGTGAACAACGAACAGATACATGAACTCAATAAGCAATACCGCGGCAAAGACGCTTCCACCGATGTGCTGAGCTTTCCGATGGGAGAAAACGGTGTTTATGATGAAAATCATTCTACCGGAGCAAAAATTCTGGGTGACATCGTCATTTCCATGGAAACAGCGGTGGAACAGGCGGAACGTTACGGGCACAGCCTTGACCGTGAGGTAGGGTATCTGACTGCGCATTCTATGCTTCATTTGCTCGGTTACGACCATGAAAACGGCGGAATTGAAAGGGTACATATGCGCGAGAAGGAAGAGCAGGTCATGACACAGCTTGGTCTGCCCAGCACCAGCAGCTATGTATTGGATGAGGATGAAGAATAGACAGTTTCGTTTTCTGAAAAGCTTTAAATATGCGTTCCGTGGGATTGTTTACTGCGTAAATAATGAGCGTAATATGCGAATACATACAGTGGCGGCACTGTATGTATTCGTGTTTTCGTTTTTTTTCCAAATGTCACGGGAACGCTATGCCGTGCTGTTTCTCACCTTTGCAAGCGTAATGATGGCGGAAATGTTTAACACGGTTGCAGAAGAACTGAGCGATATGGCGGCGGCAAGCTACCACCCCGTTGTGCGTATCGTAAAAGATCTGGCGGCGGGTGCGGTGCTTATTTGTGCCATTTTTGCGGTCGGTGTCGGTGTCTGTATTTTTTGGCAGCCGGCCGCTTTTTTGAAAATGTTCACCTTCTTTTGTACCTATCCCGTCATGATTGCCGTCCTTTTGGCGGTAACCGCACTGGCAGTTGTCTATATCGCGGCGGGGCCGCTCGGCATCCGGGATTTTATGAAACATAAGCGCAAATAAATGGGAAAACAATTCGTAACTTAGGAAACGCGGATTGATAACTTAACCCGCGTATTCCCGATATAAAGGAGAATCAATTTGCCGGAAATTTCAAATGATAAAACCGCGTTTGTCGCAATTGTCGGCCGTCCGAATGTGGGCAAATCGTCCTTGCTGAACGCAATGCTGGGGCAAAAGGTCGCAATTGTGTCCGATAAACCGCAGACAACCCGCACACGTATCATGGGCGTGCTTACAAAAGAAAAAAATCAGCTTGTTTTTATTGATACGCCCGGTTTGCACAAGCCGCGCAACCGATTGGGCGATTATATGGTCAAATCCGTTACCGAGTCCGTTTCCGGTGTGGATGCGTGCCTGCTTGTAGTGGAAGCGGGTCAGAAGATTTCACATGCCGACCTTGAGCTGATTGAAAAGTTTAAGGCGCTCGAAATGCCAGCCATCTTGGCAATCAACAAAATCGATCTGCTTGAGGATAAGTCGGTTCTTATGGCGCAAATCACCGAACTGTCGGCTCTGTTTTCGTTTGAGGCGGTGGTTCCGATTTCCGCGTTGGACGGCAACGGTGTGCAGGATTTGGTTGCCGAATTGGAAAAGCTGTGTATGCCGGGCGGTCATTTCTTTGATGACGATACGCTAACCGACCAGCCGGAGCGCGTTTTAGCGGCGGAAATTGTGCGTGAAAAGCTTTTGCGCCTGCTGGACAAAGAGATTCCCCACGGAATTGCGGTCGCTGTGGAGCGTATGCACGAGCGTGAGGACGGCAGTGGCATTACCGATATTGACGCCACCATTTTCTGTGAACGTGACAGCCACAAGGGTATTATTATCGGCAAGGGCGGCGCAATGCTCAAAAAAGTCGGAACTTTTGCGCGTTCAGATATGGAAAAATTCTTTGACTGCAAAATAAATTTAAAGTTATGGGTTAAAGTAAAAGAGGACTGGCGTAATCGTGATGCGATCCTGCGCAGCCTTGGTTATGACAAAACAAATTTTGAATAGCACATTGCGCACGTAAAATTTGTCTTATTCTGTCGCATATTCATTTATTTTCCTCTCATAGTCTGCAGATTCCTGCAAATACTGTTTCTAAGATTTAACTTGCCGTTAACGATTCTTTGCTCCACTCGGGAGTAAAATCAGTTCAGGAGTTCGGCCGGGTTAAATCGAAGAATGTTTTTCGAAAATTATGAGGGGGAATATAGTATGGATGAAAATATGGCATGGACAAATTTTCGTGACACAGGAAGTATTGAAGCCTATATTCGCTACAGTCAGTTGAAAAACACGCAGGAACAGCAGGAGGCCGCAGATGCAGATAAATACGGACGGCTTGGTTATCATGGAGAAGAGCGTGGGTGAAAGCGACCGGCTGATTACGATTCTTACCCGGCAGGAAGGTATTGTGCGTGCCTTTGCGCAGCAGGCCAAGCGGCTAAAAAGCAAGAATTTTTCCGCTACCCAGCTGCTGTGCTATTCCCGCTTTTCAATTTACAAAGGGCGGGATAAATACATAATCAACGACGCACAGCCGGTTGAGGTTTTCTTCGATCTGCGGCGCGATCTTGAGCGCCTTTCCCTTGCCCAATATTTCTGCGAGCTGGCTTTTGCGCTTGCTCCGGAAGAAACCGAGGCGGGGGATTTTTTGCGTTTGATCTTAAACGCCCTTCATTTTTTGTCAAAAGGCCTGCGCCCCAATCTGCTTTTAAAATCGATTGTGGAAATGCGCATGCTTTCTCTTGCTGGATATATGCCGAATCTGGTTTGCTGTGCGGACTGCGCCTGCTATGAGGCGGACATGATGTATTTTTTGCCCAAAAGCGGCGTACTGTACTGTGCGGATTGCTACCGGCCGTCCGCAGAACCGGCAATCTCGTTTTCAAAGGGTGTGCTTACTGCCCTCCGACATACGGTTTACGCAGATTTTGATAAATTGTTTTCGTTCCAGCTTCCGCCGGAAGGGCAGCTTCAACTTTCAAAAGTAAGCGAGGCTTACGTGCTCAATACGCTGGAGCGTACCTTTCCCACATTGGATTTTTACCGCAGTATGACTTACATGCAGCAGGATAACCACGAAAGGCTTGATTAATAACATGAAAATCGGTATTGTCAGACATTTTAAAGTGAATTGCCCGGCGCCAAAATATATGAACTCCGACGACTTTATTGAATATCAAAGAAAATATGATATTGAATCCGTCATTGAAAATGAGGTTGAGCTGGATGAAAACATGTGGCCGGTTTGTTTTTGCAGCACACTGCCGCGTGCGGTCACAACGGCGGAACGAATTTACCACGGGAATATGATAAAGACTGACTTGCTTCGCGAAGTGCCAATGTCTCCTCCCAGAAGGCTGAATCACCGAATCCCCGGTTTTATCTGGAGTGCCGACGCAAGGTTTGCGTGGTTTCGGAACCATAAGTCTCAAAAAGAAGGCGCTGTACAGACAAAAAAGAGAGTAAATAAATTCTTGGAAATGATTGATTTTGATTCCGATCAGAACGTACTGATTGTTTCGCACGGCTTTGTATGCTTTACCTTGGTGCGTACCTTAAAAAAGCGCGGATTTAAAGGCGAAATCCCAGTTCATATCCGCAATGGTCAGTTATATATTTTGGACAACAGCAACGCATTAAAATCCGCAAAAATTAATAAAATAAAAAAGGCGAAGTGAAGGCGGAACCTTCCCGAATTTTTGGAGAACGATATGAATTTGAAATTTAGGAAAGCCCGACAGCAGGATTTTGATGCGATATGGCAAATTTTCAGTTCTGCCATTGTACATATGAACGAGCAAGGAATCGAGCAATGGGACGAAATTTATCCGGATAAAGATATCATTCTTGATGATATTAAAAATCAGCAGATGTACTTGCTAATCGAAAAGGATGTACCGGTTTCGGCTGTTGTTTTAAATGAGTATCAGGATGAACAATATGTTGTGCTTCCTTGGCGTTATACAGGTGAAAAGACGGCTGTCATACACCGCCTGTGCGTTTCTCCGTCCCGGCAAGGAAAAGGATGGGGTAAAAGGACGGTTCAGCTTGCGGAAAAGGAGCTTACCCGGCAGGGGTATATCTGCATCCGGCTGGATGCGTTTTCACAAAATTCTTTTGCGCTGCACCTATACGAATCGCTCGGTTATGAAAAAGTTGGGGATATGCTGCAGTTTCGTAAGGGCAAATTTTATTGCTATGAAAAGCGGCTGCGTGAAACGGATTGAAATTTTTGTTAGACTTTTTCTAAACAATCATTTTAAAGAAAGAGGGTATTTCTGTGAATTTAAAAGTGATTGACTGCGACTTTTCCGTTTGTAAGGTAAAAGAAACGGGTGATATCAATTTCAATGATCGCTTCGTTTTTGTATCCGTCACCGATGAAGAAGTATCCCTTGTCTGCAGCACAGACTGTGTGCCGAAAGACTGCTTGGAAGTCGAGCATGGCTGGAAAGCGTTTCGGGTAGAGGGAACGTTGGAATTTTCCATGGTCGGTGTTCTCGCAAAAATATCCGCGATTCTGGCGGAACATAACATCAGTATTTTTGTGGTGTCCACCTTCAACACGGACTATGTGCTGGTAAAAGCGGAGCGGATGTACCGTGCCATTCAGGTGCTGAAAGAAAACGGCTACGTATTTGTATAGCGGGGACGAATTCGAAAAAGATGAATCGTATCCACATATTATTAGAAGCGAAATAACAGAAAATAGAAAAAGCATGTTCGTTATGCTTAAAGATTTGCTGACATGAAGTCACACAATACTATAGGCTGCTTTGTATACGAATTCTGATTTAGATGAAACATTTTTCGTATAATCTCTTGCTGAATTCGTTAGAAAGGAAAAAATAATGCAGGAAACCTCACAGCGACATATTCGGGCGGTTGAGCTCGATAAAATATTGCAGCTCCTTGCGGAGCAAACCTCTTGCGACGACGCGGCAGAGCTTGCACTGCAGCTTACTCCGTCCCCATCCATTGCGAAGGTGAAGGAACTGCTGCAGGAAACGGATGATGCCTATGTACTTATGGCGAAGTTCGGTTCTCCAAGCTTTGGCGGATTAAAAAATGTGACCAATGCCCTGCGCCGCGCGGAATCGGGCGGTGCCCTTAATCTGCCGGAATTTTTGCGTATTGCGGTCACGCTGCGCACCCTGCGCGGCATTGTGGAATGGCGCGGCAAAAGCGAGGGCATAAAAACCAGCATCGACTGGCGTTTTGACTCCCTTATGCCCAATAAATATCTCGAAGACCGAATCAACGGCGTGGTACTCTCCGAAGAGGAAATCGCGGATACTGCATCGCCGGAACTGGCGTCCATTCGCCGCAAAATTCGTTCGGCTTCCACCCGCGTCCGAGAACAGCTCGACAAAATGATTCACTCCGCCGCGTATCAAAAATATTTGCAGGATCCGATCGTTACCATGCGTTCGGGACGTTTTGTAGTACCCGTAAAAGCGGAATGCCGCAGCGAAATTCCCGGTTTGGTGCACGATACGTCTTCCAGCGGTGCAACCGTTTTTGTGGAGCCGATGGGGGTTGTGGAGGCGAACAACGAAATCCGCGTTCTGCTTTCACAGGAGCAGGCAGAAATTGAGCGTATTATCGAGGAACTTTCCGCTGAAATAGGAAACTTTGCGAACGGAATCATCAGCGGCTATCAGGCGGCGGTGGAGCTGAACCTGATTTTTGCAAAAGGTAATTTAGCATACAAAATGAAAGCCAGCATGCCGAATGTCAACAACAGCGGAAAAATACTGCTGAAAAAGGCGAGACATCCGCTCATCAACAAAGATGTGGTTGTACCAACGGACATTACGTTGGGCTATGCGTTTGACAGCCTGATTATTACCGGCCCGAACACCGGCGGCAAAACTGTTTCGCTGAAAACAATTGGACTTTTTACCCTTATGGCAATGTGCGGACTGATGCTTCCGGTCGCGGAAAACAGCGAAATTGCCGTGTTTGACAAGGTCTTGGTGGATATTGGCGACGAACAGAGTATTGAGCAGTCCCTTTCCACATTTTCTGCCCATATGACGAATATCATCCAAATCATCGAACAGGCGGACGAGCAGAGTTTAGTCCTTTTGGATGAGCTGGGCGCCGGCACCGATCCGGTGGAAGGTGCGGCACTTGCGATGGCAATCATCGAAGCGCTTCGTCAAAAAGGTGCCAAACTGGCCGCAACCACCCACTATGCGGAATTAAAAGCCTATGCTCTTCAAACAAACGGCGTGGAGAATGCCTGCTGTGAATTTGATGTGGCGACCCTGCGCCCGACGTATCGATTGCTGATTGGTGTGCCGGGGCGTTCGAATGCGTTTGCCATTTCCACACGGCTTGGTATGCGTGATTCCATCGTAGAGCGCGCGAAAGAGCTTGTTTCCAGCGAAAACACACGCTTTGAAGACGTGGTGCAAAGTTTGGAAACCAGCCGTCAGAGCCTTGAAAAAGAGCGTGAAGAGGCGGAACAGCTTCGCATAGAAGCTCTGAACGCCAATAAGGCCGCGCAGGAATCCCGTCAAAAAATCGAAACGGAAGCCGCAAAAGAGATGGAAAAGGCACGCCAGCAGGCGGCGTATTTGGTTGCCCGCACACGCGGACAGATTGACGCGCTGTTAAACGAAATGGACGAAATTAAACGGCAGCACAATAAGGAACTGACCGCTGAACAAAAAGCAAAAATGAAGTCCGGTCTGCGTTCTTTAGAAAATACCGCCGACCCGATTAATAAAAAAGAAGAAGAGCATTATGTTCTGCCGCGCCCGCTCAAGGTGGGCGACAGCGTGCTGATTTATGATATCGACAAACAGGCGGTCGTTCTGGAACTGCCGGAGGATTCCGATCAGGTAATGGTACAGGCCGGCATTATTAAAACACGTGTACCGCTTTCCAATCTGCGCCTGATTACGGAGCGGCAGGCGAAAAAGATGCACGCGCGCGGCGCGGACGGCACGCGGCGCGGTTCTTCACGTGCAATGCCTTCCCGGGCACAGGCGGAAATTCGAACAGAGCTTGATTTGCGCGGGCAGAACGCGCAGGAAGCCATTTTGAACGTGGATTCCTTTATTGACCAAGCGCTGTTATCCGGCATCAGCCAGCTTACCATCATCCACGGCAAGGGCACCGGTGTGCTGCGCGCCGCTGTTCAGCAGCATTTAAAGCAGCATCCCAGCGTAAAAAGCTATCGTCTCGGCGTTTTTGGCGAAGGGGAATCCGGCGTAACGATTGTTGAATTAAAATAAAGAATTTTCACCCGAAAGACGACATATATTTTTTAAAATAGTCAGTAAACTGATAAGAGGATGTTTCAAAAAGACAGGCTGAAAAACGGCAAATGTCAATTCGAGGCAACCTCTTATTTTTTCGGTTTTGCATAAAATTATAAATGACAACAGAAAAGAGGCAGTTCGTATGACAGATTCCTATGTGCATCCGGTAAAAAAGGCAAACAACCACCGAGCGGCAAAAATTGTAACGGCAATCGTAGTGGTTCTTCTTATCGCAATCGGCGTTATCGCGGCGTATTTGTTTAAGGATGACAACGCGGGCCTTTCCGCAAAGCCGTCGGCAGAGGCGCTCAAAACCATACTGGCAGACGCGGTAACCGGAAAAGAAAGTGAACTGACCGCTACGCAGGTAAACGAACTGCTTGCTTATAAAGCGGAGCAGCAAGCGAAAAATTCCGCGCTCGGCAATGTGTATCTGACCGTAAATTCCGACAATACCGTGAACGCCTATGTCCCGGTTACGGTAAAGGGCATGCATTTCGGCATTACCGCCAACATGAATATTGCGTTTGACAGTAAGCAGAACGCGATTGCTGCCACAGTGAAATCCATGCACATCGGCCGTCTCGGTGTTCCGGTAAGCTGGGCAATGAATTTAGTAAAAGATAAGCTGCCTGCTGGCCTAAAAGCGGACGGTGATAAACTGACCATTGAGTCCTCGTACCTTGCGTTTCCGATAGAGGGTGCCAATGCTTCGCTTACCGTTTCGGATCTTGAGGTAAAAAACGGAAAGTTCCTGCTGAAAACCACCGGAATGACAGATGTTGTAAAATCTTACCTCGCAAAAGCTGGCGATCTTTTACAGGGACTATTTAAGTGAGCCGTTTCGTGTTTTTTCCTTGACATTTGCACCGGAATATTGTATAATTCAAAGCATGTAAAGTAAATTCCTTTACATTCACTGGGGGATAAAGAAATGGCAAAGAATTTAGAACTGTCCTTGCTGCTTGATTTCTACGGAGAAATGCTTACTCCAAAACAGCGCGAGGTAATTGAATACTATTACAACGATGATTTATCCCTTGCCGAAATCGCGGATAATCAGGGCATTACCCGTCAGGGTGTACGCGATTCGATTAAACGTGCCGAGTTTCAGCTTTTGGAAATGGAAGAACGGCTCGGACTTGCCCGCCGCTTCCGTGAAATGCAGAGCGGTTTGGAGCAGATTCGCGAAGCCGCGGCGCAAATACAGGATTATAACAATCATTTTATATACGCGCGCGAAATTGAGGAAAATGCGCAGAACATTCTCCAGTTAGCGCAAAAGCTCAGCGAGTAATCGGGAAAGGACTGATTTTTTTGGCATTTGAAGGTCTTGCGGAAAAGCTGACCAATTCCTTTAAACGGCTTCGTTCCAAAGGAAAACTGACAGAAGCAGATGTAAAAGAGGCCATGCGTGAGGTTCGCCTTGCACTTTTGGAGGCCGATGTTAACTATAAAGTCGCAAAAGATTTTACGAATAAAGTAACCGAACGCGCGGTAGGTTCCGAAGTAATGGAGAGCCTGACTCCTGCGCAGATGGTAATTAAAATCGTCAACGAAGAGCTTACCAACTTGATGGGGGGCAGCGAAGCCAGAATTGCGTCGCCGTCGAAACCGCCCGCAATTATTATGCTTTGCGGCCTGCAGGGCGCCGGTAAAACCACCCATGCCGGCAAGCTTGCAAAAATGCTGAAAAGTCAGGGACACCGCCCGCTGCTGGTTGCGTGCGATATTTATCGCCCGGCCGCCATTAAGCAGCTGCAGGTTGTCGGTTCACAGGCCGGTGTTCCGGTATTTGAAATGGGTACCGAAAAGCCGGTAAAAATCTGTAAAGAAGCGCTCAAGCATGCGCGTGATTACGGCAACGATATGATGCTCATTGATACCGCCGGCCGTTTGCAGATTGACGAAGAATTGATGAACGAGCTGAAAGACATTAAAAACGCGATGGAGCCGCATGAAATTCTGCTTGTCGTCGATTCCATGACCGGTCAGGAAGCCGTAAACGTCGCGAAATCCTTTGATGAAAAATTAAGCATTACCGGTGTGATTCTGACTAAACTGGACGGTGACACCCGCGGCGGCGCTGCGCTTTCCGTGCGAGCCGTTACCGGCAAGCCAATCAAATACGCGGGCATCGGCGAAAAGCTCGACGATTTGGAAGTGTTCCATCCGGACCGCATGGCATCCCGTATTCTGGGCATGGGCGATGTTCTTACTTTGATTGAGGATGCGCAGAATAAAATTGATCAAAAGGCAGCTGCTGCCACCGCGCAGAAGCTGATGCAGAATAAGCTGGATTTCAACGATATGCTGGATCAGTTCACCCAGATTAAAAAAATGGGACCGCTGAAAAATGTGATTTCCAAAATTCCGGGTATGGATAAACAGCTCAAAGATGTGGATATTGACGACCGTCAAATGGACCGCACACAGGCTATCATTCTTTCCATGACCAAAGAGGAACGCGCGAAGCCCGAACTGATCAATCCCTCACGCAAGCGCAGAATTGCCGCCGGGTGCGGGATGAAGGTGGAGGACGTTAACCGTTTGATTAAATCCCTTGAGGGTATGCAGAAAATGATGAAAATGGTAAAGGGCAAGGGCGGAAAACGCCGTCTTGGCGGGTTCCCCGGTATGCCGCCGGGAGGAATGCCCGGTATGCCGTTCTAAAATTTCGAACTTATTACGGATTCATCCAATAAGGTAACACTTTTGGTGAAGATATAAATTCTTATTCTTTTGGAGGTAACTTAATTATGGCAGTAAAAATCAGACTTCGCAGAATGGGCGCAAACAAAGCTCCTTTCTATCGTATTGTTGTAGCGGATTCCCGTTTCCCGCGTGACGGCCGTTTCATTGAAGAAATCGGCTATTACAATCCCCTCGAGGATCCGTCCGTTGTCAAAGTAGACGCGGAAAAAGCAAAAAAATGGATCGCAAACGGCGCGCAGCCGACTGACACTGTGAAAGCGCTTTTCAAAAAACACGGTGTCCTGTAAGAATCGGAGGATATACCGATGGAAGAATTGCTCGTTACAATTGCACAGGGGCTTGTTGAAAATCCGGACGCTGTAAAGGTGGACGTGGACGAGCCTGCTGAGGACGGATCTGTGGTTTATCATCTTCATGTTGCCGAAGACGACATGGGCAGGGTAATCGGCAAGCAGGGACGTATCGCAAAAGCGGTGCGCGTCGTTATGCGTGCAGCGGCTACCCGTAACAATAGCAAAATTTCGGTAGAAATTGATTAAGCACAGGCTTGGGGCTGCAACATGCGTGTTGCAGCCCTAATTTTTAAGCAAATAATTTCATAAAGAATCAAAATGCAGAGTAGAATTTTGTGCGCTGTACACATTTGTTTTTTGGAATGAAATTCTTTTACAAATGTGTATGAAGTGCCGTCCGAACGGGGAGTTGTCGGACGGACGAAAAGGAAACTTGTGGTACAAAATTCGCATCCCGCTGCTACATAGCGCGAGGATTTCCTCCTTTATGTAGCACCATACATAAAGGAGTTTTTAATTTTGAAAGGATTTTATGCATCCATCCGTTCCTCCGTAAATGAACTGAAGAATATACTGTCGCTCGCCGTAAGCGGTGTGCTGACGGCACTCAATATCATATTGAACTTTTTTACGGTTTCCGTTTCGAACCTTTTGCAGTTTTCGTTTTCTTTTTTGGCGATTGCGGCTGCAGGAATGCTCTATGGCCCTGTTGTGGGCGGTTTAGTTGGTGTGCTCGGTGATATTCTGGGGAATATTCTGTTTCCGACCGGCCCGTTCTTTGTGGGCTTTACCTTTAACGCATTTCTTACCGGATTTGTTTACGGTCTGTTTCTGTACAAAAAGCCGGTAACACTTTGGCGGGTGCTTGTCGCAAATGGCATACTGGTTTTGCTAATTAACTTTTTGCTCAATCCGCTGTGGCTTTCTATCATGTACGGACGCGCGTTTGTCGTAGTGCTTTCCACACGCCTTATCAGTACGCTTTTTCTGTTTCCGATCCATGTTGCCATGCTGTATTTTATTCTTAAATTTATTCAGAAAGTGCAAGTGCTTGTATTAAAAAAAGCATAAAACGGTGTATGAAATAGTCTTTGCGTGGTGAAGATGGATCCAAACTACTCCGAAGAAAATAGATAGTTTGTATAATAATTGCTATTGACAAATCTTATTTGATTCTGTACACTATAAGTACACCCCACAGGGGGTGTAGTGAGGTGACAATATGGATCAAAAATTTAATGTAACCGGAATGACCTGCTCCGCTTGTTCCGCTCATGTGGAAAAAAGCGTGAAAAAACTGAGCGGCGTTGATTCGGTGAATGTGAATCTGCTGACAAACAGCATGTCGGTTTCGTATGACGATACGGTTTTGGATAGCACAAAAATTATTCAGGCAGTTTCGAATGCCGGATACGGCGCGTCTGTTCCGGCACAGCAAAAAGCATCCGTTTCTAAAGCCGAGGTTACCGGAAATCCGGTTGAAGCAAAAATCAAAGAAATGAAGGTTCGCCTGATTGTTTCTTTTGCATTTTTGATTCCGCTTTTGTATGTTTCCATGGGACATATGCTCCATTTTTATCTGCCGGAATGGCTGCACGGCACGCAGAACGCGCTTACATTTGCGTTTTTGCAGTTTATGCTGACACTGCCGATTGTTTTTATCAACCGCGCCTATTATCAGGTTGGTTTTAAAACGCTGTTTCGCGGCTCGCCCAATATGGATTCTTTGATTGCCATCGGCTCGTCGGCAGCTTTGGTTTACGGAATTGCTGCTGTTTTTCAAATCGGGTACGGTTTGGGGCATAATGAAATGCAGATTGTGGAACGGTATTCCATGGACTTGTATTTTGAATCCGCCGCAACCATTTTAACCTTGATTACGCTCGGAAAATTTTTGGAAACGCGTTCAAAAGGAAAAACCTCCGATGCCATTCGCAAGCTGATGGATTTGGCGCCGAAAACAGCGACCGTTTTGCGAAACGGGCAGGAACAGGAAATTCCGGTAGAAGACGTTGTGATTGATGACATCGTGGTTGTCCGTCCGGGGCAGAGCGTTCCGGTGGACGGAATTCTTGTCGAAGGCAGCTCCGCGGTCGATCAGTCGGCCTTGACCGGTGAAAGTATCCCGGTTGAGAAACAGGCCGGTGATTCGGTTATTGCCGCTTCCATCAACAAATCCGGTTATTTTAAAATGAAAGCCCAAAAGGTCGGCAATGACACCACACTTGCGCAAATCATTCAACTTGTAGAGGACGCAAGCGCGTCCAAAGCGCCTATCGCCAAGCTGGCGGATATAATCAGCGCGGTTTTTGTTCCGATTGTAATCGGTATTGCTGTGCTCGCAACGGTGATTTGGCTGCTTTTGGGGCAATCGTTTGAGTTTGCACTCTCCATCGGGATTGCGGTGTTGGTCATTTCGTGCCCGTGTGCGCTGGGATTAGCCACTCCGGTCGCCATTATGGTGGGAACCGGCAGGGGCGCGGCAAACGGAATCTTGATAAAATCCGCGGAGGCGTTGGAAACCGCGCATACGGTTCAGACCGTTGTTTTGGATAAAACCGGTACGATTACCGAAGGAAAACCAAAGGTAACCGATATGACGGTGACGGCCGGAATAACCGAACAACAGCTTCTGCAAATTGCCGCTTCGCTTGAAAAACTCTCAGAACATCCGCTGGCGGATGCAATCGTTCAAAAAGCGGAAGAAGATGGCATTGCATTAAAAAATGTTACGGAATTTGTTTCCGTGTCCGGTAGGGGGATTGCGGGGGCAATAGATGGGGAACAATATTTTGCGGGAAACCTCGCATGGATGAACGATCAGCGAATTGACAGTTCTGTTTGCAAAGACATTTGCGATGTTTTTGCAAAAGACGGAAAAACGCCGCTGTATTTTGCAAACGGCAAAAAGCTTCTTGGTGTTCTCGCGGCTGCCGATGTGGTCAAGCCTACCAGTCAGGAAGCAATCGAGCAATTCAAAGCAATGGGAATCGATGTTGTCATGCTTACCGGTGATAATCAAAAAACCGCCGAAGCCATTCGCAGACAGCTGAATATCGACCGAGTGGTTGCGGAGGTTCTGCCGCAGGATAAAGAGAGCGAAATCCGCAAGCTTCAGGAAAGCGGAAAAAAGGTTGCCATGGTTGGCGACGGTATCAACGATGCTCCAGCTTTGGCAAGAGCGGATGTGGGAATCGCTATCGGTGCGGGAACGGATATTGCCATCGAGTCAGCGGATATTGTGCTTATCAAAAACGATTTGCTGGATGCCGTTACCGCCATACAGCTCAGCAAAGCGGTTATTCGCAATATCAAGCAGAATCTGTTCTGGGCGTTCTTTTACAACAGCATCGGTATTCCGCTTGCGGCGGGTGTGTTTTTCTCCCTGCTCGGCTGGAAACTGAATCCTATGTTCGGTGCGGCGGCCATGAGCATGAGTTCTGTCTGCGTGGTTTCCAACGCGTTACGGTTAAGGTGGTTTCAGCCAAAACGTTTTCAACCCAAACAAACCATACAAACATTAGAAAGCGAAAGGAATGATCATTTTATGAAAAAAGTAATCGCAATCGAAGGTATGAGCTGTGAACACTGCAAGGCCAGAGTGGAAAAAGCTTTGAATGCCATTGCAGGCGTAAGCGCAACGGTGGATCTTGCAAAAAAAATTGCAACCGTTACCCTTACGGAAAAAGTGGACGACCATGAACTCACAAACGCGGTGACGGATGCCGGCTATGACGTAGCCGCCATCACAGATGAAAAAGATTGATTGAAAATATCGGCCGGGGGGTTGCACAATGTGCAGCCCTCGGTTATATTTATTGGTGGAATCGATTAAAAGGAAATCTTTCATTAAGTTTTTCTTTTTTTGGATATCCAATTCCGGAGAGGAAATGGATGAAGATGAAAGCGGACAAACAGAAAATCACGCGTCTTTTAAAAACTGCCAGAGGTCAGCTTGACGGCCTTCTAAAAATGGTGGAGGAAGACCGTTACTGCATTGATATTTCCAATCAAATTATGGCGACCGAAGCGATTTTACACAAGGCAAACAAAGAAATTATTCATGCGCACTTGGGTTCCTGCGTGAAAGAAGCTTTCCAACAGGGGAATGAAGACGAAAAAATCGAGGAAATCATGTCCGTTATGGACAAACTTTCGAAGTAAGCGTGTGCCGTCTAGGATGGAAATGCTATAGACAATTAAAATTTTGGAGGACAAGAATATGCCAGATCAATATTTGGAGGCGGGCAGAATCGTCGGTACACACGGGGTGAAGGGCGAATTGCGCCTGGAACCGTGGTGCGATTCCGCCGAGTTTTTAAAGCCGATTCAAACCCTTTATTGGGACAAACAGGGCACACAATCTGTGAAAGTTTTAGCATCACGCCCACATAAAACGCTGTTGCTTCTGACGCTCGAAGGGGTGGAAAGCGCAACGCAGGGCGATACTCTGCGCGGCAAAGTGCTTTATTTGAACCGAAAAGATGTTAAGCTGCCGCAGGGACGTTTCTTTATTCAGGATATCATCGGTCTTTCCGTTCTCGACGCGGACACCGGCATTCGCTACGGTAAACTCACCGACGTGCTGCGCACCGGCGCCAACGATGTGTATCAGGTAACGGCAGACGACAAAAAAGAGTATCTGGTTCCCGCCATTGCAAGCGTGATTGTCACAACGGATGTGGAGAGCGGAACCATAATGATTCGGCCGATGAAAGGAATTTTTGACGATGCGGATTGATTTGCTCACCCTTTTCCCAGATATGTGTGAAACGGTTATGGCGGAAAGCATTGTAGGCAGAGCCCGCAAAAAAGGTGCTCTGCAGGTTTGCTGCCACCAAATACGCGATTACGCCAACAACAAGCACAATCGTGTGGATGACTGCCCGTTCGGCGGCGGTATGGGCATGCTGCTCATGGCAGAGCCGATTGCCGCGTGCATCGACGATTTGGTTCAGCATCTTGGCAAAAAACCGCATTTGATTTACATGTCTCCGCTTGGAAAGGTACTTACGCAGCAAAGGGTAAAAGAATTGGCACAGTATGAGAATATTGCCATCCTTTGCGGGCATTATGAAGGTATTGACGAACGTGTGCTGGACGCTTATGTGGACGAGCAGATTTCAATCGGTGATTATGTGGTTACGGGCGGCGAACTGCCTGCGCTGGTTCTTGCCGATTCCGTCAGCCGCATGATCGACGGCGTACTGTCCGATGAGCTTTGTTTTCAGGAAGAAAGCCATTTTAACGGCCTGCTGGAATACCCCCAGTACACGCGCCCGGCAGACTGGCGCGGTCGCAGTGTTCCGCCGGAACTCATGACCGGACATCATGCTAATGTTGCCGCGTGGCGGCACCGTCAGTCGTTAATCCGCACGGCAAGACTGCGCCCGGATATGTTAGCGAAGGCGGAACTTACCAAGGAAGATAAACGCATATTGGAAGATGCGCAGAAAGATATTTCAAATAAGGAAATCTGACAGAATTCTTACCTTCCGAGCATCCGCACAAACTGGAAAAAGCAGGCATAGAATGAGGATAGCTGTGTCGGTTAACGTTAGAGATAACAAAAGTTTTCAACATTACTGGCAAAATGCACAATCGTTCCCTCAAGGAATGCCTCTGCAGTAGGTAATAAGCCAAAATTGATTCCAGAACATTGACGACGGCATGAATTGTGATATAATAACCTTAAATTACTAATAATACTATAATTTCGATAATTTTAGATAATGTTAGTTGATTTTGAATGGATAGGAGTGAATTTGGATGTGCGTTAAAGAAGTAATGGTTCAAAACCAAGTCGGATTACATGCTCGCCCTGCAACATTTTTTATTCAAAAAGCAAATGAATTTAAATCTTCCATCTGGGTTGAGAAAGAAGAAAGACGTGTGAACGCCAAAAGCCTTTTGGGTGTTTTATCCCTGGGCATTGTCGGCGGCACAGCCATTCGTATTATTGCCGATGGTACCGATGAAGCCGAAGCAGTTGACAGCTTAGTCGAATTGGTCGAGTCCGGTTTTGCAGAATAAGGATCGGATGAAACGGCACCGCTGATGAGGCGGTGCTTTTTTTATCAGTAAATTTGGTTTCGCGCCGTATAAAACCCATATAAAAAAGGCGCGGGCGTGTTCAATAAGGAGCATTGCAATGAACGACCCAAAAAATCAACATAAAAAAGAACTGCGCGCAAAAGCAATGCGCCTCCCTTTGCACCCGGGCGTATACATTATGCACGACAAAACGGGGAAGATTATTTATATCGGCAAGGCAAAGGCTCTTAAAAATCGCGTAAGCCAATATTTCGGCTCCGAACGCAACCACGATGAAAAGGTTCGCCGCATGGTGAGCAATGTGGAGGACTTTGAATATATTCTTACCGACAGCGAGTTTGAAGCGCTTGTACTGGAATGCAGTTTGATTAAGCAACACAATCCCAAATACAACATTCTGCTCAAAGACGACAAAGGCTACCATTATATCCGAGTCACCTCCGGCGACTGGCCGAAAATATCAGAGGCGAAGCAGATTCTGGATGACGGTGCGCAGTATATCGGTCCGTTTGTCAGCTCCTGGTCGGTGAAGGAATCCATTGACGAAGCGCTTAAAATTTTTCGCCTGCCGACCTGCTCGCGGCGTTTCCCGCAGGATATCGGCAAAGGCAGGCCGTGCCTGAATTATTTTATTAAGCAGTGCTGTGCGCCCTGCCGCGGCAGGGTCAAACAGAGCGAGTATAGGGAATATGTTAACGAAGCCATTGACTTTTTGCGCGGCGGCAGTGCGGCTTCGGTCAAGCAATTAACAGAAAAAATGAACGAAGCCGCCGAAGCGCTTGAATTTGAACGCGCCGCGCGGATACGTGACCGGCTTGCCGCAATTAAGCGGATGAGCGATAAGCAAAAGGTGGTCGCCACCCGTGTGCCGGAGCAGGATATTATCGCGCTTGCGCAGGGCGCAGGTGCTTCCTGTTTTGAAGTATTCCGTTTCCAGAACGGGCGGCTTTGTGACCGCGAAACCTTTTTGCTTGGTGAAGTCGGCGATCCAAAGACCGCACGCAGTGAATTTGTGGAGCGCTACTATTCCATGCGTGACCGTATTCCGCCCAGAATCTGCTTGGACGGCACCGCCTCGGACATCAGCCTTTTAGAAGGCTGGCTCAGCCAAAAGGCGGGCAGAAAGGTCACCGTTTCCGTACCGCAAAAAGGGGAGCAGGCACAGTTAACCGAAATGTGCCGCAACAACGCGGCGGAGCAGTTGGCGCAAACCACCAACCGCACCGGCCGGGAAGCCTCTGCTTTGGATGAGCTTGGCAGACTGCTCGGTATGGAACAGCCGCCGATTTATATCGAGTCCTATGATATTTCCAACCTTGCCGGCGGTGAAAATGTTGCGGGTATGGTGGTGTTTGAAAACGGCAGACCGCTGAAATCCGCTTATCGCAAGTTTAAAATAAAGACTGTGGAGGGGCAGGATGACTATGCTTCCATGCAGGAGGTCATTGAGCGGCGGCTTCACGAATATTTTGAGCACAAAGACAGCGGCGAAGGGTTTGGGCGCCTGCCCGATTTAATCCTGCTGGACGGCGGGCGCGGCCATGTGGCGGCGGTTCGGCCGGTGCTGGAGACCGCAGGGCTGAATATTCCCCTTTACGGCATGGTCAAGGATGACAAGCACCGCACCCGCGCCATCGCGAAGGACGGCGGCGAAATTGCCATCAATTCCAACCGCTCGGCGTTCACCCTTGTTTCCACCATTCAGGATGAGGTTCACCGTTTTGCTATCGGCTATCACCGTCAGATGCGTAAAAAAAATACGATTTCCACTACGCTGACTTCCATTGAAGGTGTCGGCCCAACTAGGGCAAAAGCACTGTTGAAGCACTTTAAAACCATTGCCGCCATTCGGAATGCCGATTTGGCGGAGCTTACGGCGGCACCGAGCATGAACGAGCCTGCTGCAAAAAAAGTCTATGCGCATTTTCATGATGCACAAGAGCAGCAGGGAAACGAATAAATATAATTTTTGCTCAAAATCATTACCCGTTGACATAACGGCAGGTTAATGGGATAATAAAAAAGATCATTATAATTTTATAGAAAAGATGTTTGAATTTATATAAGGCGGTACGATTTATGCGTATAATTACTGGAAGCGCGCGCGGGAAAAAACTCGTTACCCTTGAGGGCGAACAGGTGCGCCCCACACCGGATCGGGTAAAGGAAGCGCTCTTTAATATTATTCAATTCGATATTGAAGGAAGAAACGTGCTCGATTTGTTTGCCGGTTCCGGGCAGATCGGCATTGAGGCACTCAGCCGCGGAGCGGCGCAGGCAACCTTTGTGGATGCCGGCAAGGATTCCATTGCGGTTGTGCTGAAAAATCTGGAAAGCTCCGGGCTTGCGGAACACGCAAGAGTGGTAAATATGGATTTTGCCTCGTTCCTTTCACAGAAAAACAATCCGTTTGATATTGCCTTTTTAGACCCTCCTTACCGTACGGGAATTTTGCAGCGTGCATTGCCGTTAACCGCTCAAGTCATGAGCAAAGGCGGCACAATCATCTGTGAACACCCGTCGGACGAAGAGGTGCCAGAAACAGCGGGTGATTTTATCCGGGGACGTTCCTATCGTTACGGAAAAATACTGTTGACCCTGTATCGGCATAAGGATGTGGTGGAATCATGAAAAAAATAGCGATTTGTCCCGGCAGCTTTGATCCGGTCACGTTAGGCCATCTGGATATCATCAACCGTTCGCGTAAGGTGTTTGACCATACCATCGTCGCGGTTTTGGTGAATCCGGACAAGCATACCAGCTTCACGGTGGATGAACGTATTGAATTATTAAAGCGTGCTACAGCCGGCATGGACGATGTCGAGGTGGTCGGATTCCAAGGCTTGCTGGCTGATTATGCCCGCATGTGCAACGCCACCGCAATTGTAAAAGGTCTGCGCGCCATGTCCGATTTTGAATATGAGTTTCAAATGGCGCTGACCAATAAAAAGCTGAATCCGAATTTGGAAACTATGTTTTTAACCACCAGTTCGGAAAATATGTTTTTAAGTTCCAGTATTGTTAAGCAGGTCGCAAGGTTCGGCGGGGATATTTCCAATTTTGTTCCGGAGTGTATTTTGGAGGATATTAAAGAACGATTATGTACAGGAGGTCAGGAAAATGAGTAACATGAATGTGGACGATTTACTGGATGAATTGTATGACATGGTTGACAAAGCATGGAACCTGCCTTTGAGCGGCGGACGCGCGGTTCTTGACGGAGCGGAAGTCAAGCAGATTCTGGATGAAATCCGAGAAAATCTCCCGCAGGAAGCGCGGCAGGCCAGAGCAATTGTTGCGGACCGCACACAGATTATCAACGATGCCAAGCGTGAGGCCGAAACGATCATTCGTGTTGCGGAGGAGCGTGCCAAAGCAATGGTGAATCAGGATGTAATCGTGCGTCAGGCACAGGAAAAGGCAAACGATCTAATCAGCCAGTCACAGGCAAAATTCCGTGAAATGCGCAAAGCTTCCAATGACTACATAGAAGACCTGATGAAGCGCACGGACGACGCGCTCGCGGCAAATCTTGCCGAACTTCGAAAGGCAAGACAGAGCATAAAAGCTTCCCAGCGCTCCGGTCAGGAAAATCGCTAAACAATACAAAAAATTAAATTTTAAAAACGATGAGAGTGTGGTACTAGGTATAGTATCACACTCTTGTTTTTTACCCATATCGTGCAGAATTTCAAAAAAATGGAATTCCCTGTTAACATAATGTAGAAAATTGGTATTGCAATTCTAAGAAAGATAGGCTATAATCGTAATTAAAAGTGGTGAAAGGTGGGGGAAAGTAGCGCGAAGTGGTTTCACATCACGCTTTTGCCCTAATTGGTTTGGCTGTTATGTTGATCGGAGAGTACCAACATAATATTGACTTGAAAGGCCGCGTCATTGTTCCCGCTAAGTTTCGCGAGGACTTGGGCGAGCGTTTTTATGTCACAAAGGGCCTTGACGGCTGTCTTTTTGTCCTTCCGCCTGCGGAATGGCAAAGGCTTCAGGAAAAGGTCATGGCCATGCCGATTTCAAAAGCCAGAGGTTTACAGCGCTTTTTCTTTTCCGGTGCGGCGGAAGTCGAAACGGACAAGCAGGGACGTATTTTACTCCCGCAGCAGCTTCGTGACCACGCAAAGCTTGACAAGGATGTAACGTTTATCGGAACTTCCACTCGGGCAGAAATTTGGGATTCCAAACACTGGGCGGAATTTAATTCCACTCTTACCGAGGAAAGTATTGCCGAAGCAATGGACATGCTAGAGCTGTAGTAGATACAACTTTCAGCCTACAGCAAAAGGATGGTCTTAAATATGGAATTTCAGCACAAACCGGTATTGTTTGATGAAACCATCCGGTCTTTAAATATTCAGCCGGACGGCATTTATATTGATGGCACCGCGGGCGGCGGCGGCCATTCGCATGCCATTGCGGAACAGCTTACAACCGGCAGGCTGCTTTCTATTGATCAGGATCCCGACGCGATCAATGCCGTAACAAAACGGCTCTCCGGCTTTTCGTGTTCGATTATTCGGCGCGGAAATTTTTCACAGATGGCGCAGATTGCGCAGGAATGCGGTTTACCGCCGGTTGACGGCGTTTTATTGGATATTGGGGTTTCTTCGTATCAGCTGGACAATCCCGAACGTGGCTTTTCGTATCACAGCGACGCACCGCTGGATATGCGAATGAGCCAGGAGGGAACTTCCGCCAAAGATATTGTGAACAGCTTTACCTGGCAGGAATTAGCGCAGATTATCAGCCGTTACGGCGAAGATAAATGCGCCCGCAGCATTGCCAAAGGAATTGTAAAGGCTCGCGAGGAAAAACCGATTGAAACAACGCTGCAGCTGGCTGAAATTATTAAGGAGTCCGTTCCCGCGGCGGTTCGCCGTGAGCCTGGGCATCCGGCGCGCAAAACCTTTCAGGCTCTGCGCATACAGGTAAACGGGGAACTGGACAGGCTTTCGCAGGGACTTGATTCTGCGTTTTCCCTTTTGAAGCCGGGCGGAAGGCTGGCGGTCATTACCTTCCATTCGCTGGAGGACAGAATCGTAAAGCAGCGCATGAATTCCTGGTGTGTGGGCTGCACCTGCCCGCCGGATTTTCCGGTTTGTGTATGCGGGAAAAAGCCAAAAGCGGAGCTTTTGTATAAAAAAGGACTTGCCCCGACCGAAAAGGAATTGCTGGAAAATCCGCGCAGCCGCAGTGCAAGACTGCGGGTCTGCATAAAACTTTAAATAGAAGGGGCCGCTATTCGGACGGCCGAATTAAGATGGATGGGAGTGGGAAAATTGGCAAAGGAAAATCGCAGCGAAGCATATGACCTTTCTTTGTTTGAACCCAAAAGACTGGAAAAACCGCGGCAAAATGACAACATTCTTGAGCTTCCGCAGGAAAAACTGCAAAAGAACAGCAAAAACAAAGTAAGACCGGTTCGCGCTGTTGCCGTTTTTGCGACTTTGGCCATTATGCTCGGCGTTGTCACCTCTATGGTGTACAGCCAGGTACAGTTAACCGAACTGACCGCAGAACTGAATACCACCACCAAACAACTGAATGAAAGTCAAAGTGTGTACACACAGCTTAAAATGAAATCCGATTCTCAGCTTTCGCTCAATTCTATTGAAAACTTTGCGAAAGATAAACTCGGTATGCGCAAGCTTGAACAGAATCAAATGGAATTTGTCAGTTTGTCGCAGGGCGACAAGGGGCAGGTCATTCAAAGCAATCAGGGTGAAAACTGGTGGTCTTCCGTTTGGCATTCCATAGAAAAAATGCTTTCTTGATTCTAATTTATGGGATAAAATGTTCCAAAAATTCATGGTGGATTTTCAATGGGTTGACGAATAAAATTATCACATGAATTCAAATATTATTCACAGGGATTTGTGAATAATTAAAAAAATCAGTAAATAAGTATTAATACCAAAACTCATGAATGTTCCGCCGAGACTTTCTATGCGCAATTGGTATAAGCGACGAGAGTTAAGAGGTAATCTTGACTCTCCTATTTTTATTCGGAACCCGTATGTTGCCCGCTTTTTGCGGCATATCGTAAATGGAGGTACTGCTATGGCAAAAGGTACAACAGTCAGGATGTGGCACAGAACCATCCTTATACTGATTGCGTTGATTGTTGTCGGATTTGGCGCGATTATTTTCAGCCTTATCCGCTGGCAGATTGTTCAGGGCGCAGACCTTCAGCAGCGCGCTGTTACGCAGCAGCTGCAAAATACCAGTATTTCCGCCCAACGCGGCACCATTTATGACTGCAACATGAAAGTACTGGCGCAAAGCGCGACTGTGTGGACGGTAGTACTGGAGCCTGCTTATATCACGAAAGATAAGACACGCGATACAATCGCGGATGGACTTTCTCAAATTTTAAGTATGGATAAGAGCAAAATTCTTACCCTGCTGAACAACAATAAGAAAAGCTGCTACACAATTTTAAAGCGTCAGGTCGAAACCGACATTAAAGATAAAATTCTGGAATTTAAAGAGAAAAATGAAATCAGCAGCGGAGTTCGGCTGATTGAAGATTATAAACGGTATTATCCTTATCATGATTTTGCCGCGTCTGTTTTGGGCTTTACCAGCATCGACAACAACGGACTTGCGGGTCTTGAACTGCAATACAACAAGGAGCTTTCCGGGGTTGCGGGAAAACTGGTTACCGCGAAAAATGCCCTCGGCACCGACATGCCGTTCCAGTATGAGCAAAAAGTGGATGCGCAGAACGGCAACAATTTGGTGCTCACGTTGGATGAATCCATTCAGCATTTTTTGGAGACCAATCTGGAACAGGGTATTAAAGACAACAAGGTGCAGAACCGCGCAACCGCCATTATTATGAACGTAAAAACCGGCGCGATTTTGGCAATGGCGACCAAAGGCGATTTTGATCCGAACGACCCGCGTGAAATTGCCGATCCGGTTATCAAAGCGCAAATTGATAAGCTTACGGGAGATGCCAAAACGCAGGCGCTCGCCGCCGCGCAGCTTACACAGTGGCGAAACAAAGCGGTAAGCGACACATACCATCCCGGTTCCGTTTTTAAAATGGTTACCGGTTCCGCGGGTTTAGATTCAGGAGTCATTACGGAAAAATCCACGTTTTTTTGCCCAGGTTATGCAGTTGTTGCCGGCACAAGAATGAACTGCTGGCGAACCTCCGGACACGGCTCCGAAACCTTTGTGGAAGGCCTTTGCAATTCCTGCAACCCGGTATTTATGAAAATAGGAGAGTTGCTTGGACCCACCAACTTTTTTAAATATTACAGCGCGTTTGGATTTACGGAAAAAACGGGGATTGACCTTCCGGGCGAATCAAATAGTATCTACCGTACGCAAGCGCAGTTGGAGCAGTTTCCTACCGATTTGGCGACCGAAGCCTTTGGACAGACGGATGCCATTACGCCGATTCAGATGATTACCGCCTGCGCGGCGGTGGCAAACGGCGGCTACCTGGTACAGCCGCATTTAGTGAGTCAGGTTGTTGACAGCAGCGGCAATATTGTTAAAACAATCGATACAAACGTTAAGCGTCAGGTGATTTCCAACGATGTTTCGCAGCGTATGGCAAAAATCATGCAGCAGAACGCAACCACCGGTACCGCGAAAACCGGTTATCTGCCCGGCTATCGCGTAGCGGGTAAAACAGGTACCTCCGAAAAAACAGAAAAGAATAATGAAACACATTCAAAAAAATATTATATTGCATCTTACTGCGGTTTCGCTCCGGCAGATGACCCGCAGATTGCCATGTTGGTGTTCTGCGACGAACCGATGGGCAACAGCTATTACGGAAGCGCGGTATCCGGACCGATTTTCTCCAAAACCATGGAAGAAACACTGAATTATCTGGGTGTAGACCGTAAATATACAGCGGAAGAGCTTGCGAAAGTCAATATTTCCACCCCAAGTGTTACTGGCAAAACAGTGGCGCAGGCGCAGGCAGCGGCACAGCAGGCAGGATTGACCGCCAAAGTATACGGAAGCGGAACAACGGTCGTCAAGCAGATTCCGGAATCGGGAAGCACGATTCCGAAAGAAGGCACGCTGGTTCTCTTTACGGATGAAAACAGTACCTCGGCAACCGCCACCGTTCCGAATTTAGTCGGGCTGTCCATTACGGAAGCAAATCGTGTGGCCGCGTCCTATAACATTAACATGCAGCTTACCGGCGCGTCCGCCACACTTAATAGTGCCAGCGGCGTCAAAATTCAGTCAAGCGCGCAGGATATTAAAGAGGGGACCAAGGTGAAACCCGGTACCATTGTTACGGTAACCTTTATCGACAAGGGACAGCAAGAATAGAAAACATTCCACTCTTTTTGGGAGGATGATGATTGATGGAGCATCAAAATCTTTGCAATCACAGGGTAAAACTGGTTGCAGTCAGTGAAAAATCGGATGGATTAATTGCAAAAACACTGCAGAGCATTTTGGAGCACTGCGGTTATTCGGTTACGGCCGATTGTGATGAAACCGCGTGTACCGATCAGAAAATTGAGTATTTGGTGGCTTCTGCCGCCGAATATACAAAGCTGCCCGCCAACACGGTTCCGGCAGTGCTGATCCTTGCGGATTTTGCGCATGTTACCGACTATGCGCTGAACCACGCGAAAGATTTCATCGGCTGCGTTATGGATTATGATGCTCATATTCCGTCTTCTGCCGATTATTTTACCGGATGCAAAATACTGACCTATTCCACCAGCAGCGACAACGCAGACTTTACCGCCCGCTATATTCATACCTTAGACGGGGAAACGGCATTTGAAATCGTCGGCGTCGGCGTGATCGGACGCGTTCGCCTAAGACATCCCGACTTGGTTAAAGCATCGTTAATAGCGGCTTCCGCAGCTATATCCTGCGGCATTTCCTTTGCGGATGTACTCAATGCTTTGAACAACATGAAAAATTCGGATTAAAAACATGGAAAACTATAATATAATAAAATTAATAATGCTTTCATAATCCTTGAAAAGGGTTATGGCAAGCAAAGTATAGAACATATTCAAAAAGGTGGAAATTTTCATGAGTGGTATTTGGACTTTGGTTGCGGCTGTGCTTTCTTTTTCGATTACAGCTTTGCTTGGCATTTGGTTCATTCCTTATCTGCACAAGCTGAATTTTGGCCAGACAATCCGGGAAGAAGGACCGCAGTGGCATAAAAAAAAGCAGGGAACCCCAATTATGGGCGGAATACTGTTTATAATTGGCATAGTTGTTGCCATACTAATATGTGTGCCTCTTTACTATGTCACATCCGGCAGCAATTCGCTGCAAATGGGTGAAACTCTGCTGATGAAGGTAAAAATTTTCGGCGGGCTTGCCATGGCCGTAGCGTTTGGTGCAATCGGATTTTTTGACGATTATATCAAGGCGGTAAGAAAACGCAATCTGGGTTTAACCGCAAGACAAAAACTCTTTTTGCAGTTTTTAGTGGCGGCGGCCTATCTGCTTTCCGTTTATCTGGCAGGCGGGACCTCAACCGCCGCAACGCTGATTCCGTTTGTCGGTACGATCAACCTCGGTATCGCTTATTGGATGATTGCACTGCTCGGCATAGTCGGAATGGTAAACGCCGTAAATTTAACCGATGGTGTTGACGGACTGAATTCATCCGTAACGTTTTTTGTCGGTGTGTTTTTTATGCTCATCGCGGGGCTGATGGGAAGCTTCGGTCTTAGCATTGCCGCCATTTCTTTGGCGGGAGGCTGCATGGGATTCCTGATTTGGAACTTTAATCCGGCAAAAGTATTCATGGGCGATACCGGCTCGCTGTTTTTAGGCGGCATGGTCTGCATGCTGGGCTTCGGGCTCAATCTGCCGATTTTAATCTTGCTGGCAGGGCTTGTATATGTTATGGAGATTCTGTCCGATGTGCTTCAGGTGCTTTATTTTAAAGCAACTCACGGAAAACGTATCTTTAAAATGGCTCCGATCCACCATCATTTTGAGATGTGCGGTTGGAGCGAAGTGAAAATTTGCTTTGTGTTCAGTTTGATTACCATCGTAACAGGCGTGGCATCCGTTCTGCTTGTTATCTATGGAATTTGATTTTTATAAGCGATTGTCGGCAGATGTTGACATACTTCGCACACAAATTGTGATTTAATCAATTTATTCATGCCGCAGTTTTTTCGGCTGGAATGACATTTAGGGGGTGTTTTGGTGAATAACAGCAGCAGTGCGGGTGGGAACACTCGCCTGAATCGGCCTCCTTATGGCGGTGCCGTCCAGCAAAAAGCGGCGGAAAATCAGCAGCCGAACCAATCCTTTGCACGCAGAGTACAAAAAAGGTTCCGCGTTTTCTCCGTGCGTTCCGGTTTGGATATGCCGTTCCTGTTTTTGGTACTCATTCTGCTTGTCATCGGGCTTGTCATGATGTTTTCGGCAAGCTATGCCAATGCGTATTATTTACAGGGCGACAGCTATTATTTTATCAAAAAACAAGCCCTTTTCGCCGTACTCGGTGTGGCAGTTATGATTGCAATTTCCTATTTTGACTATCACCATTTTCACAAGTTTGCCGTTCCTCTTTTGCTGGTTTCTTATTTGCTTCTCGTGGCGGTTTTGGCATTGCCCGCGCACCAACAGGTGCACCGCTGGATTTATATCGGTTCTTTTAATTTTCAGCCGTCCGAAATTGCAAAATTTGCTCTAATCCTGATTTTTGCCCATTTGATTTCCATTAATTTCAACCGTATGGGTACATTCCGGTACGGTGTCTTGCCATATTTGCTTATTTTGGGAGCGGATGCCGGGCTGCTGGTACTGGAACCACACATTTCCGCAACTGTCATTATGATACTGCTTGCAGGCACCATGCTGTTTATTGGCGGCGTGCAGCTGCGCTGGTTCGGTATTGCGTTTGCCGCGGTGGGCGCGGCGGTAGCCTATTTGGTTATCTTTACGAAGGATTTCACCTATGCAAACGACCGTCTGGTCGCGTGGCTCGACCCGTTTACCACCAATCCGAACCTAATGGCAGATACCTGGCAGACAAGGCAGTCGCTTTACGCAATCGGTTCCGGCGGTCTGCTGGGCCTTGGACTTGGACAGTCACGTCAAAAATACATGTACCTGCCCGAACCGCAGAATGATTTTATTTTTGCGATCGTGTGCGAAGAGCTTGGCTTTATCGGTGCTTTAATTATCATTATTCTGTTTGCCCTTCTTGTGTGGCGCGGAATAACCATTTCTTTAAAGGCGAAAGATAAATTTGGCATGCTGTTCGGTATTGGCTTGTCTATGCAGATTGGTCTGCAGGTTGTGCTCAATATCGCCGTTGTTACCAATACCATCCCAAACACCGGCATCGGTCTGCCGTTTTTCAGCTACGGCGGCTCGTCGCTGGTGGTTCTGCTGGCGCAAATGGGAATTGTGCTTTCCATTTCACGAACGTCGGCGATTGAGAAAACTTAGCAGACGATGTCTGCATACATATATTGGAGGCTTTTTATGAGAATCTTATTTGCGGGCGGCGGTACGGCCGGACACATCAATCCCGCACTTGCAATTGCCGGATATATCCGGGAGCTGGAACCCGAAACGCAAATTCTTTATGTCGGCGCGAAAGACGGCATGGAGGAGCGTTTGGTTCCAAACGCCGGGTTTGACTTTAAAAGCATTACGATTTCCGGCTTTCAGCGTAAACTGAATTGGGGAAATATGAAACGGAATGTAAAAACCGCGGCTCATCTTTTTTCATCCAGCATAGAGGCACGCAAAATTATTAAGGCGTTTCAGCCGGACATCTGCGTGGGAACAGGCGGCTATGTGAGCGGCCCGGTCATACGTGAAGCAATCAAAATGAAAATTCCCGCCGTGATCCATGAACAGAATGCGTATCCCGGTGTTACGAATAAAATGCTTGCAAAACGTGCGGACCGTGTTCTGCTGGCTGTTGCCGACGCAAAAAATCATTTGGATCCGAACGCGCGCTGTGTGCTTACCGGCAATCCGGTGCGGCAGGAGGTTATCCGTGCAGACCGAGAACAATCCCGGCGCTCTCTGGGACTGGATTCCCGTCCGCTTATTCTGTCTTTCGGCGGAAGTCTCGGTGCACGCACCATAAACGAGGCGGTAGCCGATTTACTGGTAAGCAGTGAGAAAAGCGGAAAATATCAGCACATTCACGGCTACGGACAGTATGGAAAATGGCTGCCGGAGCTTTTGAAGGAAAAAGGTCTGGATTTGAGCAAGTACTCCAATGTTACTCTAAAAGAATATATCAACAATATGCCGGAATGTCTGGCGGCGGCCGATTTGGTAATCTGCCGTGCAGGCGCCATCACGCTGAGTGAGCTGCAGGTGCAGGGCAAAGCGTCCATTCTAATTCCTTCGCCAAACGTGGCGGAAAACCACCAATATCACAACGCAATGGCGCTGGTTAACCGCAATGCCGCCAAAATACTGGAGGAAAAAGACCTGACCGGCGAGGCACTCTGCCAAGCGGTGGAACAAATCTTTGCAACACCGGGTGCAGCGGAGTATGGTAAAAACGCTCGTAAAATGGCCATTGTGGATGCCAATGAGCGCATTTATAAGCAAATAAAAGAAGTCTTGAAGGAATACCGAAAAATTTAATTTATTATTCTTTTATCTCTTATTGCGCTGCCTGACGCACATGCTGCCTATTTTCGCATAGTATAGAAAGCAACCATGCTTTTTATTATGTGTGAAAGGGTGTTTGACGTTGGCAAAGCTTATTATAGAGGGCCCAAGCAAACTGCAGGGAGAAGTATTTATTCACGGAGCCAAAAACAGCACACTGCCCTTGCTTGCGGCTGCCATGCTCTGTAGCACAGATTGTGTGTTACATAACTGTCCGGTTCTGTCGGATGTGGATACAGCGGTGGACATTTTGGAATATCTCGGCTGCAAAACATCGCGTTCCGGCAGCGACCTTTTGATTGATTCATCCAATATCTGCAACAGCGATATCCCTGATTACTTAATGCGCGAAATGCGCTCTTCCATTGTGTTCTTAGGCGCAATCGTCACGCGCACCGGTTTCGCAAAGCTTTCGTTTCCGGGAGGCTGTGAAATTGGGCCGCGCCCCATTGACCTGCACCTTTCGGCGCTTCGAAAAATGGGAGTTGTCATTGCGGAAGACCACGGCTGCCTTGACTGCAAAACCAATGGCCGCCTGAACGGGGCAAATATCGGGTTTTCTTTCCCGAGCGTGGGCGCAACCGAAAATGTCATGATTGCGGCTTCCTGCGCAAAAGGAACCACTGTGATTACCAATGCCGCGTGCGAACCGGAAATTTGTGATTTGGCAAATTTTTTGAATGAATGCGGGGCGAAAATTTCGGGTGCGGGGCAAAGCACTATTGTGATCGAAGGGGTAAACAAACTTTCGGGCTGTGAACACAATGTGATTCCGGACCGAATCGCGGCAACCACCTTTATGACAATGGCAGCCGCAACCGGTAGTACGCTATTGATCAGCAATATAAATCCGCAGCATTTGGAACCGGTTTTCCCCGCGTTTGAGGAGTCCGGCTGTCAGTTGAAACTGGCAGAAAGCCAGCTTGAAATTGCGGCTCCCAAGCGCCTGAACCGTATCAAGAGTATTCGTACTATGCCGTATCCCGGCTTTCCGACGGATGCGCAGGCACCGGTAATGGCGATGACCACCCTTGCAAACGGCACAAGCGTGTTTGTTGAGAACATTTTTGAAAGCCGCTTTAAACATGTCGGGGAACTTTTACGGCTCGGCGCCAATATTAAAGTGGAGGGCCGTGTGGCGGTGGTTGAAGGGGTGCGGCGGCTTTCCGGAGCACCGGTAGAGGCGGCTGATCTGCGCGGCGCGGCGGCACTTGTAGTGGCAGGCCTTGCCGCAGAGGGAATCACGCAGATAAGCGGGCTGAAGCATCTTGACCGCGGATATGAAACCATAGAAAACAGTTTGCTGTCAATCGGCGCTGTTGTTAAAAGAGTTTAAAATGCTGCAGCATGTTCACATAGAAAAAGGAACTTGCAACCGGAGGTTAAAATGACGACACAAACACACAACAGAGGCAGTACAAGAGAACCCGCGGAGCGCACGCTCACGCAGGCTCATCCGGAACAACCGCCCCGACGGCAAATGTCCGGTGCCAGGGACAGGGCAAAAAAAAGGCGCCGAAGGCTAATGATGTTTTATGCCTTTGTGTTTCTCATGGTAATTGCGGCGGCGGTTGCTCTTTCGCTTACGGTTCTGTTTAAAATTGATACCATTGAAGTATCGGGTTCTACCCGCTACTCGGCACAGGAAATCATAAATGCCAGCGGAATTGAAAAAGGAACAAATCTGTTTTTGACCAATACTTCGCAGGCAGGCGCGGCAGTTGAGAAAAAGCTGCCGTATATCGGCACTGTCACCGTGTCGCGCGTACTGCCCGCGAAAATATCCATAACGGTGCATAGCGCTGAAATATCCGGCGCGGTTGCTTATAACGGCGGGTATGTACTGGTCAGTTCCGAAGGTAAGGTGCTGGAGCAGGTGAATACACTGCCGAATAACTGCCCGGCGGTGATTGGTCTGGAGCTTTCCTCCGCACCGCTTGGAGGGAAAATTGTCTGTAAGAATGAAGCGACAAAAGCGATTTATGAAGAACTGGTGTCGGTGCTTGAAAAAAATAAGCTGGACAAGATAACAAAAATCGACATCAGCAATACCTACCGCATTTTAGTGGAATATGATAAGCGAATCACAATGAATTTGGGACTGGCTTCCGGTATTGATTATAAAATCCGTTTTGCAAAGAGTATTTTTGATTCGAAAAAAATCGCGGACAACGAAAAGGGTATACTGAACCTTTCCGTTGCCGAGCAAGACAATAAAGTTTATTTTGATCCGGATGAAACGATATCCAGCAGCGCTTCTTCGTCCGGAGCCGGCAGTGTGGGGTCTTCCTCATCATCCGGTACAAGCAGTAGGACAACATCTTCTTCATCCAGAGCGAGCAGTACGGTGGCTTCCACTGCGGTATCTGCAGGTGGAACAGCAGCTTCAAGCTCTGTAACCAGTAAAAAATCTGTTTCTTCCGCTGCGTCATCCGGCGTGAAACAATAAAAAATGACAAACCTTTGCGGTTTAGCGGAAAAGAACATGACAGATTGATAAAAATATAAGAAAAGAATTCGGTACAAATGCACCAAAGTGAAGAATGTTGGATTAATAGACAAAAACTAATTGAAATTGTTTCGCAAAAGTGATAAATTATTATTATAGTTATTTTTGATTAAATAATATAGTAAAGTTAAAATAAGATAAAAAACAAGGGGGATGCAGCACATGCCTTTCGAGATTGATAACGACTTTGATAACATTGTGCAGATAAAAGTAATCGGAGTTGGCGGCGGCGGCGGAAATGCGATTGACCGTATGGTTACTATGGGGGTAAAGGGCGTTGAGTTTATTTCCGTGAATACGGACAAGCAGGCACTTTATCGTTCAAAAGCCACTCAGAAAATACAAATCGGTGAAAAGATTACGCACGGAAAGGGTGCAGGTTCCAAACCGGAAATGGGGCAGAAGGCTGCTGACGAAAGCCGTGAAGCGATTGCGGCAGCTTTGCGCGGAAGCGATATGGTGTTTATCACTGCCGGTATGGGCGGCGGCACAGGCACCGGCGCCGCACCGATTGTGGCGGAAGTGGCGCGAGATATGGGCATTCTGACCATCGGTATTGTGACCAAGCCGTTTTCCTTTGAAGGCAGACGCCGCATGGAACAGGCAGAGGGAGGCATAGCCGCGCTGCGTGAGCACGTGGATTCTCTCGTTGTCATCCCAAATGAACGTTTAAAGCTTGTCAGTGAACAGCGTATTACCTTAATTAATGCGTTTACGGTAGCGGATGACGTTCTGCGCCAGGGCGTACAGAGTATTTCCGACCTGATTAAACTGCCCGGTCTTGTCAACCTCGACTTTGCGGACGTGACCGCTGTTATGAAGGATGCCGGCTATGCACATATGGGCGTTGGACATGCTTCCGGCAAGGACAAAGCGGAACAGGCCGCCAACATGGCAATTTCCAGCCCACTGCTTGAAACCTCTATCAACGGCGCAAAGGGCGTTATTATCAATATTACTTCTTCTCCGGATATCGGTTTGGATGAAATTGAAACAGCTTCTGAGATGATTTCCAAGCAGGCACATGAAGATGCCAATATTATTTGGGGTGCCGCGTTTGATGAGAATATGGACGACGAAATGAGTGTTACGGTCATCGCAACCGGCTTTGCGACACATGACGGTTTGCCGGTCAACACTTCCGCTTCACCGTCTGCCGTATCCGGCAAGCCGCAGGATCCCCATAAAGCCACCGTTTCGCAGTCACCTTCTGCTTCTCCTGCAGCGGAAGATCACACCAAGAATACCGGTGTGGATGACGACGATACCTTTATTGACATTATGTCAATTTTTAACCGTAAATAATCCAGCGAATGATTCAATAAAATCAAGCGGAAACTCGAGCATCAACCATAAGGCGGACGTGAAAGCGTTCGCCTTTTTCTGTGCGCATAAATCCAGAAAAGCCGAAATTCGGGCAAAAACACGCGAAAAGCACCCATATCCGCTCGATTGCTACAAATATTTCTTTAAATACCGCGCATGCTCTTGCAATCTTCGGCTCTTGTGCTATAATAACTGATGGAATAAAAGATACAGCAGACTGAAAATGTCTGAAACGGTCTATACTATTAGGAGGTGGCATTGTGAAACCTGACCCTTTGGGAGATTATCGAAGTAGATTGCACAGGAGCGCAATGCTGTTTTTTCATTGCGCTTAATATTGTTGGGAGATGAGCGTAATGATATCCTATTACAAAACCATGGACGGTTTGATTTCTCCTATTCAGGCATGTGAACCGGGATGTTGGATCAACTGCATTTCGCCGGAGGATCATGAAATTAACAGCCTGATTACGAATTTCGGAATTGAACCGGATTTTTTTCGCGCCGCAATGGATGAGGAGGAATCCTCCCATATTGACAACGAAGACGGCAACACGCTGGTCATTGTTGATATGCCTATCGTAGAACGATCTGGCAAAAACTTTACTTATTCCACCATGCCGCTTGGCATTATTTTAACCGAGAAAAACGTGATAACGGTTTCCATTCGTGAAAATCCCATTTTAGAAGAGTTTGCGCAGGGAATGGTCAAAGGCGTTCAGACAAATTTGAAAACACGTTTTGTTCTGTATCTTATGCTGCGCATTGCCACACGGTATTTGCAGTATTTAAAGCAGATTGATAAAATCAGTAATTTCGTGGAAAAAGAACTGCGTAAGTCCATGAAAAACAGCGAACTGATACAGCTTTTGGATATACAAAAATCCTTGGTCTATTTTTCATCTTCGCTTAAAGCAAATGAAATTACACTTGAAAAAATCATGCGCGGCCGCACACTTAAATTATATGAGGAAGATCAGGACTTGCTGGAAGACGTACTGATTGAGGTTAAGCAGGCTATTGAAATGTCCAATATTCACCTTAACATTCTTTCCGGTACCATGGACGCTTTTGCTTCGGTTATTTCCAATAACTTAAACATGGTCATGAAGGTGCTGGCTTCTATTACTTTGATTATTTCCATTCCGACTGTTATTTCCAGCATGTACGGCATGAACGTTTCCGGAATCCCGTTTGCAAATTTCTGGTTTCCTGTTGGCTCCGCACTTGCCTGCATGGGAATCGCCGCTTATGTGCTGCACAAAAAGAACATGTTATAATAAAAGATGGTACTTTCTTTTGGAAATGCAAAACGAAGGGCATAGGGAACCCAGAGTGGTTCTTTATGCCCTTCGTTTCTTTACGTGTAACTCTCTATATTATCCGATAAGAGTTTTGACCAGTTCGGGAATATCCAGCGGTTTGTCCACCGCATACGTAACATCCTTCATTTCATGCGGACGGTAGCCGTAGCGGCATCCGATAAACGGAATTTGATTGTCATCCGCGGCCTTTCGGTCATATACGGTGTCGCCGACCATTACCGCGCCGACGCAGGCTGTTTTGGCAAGCAAAGCATGCAGACTTTGCCCCTTTGTTGTCATGCCGGTTTCCAAAGGCTGAATATAGTCGATTTTGTCAGCCAGCTTAATCGCATTAAGCACAGAAGTGATATAACGAAAAGAGCTGTTGGAACAAACGGCAGTTTTGCAGCCGTCGGCGTGCAGTTTGTCCATCATTTCACTGCAGCCTTCATAAGCAGCCGCAAGGTCCAGACTGTCGCGCTCTGCCTCGGAAACACGCTTTAAGTATCTTTGTTTGGTGTCATCATCGGCTCCGGGCAAAAGGCTTTCAATATATTCGCTTGCCGGTGCGCCAAAAATTGAGATGATTTGCTCAGGACTTTGAGCAGGCCAGCCAAACTCGGTTTGCACCATTCTGTGGACACCTACGCTGAAAAGCTCCGTGCGGTTGAGCGTTCCGTCTAAATCAAATACAACGATCTTACTTGATTGTTTCATAGATGCGTTCCCTTTCCATTTGCGTTCTGTATGGCGTATTTTATTATATTAAGATAAGATAATTATACCGCCTTTTCTGCAAATGAAAAGACTGCTTTTGAAAAACTCCCTTTTGTATAAGAATTACATATTTTGCTTTATAAAATTGTATAACGCGACAATGAATAAGAAAAGATTTTTATAAAAACAAGATTCTTCTTGAATTGGCAGTAGCTGGATGCTATAATCAAAGGAATTATCAATCGCGGTGAAAGGATAAAAATTACAATGGAGCGGATTTGCGTTGACACCCAAAATATTGCCGAAGCGGCGAAAAAACTGCGTGCGGGCGATAAGATTTTGCTTTCCGGCACAATTTATACGGCGCGCGATGCGGCACACAAACGCCTTTTCAGCTTGCTGGACAGCGGTAGCCCATTGCCGTTTCCAATGGAAAACGCCACGATTTATTATGCGGGGCCGACTCCCGCTCCCGCAAATCTGCCGATTGGAGCCTGCGGCCCTACAACATCCGGCAGAATGGATGTTTTTGCTCCCCGTCTGCTCGATTTGGGATTAAAGTGTATGATTGGCAAGGGAGAACGTTCCGAAGAAGTGGTACAGGCAATCCGCCGCAATCATGCCGTTTACCTTTGTGCCATAGGCGGAGCCGGAGCACTTGCCGCAAAGTGTGTAAAATCGCTCGAAGTAATCGCATTTGAAGATTTGGGCTGTGAGTCCATAAAGAAACTGAAAATTGAAAACTTTCCTCTTTTTGTCGCGATTGACTGTGAAGGAAACAGCTTGTTCCATCAGACGAATAAGAGCATGGAAACGAAATAATTTGTTTTGTAAGATTAGAGGGATTCTTTTGACAAGACTATTGGTTCGGTTATTTATTAAAGACTATAAAAACACATCGAATTTTGCGGTACGGGAACGGTACGGAAAGCTTTCCGGAATCGTAGGTATCATAACGAATTTTCTGCTTTTTGTCATAAAAATAATTGCCGGTACGCTTTTTCACAGCATCGCCATTACGGCGGATGCCGTAAACAACCTATCGGATTCCGGTTCCTCGGTGGTTACGCTGATCGGCTTTAAGATTTCCGGCAAACCGGCGGATGAGGAGCATCCTTACGGTCACGCGCGTATGGAATATATTTCGGGCTTGATTGTTTCCTTCGTTATTCTGGTTTTAGGTTTGCAGTTAGGCAAGACCTCCATCGAAAAAATTATCAGTCCGGAAGCGTCGGAATTCAGCCTTGTGATGATTGCGGTGCTGATTATTTCGATTTTGATAAAAGTATGGCAGTGCCTGTTCTACCGGAAAATGAGCAAGACGATTTCGTCCACAACGCTATTGGCCACCTCTACGGACAGCTTGAACGACGTGTGCGCAACCAGCGCGGTTTTAATCGGCACGCTCATTACACGATTTACCGGCTTTAATTTAGACGGCTATATGGGTGTTCTGGTCGCAGTGTTCATTTTGCTTACGGGTATTAAGCTGGTGAAGGAAACGACAGACCCGCTGCTTGGCATGGCTCCGTCAACGGAACTGGTGGACAGTATTTATGAAAAAATCATGGCTTACGACGGTATTATGGGCATGCACGACCTGAGCGTCCACAATTACGGTTCGGGGCGCTGCTTTGCCTCCGTACACTGTGAGGTGCCCGCTTCACGGGATATCATGATCAGTCACGATATTATTGACAATATTGAACGTGACTTTTTAAAGGATATGAATATCCATATGGTCATTCACCTTGACCCGATTGTAACGGATGACGCAAAAACAAACGAACTGAAAATAAAAACCGTGCAGGTGCTGCACGAGCTGTCGCCTCAAATCGGTATCCATGATTTTCGCGTTGTATGGGGCACCAGCCATTCCAATTTGATTTTTGACGTGCTGGTTCCGTTTTGTTTCCAATGGAATGACGATCAGCTCACTGCCATGATTACCGATAAAATCCACGAGATAGACGAAACCTATCACGCGGTCATTACCGTTGACCACGACTATGTTCCAAGGCATGGGGAAGCAACAAAATAAGATAGTAAAAAATATCCGTACAGCCCAAGGACTAGGTTGTACGGATATTTTACAATGTGTACTATAATGCCAAATATTATACATTCTGTATTTCAACTTTTCCTTTGTGTTTTATACAAGAATTGATAAAGGCCAGTACAATTATATCCTGTATAACATAAACAATTGTGTTTGCAATTTTCAGCAGGTTTTTATATTTATCTGTATATACCAGTAAATTCAAATAATAATTCATTGTACCGCTTTCGGCAGCATTAGGCTTCAAGTTTGCAAGAAGAGCATTTGTAATCTGAAAATTCGCATAATTAAAAAGCATATTGAGCAGCACACACCCGAGTGCCGCAATGAAAAATGTTTTGGTGCGGAACTTAAATTTGCCGCGCAAGGGTTTTAAAATAAGCCAAAGAATCATGGCAATTACAAAAAAAGATTTAAGGGTCATAATCAGCGAAACAGAAAAAATAAATAACCACGGTGCGGTATCATCCCTGTAAAAAAGATTGGAAAGCAAAGAATAGAGCTTGGGTTCCACCAAAAGAATAATAAGGTAATTGATTGCAAAGGCAAGGATAGCCGCCTTTACCGCTGAGGGGTTCAGCAATATTTTTGGCGAAGTATTGGTAAATACCCAAAGGAACAATACCGTAAAGCTGCAAACAAAGAGTAGAACCACAAGAAAACTCAGTAAAATGCGAGGCATGAACCTTCCAAAATTGAATTGCAGGTCTTGAAACAGATAAAGACACAAATTCATGTTTGTAATATTGAACTGTAAAAGAAGTTCCAAAAGCAGCAGGGAAATGGGCAGAATCACAAATTTTTTTACTTTATCCAAAACGACACCCTCTTTCCATATAATTCTATTATATTGTTTTTAAATACATAGTCAAGATGATACACATAATTAAAAATTAAGAAATGTAATTTTAGCTCTAAACAGCAGTTGCGCGCTTCCGCGCACCATAGAAGGGGAGGGGGGCGGCTGCGCCGCCTATGGCTCATATTTTTGGAAAACACTTACTTCAGCTCCCTTGTTAAGAGAGCTATCATTGCGATAAGACCGCAGCAAAGAGAGATTTGTATTCCTATGATGTCGCCGCAGTGCCGTAGGGGTTCCTTGTGAAATTTGCTGCAATTTTGACGATATCGTAGCAACAGAAAGATTTCGCACCCCATCTCCCTTTCGCAAGGGAGATGTCACCGCAGTAACAGAGAGATTCCGTCTTCATTTTGTACAGAAAAAATTAACAATTTATACTTGTTTTTTTGACAGATATGCGTTATCATATCTTTTAGCACTTGATATTGGAGAGTGCTAAATACACAAAACAGAGGTTGATGAACATGGCTATGAAGCAGTTTAAGGCGGAATCCAAGCGCCTGCTGGATTTAATGATTAATTCTATCTATACTCATCATGAGATTTTTCTGCGTGAACTTATTTCCAACGCGAGCGACGCAATTGACAAGCTCTATTATCAAACGCTGAACGCCGGCGATACCGGTTTGAGCCGCGACGATTTTTACATCAGCATTGAACTCGACAAAGCAAACCGCACCATCACGATTACCGATAACGGCTGTGGCATGACGAAGGACGAGCTGGAAAATAATCTGGGTGTTATCGCAAAAAGCGGCTCGCTGAACTTTAAACAAGAGAACGAAGCAAAAGAAGATATCGACATCATCGGCCAGTTCGGTGTCGGTTTCTATTCCGCGTTTATGGTCAGTGAGTGCGTTACGGTAAAAAGCCGCGCGTACGGCAGCGACGAAGCGTATGAGTGGAAGTCAAAGGGAGCGGAGGGCTACACCATTACCCCTTGTGAAAAAGAAAGCCACGGCTCTGTTATCGTTTTAAATATCAAACCGAAGACCGAGGAAGAGGACTACGACGAATATCTGGATGCCTACCGCATCAAGAGCATCGTGAAAAAATATTCCGATTACATTCGTTATCCCATCAAAATGGATGTGGAAAAGAGCCGCTTAAAAGAGGGCAGCAAGGACGAATACGAAACCTACACCGAAACGGAAACCTTGAACAGTATGGTTCCGATTTGGCGCAAAAATAAAAACGAGATTACCGAAGAAGAATACAACAATTTTTATAAAGAGAAGTTCTACGATTACCAGAACCCGGCAAAAGTCATTCACAGCTATACGGAGGGTACCGCTACTTACAACGCCCTTCTGTTCATTCCGGCAAAAGCGCCGATGGACTTTTATACCCGCGAGTATGAAAAAGGCTTACAGCTTTATTCAAACGGCGTCATGATTATGGAAAAGTGCCCCGACTTGCTGCCTGACCATTTCAGCTTTGTGCGCGGTCTTGTGGACAGTCAGGACTTGTCGCTGAACATCTCCCGCGAAATGCTCCAGCATGACCGCCAACTGAAAATCATCGCTTCCCGTTTGGAGAAAAAAATCAAATCTGAACTGGAATCCATGCTGCTGAGCGAGCGCGAGGAGTACGAAAAGTTCTTCCAGAATTTCGGCTTGCAGCTTAAATACGGCGTTTATGCCGATTACGGTATGCACAAAGAGCTGCTGCAGGATTTACTGCTGTTTTACTCGTCCAGCGAGAAAAAGATGGTTACGCTCAAAGAATATGTCAGCCGCATGAAAGAAGACCAAAAGAATATTTATTATGCCTGCGGCGACGATGTTGCTCATATTGAACAGCTTCCGCAAACGGAACTGCTCAAAGATAAGGGCTTTGAAATGCTCTATCTTACCGATAATGTGGATGAGTTCGCCATGCGCATCCTGATGAAGTATGACGATAAGGAATTTAAGAACATTTCTTCCGATGATTTAGGCTTGGAAACGGAAGAGGAAAAGAAGGCCGCCGAAAAGCAGGTAGAAGAAAACAAAGATTTACTTTCCTTCATCCGTGACAGTTTAAACGGCAAAGTAAAGCAGGTTATCCTTTCACAAAGGCTCAAGAGCCATCCGGTATGCCTTTCCACCGAAGGAGCTATTACCATTGAGATGGAAAAAGTACTCAATGCCATGCCGACCGACCAAAAGGTAAAGGCGGAGCGCGTACTTGAAATCAATGCCAACCATCCAATTTTCAAAACGCTTGGCGAACTGTATCAAAACGATAAAGACAAGCTAAAAGAATATGCGGAATTACTTTATACACAGGCACTCTTAATTGAAGGCGTTGCCATTGAAGATCCGGTGGCATTTTCCAACCAAATTTGTAATTTAATGACGAAATAGTACAAGCTGTATAAAATAAGCTCACGGATATTGCGTATCTGTGAGCTTATCCGTTATAAACGATTGTTATGTTTCTGCCAATGCACCTTTTATCACATGTCCATATTTTTAGGGAAGACTAGTATTAAACAGCGTGTAGCAGGATTACGGAGATAGTTTGAACAGATTGTTTTTTATCTGTTACTTACGTAGGACAACCTTCGCCCTAGCGCAGCGAAAAGGGCGGCCTTGCCGCCCTCACCCCCCTTATTAGCGTGCAATAACTGTTTAGAAATGAAAGCTTACTATCAACTTTCTATGATAATGGAAGGGATGGATCAAAATGGATAATCTTGAGCAGCTGCAAAAGCTGATTTCGGAAAGCGGCAATATTGTGTTCTTTGGCGGTGCGGGGGTTTCCACCGAGAGTGGCATTCCCGATTTCCGAAGTGTGGACGGTTTATATCATCAATCCTACAAGTATCCGCCGGAAACCATGCTCAGCCATACCTTTTTTGTGAAGCATACGCAGGAGTTCTTTGATTTTTACCGCGCAAAAATGATTTGCCTTTCCGCTAAACCGAATGCGGCTCACAAAAAGCTTGCCGAGCTGGAACAAGCGGGCAAATGCAAAGCAGTTATCACGCAGAATATCGACGGACTGCACCAAATGGCAGGCAGCAAAAACGTGCTGGAACTCCATGGCTCCGTCCACCGCAACTACTGCCAGCGGTGTCACAAAGAGTATGACGCAAAATTTATGCTGGAAAGTACCGGTGTTCCCACCTGTTCCTGCGGCGGCATCATCAAGCCGGATGTGGTGCTTTACGAGGAGGGGCTGAATCAGCACACCGTAAATTCCGCCGTTGAGGCAATCGAAAATGCCGACGTTTTGATTATCGGCGGCACGTCGCTTGCCGTTTATCCTGCCGCCGGACTGATTGACTACTATCCCGGTCATAAGCTGGTGCTCATTAACAAAGACGCAACCCCGCTGGATTCCCGCGCGGACTTGCTCATTCAGGGCAAAATTGGCGAAGTTTTGGGGAATATTCATTAAATTGTTTGAAATATGACATACACAAAAACCTGCTTGGCTAAATGAAGTCAAGCAGGTTTTGTGCTTTTAGTGCTTATTTGCAGTACACCGCAATGGCACGGCTCATAAATTCTGCCAAACCCTTGGCGTGGCGGTCAATGTTTTGCGTAAAACGTTCATCGCCCACATACATTTGGCCTAGTCCGGCAAGAATTTCTTTGGTGCAGTTGTAGTAATGCTTTGTAATGTGTGCCTGCCAGTCCGCGACCAGCTTCTGTACCTCCGGCGCGCTTGGGGCTTTTTCCATGTTCTTCGCAAAACACCGGAAAATTTCATCCGCTTCGGCAGAAATTTTCGCCCAATCTTCTTTGCTGTATTTTGCGGTTTTGTTTATGCTTTCAGCATAAGCTTCTGTATCGCCCCATTTTTCTTTTGCCTCGTCGGCATATTGTTTTTGCATGGCTTCCATTTCTGTCTTATCGAATTCCTGAAAACTCATATCGCCATCTCCTTTTAAAGTTCTGTCCACAAGAGCAATCAAATCATCACAGCGGCTGCGCTGAAGCAGCAACAGCTTTTTGTGATTTTCAAGTGCCTTGCGTTTGTCAAAGGCAGGATTGCGGATGATTTCTTTAATATCCTTGAGGGGGAAACTTAGCTCACGGAAAAACAGAATCTGCTGCAAAAGCTCCAGATCGTTCCCGTCGTAAAGGCGGTAGCCTGTTTCTGTTACTTCACCCGGGTGAAGCAGTCCAATCTGATCATAATAATGCAGTGTGCGCACACTGATTCCGGTGAGCCTTGCGGCTTCGTGGATTTTCATTTTCATGTTTTCCGTCATCTCCTTGCCTTATGAGTATAGCATACTCTATGACGTAACGTCAGAGTCAAGGGAAAGTTTTCAATAAACAAACTTGTAGGGTACAAGAAAATACATTATACTATAAATATAAGAAAAAATAGGTGGTAACAGATTGGAAAACAAAGATATGCAGGCACTTCTCAAACAGTATTTTGGATACGATGAATTCAGAAGTGGACAAAAACAAATTATCGAACAGATTTTAAGCGGGAAGGATGTCCTCGCCGTTATGCCGACCGGCGCGGGTAAGTCCATCTGCTTTCAAATACCCGCAATGATGATGGACGGCATCACCATTGTGATATCGCCGCTGATTTCGCTCATGAAGGATCAGGTGGATTCCCTTTCACAGTCCGGAATCAAAGCGGCATACATAAACAGTTCTTTAAGCAATTTGCAGCTCGACCGCGTTATCAGCAATGCGAGGAGCGGTAGGTACAGCCTGATTTATGTGGCTCCGGAGCGCCTTGAAAATGCTGATTTCTTAGCGCTGATGAAAAATCTCGCTGTATCCATGGTAGCGGTAGACGAGGCGCATTGTGTTTCGCAGTGGGGACATGATTTTCGCCCCAGCTACACAACAATTGCAAATATGGTTGCTTCCCTCCCGCACAGACCGGTGATTGCGGCATTTACCGCAACCGCAACCCCGCAGGTTAAAGAGGACATCATCAAGCTGCTAAAGTTGGAGGATCCATATACCTTAACGACAGGCTTTGACCGTGAAAATTTATACTTTGAAGTTGCAAAACCCAAAAATAAAATGCAGGCACTTGTTAAATATCTGGAAAACAACAAAGGAAAATGCGGAATCATCTATGCCGCAACCAGAAAAACGGTAGAAATGCTTTGTGAGCGGCTCAATGAGGCAGGGTTTCCGACATTGCGGTATCATGCCGGCCTTTCGGAAAACGAGCGTGCCCAGAATCAGGAAGATTTTCTTTATGACCGCATCAACATTATGGCAGCAACGAACGCGTTCGGTATGGGTATTGATAAATCCAATGTCTCTTTTGTCATTCATTACAACATGCCGAAAAATATGGAAAGTTATTATCAGGAAGCGGGCAGGGCAGGGCGGGACGGCGAAAGAGCAGAGTGTATTCTCTATTTTTCCGCGTCCGATATTATAACCAACAAGTTCTTTATCGAAAACAGCAGTGATAATACCGATAAATCCGCCGAGTACAAAAAACTGAATGAAATGGTGGATTACTGCAACACCGACAAATGTTTGCGCGCTTATATCCTTCATTATTTTGGTGATACGGCGGTGCGGGAAGACGAAAATTGCGGGAACTGCGGCAACTGCAATAATGAAACCGAACAGACGGATATTACAGTTGAAGCGCAAAAAATCATGTCGTGCATCAAACGTGCGGGGGAGCGGTTCGGCAGCGGCGTTATTTGCGGCATACTTCGCGGCAGACACACGCAAAAAATAGCCGAAATGGGGTTTGACCGGCTTTCCACCTATGGAATTATGAAAGAATATGCTGACTCAACGGTTCAGGAGCTGATTTCCTTTTTAATTACGGAGGGCAGTGTGGAGCTGGCAGGGGATAAATACCCGATTCTGAAATTAAATCCATCCTCATATGAGGTGCTGACTGGAAAACGAAAGGTTATCATTAAACGGGCAATCCAAAAGCAGCAGGCAATTTCAAAAGAAAATACGCAAACGGATGCGACGTTGTTTGAAATTTTGCGGGAGCTGCGCAAAAAAATCGCCGAAGAGGAAAATGTACCTCCTTACGTTGTGTTTTCCGATGTAACCTTGCACGAAATGAGCGGGAAATACCCGACTCAAAACAGCGAATTGCTGACCATAAAGGGCGTTGGCGCGCATAAGCTTGAAAAATACGGCGGGCACTTTTTATCAGCGATTCAGGATTATGTTGAGAAGAATCAAGTTGCGGTGGACAAGAGCGCATTTTTCAGCGTGGAACCGAAATACCATGAGAAACCCGCAAAACCCGGAACCGATACAAAGCGTACAAGTTATGACCTTTACCGAACCGGTTTATCTATAAGCGAAATTGCGGTGCAGCGCGGGCTTACTTCCAGCACGGTTGAAGGGCATTTGCTCGACTGCTATGTGCAGGGTATGCCGATAGATGTATCAGCAATTGTCAGTGAGAAACAGCAGGCACAAATCATGGACGCCATTGAGCAGGTCGGCGGCGACAGACTGAAGCCTATTAAGGATGCATTGCCCGAAGAAATCAGCTATGCCGCAATTAAATTTGTGCTGGCAAAAACGAATTAAAACAGCGGATTCTATTTCGCAATAGAAACGGTGCACATTTCAGTTTTGAATATGTGCACTTGTTTTTTGCTGAAAATCGTGAGAAAACATTACAAACTTTCGTTGCAAAATCTGCATAAATTCACCGGGCTTTCACTTGCCATTCACATTGTCCTCCTATACTTTGAACATTGAAATCATCGGATAAACACAAATTATGCAGATGGAGGAATTATGGTATGACAAAGAAGAAGCGAACAAGAATTATTGTAATAGCTTCTGCAGCTTTTGTTGTGATAGTCGGAGGAGTTATCGGTATTACCGCTTTTGCGAAATCCGGTTCTTCGGATTCCACCACAACATTCCGAACCGCTCAGGCAACGACGGGAAACGTTGAAATTACGGTGACGGGCAGCGGAACTATTTCGGATTCTACGGAATACTCCCTTACGGCGGTAAACGCGGGAACAATCGACAGCCTGCCGGTCAAGCAGGGGGATACCGTAAAAGCAGGTCAGACGATTGCGCATATCAGCGATACCAATTCGGCACAAACCATTCTGCAAAAACAAAACGCGCTGACTTCCGCTAAAAACGCTTTGACGCAGTCGGAACAAAGTCTTAATAATCTCACCATCAAAGCTCCGGTGGCAGGCAAAGTGAAATCCGTTATCGCGTCTGCCGGCGATGATCTTTCCACGATAAAATCTTTGGGGAATCTTGCTGTGATTTCTACCGAGCGGGCAATGACGGTATCCGTCAGTTCTACAGCATCGCTGAAAATAGGCGATACGGTGAAAGTTACGGATACCGCAGCGAAAAAAACATATACCGGCACGGTCACTTCTTCCGGCTCCTCAGGCGGTTCCGGACAGGGCGGACAAAGCAGTTCCGGCGGTGTGACCGTTACGATTGCTTCAGATGACCCGCAGGTTGGCGATACCGCAACGGTTGCCACTTCAGCGGGCGTAACGGCGGGCAGCGGTACATTTGCACTTGTCAAGTACATTCCTATTTCATCAAACGGCAGCGGAATCATCTCCAATGTCTATGTAAGTGAAAATCAGATGGTCAGCAAGAATGCCGCGCTCTTTAAACTGAACAGCGATTCGGTGGAAAGCGACATTCAAATGAAGCAAAGCGCGGTAACGTCGGCACAGAAAGACCTTGCGGACGCACAGACCGCAGCGGCCAAGGATACCATCACAAGTCCGATTGACGGCATCATCGCAGAGCTTGCCGTGAAAAACGGTTCCAGTGTCGCTTCCAACGGAACTGTCGCGACAATCATCAACAAGAGTGCAATGGAAACCGTCGTATCCGTTGATGAGTTGGATATCGCTAAGGTGCAGGTGGGCCAAAAAGCTAATATTACCTTGGATGCGATATCAGGCAAAACCTTTACCGGTTCCGTCGTACAGGTTGACCCGATCGGTACCGCGTCAAACGGTGTAACCAACTACAGCGTAACGGTCACGGTCAACAATCCGGAAGGCATCATGATCGGCATGAACACCAATGTTTCCATTATCACACAGAGCAAAGAAAACGTGGTGACACTGCCTGCCAGTGCAATTCTGAATAAACGCGGAACCACAGCGTATGTGCTTTCGTCAGACGGGCTTTTCGATTCCAACGGAAAGAGCATTCAGATGAACAATGTCAACAGTATGGAACTGCTGCAAAAATACGGCAAACAAATTACAATCGGTCTTGCCAATACAGATACCGTGGAAGTTGTCAGCGGCCTGAGCGCCGGTGACAAGGTGGCTGTTGCAACCACTGTCAGCAAATCCGCAATCGCAAGTTTGAACAACTCACAAAGCGCAACCAATAACTTTTCTGCCTTTGGCGGAGGTATGGGCGGCATGGGCGGCATGACAGGCGGCACCGGCGGATACAGCACCCGCACCAAAACCAGAACCGGAACCGGCAATACGGTGAGCGGCAGCAATAACGCAGGCACCGGAACCACAGGGGGCAACACAGCCAATGGAAATGCGGCAGGCGGCACTACCGGCGGTACAACCGGTGGAACTGGAGGCGGAACAGGCACCACAGACAGAACGTTCAATGGCGGCACCGGCGGAAACGGATGAGAAATCAGAGGAGATGATGGAATGCCGCTTATTGAAATAACGGATCTTTATAAAACTTATACGATTGGGGAAAACAGTGTTCACGCTTTAAATAATGTTTCCCTGTCGATTCGGGAGCATGAATTTGCCGCCGTCGTCGGTCCGTCCGGTTCCGGCAAATCCACCTTGATGAATATCATCGGGTGCCTGGATACGGCAACTTCGGGGAGCTACAAAATTAACGGACAGGAAATCGGTTCCTTTGATGACAACCGACTTTCGGAATTCCGCAACCGGACAATCGGCTTTGTTTTTCAAAAGTTTAATCTTCTCAGTAAGCTGAACGCGATTGAGAACGTGGAGCTTCCGCTCATTTATCGGGGTATTGGCAGCAAGGAACGGCGCGAGCGGGCAATCGACGCACTTCGCAGCGTGGGACTGGAAGACCGAATGCACCATACGCCAAACGAGCTTTCCGGCGGTCAGCAGCAAAGGGTGGCGATTGCGCGGGCTCTGATTACAAAGCCACCGGTCATTCTTGCGGATGAACCGACCGGAAATCTGGACAGTCACACAGGCGTGGAAGTTCTGAACATTTTAAAGAATTTAAACAAGCAGGGGAACACGATTGTGCTGATTACGCATGATATGCATGTAGCGGAGCAGGCAAACCGGGTCATTCATATTATGGATGGCCAAATTGTCTCGGATGAGAAGGTGGTGAGGTAGAATGAAGTTCACACAGGCTATTAAAATGGCGATGAAATCCATTCTCTCCAATAAAATGCGGTCATTTTTGACTATGCTCGGTATCATTATCGGTATTTCCTCCGTTATTGTCATGATCGCAATCGGTAATGGTTCCAGACAGGCCATTACCACCGCTATTCAAAATATGGGTACCAATTTGCTTACCGTCAGTCTTACCGGCAGTAAAGCAACGAGCTTGACGACAGCAGATATTACCACCCTTAAAACCTATTCTGCCATTAAAAGTGTCGCTCCGCAGATTTCCGGCTCGGCAACCGCAAAGGCCGGCACGAACAGCTCAACGACTTCTGTGGAAGCATCCGTTCCCGAATATGAGGATATCCGTGACGTTCATACCGCGCTCGGCAGGTTTATCACACAGGATGATGTGGATAACCGCTATAAGGTGGTGGATGTCGGAATCGAAGTGCTGCAAAATATTTACCCCGATATGAAATCCAGTCAATACGAAACGCTAGTTGGGCAGAATATTTCGCTGAACGGTACAAACTTTAAGATTATCGGTATCTTGGAAAGCAAGGGGACTTCTTCTTCGGGTTCCAATGATAACCGCGTGATTATGCCGCTTTCTACAGCGGAGCGGTTTTTGAAGAATACAAGTGTGAAAACCTATTATGTCGGGGCGAAAACCGAAGACGATGTTACGCAGGCCTCCAATGAATTAAACATGTTCCTGCTGCAAAAATACAACGAGGATTCCACGCAGTTCCGTGTGCTTAGCCAGAGCCAGCTGCTTGAGACCAGCAGTCAAACGTCAAATACAATGGCGATGATGCTTGGCGGAATTGCTTCTATTTCCCTCATTGTAGGCGGAATCGGCATTATGAATATCATGCTGGTGTCCGTTGTGGAGCGCACACGCGAAATCGGTATCCGCAAAGCAATCGGCGCAAAACGGAAAGACATCATGCTGCAATTTTTGATTGAGGCAATGTTTATCAGTCTGGTAGGAGGCATCGTCGGTGTCCTGCTTGGTTCCGGGCTTGATTTGATTCTACCCAAGATTATCAATCAAGCCGTTATCACGTCGCCCTCTATCGTTCTGGCCGCATTTTTATTCTCGGCAGTGGTTGGCATAGTGTTTGGAATTTATCCCGCAAGCAAGGCTTCCAAACTCAAGCCAATCGACGCGTTGAATTACGAATAATAAACCATTCCATAAGAAAGCAGGAAATAAAACAAAAGCATGAAGACAGAAATTTTGTCTTCATGCTTTGCTTTTTTAGAAAGAAAATGTTAGAATTTTTGAATCATTGGGTAGTGTGCAGACAACAATATCCATATTGAAATTCATACCATTTTTAAGTGATTACCCAAGAAATTGCTTTTGGAGGATGACACTATGAATATTAACAGAACAGCAAATAAATTAATCCATGAAAAATCCCCTTACCTTCTCCAGCACGCGCATAATCCGGTCAACTGGTTCCCGTGGGGAGAGGAAGCATTCCGCAAAGCCAAAGAGGAAAACAAACTTGTTTTTTTGAGCATTGGTTACAGCACCTGCCACTGGTGCCACGTGATGGCCCATGAATCGTTTGAAGACGAGGAAGTGGCAAATGCTCTTAACCGTTCCTATGTTGCGATTAAAGTGGATAAAGAAGAACGGCCGGATATCGATTCCGTTTACATGGGCGTCTGTCAAATGCTCACCGGGCAGGGCGGGTGGCCGCTTACGGTTATTCTCACGCCCGATAAAAAACCGGTTTTCGCGGGCACCTATTTTCCAAAGCATTCGCGGTATCGTATGCCCGGAATACTGGATATTCTCTCTGCCGTGGCTGACCAATGGCAAAACAATCCTTCGGAGCTGCTTGTTTCCGCGGATGAAATCACCGCTTTGCTGCAGCAAGAGGAGAAAAGTTCGGAAAAGGGGCTATCCAAAGATATCCTGCACGAAACATTTCAGACATTCAGCCAAACCTTTGATGAGCAGTATGGCGGGTTTGGTTCAAGTCCGAAATTTCCGACACCCCATCATCTTTTATTTCTGCTGCGATACGCCTATTTTGAGAAGAATGACCGAGCCCTCGAAATGGCAGAGAAAACGCTCCGCCAAATGTATCGAGGCGGAATTTTTGACCACATCGGCTTTGGATTTTCCCGCTATTCGACCGATGAAAAGTGGCTGGTGCCGCATTTTGAAAAAATGCTGTATGATAACGCTCTGCTTACCATCGCTTATCTGGAAGCGTTTCAAATTACACATGAGGAACTGTATAAGACTGTCGCGGTCAAAACGATGGATTATGTTCTGCGGGAGCTGACAGATGAGAACGGCGGCTTTTACTGTGCACAGGATGCGGACAGCGAAGGCGTAGAGGGCAAATACTATGTGTTCACACCGGATGAAATACGTTCCTGTTTAGGGGAAACGGATGGGAACTATTTCAATGAATATTTCGGTATTACCGAGAGGGGAAATTTTGAAGGAAAAAGCATCCCAAATCTGCTGGATCATCCGCAGTTTGACATACCGGATGAAAAAATAGAAGAACTGAGCAAACAGATATTTTCTTACCGTACGGAACGAACTTCTCTGCATAAAGATGATAAAATTCTGACATCCTGGAACGCGCTGATGATTGCCGCTTTTTCAAAAGCGTACCGGATTCTCGGCGATGACCGCTATCTTCAAGCAGCCGAGCGAGCGGTTGATTTCTTAGAAAGCAAGCTCACAGCCGAAGACGGACATTTATTCGTGCGGTATCGTGACGGCGAATCCTCCGGTAACGGGCATGTCGATGACTATGCGTTTACCGTTTGGGCTTTGCTTGAACTGAATCAGGCGACCTTTAACTGCGACTATTTGACAAAAGCCTTGCGGTTGCATACAATACTGATGGATGATTTTTTTGATGATCAAAACGGCGGATTTTATTTATACGGCAAAAACAGTGAAAGCTTGATAGCAAGACCGAAAGAACTGTACGACGGTGCAATTCCATCCGGAAATTCCGTTGCCGCATATGCGATGCTTCAGTTGGCAAAGCTGACGGGGAACCCGGGACTTGAAGAATCGGCTGAAAAGCAGCTTCACTGCCTTGCATCCAATGTGCAGGATTATCCCGCGGGTTACAGCTTCGCCATGATGACCTTCATGCTGGCGCTGTATCCGTCGCGTGAAGTGGTTTGTGTGGCGGAAAATCCGTCGGATTTAAAGGCTATGCAGGGCGTTTTTCAAAAGTGTTTTGTGCCGAATACCTCTGTTTTGGTGAAAGACGGGCAAAACAAACAAAAGTTGGGCGAAATTGCGGAATTTACAAAGGATTACAGCAGCAAAGAGGAGCAGACCACCTATTATATTTGTGAAAATAACGCTTGCTCTCCGCCGTTTCACGGCATTTCGGAGCTGGAGAAAAGAATCAAATAAATCAAGCATGGGATATCTCGAATGTATTTCGAGATATCCCATATGTTGGAGGTTGTATGAACATACAAATTTTCGGAAAATCCAAATGCTTTGATACGAAAAAAGCAGAGCGCTATTTTAAGGAGCGAAAAATTAAAGTACAGTTGATTGACGTTGCCAAATTTGGCATGAGCAAAGGGGAGTTCCAAAGTATCCGGACAGCAGTTGGCAGTCTGGATGCACTGATTGACGAAAAATCTCCGGATGCCGCGCTCGTAAGCTATCTGGCGTACGAAAGTGACAAAATCGAAAAGCTGCTGGAGAACCCCAAGCTTTTTAAAACGCCGATTGTGCGCAACGGCAAGCAGGCGACGGTCGGCTATCAGCCGGGTATCTGGAAAACGTGGGAATAACGAGAAATTTTCACAAAAATACATAAAGCAGAATGGAGAACAGGATGAACGGACAAATTCGAGCAAATATACAAATCGGCGCGTTGGTGGATATTGTACTGAAAAAAGACCAGCCAACAGGCAAATTGACACGCGGTCACGTTAAGCGTATTCTGACCAACAGCCCGACGCATCCGCACGGTATTAAAGTCATGCTGACGGAGGACGATCAGGTCGGCAGAGTGCAGGCAATTCTGGAAGAATAAACAAGGGGCGCCCCGTATCCGAATGATGCGGGGCGCTCTGGTCATAGTTGGCTAAGGTAACGCTCCGTTTATTTTGCTTTTATACGCTTTCGGTATTCGGAAGGGGTACAGCCCATGTTCTCACGAAACACATTGATAAAGTAGCTCATGCTGTTGAATCCGGTATCCAGCGCGATATCCAGAATTTTTCGGTCGGTTGTCTGCAAGAGTTCCATTGCTTTTGAAAGCCGGTAATAATTAATATACTGGATAGGTGTTTTCATTGTATACTGTTTGAACAGCCGGCAGAAATGTCCGGGGCTCACATTCATTCGTTCCGCGAGAAGTTGAATGGTCAGATTTTCCGGATAATTTTTTTCAATATAGTTGATAATATTTTTAATGTTTTCAATGGTTCCGGTATCCTTTTTTACCGTTCGAATCTGATTATCGTAATGACTGCACGCAATAAATTCACCAAAAAGCAGGAATAGATTTGCTTTTACGGCAAGCTCATATCCGGCAGGCTGATTTTTTATCAAACGGTAAATTTCATCAAAGCATTCCTGTATGTTGTTTTCATGCTCGTTTTGCCGTTTGATGGGACTGTGTAAAATCAGGTGTCCGTTTAGAATCGGAGCCACATATTTTATCAGAATCTGATCGTTTGCCGGTGCCAGCAGCATTTCGGGTGAAAATACCGCCGCACGAAAATTACAGCCGGAATTGTCAACCGTTTTAGCGGCATGAAGTTCCCCGCTGTTAATGAACAGCAGATCTCCTTCCTGTACTTTGCGATAGGTGGAACCGATCTGAACCAAGGCTTCACCCTTATCCAGCTTGAATAATTCAAATTCGTCGTGCCAATGGCAGTCGAATATATTTGCGTGACTCGGAATGATCATATGATAGGTATTAATGGGCAGAAGGATGTCACCATGACGGCGGTTTTCTTTCAACGTAAGATTTTGTATAAAATCACCTTCAATGTTAAGATTCTGCAATTTATTGCCTGTTTTATGCAAGTATTTTGCTGGTAAAAGCATTATATTGATACTATCATAATGCTTTTACTATTAGAAAACAAGACCTTGGCTGAAAATTCAGCCGCTCTTTTTCATACTGTTAGCGTATTTCCCCACTCTAACAGGGGTTTGGGGCGGTATAACCGCCCCAACAGCTTGAAAAGATGCCACAGTTCACGGAACGTATAGCTTTTATTGGGCTGAATCAAAATAAACAGCGTCAAAATGAAAATAAAAATATAAGGTGAGGTTGATTGTATTGAAATTTACAGACGGATTCTGGCTAAAAAGAAAAGGTGTGAATATCTATAACGCTGCGGAAATTCGCGATGTAAAACAGGAGGAGAATGCCGTTACGGTTTTTGCGCCGCCGCTCAAAGTTACGAACCGCGGGCAAACCTTAGGCGGCCCTCTTCTAACCATCCGCTTTTCTTCCCCGCGTGCGGATATCCTTCGTGTTCAGACCTACCATTTTATGGGCAGCGCACAAAAAGAACCTTCCTTTGAATTAAATGAGGAAGCCTGCAAGCTGGATACAAATGAGACCGAGCAGGAACTTACCGTCACAAGCGGCAAACTTACCGCAAGAATCAACAAGGTGGATTTTGTAATTGATTACTTGTATGATGGCAAACTGCTCACTTCAACCGGCAGCAGGCAGCTGGGCTATGTAACTGCGCCGGATGGCAATTATATGCGCGAACAGCTTGATTTAGCTATCGGTGAAAAAATATACGGCTTGGGTGAGCGGTTTACGCCGTTCGTCAGGAACGGACAGAGCGTCGATATCTGGAATGAAGACGGCGGTACCGCATCCGAGCAAGCCTATAAGAATATCCCGTTCTATATCACCAACCGCAATTACGGCGTATTTGTCAACAGCACCGACCGCGTTTCCTATGAAATCGCATCCGAAGCGGCTTCCCGCGTGCAGTTCAGCGTTCCGGGCGAAAAACTGGATTATATGATTATCGGCGGCGGGGATATGAAGGGTGTGCTGCAAAATTACACCTCGTTAACCGGAAAACCGGCATTGCCGCCCGCGTGGACTTTCGGCCTGTGGCTGACAACCTCGTTCACCACCCAGTACGATGAGAAAACCGTTACCAGCTTTGTGGACGGCATGGCGCAGCGCAACCTGCCTCTTCATGTGTTTCACTTTGACTGCTATTGGATGAAAGAATATGAATGGTGCAATTTTGAGTGGGATGAGCATGTATTCTCCGACGTGAAAAATATGCTTGCCCGCTTAAAGAGCAAAGGCCTAAAGATTTGTGTTTGGATCAATTCCTATATTGCACAGAAATCGCCGCTGTTCGCGGAAGGCATGGAGCACGGCTACTTGCTCAAACGCCCCAACGGGGATGTGTGGCAGTGGGATATGTGGCAGCCCGGCATGGGGCTTGTGGACTTTACCAATCCTGCCGCGTGTGAATGGTATTGCAGCAAACTTCAAGCTTTGCTGGATGTTGGCGTGGATTGCTTTAAAACCGACTTCGGTGAAAGAATCCCGACCGATGTGGTGTATTTCGACGGTTCTGATCCGGTAAAAATGCATAATTACTACACGTATCTTTATAACAAGACCGTGTTTGAGTTCCTCAAGAAAGCCAAGGGCGAAAAGGAAGCGGTTCTGTTTGCCAGAAGCGCAACGGTCGGCGGACAGAAATTCCCGGTGCACTGGGGCGGTGACAGCGATTCCAAGTATTCCGCCATGGCGGAAAGCCTGCGCGGCGGATTATCGTTGTGTATGAGCGGATTTGGCTTCTGGAGTCACGATATCAGCGGCTTTGAAAGCACAGCCACACCGGATTTGTACAAACGTTGGGTAGCGTTCGGTTTGCTTTCTTCGCACAGCCGACTGCACGGCAGCAGCTCGTACCGTGTGCCGTGGCTGTTTGACGAAGAGGCGGTCGATGTGGTACGCCTTTTCACCGAACTGAAATGTTCCCTGATGCCGTATATCTTCAGCACTGCCTGCTTGACGGCAGAAACTGGCGTTCCGGTTATGCGTGCCATGGTAATGGAATTTAATGATGACCGTGCCTGCGATACACTGGATACCCAATATATGCTGGGTGACAATTTACTGGTAGCACCGATTCTGCGCGATGACAGCACAGTCGATTATTATCTGCCACAGGGAAGATGGACGAATTTCTTTTCCAATCAAGTTGTTGAGGGCGGCTCGTGGCAGCATGAGCATCACAACTATTTCAGTCTGCCGCTCATGGCAAGGCCGAACTCTGTTGTTCCGGTTGGCAGTAACAATCAGGTGCCGGATTACGACTATGCAAAAGACGTGACCCTTCATGTGTTTGAATTGGTGGAAAACCAGACTGCTTGTGCAGCCATTTATGATAAAGACGCAGTCGAAACGCTTCGCGTCAGCGCCTGCAAACAGCAGAATACGGTCACTGTTATCTTTACCGGAAAAGCGGACGGTATTACCGTTCTGATGCGCAATGTGCCTTCTGTTTCCAATGTGCAGGGTGCTAAGGCTCAGGCGGATACGCTTGGCACCAGGCTGCTGGTAGATTCCGGAGTCAATACGATTACATTTACCGTTGGTGCCTAACCTCCGCACCGACCAAAGGCTCGAGAAGTTGACAGACTTTTCGGGCCTTTTTCGTTTTGTGGTGCAACTAATATGGATTTGCTCCGAAAAACATAAACAAAATAGGCCGATAATCTAGCGGAATTTTCGTATTTATGGTATGCTGTATTTTGTAAGCTTTTGTAAATGAAAGACCGAATTAAGCGGACATATCCTGTAAACCTTGTGATTTTGTCGGACTAAGTACCTGTCAGAAGTGAATTTGTAAATGATTGAGTGGGGAAGATTGACATGACGAAGACAAAACGGCGTTTTGGTGATAGAAAAGATGGCAGAAAAGTTCGTTCTCTGGCACCTTACAATACGATTTCACCCTATATTATGGTCTCACGGTGCGATGCTCAAAATTACTTAGTCGATAAATTCGATACGGCCGAAGTGGAACGCTATGTTCGGCAAAAACGCGGCGGCGGTCTGGATGGTTTTGGAATTATGCATGTTATCCTTGCTGCTTATATCCGGATGGTTTCTCAAAAACCCTATATCAACCGTTTTATCTCCGGCCAGAAAATTTTCACCAGAGAGCAAATTGTGATCAATATGGCTATTAAGAAGGAACTTCGTGCGGATGTGGTGGATACGGTTATTAAGGTGACATTTGAGCCGACGGATACCGCGGAACAGGTGTACCGCCGTTTTAAAGATGCCGTAGCCAAAGCCTTTGCGGACAGCGAAAATGACTTTGACGGCAAGGCGAGAATGCTCAATTACATACCCGGCTCCGTCAAAAAATTCGCGTTTTGGTTCATAAAACTGCTGGATTACTTTGGATTGGTTCCTATGGCCTTAATCAATATCAGTCCATTCCACGGGTCCATGTTCATTACCTCCATGGCGTCGCTTGGTATTCCGCCCATCTATCACCATTTGTATAATTTCGGGAATGTGCCGGTATTTCTGGCATTCGGCGCAAAGCGAACCCAAAATGAAATTGGCGATGGGGGACAGGTCATAAAGAAAAAATACATCGATTTTACCTTTGTAACGGATGAGCGTATCTGTGACGGCGCTTACTTTGCCTCGGGGCTGAAGCTGTTCCGCTCCTATTTGGCGAATCCTGCCGTTTTGGACGTTCCTCCTAAAGAAGTCATTCATGATATCCCATAAAAATTACATTCGTACTTTTTGAGCCGTGAAGCATTTTGCTTTGCGGCTTTTTTGCGTATTCTTACTTGCGGAGTGGAAAATCGAAAACTATGGAGAATGGAAAAGGAAAAATATAAGCTTGACAGATTAAGAATAAAGAGTAAAATAAAATTGAACAATGTTCAAAAGTGAGGTGCAAATAGCCGGATGAAAAAATCAGAAACGGTAAAAGAGAAAATCATTGAAACTACAATCGGGTTGTTGCAAAGCGGGAATGGGAATATCGAGGATATTACCATACGCCAAATTGCGGAGAAGTCCGGTGTAGGTATCGGCTTAATTAATTATCACTTTACGTCCAAGGAGAATTTGATTCAAATCTGTGTGGAACGCATCATAAAAAACGTAATCATTGTGTTTCGTCCCAACATTTCAAAAGATACCGACAAAATTGAAATGCTGAAAGAAGTAGCAAAGCAGGTAATGGATTTTTTGGTGCAGAATCCGGAGATTTCGCGGATTTCCATTCTGAGTGATATGACGGCTCCTGCTATTTTAGATAACACCATGAAAACCGTAAACGGCTTTCTGTCTACTTTAAAAGGCGACAGCCGTTCCGAACAGGAAAAGCTTCTGCTCACCTACTGCATGACGCTGATTTTGCAGGGACTTTTCTTAAAGAGGAACATTACGCCGGAAGCTCTGCATTTTGATTTTTGTGCAAAAGAAGATCGTGACACGTTTGTCGATTTTATTATTGAAAGGTTGTATCGAAAATGAATCGAAAAGTTGGAATGGGTTCTGCGTTGGTTACGTTGGCGGCAGTGCTTGCGTTTGCCTGCTCTATGATTCTTGGGAGTGATTTTGCCAGTTATGTTTCCAGTATGTTTATCGCATGGGGCTTCGTTCCCTTGATTTGCTCATTTGCGGCAGTGGGAGAAGCGAAGACAAAAGCGGTTCAGTATACGGCAATCGCGTTTTCAGCGGTCTATGCGGTATTCATTATGATGGTTTATTTCGCTCAGATTACGACCGTTCGTCTTTCCGAATTGAACCAGCAGGCTGCTCAAATATTGGATTATTCCAAGTTTGGACTGTTTTTCAGCTATGACCTGTTGGGATATGGCTTTATGGCATTGGCGACCTTTTTTATCGCATTCTCCATTCGAACGGTCACAAAAGCAGATAAGTGGTTAAAAGCACTTTTGATGATTCATGGAATTTTCGCGGTTTCCTGTGTAGTAATGCCTGCTCTTGGAATCTTTAAACCCAATATGCCGGGTGGAACCCTGACCGGTGTCGTTGTGTTGGAATTTTGGTGTGCATATTTCACCCCGGTATGCATTCTGTCTTTACTCCACTTCAAAAACAGCGAGCCGCAGGAATAAATGATACTGTGTCCTGCGGCTCTGATTTTTTGATTTTCTTTTTTAAAAAATCTATGTCTGAACCCTTGACTTTCTAAAAGTTCGTGCTATACTGCAATTAGATATTTAGATAAACGTCTAAATGAACAAAATAAGACTCTACATAAAATTGAGTGAAGTCAGAGGTGCATGATTATGGCAGTGTTGGAAATTAAGAATTTTTCGAAGGTGTATAAAGGCGGAAAACGGGCGGTTGACCATTTTAATCTCTCGGTTGAAGCGGGTGATATTTACGGATTCATCGGGCACAACGGCGCCGGAAAGAGCACAACCATAAAGTCCGTTGCGGGTGTGTTGGATTTTGAGGAAGGTGAGATTTTTGTAGATGGACATTCTGTTCAAAAATCACCGCTGGAATGCAAAAAAGCAATCGCCTATATTCCGGATAATCCGGATTTATACGAGCATTTGACGGGTATTCAGTATTTGAATTTCATCGGCGATATTTTTGAGGTAGGAAAAACGGAGCGGGAGCAGCGCATTCGGAAATACGGTGATTTGTTTGAAATTACAGGCGCGCTGGGTGATTTGATTTCTTCCTATTCACACGGAATGAAGCAAAAGGTTGCGCTGATTTCCGGCTTTCTTCATAAGCCGAAGCTGCTCCTTCTGGATGAGCCCTTCGTCGGGCTTGACCCGGAGGCTTCCCTCATGCTGAAAAACACCATGCGCGAAATGTGCAGTGAGGGCAGCGCGATTTTCTTTTCTACTCATGTTCTGGATGTCGCGGAAAAGCTCTGCAATAAAATCGCCATCATTAAAGAAGGCAAGCTCATCGCTGCGGGCAATATGGAGGATATGATCCAAAATCAATCTTTGGAATCCCTTTATATGAAGGTGGCAGAAAATGAAAAATAAGACATGGATTCTGCTAAAGGCTCAATTCTTGAGTCAGTCAGGTGTGAACAGCTTTCTGCATGAAAAGGATCAAAAGAAGAAAAACCGATCGGTCGCTTTCGCGGCATCCATGGTGATTTTGGCTTTTGTCATGGTGTTTTACAGCTTCGGCATTGGGTATGGGCTTGGCAGTATCGGGTTAGCTTCGGTTATTCCGGGCTGTGCCTTTACCCTTACAAGTCTGCTGGTTCTGTTTTTTACTTTGTTTAAAGCGGGTGGCACGCTGTTCGCCTTTCGGGATTACGACGCGCTGATGGCGCTTCCGGTGAAAACAAGTTCGGTTATTTCCAGCCGTTTCTTTTTGATGTACGGGTGGAATGCCCTGTTTTCCCTTGGTGTTATGCTGCCCATGGGAATTTCCTATTGCTATTTTGTAAAACCGCAGGCGCTGTTTTACGTGATGTGGGGGATTGCAATCTTTGCCGCGCCGCTTGTCCCCATGACAGTAGCAACGGTGATAAGCGCAATCATCAGTGCGGTTGCGTCAAGGTTCAAACATACCAATGTGGTCAGTATTTTGCTTTCCTTCATTCTGCTGATTGGCTTTTTAGGCGCGAGTATGAGTACCGGAACACTGAATTCCACTCAAATCAGCGTGAAACAGTTGGCTCAATTGGGCGACCTGATCTCACAGAAAATGAATCAATCGTATCCTTTAACCGGACTGTTTGGAAAGGCTATTTGTCAGAACGATATTCTTTCGTTTCTTGCATTTTTGGCAATTTCGGTTGTGTGGTACTGGCTGTTTGTAAAGCTTGTTTCCATTCCGTATAAAGCAATTAACACCGGCCTTACCACTCACCAAAGCAAGTCGAATTACAAATTGCAGGGGGTGCAGACAGCTTCTCCTTTTCAGGCTTTGTACCAAAAAGAACTGAAGCGCTTTTTCTCATCCAATCTCTATGTACTGAATATGGGGTGCGGAGCAGTGCTTATGCTGGCGGCTTCCATTGCGTGTTTGGTATTGGGAATCGATCAAATGACACAGATGTTTCAGATACCGAATATTCAACCGATGATTGTCCGTGTTGTGCCTTTTGTTCTGTGCGGTATGCTGGGCATGACCTGTACTTCTTGTGTTTCCCTTTCTCTGGAAGGGAAAAATCTGTGGATTTTGCAGACTTTGCCGGTAAAGGCGGCTACAGTCTACAAGAGCAAAATGGCAGTAAACGCGACGGTTCTTCTGCCTTGTGTTCTGCTCAGTTCTTTGTTCATGAGTATTTGTCTGAAAGCGGATGTCCTGCAAACTTTATGGCTGTTTGTTACCCCGCTTGTTTTCACAGGCTTTACCTGCGCTTGGGGGATTTTTATCAACCTGAAAATACCGAATTTCACATGGGAGGCCGAAGTGACGGTCATTAAACAAAGTATGGCGGCTATGGTTGGCTTACTGGGCACAATGATTATCGGTTTGCTGCCGATTGCGGTTCTTTTGGTTTTCTCAAATGTAAACGCAAATTTGCTAACGGGTATAATTACTTTTCTGTTTGCGGTGGGTACGGTCTTGCTTTACCAAAAGGTTTGTGCATCTAAACTTCCGGTAAGCGAATCCTAAATACAAAACGGGCGGCTGTTCTTCGGTTGGAGGAACAGCCGCCCGGTGTTTGTATGCCCTTGTTTATCTAGCTATACTATGGTAATATTTGTATTAGAATATTATTGTTTGTAGGCAGAAAAGTAAGGAGTTAGGTCATGAAATTTACATCACCGCTTATTGTTGTAGAGAATATGGAAAAAGCACGTGCGTTTTACGAAAAAGTGCTGAATCAAACGGTCATTCTGGATTTTGGTGCGAATATTACCTTTACGGGTGACTTTTCTTTGCAGACGAAGTCAACCTGGCAGGACTTTATCGGAAAAGAAAAGAAAGTCACAGAGAAAAGCAATAATTTTGAACTGTATTTTGAAGAAGAAAATTTTGAAGCGTTTCTATCGCATTTGCATACTTTTGAACAGATCGAATATGTCCATGGGGTAAAGGAGTACCCGTGGGGACAAAGGGTGGTTCGGTTTTATGATCCGGATGGTCATATCATTGAAGTAGGCGAGAGTATGAGGACGGTAATACGGCGTTTTCTTGCAAGCGGAATGTCGGTGGAAGATGCGGCTGAACGTTCTCAGTTTCCGGTGGCTTTTGTGGAATCCTGCATGGAAGAAAAGACATGATTTATAACTTTTTTAAGTAGTTTCCGGTTACCTGCGCATGTTCTTTTTCTACAATAAAGGCATTCGGGTCATACTTGTGTACGATATGCTTAAGCTGCCCGCATTCATATTTGGAAAGCAGTATGTATAAAATCTGTTCTTTGTCCTCAGTGTATCCACCGGTGGCATTCCATCGCGTTACGCCGCGTCCTAGCTGCTCCATTACTTCGCGCTCCATTTGAGCGCTGTCCTTTTTAGTAATAATAATAAATTCCACATTGATATTCTGCGAGTGGATTTTATCCGTCGCCACAGAAGATGCGGCTGCAAAAATAACAGAATAGATGACCAGTCGAATATTAAACAGAAACATGCAAATGGCATAAACAAACAGATTGACAGCCAGATTGATTTTCCCGACGCTGAAATTCCCGTTTTTGCGGATGAAATAGATGCTGATGATATCCATTCCGCCGGCAGAACCGCCCATCATCAGGGTTAAGCCGGTGCCAAATCCGCAGATAATACCGCCGATTATCCCCGAGGTTAACAGATCGTCGGTCAGCAGCATAACTTTTGGTATGGGAATAACCGTTAGAAACAATGTCATAGTCGTCATACAGACAAGTGTTTTAATGAAAAAGGTTCTTCCCATCGACTTATATGCAACATACGCCAAAGGAATGTCAATGATGTAGTAAATAATACCCGCAATATCAAAATTGTGGAACGGAAAGTGCAGATAATTGACCAAAAATGTTCGAATCAGCTGGCAGATACCCATTAGCCCACCACTGTACAAATTAAGCGGTACGATAAAAAGGTTCATTCCGGCTGCGTATAAAAATGTGCCCAGAATCGCGCCTAAAAACCGAAAGATGTCCTTTTTGCTTGGTTTGTGTCCTTTTTTCATTCTTTAGCCCCGTTTCACGCGGTTTTTATCAACCGCAAAGGTATTGTAGCACACCTGGTTTCAGAATACCATATGCGGCTTATAAATTTATGGCACACACTTTCAGCCAAACTTTTCTCCCTTTTTATACAATAATCTTCCTTATACACCAATCATAGACAAAAAACGTATATAATGCATATTGTTTAGTTGCTAGTGATTGGGAGATATGAAAGTGGAAATAATCGAAAGTAAAAATGTAATTCACATCATACAAAAAACTTTGAGCCTGATTGACCCCCGTTTGGTGAATCATGGCTCACGTGTCGCATATATTCTTTATAAAATGATGCAGTACGAGGAAACGTGTACCCGACAGCAGAGGATCGATATCTGCCTGCTCGGAATCCTGCATGACATCGGTGCATTTAAAACAGACGAAATCGGAAATATTGTGCAGTTTGAAACGAAGGACAGCTGGCACCATTCTATTTACGGCTATCTGTTTGTAAAAAATATGACGCCGCTTTCCCTTTTGGCGGATTCTGTTTTGTATCATCATGTGGATGCAAAAGACCGCTCCTGCTTTGGATGCCGGAATATGTGGATTGCAAACCGTATTCATTTAGCCGACCGCATCGACGTTTATCTGCAGTTTGAACACGGAACAGTCGATTCGGATTTTTTTGAGCCATATCGAGACCGTGCGTTCCTGTCTTCGGATATTGACTTGTTTTTGGCGGCGAATGAAGAATATCAGATTGTTGAGGCAATCACAAGCGGAACCTATGAAGCGGATTTTTCTGCCTTTGTGGAAGACATTCGTTTTACGGATGATGAAATTGACCGTTATTTAAAACTGCTGGCTTATTCTATCGACTTTCGGAGTGAATTCACGGTAGCCCACACCATTGCAACGGTTAGTATCAGCGTGGCGGTGGCAAAAATGCTGGGCTTAAGCGAACAAGACGTCCAAAAAGTATATTACGGAGCTTGGCTGCACGATATCGGCAAAATTGCCACGCCTCTTTCTATTTTGGAAAGCAGGGGGAAACTGGATGACCGCGAAATGAGCATTATGAAAAACCATGTGACGGTCAGCGAGGAAATTCTCAACGGCTATGTAGACCCCGAAATATGCAAAATTGCGGTTCGACACCATGAGAAGCTGGACGGTTCCGGCTACCCCAAAGGCTTAACAGCCGATGACCTTTCGGTGAAAGAGCGGGTTGTCGCGATTGCGGATATCATGAGCGCACTGAGCGGAAAAAGAAGCTACAAAGAACCGTTCCCCAAAGAAAAAATCATCACGATTTTAACGCAGATGAGCGACAGCAACAAATTGGATAAAGACATTGTAGAGAAAATACTTCCAAACTATGACTGCATTATGGAGAGTGCGGATTACGCTTCGCAGGAAACGCTCCAAACCTACCAAAACATGCAAAACGAATATGCCGATCTGTGCAGAGATTTTGAATATTTTATGCGTTAGACGCTTCTTTCTATTTTATTTAGGAGGAGATTTAGGATGAAAGTATTATTGGTAAGACCAGTTTTGCTGAATGCTTTAACCTTATCTTCTTCCATGGACTGCGAACCTTTGGAACTGGAATATCTGTATACCGCTTGCAGTGAACTACATGTGGATGCCAGAATTTATGACGGCGTTGTGGAATACCAAAAATTTTCAGCCGCCCTCAAAGAATATCAGCCGGATGTTGTTGCCATGACCGGATATATCACGCAGGAAAACCGTATGAAAAAATATGCGGCTCTGTCCAAACGTATTTGTCCGGGGTGCAAGGTGATAATCGGCGGCGTGCACGCGCAGTTAAACTGCAAACGACTGTATTTTTCCGATGCTGATTATGTGTTCCGCAGTGAGTCCATGCAGTGCTTTCAAAAACTGCTTCTGGCCATACAGAACGGAAAATCCGTGAGCGGCATCAATGGGCTTTGTTACCGGAAAGCCGGTGCGTTTGTAGAAAATGAACTGGTTCCCTGCAACATTAACGATTTGCCGATTCCGATTCGCGATTTTCAAAAGCAGCATGCTGAAAAATTCCGCTATTTGGAGTTCTCCCGTGTTGCAACGTTAAAAACGGCGGTTTCCTGTCCCTATAAATGCTCCTTCTGCTATGGAACCAATTTGCATGGCGGCATTTATCAAACACGCAGCATAGACAAAGTAATCGAGGAACTCAAAACGATTGAAGCGGAAACAATTTTTATTGTGGATTCTGATTTTTTAGTGGATGAAAATCGTCTTTCCCGGTTTGCCGCTGCTGTGAAAGCGAACGGCATTCATAAATCCTATATTTGCTATGCCAGAACGGATTTTATCGCAAAGCATCCGTCCACTGTACACAATTTATGTGAGATAGGGTTCCGTTATTTTTTGGTGGGCATTGAGGGAATCGAAAACAGCAATTTAACCTCTTATCAAAAATTGACGAGCAAAGAAATTAATGAAAACTGTGTAACAATTTTAAATCAAAACAACGCGGAGTGTGTCGCTTTGTTGATTGCGGATTTAACCTTCCGCAAAAAAGATTTTCAGCAAGTTTATGAATGGGTGAAAGCACAGAATTTAAAACATGTTTCTATGTCGATTTTTACGCCGATTCCACCCACGAAATTGTATCAGCGGGAAAAAGAGAGAATATTTGAACGCCGTATTGAAAAATGGGATTTGGTTCATCTTGTCATGCGCCCGCAAAATCTTTCTTCTGTCCGCTTTTACTGGAATTACCGCCTGTTCCTTTTCAAAACATTTTTATTGGGTTACAAAAGAGGTGCCTACCGTTTTGTAAATGCGAAGTATGTATTGCATATGCTTGCTTTCGGCTTTCGAAGAAGGAACACGCTGAAATAGGAAGATGGAACGGGCTGCAAAATCGTCCGGTTCGGATTGTCGAGAAATGCGGACAACCAAATTCAACGAAAAGTGACATAATGCGGCGTTCAAAGCCATATAGATAGTACCGTCTTAGGAAGAGAAAACTTCCGTTATCTGCGAAAGGATGGTCATATATATGGTTTTGGTGATCCGCAAAAAGTATATCATTATTGGGCTGATGTGCTGCATTTTGTTGATAGCCCTGCCTTTTGCGTTTGCCCGGCTTGCCCATTCCGCACAGCAAACAGTCGCGACTGCGGCCGCCAATACCAATTGGGGACTTGGGTTTAAGGAAAACGGAAAACAGCCAACCGGCAACGCGTCCCCCGAGTATTTAAAACAGTATCAGGCCTACTATGTGGGAAGTGCCGATAAAAAAGTGATTTACCTGACCTTTGACGCCGGTTACGAAGCCGGTTATACTCCCACTATTTTGGACACTTTAAAAAAGCATAAGGTGAAGGCTGCTTTTTTTGTGGTTGGCACCTATGTCAAGTCAAATCCCGAACTGGTCAAACGTATGCTGAGTGACGGTCACATTGTAGGAAACCACACCTATACGCATCCCGATATGTCAAAAATATCAGATATGGATGCCTTTAAAAAAGAAATGACTTCGGTTGAGGAGATTTACAAGCAGGCAACAGGGCAGGAGATGCAGAAGTTTTACCGCCCGCCGCAGGGAAAGTACTGCGAAAGTAATTTAAAGCAGGCAAACGAACTGGGCTATCACACAATTTTTTGGAGCCTTGCCTATGTGGACTGGTATAAGGATAAACAGCCCACCAAAGAGCAGGCATTCGAAAAACTGCTGCCCCGCATTCATCCGGGCGCGGTTGTTCTGCTGCATAGCACGTCAAAAACCAACAGCGGAATACTGGATGAACTTTTGACGAAGTGGGAGGGCATGGGCTATACATTCGGCACTCTTCACGATTTATGCGGTTCCTGAAACCAACGTGAATATATAGTCAGTTAACTTGAAAATAAGACCAATCTACAAGCATGAAATCCATATATCAAAGATTTACGCTTGGTTCTTGGATGTTTTCTAAAGCTGACTGACTCTATCAAAAAATATACGCACGGTATGCAAAATGCCGTGCGTATATTTTATGGGAAGATGATAATAATAGTAACTATAAATAAATGAGTTATATTATAAAATATTTGTCGTATTATTCTTTTTAAACATTGTATCCGTGTTAAAGAAATGTTATGATAAAATTAAGTTTGGGTTAAAAAGCAAAACATTCTACATAGACTGGAGTTCCTTTTATGAATACTATTCTGCTTCCGGATTTTTTGGCACAGCTGGTGTCTAATCCCGCCTTGCTGATTACCGCAATCTTAACTTTGGCGGTTATTATGGTAAACGGCTGGACGGATGCGCCGAACGCAATCGCGACTTGTATTTCTACCCGTTCCATGAATCCCCGCGCTGCTATTTTAATGGCAGCGGTTTTCAATTTCTTCGGCGTTTTGGTTATGACGTTATTCAACGCAAAGGTAGCGGAAACAATCTATAATATGGTGGATTTCGGCTCCAATGCGCATGAGGCTACCGTTGCTCTTTGTGCCGCGCTGGTCGCTATTGTCACCTGGGCTACGGTGGCGTGGAAGTTTGGTATTCCAACAAGTGAAAGCCACGCGTTAATCGCGGGTATTTCCGGCGGTGCGATTGCACTGCACGGCAATTTTCAAGGTATTAACGGTTCCGAGTGGATCAAAGTCATTTACGGGCTGATTCTTTCCAGCATTTTGGGCTTTGTTATGGGTTGGATTTCCGTAAAGCTGACCGAATTGTTTGCTCACGGTTTTGACCGCAGAAAAACGACGAAGTTCTTTCAGGGCGCGCAAATCGGCGGCGGTGCGGCAATGGCGTTTATGCACGGCGCACAGGATGGCCAAAAGTTTATCGGCGTATTCATGCTCGGTGCCTTTTTAGCAAAAGGACAGGCACATGTTACCAATTTCCAAATTCCTCTGTGGCTTATGATTCTGTGTTCTGCTGTAATGGGCCTGGGAACATCCATCGGCGGTTACCGCATTATCAAAGCGGTTGGCATGGACATGGTCAAGCTTGAAAAATATCAGGGCTTTTCTGCTGATTTAGCCGGAGCCGGATGTCTCCTGCTTTCTTCTCTTACCGGTATTCCGGTAAGCACCACGCACACCAAAACTACGGCAATTATGGGTGTGGGTGCGGCAAAACGCTTATCTTCCGTCAATTGGGGCGTTGTAAAAGAAATGGTTCTTACCTGGGTGCTGACTTTCCCTGGCTGCGGAATCATCGGATTCTTTATGGCAAAGCTGTTTATCTGGCTTTTCTGATTCAAAACGGAATATCAAAAATTAAACGTTCTTTCAAATGTGAGTTTGCATAAATTTGAAAATAAGGAATGGTGGCTTTAACATGGCTGGAAAAGGTAAAAACAATTATTACAAGATGTTTGTGAATTTGGTCGAATATTCATGCAAGGCAGCTCATTTTCTGCATGATTCCCTGGAACACTATGACCCCAACAGCGTAGCGGATAAAATGAAAGCAATTCATGAAATTGAGCATGCTGCGGATAACGAAAAGCACGACATGATGAAAAAACTCGTCCACGAATTCATTACGCCAATCGAACGTGAGGATATTATCGAACTTGCGCAGGAAATCGATGAAGTTACCGATACGATTGAAGACGTTCTCATGCGTTTCCACATGTTCTGTATTGCCGCTCCGCGTACGGAAGCGCTGGCGTTTTCCTCTGCCATTGTCCAGTGCTGTGACGCACTGAAGCAGGCGATGGAGGAACTTCATAATTTCCATAAATCCACCACAATTCATGATTATATTGTAGAAGTCAATAAGCTTGAAGAGGATGGGGACAGGCTTTACATGGACGCGGTTCATACGTTGTTTGCAACTTCCAAAAATCCGGTCGAAATTATGACATGGATGGAAATGTTTGACCGTTTTGAAAAATGCTGTGATGCCTGCGAACACGTGGCGAACGAAATCGAAAGCATCATTATGAAGAATTCCTAATTGCACATATTGGCAAGTTAACGGGATAGAAGAGTGGGCTTGGTTGCTCGCTCTTTTTTCTTTTCTTCATCTTTCAATCGACAAAGTGCTTTGAATTTGCTATAATCAATTGTCGGAATCAATTACATAATCTTTTTTTGAATGGTGAAACTTATGAGGATGAGAACAAAGCCTTGGGCGCGCCCGGAACTGGCGGCGTGTGATTATTTTGTAAAAGAGCCGCAGGAGAACAAGGGTAAATGGAACGAGTGGTTCCCGAAAAGACAGCCGCTTCATCTGGAGCTTGGCTGCGGTAAGGGTACTTTTATGGCCGAATTAGCCTTACAAAATCCCACTGTCAATTATCTTGCGATTGATATCAACAGCGATGTGCTTGGTGTGGCCAGACGAAATATTGAAAGCGCATTCACAGCGGCTAACCGTAAGGTGGAAAATGTTGCGCTGATGTCGTTTGATATTGAGCGTATTACCCTGATGATGGATGCAAACGACACGGTGGAGCGTATTTATATCAATTTCTGTAACCCCTGGCCAAAGGGAAAGCACCACAAAAAACGCCTGACCTACACGCGCCAGCTTGAAAACTACAAGGTTTTTCTGGCGGACGGCGGCGAAATCTATTTTAAAACGGACGACGATGACTTGTATCTGGCAACTCTGCGTTATTTTGCGGAAAGCGGATACGAAGTCCTTTGGCAGACCGATGATTTGCACGCCGGGCAAACACCGGACATACAGGCGGGTGAATGGAAAGAATTTCAAATCATGACCGAACATGAAAAAATGTTCACTGAACAGGGGATTCCCATTAAGGCGATTGCCGCTCGCTGCCAAAAAGCGCCAGCACTTTGAGCGTTTAAAGCAATGCTATTTTTGCAATTTCCAGATGCTTCCGCTGCAAAATTGTTAAGAGTTATTCTGAAAAATGTGTAGAAAACTGTCTAGGTAAACAATCTTTTTCGAATGGCCGCATATTGTTCAGTTAGTGCTTGCAAAATTCATATCCGTGGAGTATAATTTATAACAATTCTAAATTACATTCTGTGGTAACGCAAAGCCGCGTGACTTACCATTATAAGGAACACGGCTTTTTATTTTTACCATGAAACATTAGGGGGAATTCAGAACATGAAAAAACGTATTTTTGCGGTTTTGCTTGCGGTTGCAATGGTAGCTTCTGCTATGACCGGCTGTTCGAGCAAAAAAAATGCTGCGGCTAACAGCGATACGATTACAATCGGCGGTCTTGCTCCGTTGACAGGTGATGTTTCGGTATACGGCATCGCAACAAACAACGGTATTAAAATGGCAGTAGATGAAATTAACGCGGCAGGCGGCATACTCAGTAAAAAAATCAACTATGTCTGCTACGATGAAAAAGGCGACCCAACCGAAGCACTGAACGCCTATAACAAACTGGTAAACAATGATCATATGGTCGCTCTGGTCGGCGACGTTACTTCTAAACCGACTCTTGCGGTCGCACAGCGTGCAAAGAAAGACAATATGCCCATGATTACAGCTACCGCTACCGCGGACAATGTTACCGCTGCGGGAACAAATGTATTCCGTACCTGCTTTATTGATCCGTTCCAGGGCGAATTGATGGCTTCCTACGGTTCGAAGAAGTTAAACGCGAAAACAGCGGCAATCATCTATAATATTTCCGACGATTATTCCAAAGGCCTTATGGAGGCATTCACTGCTTCCGCGAAATCGCTTGGTCTCAATGTAGTGGCGACCGAAGGCTATGGAAAGAATACGGTTGACTTTAAGGCCCAGCTCACCAATATCAAGAGCAAAAATCCGGATGTATTGTTCCTGCCCGTTTATTATCAGGATGTTGCAATGATCGCCGGACAGGCAAAAGACATCGGACTTTCCGCAAAGCTTCTTGGTGCAGACGGCTGGGACGGCGTTATCGATAAAATTGATAAGAGCAAAATGGATGCAATCAACGGCGCGTTTTTCTGCAGCCAATATTCTGCAGAGAGCACAGATGCCAACATGGTAGCCTTCCTGAAAAAATATAAGGAAACTTACAAGCAGGATGCAAATCAGTTTGCTGTTTTGGGCTATGATGCCATGAAGATGATGGCGCAGGCAATTAAAGATGCCAACAGCACCGATTCCGCAGCAATCATTAAAGCAATGGCTGCTATTGATTTCACCGGCTTAACCGGTCACATCAAGTTTGATGAAAAGCGCAACCCGATTAAGAGCGCAGCTATTACCACTATTGACAACGGCAAATATAAATTTGTAGAATACTACGAAAAATAAGAGCAGCTCAAAAGCAGAATAATATGCGAAAAAGAGGGCGGAGTTTTTTCCCCCTCTTTTCGGATTTTAAAGAGTTTGGAAGGTGCAGATATGAATTTTCTTGTGCAGGTAATTAACGGCCTGGGGCTTGGCAGTATTTATGCCCTGGTTGCGCTTGGTTACAGCATGGTTTACGGAATTGTTCAGTTGATTAACTTTGCGCATGGCGACATCATCATGGTGGGTGCCTATGTGGTATATGTATTTATGGTCATGATGGGTGCGCCGATTTGGGTCGCAATTATCGGTTCCATTGTGTTTTGCGGGCTTGCGGGTATCTTTATTGAGCGCGTGGCGTACAGCCGCCTGCTCAAGCAAAACGCACCGAGAATTTCGCTTCTGATTACCGCAATCGGCGTCAGCATCTTCCTGCAAAATTTATCACAGCTGCTTTTCTCGTCCAGTGCAAAATCCATGCCGACCATGTTCCCGACGGCTCAGCTGAATCTGGCTTCTTTGCAGCTCAGTTCTTCTACCGTCATCAATATCGTGACTTCGGTTGCCATGATGGTCGGTTTGCAGATACTCGTTAACAAAACGAAAATCGGCAAGGCTATGCGCGCCACATCCGAAGACGCGGGCGCTGCTAAACTGATGGGTATCAATTCACAGACCACCATTGCGTTTACATTCGGCATTGGTTCCGCTTTGGCTGCGGTTGGTGCGGTATTGTATTGCAATACCTTCCCGCAAATTAACCCGTATATGGGCAATTTGCTTGGCTTAAAGGCGTTTGTCGCCGCAGTTCTGGGCGGTATCGGCAATATTCCGGGTGCAATGCTCGGCGGCTACATATTGGGTGTCGCGGAGAGCTTGACAATATCAGCCGGCGGTTCTCAAATCAGCGATGCGGTTGTGTTCGGTATCCTGATTCTTGTTTTAATTATTAAGCCATCCGGTCTGCTTGGCAAAAACGTGAGAGAGAAGGTGTAAGAATGCTGAAAGATAAGAAAAAAGTCAAAATGCTCACTTACGGTATTATCTTAGTGCTTCTCCTTGTGTTCTATTTTGTTGTTTCCTATCTGATTGACGAAGGCACTATCAACGGATATTATTCCGGTATTCTCACCATGATTTGCATCAACATCATTATGGCGGTCAGCCTGAACTTGGCTACCGGCTTTTTGGGACAGCTTGTGCTCGGACATGCGGGCTTTATGTCGGTCGGTGCTTATGCCGCCGCGCTGTTCACGATGTATTCGGGCTTGCCCACAACCATTTCCTTCCCGATTGCGCTGTTGCTCGGCGGTGCGGTCGCGGCAATCTTTGGTTTGGTTATCGGTATTCCGGCACTGCGCCTCAGGGGCGATTATCTTGCCATCATCACGCTTGGCTTCGGTGAGATTATCCGTGTTCTAATACTGAATATGGATTTCACAGGCGGCGCAAATGGATTGAGCGGTATTGAGCAATTGACCACGTTCCCTTATGTATTCTTTATTGCGGTTCTTACCGTAGCGATTATTTTTGCGTTTATCAAGTCCCGTCACGGGCGCGCGGTTATCGCAATTCGCGAGGATGAAATCGCGGCGGAGGCTTCCGGTATCAATACCACCTATTACAAACTGCTTGCCTTTATACTGGCGGCGTTCTTTGCCGGAATTGCTGGCGGACTTTACGCACATAACATCGGCGTGCTTGATCCGACCAAATTTGATTTTAACTACTCCATCGAATTTCTGATTATGGTTGTTTTGGGCGGCATGGGCTCCATTACCGGTTCTGTCATTGCGGCTATCGTATTGACCATCCTGCCGGAAGCCCTGCGTGATTTTTCCAACTACCGCATGCTGCTTTACTCGATCATTCTGATCTGTGTCATGCTCTTTAAGCCATCCGGTTTGATGGGACAATATGAATTTTCACTTACCCGTCTTATTAAAAAAGTCGGTAAAAAATCCGCGGCAAGCGAAAGCAAAAAGGGGGCGTAACCGATGCCGTTATTGGAAGCAAAAAATCTTGGGATTTCTTTCGGCGGTCTTCAAGCCCTGAATGATGTGCATTTTGTACTTGGAAAAGGCGAAATCGTCGGCCTGATTGGGCCAAACGGTGCCGGTAAAACGACCGTATTTAACTTGCTCACCGAAGTTTATACGCCAACCGAGGGTGAAATTGAGCTGGAGGGCAACAGTATTGTCGGCCAAAAGACCTACAAAATCACTCAAAACGGAATTGTGCGTACCTTCCAGAATATCCGCTTGTTCAAAGATATTTCGGTGATTGACAACGTAAAGATTGCCATGAACAGTCAAATGAAATATAATGTTCTGTCCGGCATTTTCCGTTTGCCATCTTATTGGAAAGAGGAGCGCAAGGTAACAAAAAGAGCGCATGAACTGCTTGAGGTATTCGGTTTGGATGAATTTGCCGAATCCTGCGCAAAGAATCTTCCTTACGGGAAGCAGCGCAAACTGGAGATCGCCCGCGCGCTGGCGACCAATCCAAAGGTTTTGCTGCTGGATGAACCCGCCGCCGGCATGAACCCGACGGAAACACAGGAACTTTTGGAGACCATTAAGCTTATTCGTGACCGTTTTTCCATTTCCATTCTGCTCATTGAACATGATATGAGCTTTGTAATGGGTATCTGTGAAAATATTGTTGTTTTGGATTACGGCAAGGTAATTGCGGTTGGCACGCCGGAAGAAGTGCGTACCAATCCAAAGGTCGTTGCTGCCTATCTTGGGGGTGAATAAGTGATGGAAACAATGCTTTCGGTAAAAGACTTAAATGTATACTACGGTGCGATTCATGCCATTCGCGGCATTTCTTTTGATGTGCAGGAGGGCGAAATCGTTACGCTGATCGGGGCAAACGGTGCGGGAAAAACCACCACGCTCCATTCTATCTCCGGCTTGATTAAGCCGAAGAGCGGTGAAATTACGTTTTGCGGCAACAACCTCTGCGCAACCGAGGCGCACAAAATCATTCGCCTTGGTTTGGCGCAGGTTCCGGAAGGCCGCCGTATTTTCTCAAAAATGACCGTACTTGAAAACTTGGAAATGGGCGCTTATATCCGCAAGGATGAATCAAAAATCGCGGAGGATTATGAGAAGGTCTTCAATCGTCTGCCGCGCTTAAAAGAGCGCCGCAAGCAGTTGGCGGGAACTCTCAGCGGTGGCGAACAGCAAATGCTTGCGATTGGCCGCGCACTGATGGCAGACCCGAAAATGCTGCTTTTGGACGAACCCTCCATGGGTCTGTCTCCTTTACTCGTACAGGAAATCTTCAGCATCATCCGTGATGTAAACAAATCCGGCGTTACGATCCTGTTGGTGGAACAGAACGCAAAAATGGCACTTGAAATTGCGAACCGCGCCTATGTTTTGGAAACCGGCACCGTTGCAATGTCCGGCGACGCGGATGAACTTTCCAATAACCCGCAGGTGCAAAAAGCCTATTTGGGCGGCTAATTAAAACATACAAAAAACGAATGGCATACAAAGCAGCCTGCTTTGTATGCCATTTTTCTGTGTGCAAAGGGACACTGTACAAAATCAGTTTAGCCGGTACCAATAACGGAACAACAGCTTTTTGCGCCGCGATAGCTGTCCGTAACTGGACTTTGCAAGAGATGCTGCAAATGCGTTCATGCTTTCAAGTTCCGCGTCGGTTATTTTATGCTGGCTGAAACGGGCTTTCTGTGCGATTTGGGTAATACCCTCAAATCCTTGAATGTTCAGCTGTGGCAGGGCCTGTTCTGCTTGTTTCGCATATTCTGCGGGTGAGGTATCGGACTGATATTTATAGCCATAGAACGCAAATATCTTTCGGATATACGCGTAAATTGCGAGGGCACTTTCATTTGTATTTGCCAAGTGGAAGTTTTGCTGCCGCCAGTGAATGGCGTATTTTCGGTTTCCGTACAGAACTGCCAATAGAACAATCAGAATAAGGAATAAGAATAAAAACGGTAACCAGGCGGAAACGGTACTGTTGATGAAGATATTGGTGTTTCCATCCGCCTGACCGATATTACTAGAAGAGGAAGATAATGCGCTGCTTGTTGGTGCTTGGCTGCTTTCCGGCTTGGAAGACGGTGCGACTTCGCTTTCCGGTGCGCTGCTGCTTACCGTTCCGCTTTCCGACTTCGGGTTCGTTTGGGGTTCTTCACCTGCATTGGCGGAAAGTTCACTGCTGTTTGTTCGGTAGAATCCCGGGGTCATTTCCACTGGAATCCAGCCATAAAGCGGTATATAAACTTCTGTCCAGGCGTGCGCGCGGCTGTCTTTGATGCTGGCGTACCCGTCGCTGTCCGGATGGGTGAGGTCACTTTGATTGGCGATATAGCCTTCTGCATAGCGGGCGGGAATCCCCATTGCGCGCAGAAGAACGGTAGCGGCGGTAGCAAAGTGGATACAATACCCTTTCCGGTTTTCAAACAGGAAATAATCGGCAAAGTCGCGGTTGGCCGGTGTCTTCCCGGGCGCAAGCGTATATTGGTAGTTTTCAGCCAAATAAGTTTGCACCGCGATGATTTCGTCATTGAGACTGTTTTTATAAAACTGTTTTTCCTCACATAACTTCAACGCTTTTGCCTTAATCTCCGCCGGCAGAGCGGTATCGGTATCATAGATATAGCTGCGGTAAGCATGCTCGTCATTCAGGTAATCCTGTGCCCATGGAATGATTTGAGTAAGCTGTCCAGCTTGATTGCGGTAGTCGAGTTGATAATAGTTCTGTATGTTAATATCGCTGTTTATCCGAATATTTAAAGCGGCATGGCTGTTTCCTGTATATGCTCTTAGGCTGTAATCGCTGAGCCCAAACCAAGAATTCGCTTTTATATATTCGTCATTGGCAAACACAGCGTCCGGTAATTCAGCGGGTGTGGTGATGAGCGCATAGGGAGCATAGACGTAATGGCGGTTGGCGTGAATATTTTGTATGGATATGCTATATGGTTGCATATTGGATGAAGAAAATATTTCTTGCATGTTCATATATTTTGAAGTCAGGTTCTGCGGATTAAAATTCTGACCGTTTAGTGTGTTGAAGGCCATGCTGTGCTGATTGTAAATTTCGTCTGCAGCCGGCTGCCATCGGTCACCGGTATAGGTGCTGCCGACAAATCCACGCAAATAGATTGCGCTTTCATTCTGTGTCTTTATTTTCAGTACAGTTTCACCGGTAAAACTAAGATTGCCGCTGTTTTTCAGATTCCCACCACTGATTCCTCCGGATTGCCAGGAGGAAAACAAATTTCCTTGTTCGAAAATATCTTTCAGCGCATTGCGCGCGCCGGTTACGCCGGGGTCGCGCACATAGGTGCTTTGCGGAAATATACAGAAAACTAAGGCCAGGCAAAGTGAAAGCATTCCAACGGATAAAAAATGGAGTTGGTGTGTTATTTGATTCGAGGGGTCCTCCGAAAGGTCCGTCTTTGCTTTCTTTTTTTTCTCTTTTTTTACTTTATGAGCGGAAATACGCTGTACACCCAACGCGATCCAGCAGGCGCATAAGAGAAGCAGCGGGAGCAAAGGCGGTGTAATGGTGAAAAAAAGTGCCGCAAAAATAAACGGAAAGGTTGTGAAAAAAACAGTAAGAAAGCTGCGGTTACATAAGATGCCATCACTTACAATACCGGTGATTGCAAACAGGACAAATACCACAAAAACGGTTTCCCTCTGCGCGTATTGCTGTGCGGTACCGGCCTGCACGTCATAAACATTAAACACCCAGTCGGAATTTGCGGTAAAGGTTTCCATTATATCATTTGTTGTCAGAATGAATCCCTGTATGATATCTTCAAAAAAATACCAGCCTGCAAGGCCAAACAGCAGGAAGGCCGGCGGCAAAATAAATTTTGCCCACTTTTTCACTGCAAAGGCAAACGAAAAAATTAAAACAAATAACAGGATGTAAACTCCGACGGTTGCGGGCAGTACCTTTAAATGAAACGAACCGATGAACGAGTATGTGGCGCCGAAAACCGCAAATAAAACCAGCAGAATCTGACTGCAAACAGCCGCAATGTTCCTGCTGCGTTCCTGCTGCTTCGGAATATTTATATCAATGCCGTTTTGCAGACTTGACTTCTTTATGTTGGATGCAAAGCGCATGCCATCGCTCCTTTCGGTCAAATGATCAGATCGTCAATGCTTTCACGCAGTTTACCCGGTTCGATTAAAAAAACATCGACATTCATGGCATTTAGAGAATCTTTCAACGCTTTTTGCTCTGGGGAAAGCTCCTCCTGCGTTATCAGAAGGATTGTGGATTTATGGATTTTCTCATTGCCGCAAAATTCCATCAGTTCGCTTTTGCACATTTTCGTTGTAACGTAAATAGCATGCGAATATTCACGGCTTGCGTTCAGCTTATTGTGGAAGGCGAGGGTGTTGTTTGGCTGGCCTTCATAGGTCGATGCCCCCAGAATCTGATTGAGCAGAAGGGAAAGGTGGTCGCTTTGCTCAATTGTATTTTCTTCAAATTGTTGGTGGATACCGTCATACCATTCCACCATATGGCAAATTTCATTGTTCAGTAAAAACTGTGAAACGGAAACAACCGTTTCAATCAGTGTGTCAATCCGCGCAAGCTCAGCGGAAAATAAATCAAACAGCAGGATAATGGAGTTGTCCAAAGGCAGACTGAACTCTTTTACCATCAGTTTATTCAGCCGAGAACTCAATTTCCAGTGAACATTCCTTAATCGGTCACCTTCGCGGAATTCCCGAATGTCAAAAATTTCGGATGGGTCATCGCCGCTTTTCACTTTTGAGTAAGTATCGCTTTCCACATTATAATTTGTATGGCTGTCCATTTCCGTATCAATTTGAATGTTCTGTGGCAGCACATAAATATCTGTTTGAAGATTCATCTTTTGCGGAAACGTAAAAATACCGAAATAGTCATAGATTTTTATGCCGGTGACCTGTATGGTCAGCTTTCCGCAGTATTGGGAGATAATTTCCCGTTGTATTTCTGTGCGGCTTCGTGCGCCAACCGGCAGATGCAGACCCGCTTTTTTCTTTTTCCCGCACAATGCATTGCGGCAATCCAAAGCCAGCATTGCGTGTGCAATCGGGAAGATGGAAGTATTCGAAACCTCAACAAGAAACTGTGCTGGCATACCTTTTGCCGCAATCGGCAATATTCCATTCAGCTGTACACGAACGCGGCTCCACGCCACAACCGTGCAGAGCAAAGAAGCAATGGGCAGCAGCACCGCAAGAATTAGCGTGATGAAAGAAAGATAGCCCTCAAAGAACAGATAGAACAGAACGGCTGCTGCCAGTATAAAGCAATAAAGTACACGATATTTCAGCATGTTTGTCTCCCGGATTATGCGACAGCGGGTGCCGCCACTTCTTTCAGAATTTTCGCGAGTATTTGTTCCACGTTCGTATTGCTGATTTTTGCTTGCGCGTTCAGCAAAACTCGGTGAGCCGTTACGTCTTCAAACACACGCTGAACGTCCTCCGGAATCACATAATCTTTCCCTCTTAAAAAAGCCGAAGCCTGTGCCATTTTGGTCAGCGCAATGGAACCGCGCGGGCTTGAACCAAGCTTAATGAGAGGATTGCTTCGAGTAGCCGCAGTCAGTAATGTGATATAGTGATAAAGCGCGTCGGATAAATAGATGTTTTCAACAGCGTTTTGCATTGTCAGAATATCGGCGGCATTCACAACGGTTTTCACTTGTTCGAGTGGATTTTTACCCTGCTTGCGTTTTAAAATTTCAATTTCACTGTGAAGATCCGGGTAACCCATAGTCAGACGAACCATAAAGCGGTCAAGCTGAGAATCGGGCAGCATCTGTGTACCTGCGGAACCAATCGGATTTTGTGTGGCAATCACGATATACGGTGACGGCACTTCTCTTGTAATGCCGTCTACCGTAATCCGGCCTTCTTCCATTACTTCCAGCAGAGCGGATTGTGTTTTCGACGACGTGCGGTTAATTTCATCCGCCAAAAATAAATTGCACATTGCGGCACCGGGTTTATAATCCAGTGCGCCGGTCGCTTTGTTATAAACAGAAAATCCTGTTACATCGGTAGGCATTACGTCCGGTGTAAACTGAATTCTTTTGTAATCCAGCGACATTGCTTTTGAAAATGCCAAGGCCAGTGTCGTTTTTCCCACGCCGGGGATATCTTCCAATAAAATGTGACCTTTTGCCAGTATAACCATCAAGACCTTCGCGATAATTTCGTCTTTGCCGACTACGACTTTTTTTACTTCATTTATTATTTCAAGCGTCTTTTGTACCAACTTTACACACATCCTTATCTTTATACGCATTTATCCTCAAACATAATTATATATGTTCTTATCATAGCCTATTTTTCAAATGAATTCAATAAATTATTTTTGTTTCTGAGCAGAAATAGGAAAATTCAGGCGAAACAAGAAAGTGGAAATAAAGTTTTTTGTCATATGCCTATAGTAAGAAAGATTACAATAATTTTATTATCTATTTAGAAGGAAAAATGTTATAATAAGGTCATAATCAATTTAGAACGCAGAGCGGGAAGTGGCACATCTTTTATGGAGAATCAACAGCGTCAGCGGCGCTTACATATACGGCATGCTGTTATTGTGATAACACTCATTTCAATAACAGTAATTTTTGGTACTATACTTTGCTTTGGCTTGCACATACCTACAACTCTTGCTTATTCCGACGTTTCGGGTGCTTCGCAAAGCCTGTCTTCGGCGCATTCACAAGGCTTATCCGCGCCTAGTTCGGCAAACGTTTCTTCCGTAAGCACACAGAGCGGCTTCGAAGCAAATTCGCAAACTCCTTCCGTTCCATCATCCAATTCTGGTACTTCCCCCGAAACCGATGCACCAAAGTTTGCTTATCAGGCATCTTATCCAAATCTCTATGTGCCGCCTGTCCGGAAGGTCCCTTATAAAGCGGGCGATAAGGTCGTATACTTGACATTTGATGACGGACCGTCTAACTTGACAGAACCGCTATTAAGCATTTTGGACCAATATAAGGTCAAGGCCACCTTTTTTGTGATGGCGCAGGGAAAATCAAAAGAAAACTGCGCCGCGTGGATGAAAGAGATTGTAAACCGTGGGCACGCAATTGCACTGCACACCTACTCCCATAATTACCGTCAGGTTTACGCCTCGCCACAGGCTTTTTTAGACGATTTTGCAAAGATGAGCGATTTTATTGAGCAGTCAACCGGTCAGAAAATAACCATGTTCCGGTTCCCCGGCGGCAGTGTTAACAGTTATAATAAGAAAGACTGCAAGGAAATTATCCAAGAAATGACCAGACGTGGCTATACGTATTACGATTGGAATGTGAGTTCCGGCGACGGGACAAGCGGTACGACTGCCGCGGATGTTTACCGGAATGTAATACGCGGCGTACATCAACATAATGCTTCAATTGTGTTAATGCATAACTCCGCAGCAAAAAAGCCAACGCTTTCACAGATTGCCAACATCATTGCAGCGCTCCAAAAGGAAGGATACCGGTTTGATAAACTTAATCCAAGTGTAATGCCGTTCAATTTTAAAGTGCCGAAGTAAAAAAGAAGAAGGGGCAGGCTTTTAACCCACCCCTTTCTTATTCTATGACAGCTTCAAATTGTAATTCATTCCCGATTACCAGGCATGTTTTTGAACGCCTGTAAAGACCCGAAATTTCTGCCAACGCGCAGAATTTATCGGCACCGCAGACAACGAGTGATTCTTTGTATCTGGGCAGCGACAGTGTGAGCGGCCACATATGTTTTTTTATAATATCCTGTTCCCGGTCATTTAAAACAAAATATCGCTTTGCATTTTGAAGGGCTGTTGCCGGATGCGTGAAGCCATGAAGCCCATCCGGTGTTTTTGTAACGTGCCAGTCGTACAGGAATAAGTCGTGCAAAAGTCCTCCTCTAGCGGCGGAATAGCAGTCAAACCCAAACCGGCGGCAAATTAAAAAACTGATATAGGCAACAAAAATACAGTGCTCCAACGTAGTGATATCCGAGTGCTGGATATAGTCGTTCATTTCCCTTACAGCGGGTGCAGTAATTAAATCCGCCACGCAGGAGCGAAACTCAAGGTAACTTTTCAAACGCAGCATTTCTTTACTCCTTTGAAAATCCACATCAGTACCATTTATATAATAGTTAAATAAACAATTCGCATACCGGTTTTTTTCATACTGTTGCGCGCTCCCGCCTTCTACGCTCCGCTTGGACGAAAGTTCGGCAACTAGAGAAAAGCAATATATGAAATCAATTTTTTGTTATAGTAAAAATCGTTAGACTCAGTTGATAACGCTATTTATTGTAATTTTACCATAATTACTTATGTCAAATAATATCACTCGAAGATTATTGGTGAATTTTAAATTTTTATTGCTGAATAATTCGCACCTTCACCCCCGGGCTGACGTGCGGGAGCGCACAACAGTTGAGTCGAGGCTGAAAACCTTCTAAAATATGGATAAATTTCGAAATTACTGGTTTATTCAGTAAATATTATTTCGAACCTCACAAAGGAATAAACGAAACATGATAGATTACAAACTGGTGCGGTCGCGCCGCAGAACATTGGCAATTTGTATTACAAAGAGCGGAGAAGCAGAAGTGCGTGCACCGCTGAAATTATCGAAAGAAACGATTGACCGCTTTGTGAGCAGCAAGCAGGAGTGGATTACACAAAAGACGGCAATTATGGCGGAACGTGCACAAAGACGAAAAGCCTTCCTAGTGCAGGAGGGGGATACCCTAACTCTGCTGGGGCGGGAATATCCGGTAGTATCCGGAACAAGAGCTGAATTTGACGGTGAGCGGTTCTTTGTACCGTTTGCTGAAAATAAAATTATAAAATCGCGGCTGCTTGCTCTTTATAAGCAGCTGGCAAAACAGGAAATTGAAAAGCGAATCGAATATTTTTCACAAACAATGGGCTTGCAGCCGACATCGGTGAAAATCGGAAGCGCCAATACCTACTGGGGCTGCTGTTCGGCTAAAAATGGTCTGATTTTTTCATGGAAGCTTGTTATGGCACAGCCGGACGCCATCGACTATGTAATTGTGCATGAACTTGCACATATCAAAGAGCACAATCATTCCGCCCGCTTTTGGGAATTGGTTGAGAATGTGCTGCCGGATTATAAGTTTCGACGGGAAAAGTTGAAAGAATTGCAGCGGAAATTATCCTGCGAAGATTGGAATTAGTTATACAAATAGTATATAGAAACATATTATATACTCCAAGTATGATACTTTCACAGATTTTTTGAATCCATATTCGAACGAAACATTTTATACTGCGGACAGACCTTTACACAGATTCCGCATACCGCGCCTCGACCGATATGCTGAAACTTATCTTTCATGTACCGGCTGCATTTGTCCGGTGAAAAGATTTCTTCACGCTGAATGCCGATGCTCCATTCACCTCCGAGGATTGCTCCGCTGGGGCAGGCATCCACACACAGCGTGCAGTTGCCGCAAGGCGAAACGGGAATGACGGGGACTGTGTCAAACGGACAGTCGGTAAAAAGTGTTCCCAAACGAACCCGCGCGCCGTATGTCCTGTGTAAAAAGAGTGAGCTTTTCCCAATGGTGCCAAGCCCCGCGGCGCAGGCGGCTTTTTTGTGGGAGTAACGGCCGTTGTAGTTCCAGCCGTCTTTGTTGATACTTTGGGAAGCGCCGACTGTAATATAGCGGTAACCGGCTTTTTCCAAGAACATTCCGGCCTTTAAAAGTGTTTGGTCAAGAAATGTGTTTACGGTACGGTAGTGATGGAAATAGGTATGGGTTGGCGCGTTGGTGATTTCATCCAGAATGGCATCCGAAAGTTTGACCACAATGCTCACAGCCCAGTGGCAGTCGCCAAAATCCCCGTCATCCAGGCGGGCAAACCCCACGTCGCTTACACCTTGCTCAAGCAGGTAGTCGCGCAGCTCGTCCTGTATTTTCATGGTATCAATCCTTTTTCATTTTGTTTCTCTATTATAGCATGAATTCGTGTTAGCGGAAATTGGAACTTCATTTCTATTCAAACTGGACGATATATGATTATAAGACTAAGTTTGTGTTATTATACATATGCTAATGGAAAATGATAGAATTGGAGAAATTCACATGGAAAAACAAATACAAGAAACCGATGAAATGATTCGTTCCATTCTTGAAGCAAATGACTTTTTGATTGATAAATATAAAAGCGGAGAAATTGGAAAGTATGCCTATTTACTGCAGGATGTCTGTGATGGAATCGAAACCGTGAATCATACCATCTTTTTGTTATATGCTGTAAATGTTGAGGTGGATTTGGAAGCCTATACCGGAAGATTTTTAGAAGAAAATGCAGATCTTACCAGAGAGAATGAAATTACCGATTGGGCACAAGAAGCTACAGAAATTTTGTCGAAGCCTCCGGTGAAACAAGCGGTAACTCAACCCAATAAAGCGGTTAATCCAGCACCATATGGAATCGACAGTCAGTTTTATGAACTAATGGAAAATGTGAAAAATTCAGACAAAACAAAACTGGAATATTCCATTAAGAAAAGTCTCGCAAAAATGAAATCTAAAGATGTTCAAGCGTATCAGTTTTATATTAATTTTTGCAATCAATATAATTTTTGGGGCAGATTAGACCCAAGCAAGGGCATATACTCACAAATTCAAGACCGTGTCAGTATATTAAAAGACCACTATGATGACTTTATTTGGATGTATTCCAGATTGGAAGACTATCGCTCCAAAAAAGTTTTTTATGGCGTACTCCACTATTGGATGACCTATGAATGGGAGCTTTTGGAAGGAATACGCGAAAACAATTACTGCCAGTATTTTGATTTGGATTTGCTGCAGTGTGACAGTAACGAAGTAGTGGTTGATTTGGGTGCATACATAGGCGATACTGTTGCGGACTACATAAATTCTTATGGCAGGGATAATTATAAGCGAATTTATTGCTATGAAATTATGCCGGAGAATATTCAAAGCATTCACAACACTATTGACGAAAATGATTTGAAAAATATTGTTGTTTGCTCAAAAGGTGCCAGTGACAAATCTGGCAGTATGTTTATTTTAATGGATACGCTGGCAATCAATGCTCATCGCTTAACAGAAAATGGGCAGATTGAAGTGCCCACTGCAGCGATTGACGATGATGTTAGAGAACCGATTACCTTAATCAAAATGGATATTGAGGGCGCAGAGCAGTCTGCACTTTTGGGCTGCAAGCGGCACATTATGAATGAACACCCAAAACTTGCGCTTTCTGCTTACCATAATAATGTAGATCTGTGGAAATTGGCGCGCATGATAGAAGAGATGGACCCGTCTTACCATTTTTATATGCGTTTTTATGGTAGCCCAAATAGTATATTCCCTGCTGACTATGTTTTGATAGGTATATAAAATTGAATGGCTAATTTGCGACATACAGAAAAATAAGTATAGGGGAGTAAAAACATGAAAGCATATGTAAAACAAGAACACGAACATAAGGGACGTTTTAACGGCCATAAATACAGGCTTACCGTTGCAATGCCGGTCAGCAATCAGGTAAAAACAATCCGTCGTTGCCTCGATTCTTTGGTGCCGCTGCTGAAAGCAGTGCCAAGTGAACTGATTATTACAGATACCGGCAGCACCGATGGTACTATTGAAATATGCCGTGAATACACCGACCACATTGAGCAGTTTCCGTGGTGTGACGATATGTCTGCTGCGCGTAACGTGGGTTTAAAAGCGGCGCAGGGCGAATGGTTCTTGTCCATTGATGATGATGAATGGTTTGATAATGTAGATGAAATTATAGAATTCTTTAACAGCGGCGAATGTGATGATTATGGCACCGCTTCTTATATCCAAAGAAACTATGTGAGATTGGACGGTTCGCAATACCTAGATCATCACACTTCTCGAATTGCGAGATTGGTAGATGATGGTATTCACTTTGAGGGTCGTATTCATGATGCAATAATGGGGCGATACGCACCAACAAAAATGCTCCATAGTTATGTACACCATTATGGCTTTGTTTTTGCTAATGAAGAGGACCGTTTGGCAAAATTCCATCGAAATATCTCGGGCTTAAAAAAAGATCATGAAGAGTTCCCTAATGAGTTGCGGTTTATTTACCAAATTATTAAGGAATATGCGGTAATTAAGGATTACAAAACAGCAATCGAATGGTGCTTAAAGGGTCTTGCAGTTGAAGAAAAACACCCGGAAAGAGGACGCCGTCTAGAAATCACTGTCCTGCTGGTAAAATATTATTATAACAATAATCAATTCCAAGATGCTGTGGATACCGCACAGAAATTTCTTAAGGAAAATGAAGAAATTGAAACTTATCATATGGATGTTTACTGGCTGCAGATGCTTGCCTATATGATGTTGGAACAATATGAACAAGCGATTCAGTCAGGACTTTCTTATCTTGATACTTACAAAAAATATAAGGAAGGCAAGTTGAATAATGAAGCGCTTCTAATGGGTGGATCTGATAGTATCATGTCGTGGGCCTACGCGGATGCACTGTTTAGTATTGCAAAATGTTACACACTTTTAAAAGAATATGATTGTGCTATTTCCTATTTTGATAAAGCAGATTTGTCAGAGATGGAGACGATTGCATATAAAATTGTCTTAATCGGATTAACGATAGCTGATAAGTCAGGTAATTATGAACGAATCATTGATTTATATACAAGAATCAAAGAAACAAATGATAAAAAGAAGCAGGAAGATTTTATTCAGAGAACAGAGGAATACCTCAAACAGAACAAGAATGTACGTCTGGATTTTGTAAGATCGCTTGCACGGACTGAAAGTGATGACCCTTACATTTCATTGAACAAATTGCGATTTGCTGATGCGGAAGGTAATCAGGAAGAAACTTTGCACCTAATTGATTGGTTTGTGAACAGTTTTACTGATTGGAATCCCTATTATGCAGATGTGTTGTACATTGCCATGAAACGAGATTTAGATATCACACCATTCACTAATTTGTTCGACGTTGAAGACTTGCAGCTTTATACAGGGCAAATTATCGGCAGTCACTTGGATTTTGCAGCTGTAACTATTTACTATTTTTTAAAACATTCCTACAATGACAGCTTAAAAGGATTGTATTGGTCGATATGCCTGCGTGAACGTGTAGTTTTGTTTAGTGAGGGTATGAATTTTGAGCAATATGTTCTGTACTTTAAAAGTTATGTGCAAGATGTGGCCTTTTACGCGCACCATATTTATAAACCGGATATGTTTACCGAAGAGAATATTTCTATTTTGCCGCGTGCTTACCGTTTTGGACACTATGCATCACTGGCATTTGACGCCTATCAATCCGGCGACGAACTTGCTTATATCCGCAATTTAAAAATTGCACTTCAGCATTACCCAATTATGAAAGAGCCGATTGAAACACTCATGAAGTATTTTGAAAACATTCATGAAACAAAGGAAGAACAAGCGCAGGCGCAGAATGAGGAATTTGATGAATTGGCTAGTGAAGTTAAAGCGCAAATTGAACAATTTTTATTGCAGGAGCAATATGAAGAAGCAGGGACTGTGCTTGCCGAACTTGCTGAAATGCTGCCGAATGACGAGGACGTAAAGCGCTATCAGATTCAAATCCAATCTGCGCAGGCGCCAAAAGCGATTGGAAGAAATGTTCTGCAATGAAGTTAGGGAGTAAATTAAATGGATAAATTAGAAAAAGCAAAGGAAGCACAAGATGCCAAGAAAGTGTTTCAACCGGTATCATTACGTGATGTACCTAAAAGCAACTTGAAAATTATTGAACTCAAAGCACTGCGTGATAAATATCACAGTATTTCAAAAGTTGGCCTCTTAGAGATTGGAGATTTTACATATTATACAGATCTGAGCCCAGCTATTGCACAAGTCGGCGCGACTTCAAAACTAATTGTTGGAAAGTTCTGCTGCTTTGCAGAAAATGTTACGATTTATTTGGGTGGTGAACACAGACCAGACTGGATTACTACTTATCCTTTTAATGTTTTAGTCCCAAATTCGTATGGATATATTAAAGGTCATCCCAAAAGCAAAGGAAACGTAGTCATTGAAAATGATGTGTGGATTGCTAACGGTGTAAAAATATTATCTGGTGTTCATATTGGTAATGGAGCTGTGATTGGTGCAAATGCGTTGGTTACAAAAGATGTTCCTGATTATGCCATTGTGGGGGGGAATCCTGCAAAGCTAATCCGCTATCGTTTTGATGAAGAAACCATAAAAAAGTTGCTAGAAATTGCGTGGTGGGATTGTGATTTGCAAATCTTAAGTGAAATTATCCCTATTTTGCAAAGTAATGATATACAGAAATTATTTGAGTATTTTGATAAAAAATAAGCTGCTTCTATTTATAAGTCTAGGCCGATAAACTCGGTCTAGACTTATTTTTTATGGAATAAAACCCACCAGCTCTGCTGGTGGGTAAAAAGCTTAAGCTATGAACAAAAATAAAGCTCCCCGATATATTAAAGTTACGGTCTGCCAACCTAACAAAAATATCGAGGAGGTCTTTATAATGAAAGACATAAATAGTTTAGAGCATACCAAATGGAGATGTCAATACCATGTTGTGTTTGCACCAAAATATCGCAGGCAAGTGATCTATAGAGACATAAGAACAGATATCGGGCAAATACTCAGAAAGCTATGCGAACAAAAAGGCGTAGAAATAATAGAGGCAAACGCTTGTCCCGA
>JAEWYE010000050.1 GCA_023458755.1 Bacillota bacterium | reverse complement strand
GCTCAATTAAAAACCTATATTCATAAATACAATGCTTTTCCTATGCGCCCTCTCAAGTGGCAGTCTCCTAAACAGGTGCTTCATGATTTCTTTACTCTTGGTGTAACATATCATTGACAAACCTACAGAAATTCGTCGTTTGTTTATGTTTGGCTTCATTATGAACGGTCTGTGCTGTAGCGCCAGAGGGCAACATTCCTAAATCTTTCTATCTGTTTGGCCTATTAATATAAATCAAAATGAGTAAATTGCTTAATATTATGTGTGTTATCACAAAAAGAAACATTAAAATTTACTTTACTTACAGCAATGTGATGAATTTTAATAAATTGTGAACACAACCGTTGACATTTCAAATATTTGGAGTATTCTATAAATATAAAGCAAAGAACAAAGGCGTTCCGAAATTATCGGAGCGCCTTTTTCGAAAAAAATTAAAAACTAAAAATATTAAGGGGATGAGGTTACGAAAAAAGTTGAAATGATTATACGGCCCGAAAAGTTGGAAGATGTAAAAGAAACGTTGTATGAATTGGAAATCTTCGGTATGACCGTTACCATGATATCCGGATGCGGCAAGCAAAAGGGTAGAAAGACTGTTTATCGCGGAACCGAGTCCAGCATGAACCTTTTGCCGAAAGTAAAAGTCGAAACGGTTGTACGAGATGAAAAGGTAGCTCCGTTGATTTCAAAAATTACCGAAAGAATTCATACCGGTGAAGTCGGCGACGGGAAGATTTTTGTTTACAACGTAGAACAGGCCATCAAGATTCGAACAGGCGAAAGCGGGGAAGATGTTCTTTAACTTCTCAAAAGTCTCAAATTAAACAAACGGGCAACGATGCCGGTATTTGCATAATGCGGATACCGGCATTTTGTATTTTTGTATTTATCCAAGGGGATTTTATAAGTGCGGCGAAGGCGTCGATTTTGAACCAGTTTCAAAATCGGCGCCTTTTTTTATTTATTCAGATTAAGGAGATGGATGTTATGAAAAAAGTAGAAATGATCGTCCGACCTGAAAAGCTTGAGGATGTAAAAGAAATCCTCAATGAACTGCAGGTTTTGGGCATGACCGTTACCATGGTTTCCGGCTGCGGACACCAAAAAGGGAGAAAAAAGATTTACAGAGGCACCGAGTTTAATTTGAACCTTCTCCCAAAAGTAAAAGTTGAAACAGTCGTACATGATGACATTGTCTCGGATTTAATAGCAAAGATAACCGAGAAGATTAAAACCGGTGAGGTTGGCGACGGAAAAATCTTTGTTTATAATGTAGAGCAAGCAGTCAAAATCAGAACGAATGAGAGTGGTGAAGATGCAATCTAAAAGCGTGGGCGCTCCGATCGAAACAAAGAAAAAGGTAATTATCGCCGTACTATTCCTTGTAGCGTGTGCGGTCAGTGTATCCGGTTTGTTTTTTTGTATCTATAGCTATATTAACCATATTAATTTTCAAGTAATTAACACACAGGTTTCAGGAATTGTTTTTGGCGTTTGCGTTTTATATTTAGGAATTCGTAATCTTATTTCACTCCGCAGCTTGCGGGATGAGCTTTATAAATCAACGTCAAGATTTTCTTGGGACAATTTTAAAAAGAAAAACAGGGCTAAGAGCAGATAAATAACAATTTAGAAATGGGGTATTCACATGAAAAAAATCACTAGAATTCTAAGCATTTCCGTGTTATTGGTAATGGTTACGGTGCTGCTTTCCTCCGCTGCGTTCGCGGCAACGGCAGCCGATCCGACCGGTGCGTCTTATGCGGCGGCAACAGTGGATAAATCTGTTAAAACGGTTGCCGATGTAGCGGTTGCCACAAACAAGGCACAGCTCAGCGCGAACTTTGTTTGGGTTATGATTACCGGATTTATGGTATTCTTTTTCCAGTGCGGCTTTGCAATGGTTGAAACCGGTTTTTGCCGCGGGAAGAACGCGGCTCACACAATGACCATGAACTTCATGGTATTTCTAGTCGGTGCAGTGGGATATTTTCTGGTTGGTTTTGCACTTCAGTTCGGCGGTTCCGGCGGCAATATTAACTTGGGCAGCGGCGGTGCAGCACTCAACGGGCTGCTCTCCATACCCGGTTTCGGCGGAATCCTCGGCTATAAAGGATTTCTCCTGCAATCCGGCAACACGTATGACGCAGGCATTTACGCCTTGTTCTTCTTCCAGATGGTGTTCATGGATACGACGGTTACCATTCCGACCGGTTCCATGGCAGAGCGTGTCAAGTATTCTGCGGTTGTAATTTCTTCCTTCTTTGTATCCATGATTTACTATCCGCTGTTTGGTAACTGGATGTGGGGCGGCGGCTGGCTGGCAACACTCGGCACGAACTTCGGCCTTGGCCATGGCGGCGTTGATTTTGCGGGTTCCGCGGTTGTTCATTCTATGGGCGGCATGATGGCACTGGCCGGTGCGATTGTAATTGGCCCGAGAATTGGCAAATTCAAAAAAGACGGCACGGCAAGAGCGTTCCCCGGACATCACATTCCAATGGCAATCGTTGGTACCATTATCCTGTTCTTCTGCTGGTTCTCTTTCAACGCAGGTTCCACTCTGAATGCGGGTGATTTCAGACTTGCGGTTGTTGCTACTAACACCATGATTGCCGGTGCTATCGGTGGCTTGGTTGCCATGTTCTATATGTGGATTAAATACGGCAAACCGGATCCTTCCATGACCGCAAACGGTGCGCTCGCCGGTTTGGTTGCCATCACAGCACCTTGTGCGTTTGTAAACGGCATTTGGGCATTTGTAATCGGAGCGATTGCCGGTATTCTTGTTTGTTTGGCGGTTCCGTTTGTTGAGAACAAACTCAAAATTGATGACCCGGTCGGAGCGATCTCCGTTCACTGTGTAAATGGCGTCTGGGGTGTCTTAGCCCTTGGACTGTTTGCAGACGGTTCCTATGGTGACGGAATCAACGGCGTAAAAGGCGGCGTAACCGGTTTGCTTTACGGCGGTGTTGACCAGTTTGCAGCACAGCTGATTGTAGTGGGTGTTTTGATTGTATGGGGCTTCGGTCTTTCCTTTGTATGGTTCAAATTCCTCAACAAGGTATGGGGCCTCAGAGTGAAACCGGAAGTCGAAATCGAAGGTCTTGACCTTGAAGAAATGGGTGCTCTCGGTTATCCGGATTTTGTTATTCAGCAGTCCGAACTGGATATGGTTTCTCCCGACCCGGCAATCATTAAAAAATACGTAAATGTAACCAAACTGTAAGTTATCAAATAAATACAGTTTATCATGTAAAATGACCTGCAAGAAACAGCGCTGACTGTTTTCTTACAGGTCATTTTTGTAAAAGTGGCGGTCACTCGTTTTATCGGGTGACCGCTGATTGTTTCAATATGCTTATTTATGCAATGGTATGAAGGAAAAAGTACAGCAGGACAACGCAGCCCAGCACGATGCGATACCAACCGAATACTTTAAAGTCATGTTTTTTGATGTATCCCATCAGGAACTTAATGGCAACGATTGATACCAAAAACGCAACAATCATGCCTGCAATCAGAATGGCTGCTTCAGTGCCGGTAAAATGGAATCCGAACTTTACCAGTTTTAGAAGGCTTGCGCCGAACATGGTGGGAATCGCCAGAAAGAAGGTGAATTCCGCCGCGACGGTTCTGGATACACCGATTAGCAGGGCGCCGACAATGGTTGCACCGGAACGTGATGTGCCCGGAAAAACAGCCGCAATGAGCTGGAAAAATCCGATCAGCAGTGCCGTCTGATACGTAATCTCCGAAAGAGCCGTGATTTTCGGATGCTTACCCTTGTTGTAGCTTTCCACAGCAATAAAGAAAATACCGAACAGAATCAGCATGACGGAAACGGTCTGGTAATTGTAAAACAGCGCGTTCAGCTTATCATCCCACAATATGCCGACAATTGCGGCTGGAACGCAGGAAATGATGATTTTCAGCCACATGGAAAGAATATCTTTTTTTACGGTGAATCCGCTCTTGCAGGAAAAAGGTATCAACTTTTTCCAGAACAGGACGACGACTGCCAGAATCGCACCGAGCTGTATGACAACCAAAAACATTTCTTTAAACGCTGCACTTGTGTTAAGCTTCAAAAACTCATCCAGCAGAATCATGTGGCCGGTGCTGCTGATCGGCAGCCATTCGGTAATGCCTTCTACAATGCCGAATACTATTGCTTTCAGGATTTCAATCAGTACCATATTTTCTCCTTTACTAACCGCATAAATGAATGAATGCGGAATGGAATTTTGCATTTCCCTAGTATACATCTATTCGATTCTAAATTCAACTGTTGGCAGCCGTATTCTAATAGCGAAAATGGTTCCCTTTGATTGCTGCTTTTGGCAGAAAGCATAATTTTTTGTTGCAAAATGGATGGTGACATTGTATGATAAGTTGTACGGTTAAGTTGTATGAATAATCCATCTGAGAGGTTACTTATGATGAACAGCCCCAAGTACAGTCTTTTGGCCGATGTCATTCGCAGTAAAATACAAAACGGGACTTACCTCGACGGCGATAAGCTGCCGTCTGAAAACGAGCTTTCCGAACAGTACGGCTACAGCCGCCAAACGGTTCGTCAGGCATTCGGTGTACTGGAAGAAGAGGGTTTGCTCCGGCGTGAACGGGGAAGCGGAACCTATGTGCACCGCAAGGGGAAGCAATTTGCCAAAACGATGACCATCGGCGTAATTACCACATATATTACCGATTATATTTTTCCCAGTATCATTCGCGGAATCGAGTCCGAACTCTCCCGCAGAGGGTATTCGCTGACGCTAGGGGTAACCAAAAACCGGGTGGAGAATGAGAATAAGATTCTGCACTCCTTTCTTGAGAAAAAAGTGGACGGAATCATTGTGGAAGGCACGAAAACGGCGCTGCCAAACCCCAATCTTTCCCTTTATAAGCAGTTGGATGAATGCGGGATTCCCTATGTGTTTATCAATGGATTTTATCGTGAGTTCCCCTGTGTTCATATTACCACCAATGACCGTGAATGCGGGGAAGCAGCCGCAAAATATCTGATACAGGAAAAGCACTGCAAAAAGCTTGGCGGAATTTTTAAGTCCGACGATATGCAGGGGCATGAACGCTATGCCGGATTTGCCGGCGGGATCATACAATGTCAAAAAGAATTGGACGATGATACGGTCATTTGGTTTACAACCTCCGAAACGGAAAGCCTGTTTACGAATCAAACGGATACCATATTCAATCGATTGGAAGGCTGCGACGGTATTGTGTGTTACAACGATCAGATTGCTTATTCCCTGATTCGGCTGCTTGAAAATCACGGTGTCAAGGTGCCGGAGAATGCAGCGGTGACGGGCTGTGACAATGCTAATCTGCTAGAGTATTCTTCTTTGAAAATCACCACCTTTGAACACCCGAAGGAGAAAATGGGCATAGCGGCGGCGAATAAAATTATCAATCTTGTCGAAAACACCCAGCCGGAAAAATCCGAAGTGCTGAAAATGGTTATGATTAATAAATAAATCTGCAATTCCCCCAAAAACTCACTTGACTATTTTGCGGAAACAGTGTATTATCACAGTATAAGTTGTACGTACAACTTTAAAGCCCGTTTTCTTGTACAAAATGTCTGCTGAATTATGAGCAGGCATGAAATAATTTTGGGAGGAACGACACAATGAGTAAATATGCGATTGGCGTGGACTATGGTACGCTTTCCGGCCGGGCTGTGCTGGTAGACGTAACAACCGGGGAAGAAATTGCTTCGTCTGTTTATGAATATCCACATGCCGTAATGGACAAAACGCTGCCGGACGGAACAAAACTTGGCCATGACTGGGCTTTGCAGGACCCACAGGATTATATCGACGTGCTGGCGCACACAATTCCGGCGGTTTTAAAGGCATCCGGTGTCTCCAACGAGGATGTTGTCGGTATCGGCACTGATTTTACCGCCTGTACGGTACTGCCGGTGAAAAAGGACGGCACGCCGCTGTGCTTTTTACCGCAATACAGAAACCGCCCGCATGCGTATGTAAAACTGTGGAAGCACCATGCCGCACAGGATAAAGCAAACGCGTTAAATGAAATTGCGGAACAGCGCGGTGAAGCATGGCTGAAAAATTACGGCGGAAAAATATCCTCTGAGTGGGCAATCCCGAAAATCTGGCAGATTGCCGATGAAGACCCCGAAACTTATGACGCGATGGATCGTTTCATTGAGGCGGCGGACTGGATTATCTGGCAGCTTTGCGGCAAAGAAACCCGCAACTCCTGTACCGCAGGCTACAAGGAGATTTGGAATAAAAAGACCGGCTATCCGTCCAATGACTTCTTCAAGGCACTCAGCCCGAAGCTGGAGCATGTGGTGGATGAAAAGCTTTCCCACGATATTATCCCTCTGGGTGACAAGGCGGGCGTAATTACACCCGAAGCGGCGAAACTGACCGGACTAAAAGCCGGTACCGCGGTTGCGGTCGGCAATGTGGACGCACATGTCTGTGTGCCTGCTGTCGGTATTGACGGCCCAGCAAAAATGCTTGCAATTATGGGTACCTCCACCTGTCACATCATGATGGGTACTGAGGAACACCAGGTTCCGGGTATGTGCGGTGTTGTGCAGGACGGTGTTATGCCGGGCTACTTCGGCTACGAGGCCGGGCAGTCCTGTGTGGGTGACCATTTTGCATGGTTTATTGATAATTGCCTGCCCGCTTCCTACTATGAGGAAGCCAAAAAAGAAGGCAAAAACATACATAAGTATCTGCGTGAAAAAGCCGAAAAACAAAAGCCGGGTGAAAGCGGTCTGCTGGCGCTCGATTGGTGGAACGGCAACCGCTCCGTTCTGGTAGACGTAGATTTGACCGGTATGATGCTTGGCATGACCCTGCAAACCAAGCCGGAAGAAATCTATCGCGCATTGATTGAAGCGACTGCCTACGGCACAAGGATGATTATTGAAAACTACCGCGAACACGGTGTTCCGGTTGAAGAATTTTTCGCTTCCGGCGGTATTTCGCAGAAAGACCCCATGACCATGCAGATTTACGCGGATGTCATCAATATGCCGGTCAAAATTGCGGGCTCGCTTCAAGGCCCAGCGCTTGGTTCAGCCATTTTCGGAGCCGTTGCGGCGGGCAAGACTGCGGGCGGCTATGATTCCGTGTTTGAAGCGGCAAGAGTGATGGGTAAAATCAAGGATACCATTTATCAGCCGATTCCGGAAAATGCCGCGATTTACGACCAGTTATTTACGGAATACCGCACGCTGCACGATTATTTCGGCCGCGGCGCAAATGATGTTATGAAGCGTCTAAAAGAAATTAAGAAAAACGCTTAATAGTCAAATCTTTCGCCTCATTGGAGAATCAAGGCGGTTCCCGCCCTTATTTCCTTGGATTGCGTATGGAAACACACAGCAGCTAAGAAGTGATGAGAACTCTCCGAAATTTTGGTCAATCTAAAACACTGGTATATTTCGATGAAAAATTAGATAATTTGAATTTTGAAAGGGGTTTGCAAATATGGCTTCACTAAAAAAATATGAGTTTTGGTTTGTGGTCGGCAGTCAGGATTTATACGGAGAAAAGGTTCTTCAAACCGTTGATGAACATTCCAAAACCATGGTAGACGGATTTAACGCGGATGATACGATTCCGTGCACAGTCGTGTTCAAACCGGTGGTACGCAATTCCGATGAAATTTACAAGGTAATTACCCAGGCGAACAACGACCCGAAATGCGCCGGTATTATTACATGGATGCACACCTTTTCTCCGTCCAAAATGTGGATTCGCGGGTTCCGTGTTCTGCAAAAACCGCTGCTTCATGTGAATACCCAGTTTAACCGCGATATTCCGTGGGACAGTATTGATATGGATTTCATGAACCTGAATCAGTCCGCGCACGGCGATCGTGAGCATGGCTTTATCACGGCAAGAATGCGGCTGCAGCAAAAGGTAATTTCCGGTTACTGGAAGGATGAAACTATGCGCAAGCGCATGGCAGGCTGGATGCGTGCCGCCGTCGGTGCGTACGAAAGCCGTCAGCTCCGTGTCCTGCGTATCAGCGACAATATGCGCGAGGTTGCCGTTACCGATGGCGATAAGGTTGAAGCACATATCAAATTCGGCTGGCAGGTCGACCATTACGGCGTTGGAGACATCATCAGGCTGGTGGAAGCCGTAACGGAAGAAGAAATTGACGCGCAGATGAAGGAATATGCCGAGCATTATGAAATGGCAACGGATAACATCGACGCGGTTCGCTATCAGGCCAGAGAAGAAGCAGCGATTAAAAAGTTTATGGAAACCGAAAAGTTCGGTGCGTTCCACACCAATTTTCAGGATTTGCAGCAGCTCCGCCAATTGCCCGGTTTGGCCGCGCAGGATTTAATGCGTCAGGGCTATGGCTTTGCGGGCGAAGGCGACTGGAAAACAGCCGCGCTTTGCAGAATCATGAAGCTTATGTCTGCTGACCAAAAGGGCGGCACGGCATTCATGGAAGACTATACCTATAATTTTGACCCCGCGTGCGGCATGAATATGGGCGCACATATGTTGGAAGTATGCCCGACCGTCGCGAGCGAAAAACCGAAGATCAAAGTTGTGCCGCTCGGAATCGGCGACAGGGAAGACCCGGCCCGCCTGACCTTCAAGGCTGCCGACGGCCCCGCCGTTCTGGTAACCATCATCGATATGGGTGACCGTTTCCGCATGATTGCCAACGATGTGATTTGCCAGAAACAGGAGCACGATATGCCAAATCTGCCGGTAGCCGGTGTACTGTGGAAACCGCTGCCGAGTCTGGAAACCTCTGCCGAAGCGTGGATTTATGCGGGCGGCGCACATCACTCCGTCATCAGCTATGCCCTAACTGCCGAAGAAATGCGCGACTTTGCGGAGATTATGGATATCGAGTTCATTCATATCGGTAAAGACACCGATATCAACGAGCTGCGCAAGGAGCTTACCTGGAACGATTTGATCTGGAAACTGAAGAAATAGAGATGATACGATGCTGGAAAAATTAAAGGAACAGGTCTGTGAAGCAAATTTACTGCTTCCAAAACACAATCTGGTTGTCTTCACCTGGGGCAATGTTTCGGGTATTGACCGTGAAAGCGGACTGTTTGTCATTAAGCCGTCCGGCGTGGATTACGAGAAACTCTCGCCGAAGGATATGGTTGTTATGAATTTAAAGGGGGAAAAGGTAGAAGGCGATTTAAATCCTTCCACCGATACCCCCACGCACTGCGAGCTTTATAATCAATTTCCGAATATCGGCGGTGTGGTGCATACGCACTCGCGCTGGGCAACCATCTGGGCGCAGGCGGGGCGCGGCATTCCGGCATACGGAACGACGCACGGCGACTATTTTTACGGCGAGATTCCCTGTACCAGAGCCATGACACCGGAGGAAATCAATGGAGAATACGAAAAAGAAACGGGAAAGGTCATTGTGGAGACTTTTCAGGGAGCCAATCCGGATCACATGCCCGCTGTACTCGTGAAGTCCCACGCACCGTTCACATGGGGCAAGGATTGTTTCGACGCCGTACATAATTCTGTGGTTCTCGAAGAGCTTGCCATGATGGCGTGGCACACCGAAAATCTGAGCAAAACTCCTGTCCCCGCTATGCAGCAGGAACTGCTCAATAAACATTTTCTGCGCAAGCACGGCGCGAATGCCTATTACGGTCAGACAAAAATGCGCTGAATTTAACAAAACCATCCTCTAATAAAACGAACGAGGGGTATCCGAAAGCTTACCGGATGCCCCTCGCTCGTTTGCGTCTATACAATATTTTTTGTTTGCCTATTTCGAAAAAAGTTTCGATTTTCTCAATAGGCAATTAATGACTCAACAATTTGGGTTATACTGTAAATTCAATCGGGCTGAAAACGGAAGCCCAAATTTCAGTAAATCTGAATAGGAAGAGGTAAAGAGCTATGATTTTGAAAAATGCGAAGCTGTTCGATGAGAATTTCGATGTGGTTGAATCTGATCTTTCGGTACAAGGGCAGAAAATTGAAAAAGTCTCCCCAAATCTGACCGGAAATGACAGCTATGACTTGAACGGTTACCTGATTGTACCGGGCTTTGTCGACATTCATATTCACGGATGTGCCGGCTCGGATACCTGTGACGCGACAAGAGAAGCCATTGAAAAAATGGCGGGATGTTTGATTACCAAAGGTGTGACTTCATTTTGTCCGACGACGATGACTACTTCGGTGGAACAGATTGAAGCGGCTCTTTCCAACGTAAAGAACTGTATGGAAAATCCGCCGGAAGGCGCCGCGGTGCAGGGCGTGAACATGGAGGGTCCTTATATTTCCGCGAGCCACCGTGGGGCGCAGAAGGAAGAGTATGTGCGTACACCGGACTGGCAGGAATTTAAGCAGATGTTTGATAACTGCGGCGGTATCGTCAAGTTGGTGGATATTGCACCGGAACGCGAAGGGGCAGAAGAATTCATCCGGCAGGTGAGCAAGTTCTGCAGTGTGTCGCTGGCACATACCGATGCGAATTATGAGCAGGCAAAAGCCGCTTTTGATTTGGGCATCCATCATGTCACCCATTTTTACAATGCAATGGCAGGACTCAACCACCGCAATCCCGGCGTTGTGGGTGCCGTGTTTGACAATGAGTGTGTGAAAGCAGAAATCATTTGTGACGGATTCCATATCCATCCCGCAGTGCTGCGAACCACGTTCCGGCTGTTGGGTGAAGACCGAACGGTGGTTATCAGTGATTCCATGCGTGCGGCCGGTTTGCCGGACGGCGTTTCCGAACTAGGCGGACAGACGGTATACGTAAAAGACGGTCAGGCCAGATTGGCGGATGGTACTATTGCGGGTTCCACCACTAACCTTTATGACGAAGTCAAAAATTTGATTCGGTTCGGAATTCCTCTGCGTCAGGCGATAAAATCGGTCACCATCAACCCGGCTATCGAAATCGGTGCGGAGAAAGAAATCGGGAGCATTCAGGTTGGTAAAACGGCCGACTTAGTGGTATTAGACAAAGACTTTGCCATTAAAATGGTTGTTGCCAAAGGCCGTGTTATGGTGAATAATTTATAAACATTCTTTTAACATAATCACTTTTAAAAAATTCATAATAAACAGAAACACCTTCGGACGCAATGCCCGAAGGTGTTTCTGCTTATCAATGAATAATTCCCGTTTCACCGCGGCGATATACAAAATAGTAGGTTGCCAGAGGCCACCAAATCAGTCCGAAAATCGGGTAAACCGCCCATATTACTTGCGGTGAAGTGATTAGGTTCACAGTAATGAACAATGCGGCGGTCATTAGGAATGCAATAATAGAAAAATGCAGCAAACGCCCGCGTTTTGCGAAAGCAATGGCAAGCGGCCACCATAAAAATAAATATGCAGGGAAAATTGCCCATGGAAATCCCTGAAAAACATAGACATTTAAGATTACATAATAAAGAATTCCGGCAGCGCTAATCATCAGTGCAGCGGAAAGTTTGGAAAGGCGTCTATTGAGCATGACTCCGGCCGGCCACATCAGTACCGGAAAATAGGTGAACAGTGCCCAGGGGCAAAATGGAGAATGTAAACGGTTATCCAGTGTGAAAAAGCCGAGAAGAATTACTGCTCCGAGTATGGAATACCCCTTCATCGTTTCGGGACGGGCAAAGAATACACTTAACGGCCACCAAATCAGAGCAAATAGCGGGTAATAAAACCAAATGTATGAAGGTGACGAAATGTAATTGGTGATAAGAAAGAAGACGGTCAGCACAAGGGTTCCCGCAATCGAAAAAGACTTGCTGTGCTTTTGACCCAAAAATGCGGAGAGCGGCCACCAAAGGATGGCGAAAGAGGGATAGAGAAACCACGGATAGCTCCAAGAGGTCAGGTAATTGACAATCACCAGCAAAGCAATGGTGGCAAGGCTGCCAATTAAGGATAAAGCTTTTACGGAATGCCTCCCGATGAAGATGGTCAGAATTGGCCACCACAGCACCGCATAAGCCGGAAATACAAACCAGGGGAACTTTACGCCGGTTGAAAAATTGATAAAAGCCAAAAACAAGATAATCAGGAGGCTGCCCGCAACGGAAAATCCGATGGAATAGCGGCGGCCGGTTGATTGCTTTTTCCGGTTATTCATTGTATCCATCAAGATCATTCTCCCTTCTGCTTTTTTGGCGCATCCGGTGGAAGAACATGGCGAGCGGCCACCAAATTACCGCAAAAGCCGGGTAAACAAACCAAATGACCGCCGGCGTGTAATAGAAATTGATAAACACGATAAGGGCCATGATTAACAGAAAACTGCAAACAGAAAAGGAAAACCCAACCGGTTTATTATCTTGTATATGATACCAGTGAAAAAACATCGCCATCGGCCACCAAAGAATGGCAAATGTGGGGTAAACGAACCAAATTACCTGCGGTGAATAGTAAAAATTGAGGAACAGAAAGAACGCAACAATCAAAATGGTGCCCCACACGGAAAAGGCAAGCGAGAGCCCGACTTTTTTCTTTTTCATAACTTCCGCGCTGCTTTCCAGTTCCTGCTTTAAATCGTCAATATCTCCGAAATCTTCAAGCGCGGTTTTTACTGCCTGCTGTTCTGTCTGCCCCTGTTCCATCAAATCCGATACTTTTTCCTTCAGATTTTGTGTTACTTCCTGCATGATTTCCTGCTTGCGGAGGCTTTCCGGTATTCCCCTAAAGAGCTTGTAAATGTGGGTTTCGATTTCGTTCATTGTAATCCCTCCATAAAAATGTTAATAATATCACGGGCATCGTGCCAGTTGCGAATTTCTTCGTTTAAATACTCACGCCCCAAATTGGTAATTCGGTAGTATCGGCGTCTTCCGCCCAGTGACACATCTCCCAAATAAGACTCAATCAGCCTTTTTTTTACCAATCGCTGAAAAACCGCGTACAGAGTTGCTTCTTTAATTTTGAACTGATTATTGGTTCGGCTTGCGATTTCGTTTGCGATTTCATACCCGTAACAGTCTTTTTCGCAAATCAGCCGCAGAATAATCGCGTCGAGATGGCCTCGAATAATATCGCTGCTAATCAATGACATTCCTCCGTTTCATTTGATGTCACAAGTGCAATGTAATAGAATACCATCAGGCAGAACTCTATCTGATAGAATAATATCACACATTGCTCTATCTGTCAAAGTAATTTTACGCTTTTTTGAAAATTTAAAAAAATCCTCAGAAATGGGGCATGACCGCATCTCTGAGGATATCATTTGAATTCTGTTATTTTGTTGGGATTTCACTGTGTTCCGCTTTCTCTTTGAATTCGGACGGTGAGATTCCATAAAAAGTGCGAAACGCTTTGCTGAAGTAATTATTATCTTTGTAGCCTAAACGTTCCGAGATAGTTTGGACTTGCAGGCTTTCGTCCAAAAGCAGTTCTTTTGCGCGGGTCATTCGAAGATTTAATACATATTCATAAATTCCGGCATCATATTTCCCTTTGAACAGTTTGGAAATATATTCTTTTGAAAAATGGAAGCGGTCGGCCAGCTCGGATAAATGCACATCTTTCGAATAATTTTTATCCAAATAATCTTTTACGGCCTGTGCAAGCATTTCGGTGCTGATATCAGGCGCTTGCGGTACGCTGTTTCTTGCGATATGATGTTCGGCATCCAGAAAGTCCCGCGCCTTTTTTAACGCAGCATTCAGTTCGCTTTCCACAATCGGCTTCAAAAGATAATCCAATACCCGATACTGAATCGCCACTTTTGCATAGGTGAATTCATCGTATCCGCTTACCACTATGAATTTTGTTTTGGGAAATTCAGGGGTAGCGGCTTTTAAAAATTCAACGCCGTTTAAAATGGGCATCTGCATATCCAAAAACACAATATCCGGCCGCAGCTCACGCATGGTGCTTAAGCCGGCGCGGCCGTCATATGCCGATTCCGGCGCAGATATGTCCAGGTCAAACCAGTGCCCAAGAGCATGGATGACCCGGTGTACCGGCTTTTCGTCGTCAATAATCAAGGACTTATACATCGGCACTGCTCCCTTCTGCCAAAGGAATCCACATTTCTACTTTTGTCCCGCGATTCAACTGGCTCGAAATCGACAATTCCGCGCTGTCATGAAATAAAATCTTCAACCGTGAAGCGAGGTTTGGCAGCCCAATTTCGTTACCGTCCGGGTTGCTCGGGTCCATCAGGCGGCAGACTTCCTCCAGTCGCTGCGGTGTCATACCGCTGCCGTTATCCGCTACACAAACATGCAGAAATTCATTCTCAATTTTAACATCCACGGCAATCAGAATATCGCCGCCGTTGTTGCTGAAACCGTGAATAATGGAGTTTTCCACCAATACCTGAATCGATATTTTCGGAATCAGCATTTCTGCGGTTTGCGGGTCCACGGCAATTTGATAGGAGAGACGGTCTTCAAATCGTGCGGCTTGCAAAAATAGATATTCCTGTACGTGCTTAATTTCGGTTTCCACACGGACAAGGTCTTTGTTCTGAATCGAATAACGCAGCAGCGATGCAAGTGCGTTTATCATTTTGACGATATTTTGCTGACCGGCTAAAACCGCCTCGGTTGAAATTGCCTGCAAGGTGTTGTAAAGAAAATGAGGATTGATTTGTGCTTCCAATGCTTTCAGACGTGCCGTTTTTTCATTTAAATCGGCAATATAATTTTTTTGAATCAGTTCATCAATATGAGTAATCATCGAATTGAATTGACGGGAAAGATTTTTGACCTCCGCGTTGCCGCCAAAATCAATTTTTGTTTTAAAATCGCCCTTACCGGCGCTTTGCATATGCTTGGCCAAAAGTTGAAGAGGCTTTAGCTGCATGCGGATCATTGCAAAAATCACCAGGCCGGCGGCGGCAAAAGCAATCGCGGCCAATATCAGGCTCAGATTTCGTGTTTCCGCTACTGTTTTTTGCATCCTGTCCTGCGGAATCAAATTAACAAATCTCCACCGTCCGTCTTCCGAATCACTGAAAACGGATAAATAATTTTTTCCGTCAAGTCCCAAAGAAACATTGCCGTTTCCGCTTTTCCCGGAAAAGTTTTCTGTCAGCAAGTTTAAATCTTTGGAATTCAATATGGAGTTGTCTCCTGAAAAATAAAGCTGATTTTTTTGATCCAATAAACAGAGGATACTGGACATTCCGCTGTTGTCATCGGATAAATCGCGCAGAAACGAGTCGTTTACCGTGATCTCTACATAAGCAATCTCCCGATGATTGATGATGTTGATAAAGGAACGGTAAATCGTGACCAATTGGCCGTTTGTGTTTTGTGCGGGATGAAAGTAAAGATAATTTTTTGACGAAGAGGTTTCCTTATGGTATTTTATATCATCCAAAGATTGAAAAGAGGCAGTCCTCACATTGAAATCATTTTTTGTGACCGTATAGCAGGTCCTGTTCTCAAGCAGATATAGCTTATAGGATTCAATATCCTTGCGGGATAAAAAGGTATCGCGGAGCGAAGAGCATACATAAGTAGAATCTTCATAACTGAGCGGCTGGTCACTGCTGAATATGTTAAAAAGCCGGGAATTATATCTTAGCAGCATAGAATAATCTTCTATCTGATCAAAGTAGTTTTCGAAATTGCTTTTTTTAAGGTCCAGAATTTCAAGGTTCGATGCGGCCTGCTGCTCGGTAATCATATTGATTGTCCGGTTGTAATTAAACACGATCACAACGGACAACAGGCAAAACACCATTAAGGTAATCGCAACGATCAGTTGTTTTGAAAGGGAAATGTTTTCCGCTTTTTTCCATATGAAAAATCGTTTAATTTTGCATATCTCCTTTCGTTTCTGTTTATTATATCATAAAATATCGTTTTTGGGAGAATTTTTTTGTTCTTTTTTTTACCCCTATCTATTCACGATTTTCTATTTTCAATTTGCACATAGGTGGTATGATAAATACAGTCAAGCAAATGTGCGAAACATGAGCTTAAAAATGAGGGAGGAATTTTACACATGAGAAAACTAACAGCAATGGCATTGTGCGCAGCTATGATCGTGTCTGTGTTCACCGGCTGCTCGGGAAATAACACGGCAAGTACAAGCGGCGCCTCTTCGGCAGCATCATCGGAATCCACAGGACCTGTTACCTTAAAGCTGATGCTGAACAGCCCGGAACTGTCCGATCAGTATAAGGCAATGGCGGCAGAATACAAAAAGGTAAAACCTCAGGTAACTCTTGACATGACGATCGTTCAGAACGATTATCAGACCGTATTGAAATCGAAATTAAACTCCGGTGAAGTTCCGGATCTGTTTATGTCCAGTGCTTACAATGATAACCGTGTTTATAAGGATTATTCCTATGATTTGACCAATGAAGACTTTATGAAGAACATGGATCCTTCTTTCCTGAAGGGTGTAACTTTGGACGGAAAGGTTTTGGGATATCCATTTCTTGTGCAGTCCCATTCCTTTATTTACAACAAGAAACTGTTTAAGGATGCGGGTATTACAGACCTTCCGACAACGCTTGACGGTTACAAGCAAGCCTGCGAAAAGTTAGCCAAAAAAGGCATTCAGCCGTTCAGCTCCGGCTTTGCCGAGTGGTGGGTACTGCCGCAGATGACGTATCCTTCCATGAGCGATGCCAACAACGGTGACTACAACGCGTTGTTTAACGACATTAAGAGCGGCAAAGCAAAATTCGGTGATCTGCCGCAGGTGGATTTTGCTCTTGACCTGATTGATCTTGTTAAGAAATACAGCGGCAATAAGCCGATGGAATCTACCGCAGATATTCAGTGTTCCGATTTTGCAAACGGTAAAGTTGCCATGATTCACCAGGGTTCCTGGGAAGAAGATTCTATCCGCAAGATCAATAAAGATATTGACATGGGTTACCTCGAAGCACCGAGAAAAGACGGCAAATCCACAGTCGCGGTTGACAGTAACCTGACCATGCGTGTTTCCAAGGATTCCAAGAACCTGAAAGAAGTTCTTGCCCTGCTCAACTGGCTCACAACTTCCGATTACGGCAAGAAATGGATTCCGGATGTCATTAAGCAGTCTTCTCCGCAAAAAGGCGCGACAAGCCCGGATACCCAGCTCGCAAAATCAGCCGCTGATGCAATTTCCAACAGCAAGACCAGCCAATGGTGGATTTTCAGCGGCCCGGACGGCATTGAACAGCCTTTCGGAACAGCGTTCCAAAGCTATGCGGCAGGTACGGCAAACCGTCAGCAGACAAAAGACGCATTGACAAAACTCTTTGTAGACGCATATAACGCCGAAAGCTAATGAGATTGTTCAGGGGGGCGTATTTACGCCTCCCTGTTTTTCGCAAATCGGCAACAGGCCTTGTTACAAGAGAAAAGCATATATGCAAGGCTGATTTTTTATACGAAGCTCCAATTAAGTCGATGCTTTTTATTGGAGATTCATACTCGATAGTATTATGAATAAATTGTTGGATCTTTTTAACACGACCTAGGAGATTGAGATTATGGATAAAGCGTTGAAAAAAAAGATTTCCCACGCACTGGAGTTTGCGGGCTTTACGATGCCTGCTGTGCTTATGATTTTCCTTTTTGTGGGGATACCGTTTCTTATGTGCATCTACTATTCGTTCCAGAAGTGGAACGGAATTCAAAAAGGTTCTACCTTCATTGGGTTGAAAAATTATATCCGTGCGTTTACAAATGACACTACATTCAGCAGTTCAATTTCCTACACGCTGATTTACGCGGTTTTAGCTGTCATTTTCATTAATATTCTAGCTATTCTTTTTTCTGTACTGCTGGAGCAGTCAAGAATTCGCGGCAAGGGCTTTTTCAGAGCCGCGTTTTATGTTCCGAACATCATCAGTTTGATTATTATCGGTTTTATTTGGAAATTCATTTACAGCCGTGCTTTTGAGTCCATACATGACGCGACAGGAGCGGCACTGTTCGGCTGGAGTTGGCTGGGCGAGCCGAATCTGGCGGTTATCAGTACGGTAATGGTTACGGTTTGGCAGTCGTTGGGCTTTTATATGCTGATTTATATTGCGGGTTTGCAATCGGTACCCGATGATTTGCTGGAAGCTGCCACAATTGACGGTGCAGGAAAAATACGGCAGTTCTTTTCCATTACGCTCCCAATGATTATGCCGTCTATTACGGTTTGCACCTTCTATTCCATTGCAAATTCCCTGAAAATGTTTGAATTAATTTTCAGTTTGACCGGCGGCGGCCCCGGTACCGCTACTACTTCGGTTGCACTGGATATCTATAACACAGCCTTTAACAGCAACCAGTACGGATACGGCAGTGCGAAATCCGTTATTCTGTTTATCATGGTTGCGATTATTACGATCATACAGGTTACCATTACAAAGAGAAAGGAGCAGGAAGCATGAGCAGCATAAAAAAACGGAATACGGGTACCACCATTGTTTTTATCGTTCTGATTTTAGTTTTAGTTGTTTATTTGGCACCGTTGATGCTGGTGATCTTCGGTTCGTTCAAATCTTACAGTGAAATTATGACAAACGTGCTGTCTGTTCCGCAGAAATTTACATTCCAAAATTTCAGCAATGTTTTTTCCAGCATGAACTATCCGCAAAGCTTTCTGAATACCTTGATTGTAACGGTAATCGGCGTAACGGGAATCGTTATTCTCGGCTCGCTTGCGGGGTATAAACTGTCCCGTGTGAAAACCAAGTACAGCTATGTCATCTTCATGTTCTGTATTATGCCGATGATTATCCCTTTTCAGTCTTTTATGATTACTCTGGTGAAAGTATCCAAACAGCTTGGGCTAATCGGTAATCTGTACGGAATGGGTATCATCTACTGGGGGCTGGGCGCTCCGCTTTCAATTTTTCTCTATCACGGCTTTGTGAAAAGCATTCCGCATGAACTGGAGGAATGCGCCATGCTGGACGGCTGTTCTCCGCTGCGCCTGTTTGTCAGCATTATTTTCCCTATGCTCAAGCCGGTCACCGCTTCCGTTATCGTTATTAACGCCATGTGGATTTGGAACGACTTTTTGCTTCCGCTTCTCATTATCGGCAGTTCCGGTGACAACAGAACCTTGCAGCTTTCCGCTTACGGATTCATGGGACAGTATAAAATGGAGTGGCAAAACATTATGGCAGGCGCAATTTTAATAATTATCCCGGCACTGATTATTTATCTGATATTCCAAAAAAATATTGTAAAAGGCATGGTTTCCGGAGCGGTAAAAGGATAAGGTGATTGGATGGAATACGAGCGAAAATGGTGGAAAGAGGCAGTTATCTATCAAATTTATCCGCGCTCTTTCTGCGATTCGAACGGCGACGGGATAGGTGATCTGAGAGGTATCCTTTCCAAACTGGACTATTTGCAGGAGCTTGGAATCAATGTTCTATGGCTTTCTCCAATTTATCAGTCGCCGAATGACGACAACGGGTACGATATATCCGACTACCGCAAAATTATGGACGATTTCGGAACCATGGACGACTTTGACGAACTGCTTGCAAATGCCCATAAAAAGAACATAAAAATTGTGATGGATTTAGTCGTCAACCATACTTCCGATGAACACCCGTGGTTTCAAAATTCGAAAAGATCCAAACAGAGCGACAAACGAAACTACTATATATGGCGGCCGGGCAAAGACGGCAAAGAACCCAATAACTGGGCTTCGTTTTTCACACCGTCTGCCTGGGAATATGACGAAGCGAGCGGGGAGTACTATCTTCACCTCTTCTCGAAAAAGCAGCCGGACCTGAACTGGGAAAATCAAAAGGTTCGGGACGAAGTGTACGCCCTGATGACGTGGTGGCTCGACAAAGGAATCGACGGATTCCGCATGGATGTCATTAACTGCATTTCAAAGGTAAAAGGTCTGCCGGATGTTGTACCTTCCGCCGGAGGGTATGAATGGGCGGCAGACTATTTTATGAACGGTCCAAACGTGCATGGATACTTAAAGGAAATGAATGAACGGGTATTGTCCCGCTACAATATTATGACCGTGGGCGAAACCCCGGATGCAACGCTGAAGGATGCGCTGCGGTATGCCGGCAAGGACGAACACGAACTCAATATGATTTTCCAGAGCGAACTTATGGACATTGACGCGGAAAAATCATCAAAATGGAATCTGAAGAAATGGAAACTAACTGAGTTTAAACGAGTGATTGCAAAATGGCAGCGGGGACTGGACGGAGAAGCGTGGAACAGCGTCTTCCTTGGAAACCACGATCAGCCAAGAATTGTTTCCCGCTTCGGCAATGATACCGTTTATCGGGCAGAGTCCGCTAAAATGCTGGCAACGCTTTTGTTTACACTTCAGGGAACTCCCTATGTTTTTCAGGGTGATGAAATCGGCATGACTAATACTAAGTTTGACTCCATCGAAGACTGCCGTGACATCGAGGCCATCAACTACTACAAAAGTGCCTTACAGGGCGGACTGACCGTGCCGGATGTCATGGAGCGTATACGCAAAAAATGCCGGGATAACGCAAGAACTCCGATGCAGTGGGACGATACGGCGAATGCGGGATTTTCAAGCGGTACACCGTGGATGGCAGTTAATCCGAATTATCCTTCCATTCATGTAAAAAAAGAGGTCGCCAGCGAAGATTCTATTTATCATTACTATCGCCGCATGATTCGTTTGCGCCATGATTACCCTGTTCTTGTTTACGGCAGTTATCAGCCTGTCAACGAAGAAAATGAACAGATTATGGCTTATATCCGGCAGTCCGGCGACGACCGTGTACTGGTTATTCTCAATTTTTCAGATCAGGATGCTGTATTTCAGTTGCCGAACGATATGAAAGGCAGCAATCCGGAATGGTTAATCGGAAACCGAAAGAAAAGTTCGTTTGCACTGAAGCAAGGAACCGTATTGGAACCCTATGAGGCATGTGTGTTGAAACTTTGAGCGTACTGCTTATTGTCAGAATAATGGAAAAATACGCCCGCCGGTCGGCAGGCGTATTTTTTTGTCCAAACGATCGGCGATACCAAAGCACTCCATTCACGCTGGCTGTCAGTTGTTTAGCTCTGACTAAATAATATTGAAATTATATTCACTATAAATAAAAAAGTTAATATGATTATATTAGATACAAAAGCATTGCTAAGAATTACCATGGCTCAAGTTCTGATAACTCAAAAAATTAGTGGGGGAAATACATAAATTTTTTCGTTTCACAGATAAAAGCTAAATTATTTTTAGGATACGCCCAAATTCATAAGAAAATCAAGTTGACCCGCCTTTACAAAACCCGAAAATAATGTTAAAATTATGTCGATTATTTGGACAAAGTGTCCTTTTAAATAAAAGGAGGAAAAAAAATGTCTAGATCAAAACAATCTATGGATGGTAATACAGCTGCCGCTCATGTAGCCTATGCTTATACTGATGTAGCTGCTATCTATCCGATCACACCGTCTAGCCCAATGGCAGACAGTGTGGACCAATGGGCTGCTGTAGGGCAGGAAAACATATTCGGCAATCAGGTTAAAGTTGTTGAAATGCAGTCAGAAGCTGGCGCTGCCGGTGCCGTTCACGGCTCCCTTGCCGCCGGTGCTCTCACCACCACTTTTACGGCATCTCAGGGTCTACTTTTGATGATCCCGAACATGTACAAAATTGCCGGTGAGCAGCTCCCATGCGTATTCGACGTTTCCGCTCGTACCGTTGCTACACAGTCATTGAACATCTTCGGTGATCACAGCGACGTGTATGCCTGCCGTCAGACTGGTTTTGCTATGCTGGCAGAATCGAACCCGCAGGAAGTTATGGACTTGAGCCCGGTTGCACATCTTGCAGCACTTGAAGGCAAAGTTCCGTTCATCAACTTCTTTGACGGTTTCCGTACCTCCCACGAAATTCAGAAAATTGAAAAATGGGATTACGCAGATCTGAAAGAAATGTGCAACATGGATGCCATCAAAGCATTCCGCGAGCATGCTCTTAACCCGGAACATCCGGCAATGCGCGGTTCCCATGAAAACGGCGACGTTTTCTTCCAGCACCGTGAGGCCTGCAATCCGGTTTATGATCAACTGCCGGCTGTTGTTGAAAAATACATGGCAAAAGTTAACGAAAAACTCGGCACCGATTACGATCTGTTCAATTACTACGGCGCACCGGATGCTGACCGCGTTATCATCGCGATGGGCTCCTTCTGCGATGTAGCAGAAGAAGTTGTCGATTACTTAACCGCTGCCGGCGAAAAAGTCGGACTTATCAAAGTTCGTCTGTATCGTCCTTGGGTTTCCGCTTCCCTCCTGAAGGTTCTTCCGAAAACCGTTAAGAAGCTGGCTGTTCTTGACCGTTCAAAAGAGCCGGGCGCACTGGGCGATCCGCTTTATCTGGACGTTGCAACCACTCTGCATGAGGCTGGACTGAACGACATCGTTCTGACCGGCGGCCGTTACGGTCTTGGTTCCAAGGATACTCCGCCGTCATCTGTATTCGCGGTATACACCGAATTGAAGAAGGATGCTCCGAAGGCTCGTTTCACAATCGGTATCGTCGATGATGTTACCTATTTAAGCTTACCGGAAGTGAAACCGGCTCCTATCACTGCTGCAAAGGGCACCGTGGAATGCAAATTCTGGGGCCTCGGCGGCGACGGTACAGTTGGGGCGAACAAGAACTCTACTAAGATCATCGGTGACCACACCGACAAATACATTCAGGCATATTTCCAGTATGACTCCAAAAAGACCGGCGGTATTACAATTTCTCATCTTCGTTTTGGCGACAAGCCGATTAGAAGCCCATACTACATCAATCAGGCGGACTTTGTTGCATGTCACAACCCGTCTTATGTTGTAAAGGGATTCAAGATGGTTCAGGATGTGAAGCCGGGCGGAATCTTCATGATTAACTGCCAGTGGAGCGACGAAGAACTTGATGAGAAACTGAATGCTGCCGCTAAGAAATACATAGCCGACAACAACATTCAACTTTACACCATCAATGCAATTGACAAAGCAGTAGAGATCGGTATGGGCAAACGCACCAACACGATTTTGCAATCCGCTTTCTTCAAACTCGCAAATGTTATGCCGATTGAAGATGCTGTTAGCTTCATGAAAGCAGCTGCCAAGAAGTCCTACGGTAAGAAGGGCGACGCAATTGTCGAAATGAACTACAAGGCAATCGATGCCGGCGTAGATGCTGTTCATAAGGTTGAAGTTCCTGCTTCTTGGGCCAATCCTGCACCGGATGCTCCGGCTGCCGATATTACCGGCCGTCCCGCAACCGTTAAGATGGTAAAGGAACTGATGAACCCAATCGCTTTGATGGACGGCGACAGCCTGCCGGTATCCGCATTTAAGGATATTGCAGACGGCCAGTTCGAACTCGGCGCATCCGCTTACGAAAAGCGCGGTACAGCTGTTATGGTTCCGGAATGGGATTCCGCAAAGTGCATTCAGTGCAACAACTGTGCATTTGTTTGCTCCCATGCTACAATTCGTCCGTTCATGCTGAACGCAGACGAAGTAAAGGCTGCTCCTTCCAACATTAAGCTTGCTGATACCAAGCCGAAGGCAAGCGAATATAAATTCACCATGAGTGTAACCCCGCTTGATTGTATGGGCTGCGGCGAATGTATCACAGTTTGCCCGGTTGGAGCAATCAAGATGGTACCGCAGGAAACACAGGCAGCTGAACAGCCGGTATTCGATTACCTGGTTGCCAACGTTGGCAAAAAGCCTGGAATGCCTGCCGACACAACCGTGAAGGGTTCACAGTTCAACCAGCCGCTGCTTGAGTTCTCCGGAAGCTGCGCAGGCTGCGCGGAAACATCTTACGGCCGCTTGCTTACCCAGCTCTTCGGCGAGCATATGTATATTTCCAATGCTACCGGTTGTTCCTCCATTTGGGGCGGCCCTGCCGCAACCTGCCCGTACACTGTCAATAAGGATTCCAAACAGGGTCCTGCATGGGCAAACTCCCTGTTCGAGGATAACGCAGAGCATGGCTTTGGTATGCATCTTGGCCAGAAGGTTCTCCGTGACCAGGCAATCGCTTTGATTGAGAAGATGGCTGCTTCTGATAAGGCATCCGCTGAATTCAAGGCTGCTGTTGATAAGTTCATGGAGACAAAGGATAAGACCAGAGAGAACACACCTGCTGTTAACGCTTTGGTTGTGGAACTCGAAAAAGCTGCCGCAGCCGGCTGCCCGGATGCAAAAGCGGTTCTCGAAAAGAAACAGTACCTTGCTAAGAAGTCCGTATGGATCCTCGGTGGTGACGGATGGGCATACGATATCGGATTCGGCGGTTTGGATCATGTTCTTGCTTCCGGCGAGAATGTTAACGTTATGGTATTCGATACCGAAATGTATTCCAACACCGGCGGACAGGCTTCCAAAGCTTCCAATATCGGTGAGGTTTGCCAGTTTGCTGCCGCAGGTAAAGAAGTCGGCAAGAAGAGCCTTGCTGAAATTGCGATGAGCTATGGCTATGTATATGTAGCACAAATCGCTCTTGGTGCGAACCCGAACCAGACGGTTAAAGTTCTTGCGGAAGCAGAAGCTTACAACGGTCCTTCCTTAATCATCGGCTATGCTCCTTGTGAGCTCCACGGTGTTAAGGGCGGCATGAACCACTGCCAGGATGAGATGAAGGCAGCTGTTAAGGCTGGTTACTGGAATCTGTTCTCCTTCAACCCGACACTTAAGGCAGAAGGAAAGAATCCGTTCACTCTTACCTCTAAGCCGGGCGACGGAACGTATCAGAACTTCCTGAATAACGAAACCCGTTACACCCGCTTACAGCGCGCATTCCCGGATCGTGCAGAAAAACTGTTCAGCGAGTCCGAGAAAGCCGCAAATGAGCGTTATGAGCATTTGCTGAGATTGGTAGAACTCTACAAATAATCTCACTTTGCGCAATGAAGCAAAAAACATAAAGAAAGAGGAATCACATTCGCTGTGGTTCCTCTTTTTGTCGGTTCTAATCACTAGCGTTTGGACGGAAGGCAGGCGTACGGAGAATCAAAACATCGTAAGGCGCTAAGGTGCGCTGAATGCCGGTAATTTCCGTAAGGACAGGATTGTTTGGGCAAAGGAAAAGCCAAGCAGGAAATTGTTTTTCAAAACATTTCTTGCTTGGCTTTTGTATTTTAATGCGCTTCTTTTATTCAGATTTCTTTCTTTTTCTTTGCGCGTAAAAGAAGGAGGACACTGGCAGATGCGCAAAGCATTACAATCACGAAAGGTGCGGCAATTCCGGCGGTATCACCGGTTTTTGGCACGCTGCTTGAAGAAGAGGGAGATGCTGTGGATGCCGGCACGGTAGATGCGGAAGAATTATCAGCTGCAGGAGCCGTGTTGGTCAAATACATTTTATCAATGCTGATCATATAGCCGGAATGTTTGTCGGCGTTGAATGCAAAATCCGGTTTGCCCTGCACAAAGAATTGGGTTACGCCGCTTGCTTTTAAGTCGATTACATATGTTTTGTATTCGGAAGTAAGTTTTGCTCCGGTTTTACCGTTTGCCAAAGTCCAGTCGGAAAACGCTTTGCCGACCTGTTTGTTTTTGGCATCCTGACCAATGGACATCTGAACATCGCAGGCAGCAGGATCATCTGTTTTGGCTACCAAAACCATATATTTGTATCCGTTCGTATGATCGTAAGTATCCCAGAAGAATCCCATTGTTCCGTAACTGGTACTGTCATCGGCGTACCACAGCAATGTACCCGGTGTTGTAGCGAGATCGAAGTTGCCATAGGGGCCCCAATAGTTTTCTGTAGTGGGCTTATCCCCGACAACTCTTGCCCAAGCATCACCAATTACATAGTCCTTAGATGCTGCTGGCTGTGTGGATGATGCGGATGATGCCGGTTGAGAACTTGAAGAAGATGCAGGCTGTGACTCGGTAACAGTCGTTGTGCCGCCGGTCAGTTTGATGCTCTTAATCGAAATTGTGTCCGTGCCCAGCTTATTGAGTGCGAAAGCGGGATTTGTGCCGGCAAAGAATTGCGTTGTTCCATTCGCGGCTAAATCAATTTTAAAGGTTTGGTATGCGTCGGTCAGAGCAAGCTTGGAGCCGTCTGCCAGAACCCATTCACCCACAGGTTTGCCGTTTTGCGTACCAGCAGCGGTTTGGCCGATTGACAACTGGGCGTTGCCGCCGGTTGGAAGGCTTGATTTCATTTCAATTTCCAGATATTTGTACGTGGTGGTATCTTTTCCGTAATCCTTGAAATTTAATGTGATATAGTTTACATCCGCCTTGCTTTGGTCAAAAACAAGGGCGCCGCCGGCCGTGGTTAAGTCTTCAAAATTACCGTAAGGCCCCCAATAGTTTTCCTGGTCGGCGCCCGGCCAATTTTGTGCAACCGCGTAATCGGGTGCCGGTGCTTCAGTCGCGGCCATCGCGGTTAGGGGAATACTGCATGGAATCGCTAAGATTGCCAGTGTCAAGATAGCACTTACTAACTTTTTCATTACTCGTTCTCCTTTTATATTTTATTTTTGCCTTTTTTGGATATCACAATAATTGCCGCAACAGTTCCTCCTGCCAAAACGACCGCAAGAATAATATAGATGATTGCGGGATTAAAGGAAGATGATGCCGGTGCGGAAGCCGAAACGACTGTTTCAGCGGTTGAAGCCTCAGATGCAGAAACGACATCAGAGGAAACAGTATCCGAAGATACAGGGGCTTCGGATGATACTTCCGATGAACTGTCCGAAGAAGAGCTTGGCGCAGCGGATGAAACAGCTGCGGAAGCGGTTGTTTTGGACGGTGCGGCACTGGGGGTATTTGTTTGAACAGGAGCGGCAGCCCCTCCGTTCGGGTTTGTGTTCGTCAGGTAAAGCTCGGATACGTAGATTTTTGCGTTCTTTGCGTCACCTTTGTTTAAGGCAAAATCCGGATCTCCCGTAAAGGAAGTAGTTCCGCTTTTTGCCAAATCCACCACGACTGTACTGTATTGCGTGGTGAGCGGCTTGGGATGTGACCCGTCGGCAAGCGTCCAATCTTTGAAGGTTTTACCGTTATTCGCTTTTCTGCCGTTACTCGCGTCTTTTTTGCCGATTGTCATTGCAAAATTTTCTGCCTGAGCAGGATCATTGGTTTTGATTTTTACGACCATGTATTTGTAGTCGGTTGCCTTGAGTGTATCGTTGGTTAGGTTTAAGGTCATCCATGCGTCACTGACGGATGCGTCAAAAACAAGGACGCCGCTTTCGAAAGTAAGGCATCCGTCCTGAAACCAAGGACCAAAATATCCATCTTTGCCATATTTTCCGGTTTCATGAAAATTGTTTTTCCCCACAACAAAATCTTTTTCAGCAGCTTGAACCGGCGACGATACGGTTGCGATACATGTAATCCCGATTATCAGCGCGAAGAAGCAGCTCCATAGTTTTTTTGCCATAAATTTTCCTCCCAGTATTCCAGTGTCAGTCTAAGTTAAGCGATTAACTTAAATGCAAAAAAATGAACCATTCAAACGAAGCAGTATGACCAATGCCTGATATCAGCCAAATCAATTCAGTTGAATGGTACGGTAACGGTGATTGTACGATACCGGCGGTTTCGGTATGGAACAATGCCGCTTTTGCAAATTTCCGCGAAAAAACGCGTATAAACGTTTAACGTTTAACCTTTTACAAGAATAGTAGCACAATTCCATTTCAATGTCAACAAGTAATTTGTTTCGTTACACAAATTTTTATGAAGTCTGTTGAACTTTTACAGGGAACGCACACTTTCCCGTTCTACCAGATTTACAGGTAAAACAATGTTGGAGTTAATCAGCGGTTTGCCCTCCAGGCTGCGTATAATCATTTCTGCAACCAGATGGCCTTTTACTTGTGGATCCTGATGAATAGTTGTAAGTCTTGGGCTGGTCAGCAAGCAAATCTCCAAATCATCAAATCCGATTACCGAAACGTCATCGGGAACTTTTATGTTTCGATCACGAAGGCCGGAAATAATGCCGGCGGCCAAAAGATCTGCTGTAGTCACCACAGCCGTGACATCCCTGCGTTTTGAAAGCTTATGACCAAGCTTGGTGCCTTCTGTGACGGTCGGATCCTGATAATAAATATTGTGCGTGTCCAGAGAGATTCCCGCTTCGTCCAGCGCATCTTTGTAACCGCGGAAACGCTCGTTGATTACGCCTCCGGGAATCGGTTTCGGTGACGCGAACGCAATGTTTCGGTGCCCTCTGTCAATTAAATGTTTTGTGGCTAAATATCCGCCGTGGTAATCTTCCAATCCAACACTCATGACATTTTCAGTTTTTACGTAGCTGTCCACAAGAACAAATGGCTTTTTTGCGGACTGCAAGCCCTCAAAACTCTCATTATCCACCGAACCGGTAATAATAAACCCATCCATACCCCAGCAGCGAAGCAGCGTAAGCAGGTCTTCTTCACAATCCACCGAATTCACCATCATATAGTACCCTTTTTTTGTCAGACTCTTTTCAATGGAGTCTACTAATACCGCATGAAAAGGATCCTGCAGGAATTTGCCGCTTCTTGAGGCCAGATAATTGACAACACCGATAATTTTGGAGCTGTTTTTCACCAGTGACCGCGCAGACATATTGGGCACATAGTTCAATTCTTGAATGATGGACTGTATTTTTGCAACGCTTTCCGGTGAGACGTGGGAATAGTTGCCGTTAATTACATTGGAGACGGTTGCGATACTGACTTGAGCCTTTTTTGCGATGTCTTTCATTGTTGCCATGAATTTTAACCTCCTTTTTTATCAATTTTTCAGGAATGCTCTATCTTATGTCCTTTATGCCCAATAACAGCATATCACGCGTTCATATAGAAGAAAACATAAACAGAGAAATTTTCAGTGAATTCCTTTTAGGTCAATTCGACTGATTTTCGTAAAATTCGGCTCCTGTGTGGTAAAAAATCATCTAAAAAATGGTTGATTTTTCAAAAAGTATATGCTATGCTATGAAATATTCACAAGGGAGGCGGCCTTTTTATGTGGCTCGCGGTTTGGGCTCATAAACGGCTGATCCGCTTTTGAATGTTTATTTTCATTTGAATAATTTATATCATAGTGCAGGGTCAAGTCTTTGTCAAGAAAGAAAGCGATTTCTGCTTTTTTTAAACTCTTAACGTTAAACCTTTAACCTTTTACCTTACGCTTTCCGAAGCATGAAAAATCCGGTTTAATAAACAGCAAAGGGAGAATCATTATGGAGCAAACCTTTCATACAGGTACGCAGAAAATTCTAAAAGTGCTGTACATATCGCTCATCATTCAAACGGTAATTGCGCTGTTCTTTATGGGCTTTACCATTTACGGCAAAGTTACGTCAGCTTATCCAAACGCGAAGCTTACACTGTACGATGGTCCGAAAACCATGAAAACCTCGGCGGATACACAGGTTTCCGTAAACGGCAACAAGTTGTTTGTGTATGAAACGAATGTAAACAACACCCACACGTGGGTGTCCGACGGGAATGTTCAACTTTCAAAAACACCGGTTACCTACTTCGATTTTGACGGAAAAGCCGTCATCGAAATCAACCTGCCGAATATGAAAGAGAATATAACTTCCTGTACCGTTACTCCGTCTGCAAACGGAATTGTGCCAAAAATATCCGGAAAAACCATTCGTTTTACTGTTGACCATCCCGGCTTTTACACCGTGGAGATCAATGGCAGCGTAGACCGGGCAATTCACATTTTTGCCAATCCGCTTGAACAAAACATTCCGAATCCCAAAGATCCAAATGTGGTGTATATCGGGCCTGGAGAATGGAATGTAAATACGATTACGCTCAAAGATAATCAGACACTGTACATTTCCGGCGGTGCAGTCGTGCATGGCATGGTTCGCAGCAACGTGGCAGAAAACATTACCGTGCGCGGACGCGGCATTATTGACGGAAGTGTCAACCAAAGCTGGATCATGGATGGCCAGACGGCCAAAGTCCCGATTGATTTCCGTTCCTCAAAAAATGTTAACGTGGAAGGAATCATACTGTTGGATTCCAACGCATGGGTGTTTAACTGTTATCAGTTGCAAAAGGCAAATATATCCAATGTAAAACTGATTTCCGCACGCCCGAACGGCGACGGTTTCACGCTGCAGTCCTGTCAGGATGTAACCGTAAAGAATTGCTTCGTCCGTACTTGGGATGACAGTCTGGTCGTAAAAAATTACGGAACCAGCACCAATAACATTACGTTCGACAATATTAATGTCTGGACAGACTTGGCACAATCCTGCGAAATCGGCTATGAAACCAACAAAGGCGAACAACCGAATGCGAAAATCACAAACGTTACCTTTAAGAACATTACTGTACTGCACAATTTCCACAAACCGGTACTCAGTATTCATAACAGCGATGATGCGCTTGTTCAGGGAATCCATTATCAAAATATCGTGGTTGAGGATGCGGAAATGGGTGAAGGTGACGCAGGTACCAACAATCAACTGATTGATTTCGGCGTCGTTTCTTCCGCATGGTCTACTACCGCACAGCGCGGTTCCATTAAAGACGTAACGATTGACGGTGTTACCGTTCTGAAAGGAAAAACGCCGCCGTCGTCTATCTCTGGCTACGATGCGGAGCATATGATTGAGAACGTCACGATTAAGAATCTGACTATTTTAGGCAAAAAGATTAAATCTGCGGATGACGGTAAATTTTTAGTGGACTCTTATGCCAAAAATGTAAAATTCGAGTGATAAGTAGCGGGCATGCATTCCGCAGCTCGTGAAGTCGGCAAAGTTTCCCTTTCTTAAATTTTGGCGCCCTTTTCTGCTTGACACAAAGGGCGCGGAAAGGCATGGTTTTATATGAAGAAATTGATAGTAATCTCCACCAGTGTACTGCTGTGCGTATCTTTAATTGTTTCGGTGTACTTCCTATATGGGTTCGGCTCATCAAAATCAAATGTGACCGTCGTTAATACACCGGCCCAGAAAGCTGCCACAGTTCCAGATCAATTTGCGGTCAAGAAGGTAGATATTAAACGGCCGAGCGGTAAAAATTTGGCTTTAAATCAAAAGGTCACAACGGATGGAATCACCGATGTCTATACGCCGGAGCGCGCGGTTGACGGCAAAACTGCGGAAACATCGTATTGGGAGGGAAAACCGGATATGCCCAATACGTTTACCGTAACGCTGGACCAGCCGCAGGAGGTCGGCGTTGTTCTGGTTGCGCTGAATCCGGACCCTCTCTGGTCGAAACGCACACAAAAGTTCAGTATACTCGAGAGCGAGGATGGAACGAATTTTACCGAGGCTGCAGGCTCCGATGAATATACGTTTGATCCCGACACTGGCAATTATGTCACGATTCCGCTCAGCAAGGTGAAAAAGGTCAAAGCGGTTAAGCTGATGTTTACCGCTAATTCCGGCTCGGCAGGTGCGCAAATGGCCGAATTGGAATTGTATGCGAAAAACAGCTGAGTCGACTGCATCTTAAAATGGTCGAATTTCAGATATGCGTGCGGTTCGCTTGAGAAAAAGAGATTTTTTGAACTTTCGGTTGAACCGTACGTACTTTCCTTGCAAGTGAATCAGTTACCCAAAACCGAAAATGATATAGTTTGCGCAATGAGTAAAATTTATCAAGAAACGGCTATTGACATTTCGGATTTTTGGTAATATAATTGGTTTAACGTTAAACGAAGTTTGCGTGATATCAGCAGACAAATCAATTATTAGGAGGAAATTATGAAAAAGGTAATTTCACTGGCCCTTTCTCTCGCAATGATTGCGGCGGCCTTTACGGGCTGCGGATCACCTGCATCCACCCAGAGCGGTTCCTCACAATCCGCGCAAAGTGCTGCTTCGGAAAAGATTTCCATACAGCTTGGTATCTGGCCGGAAAGCAATCTGCCGAATGACATTAAAATGCATCAGGGATTTGTAAAAACCTTTAATTCAACCCACCCGAATGTGACCGTTGTACCAAAGTTTTACAAATACGCTGTGGATACTTTTATCCCATTGGCACAATCCGGAAAGCTTCCGACTGTTTTTGATACTTGGTATACCGAACCGAAAAAGATCATTGACGGCGGTTTTGCTGCGGAAATTTCCGAAGAATTGAAAGACTGCGGCTGGGGCACCGCGGATTCTATCAGCCCTCTGGCGAAAAGCCTGCTTACCAAAGGCGACAAAGTTTACGGTGTACCCCGTGACGGATATGCCCTTGGACTGATGCTGAATATGGATCTGTTCAAAAAAGCAGGATTAGTCAATTCGGACGGAACCGCCCAATACCCGAAAACATGGGAAGAACTTGCGGTTACCGCTCAGAAAATTAAACAAAAAACCGGTCAGGCCGGTTTTTGCCTGCTTGCAAAAGACAATGCCGGCGGCTGGCATTTCTCTCAGATTGCCTGGGGATTCGGTGCAACGTTGTGCACAGTTGATAATGGAAAATACACAGCGCATTTGAATACGCCAGAGGCAGTTGACGCTATGGAATATGTCAAGAGCCTAAAATGGAAGTATGACTGCCTGACTGCCGATCCGTGCAAAGAAGACTGGGGCACCGGTTTTGCAAGACTGGGTACCGGTGCGGCAGCTATGTATATAGCAGCAAACGATGCCGTTGATAAGCCTACACAGGTTAACAAACTCCCGGTGAAAGATCTTTCTCTTGTTCCGGTTCCGGCAGGACCGAAAGGCCAGTATTCCCTTGCTGGCGGTACTCCTTACATGTTTGCAAGCAATGCATCAAAAGCACAGATCGAAGCCTGCCTCGACTATATCGAAATCATGGGCAAAGCTCCGAAGGCTACCGAAGCAACTCTTAACGGTATCCGTACAGACGCGCAGAACAAGGTCAAGGCCGGTGTACCGGTTATTCCGAGATTCCCGGCATGGACGAACAAAGACCTTATCGACGCGGAAAATAAGATTATTACAGAAAACTCAAATGTAGACATGAAACTGTATGCAGACTATTATACCGCCATTAACAAGGACGGCAACTGCCGCCTTGAAGAACCAGGCGATACACAGAATATGTATAAAGAATTGACTAAGGTCATCCAGAAATGCATAACTGACAAAAATGCAAATGTTCAGCAGCTGATGGATCAGGCTCAGGCAAATTATCAAAAGATTTTGGATACAACACTTAATAAGAGCAAATAAACATTCTTTTCATTTGTGCGGGGCGCGTAGTCGCGCCCCGCACAAATCAATTTAGAAATTGTTCCGGAGGCGATTTGAATTGCAGCATAAAAAAATCATGGAACTTATCCCGGATAAACACAAGAAAACTGTTACAGCATGGCTGATCATGGCACCGTCTTTGCTGCTGTTTGCTTTTTTTGTGTGGGAGCCATTGCTCGAAAGCATCAGACTCTCTCTTTACACCGCGCAAGGAACCCAGCTGCTGGATTTTGTGGGGCTTCAAAACTATTTTGATGTCGTTGCCCAGCCTGATTTTTTCCCGGCACTTGTCAATACCTTTGTTTATACCTTTTGGTCTTTGCTTCTTGGCTTTTTCATTCCGATCATCTTAGCAGTGCTTATTACGGAGACGGTTCATTGGAAAGGCTTTTTCAGCATGAGCGTTTACTTTCCGAATATGATTCCCGGACTTGCTACAGCCTTAATGTGGGTGTTTTTATTCAGCCCAGGGAAAACAGGTGTGCTGAATATCATTCTGTCCGCGTTCGGTGTTCAGCCGCTTGACTGGATGTCAAACCCGGCATGGACGATTCCGCTTATTGTCATTACCATGACATGGAAAGCCGCCGGTTCTACGGCACTCATATACATAGCGGGCGTCGACAGCATCAATCCGGAACTGTACGAAGCGGCTGCGATTGACGGAGCAAAAATTTGGGGCCGCATCCGTTATGTTACCCTTCCACATATTTTCGGATTAGGAAAAACCCTTTTAATCTTACAAATTATTACTGTTTTTCAGATTTTATATGAGCCACTCGCCATGACAAACGGCGGACCCGGCAACGCAAGCATCTCGCTGATGGAACTTGTATACAATAATGCGTTTATTGACTTTAACTATCCGAAAGCAGCGGCTTTATCCGTTATGGTCTGTATCATACTTGTAATTATTACAGCAGTTTATTTCGCTGTAACGAAAGAAAAAAATGAAGACGGTAACAATTAACGGAAGGGAGGAGAAGTTATGTCATTTTTCAACAAATACAAAGAAAAACAAGAGGGTGCCATCCATTATTTCGATGTTTCATCACCGGGTGTAAAAATAGCCTGCATCCTCATTTTTGCGGTTTGCATCGCAATTACAATTATTGCGCTTTTCCCGGCTGTTTGGGTTTGTCTTGCCAGCCTGAAAGATATCCAGCAGTTTACCAGAAATCCGAGCATTTTGCCGGATAAATATGATTTCAGTGTTTTTGTACAGACATGGAACGATCTGGGCTTTACACAGTATTATATCAATTCCCTTATTTCCGTTGCGGGCAGCATTGTATGCGCTGTTGTCTTTAACGGCCTGTTGGGCTATGGTTTGGGAATCCTCAAGCCGAAGGGATACCGTGTCGTAAACAGCCTTGTCATGTGGTGTCTGTTGATACCCGCTACGACAAGTTTGGTAGCCTTGATTGCGAATATCCAGCGCGTTGGCCTGGACGGCTCCTTTATTCCGCTTTGGCTTGTCATGGGCGCGAACGCTTTTTATGTCATTTTGTTTAAGCAATATTTTGAGCAGCTTCCCAAAAGCTTAATTGAAGCGGCTACCTTAGACGGGTGCAGCGATTTCCGTATATTTTTTGAAATTATTCTGCCGCTTTCCATGCCGATTGTGGTGGTAGTGTGCATTTTCGCGTTAACAGCCTCTTGGTCCGACTTCCTGCTGCCGTATCTTCTTTTGAACAATACGGAGAAGGAAACGGTCATGGTGCGCCTGTTCGAGTTCCGAACGTCCAGTGCAAATGACGTGGAAGTCCTGCGCGCAATTGTATTCTCAATTATTCCTCCGGCTATTATTTTTGCACTGTTCCAAAAACAAATTACGCAGAGTGTGGCATCTGCTGGTATTAAGGGGTAATTATGGCTAAGATTGCAGATGTTTATTTTTCTACACATCCATGGAAAATTATTGAAAATGATTTTAATCCTCAGTATGCGCTGGTTTCTGAATCGGTGTTTTCACTGGGAAATGAGTATATGGGCGTCAGGGGCTATTTTGATGAAGGCTATTCCGGTGAACGGCTGCAAGGCAGCTACCTGAACGGAGTCTTCGAAAGAAAAGAATTTGACAAAGAAGCCTATAAGGGTATGGTCAATCAAATGACCTTTATGGTGAATACGGTTGACTGGCTCTATTTACGTATTCGGTTCGGAAAGGAAACGCTTGACTTAAATCATTCACGCTTCCGCGATTTTCAGCGCGTTTTAGATTTGCGCACAGGTGTACTGACCCGTTCCTTCGTCTGGGTGCTCCCGGACGGGAAAGAAATTGCGCTGTGTTTTGAACGCTTTTTGTCCATGGGTAACATCCAATTTGGCGGGCAGCGTGTCACGGCCAAGCCGCTCAATTTTGACGGTACCCTTTCGGTGGAGGCGGGGCTTGACTTTTCGCAGCCCCACGCAACAGAAAAAAGGAATCTTTGGAATTGTTTTTATTCCGAAACAATCGGAAACCGGTGTGAAATTGCAGGCAGAGTGGAAAACAGCGGGCATATGCTTTTTTCATGCTGTGAATTCAGCGGGGATCTGCATAACATGTTGTCCTGCAAAAAAGAGGACAAAAAGTGCTTGATTACGTTCGAGCTTGAGCTGAAAAAGAATAAGGAATCCACGTTCTCCCGTATTGTGAAAAATCAGGCATGCACGGATGCGTCCATCTGTCAGGAGAAGTTTCAGCGAAACAGCGTTTCGAATTCGGAAATTCTGCAGAGCTATGACGAATTGAAGGATGAAAGCATAGCGTGGTGGGCCAACGAGTGGGAACACTCCGATATCGAAATCAGCGGCGACGAAAAAAATCAGCAGGGCATCCGTTTTTGTATTTTTCAAATGCACCAGACCTATCACGGCGCAAGACCGGGCAATGCCATCATCGGTGCGAAAGGACTGACCGGCGAAGCATACAACGGCAATACTTTTTGGGATACGGAAACGTATTGCTTGAATTTTTATTTGTTTAATAATCTGCAGGCGGCAAAAAGTTTGCTCCTGTTTCGCTATCAATCCCTGTCCGCGGCTTTGAACCGGGCAAAAGAATTGGATTGTGACGGAGCGTTTTATCCCATTGCAACCATTGACGGCACAGAATGCTGCCGACTGTGGCAGCACGCCAATTTACAGCTGCAGGCCAGCACCGGCGTCGCTTACGGCATTTGGCATTATGTGCAGGTGACGGGGGACACGGATTTCCTTCATTCCTACGGCATCAAAATGTTGGTTGAAATTTGCAGGATGCTGGCTACCCGCGGCGGCTGGAATCCACAAACCGGAAAATACGGTTATTATGGAGTAATGGGTCCGGATGAGTTTCAAATGATGGCGAATAACAATTGCTATACCAATTTTATGGCACAGCGTACGTTTATCCATACACTCAGCATTCTGCCGGAATCAGAAACATCCGTATCCCGCGAGGAACGGGAAAACTGGAGAAAAATGGCCGACAACATGGAAATCTTATATGACGGGGAGTCGATGCTGTTTGAACAGCAGGAAGGCTTCTTTAAACTCCCGCATGTGGATGTGGATGCCATTCCGATCACGGATTTTCCGCTGTACAGTCACTGGAGCTATGACCATATCTACCGCAACGATATGATTAAGCAGCCGGATGTTCTCATGATGATGTTTTTGTATAATTCCTGCTTTACCAGGGAGCAGAAGCGCAGGAATTTTGAGTATTACGAACCTCGCTGCATTCATGAAAGTTCGCTGTCTCCGTCGGTGCATTCAATCTTAGCGTCCGAACTGGGAATGAGCGAAAAGGCATTTGAATTTTTCAAATTTGCCACCCGCATGGATCTTGATAACTATAATCGCAATACCAAAGAGGGACTTCACACAACTTCCATCGCCGCGGCTTGGATGAATATTGTTTACGGGTTCGGCGGCATGCGTTCCGATGGGGAAGTCCTTCGCTTTTGTCCAACCATTCCAAAACAGTGGGATCACTATTCGTTCCGCCTGATTTATCAGGGCGATGTAATTTCCGTGACGGTGAAGAGCGACAGCGTGGAATTCCACACGCACAGCGGTACGCCGATTCACGTTTTAGTGTATGAAAATCCGGTAACGCTTTCCAGAACACCGGTCAGCATTCAAATTCCACAGGAGTGGAGGAATTAAGCGGATGGACGCGTTATTCATCAAAGATGATGGATTTTCTTCTGAGAAAATAGCTGATTTTGGCAACAAGTATTTTACGGGCAACGGATTTATGGGAATTCGCGGCACGCTGGAAGAATACACGAAAGAACAAATGGCGGCAGTGAATCTGTCCGGTGTTTATGACCAGCACGGTACCGCGTGGCGGGAACCGCTGAACGCGCCGAATCCTTTTTATGCTTGTGTACATATCGAAGGTTTTTCCTACGCGCTGCCGCGAGTTACCCCTGCTTCGCATGAACAGAGGCTGGATATCTCCAGCGGTCTTCAAAGCCGGAAAACAGTTTGGAATACGCCGTCGGGAACACTTACGGTTCAGGCGGAGCGCTTTTCCAGTATGGCGGATTATCATCTTCTTTGTATGCGGTACTCCGTACAGACCGACTGCGATGCGGAAATATGCATTACGACCGGAATTGACGCAGATGTCTGGGATATTAACGGCCCTCATTATCAATCGGTCAAAACGGACTGTGCGGGTTCTATCGCCCGTGTTTTGGCCGTTGCGGGGGAATGCGAAACGAAGGTAGCGGTTGCGCAAATGGTTCGCTGCGATTTCAAGGGCGACGAATCTTCCAGTGTCACCACGCTTCAGGCGATTAGAAAATATACCGTACACGCGAAAGCCGGTGAAACCTATTCCGTCAGCGTGTTTTCCGGAATTTACACATCAAAGGATTGTGACAATCCTTTAAAAGCTGCTGCTCACACTGCGCAAACCGCACAGGCACTCGGTTACAGGGTAACCAAACAAGTGCATGCTGAAAAATGGGCACAGCTTTGGAGCCATTCCCGTGTTCTGGTGGAGGGTGATGACGAAGCACAGCGGGCGCTTGATTATTCTATCTATCACCTGCACTGCATTGCACCCCGTTATTCCAAAAGCATGTCGATTCCCGCAAGGGGGCTTTCCGGGCAGACTTATAAGGGCGCAATATTTTGGGATACGGAAATGTTCATGCTTAATTTCTTTCTGGCAACCGAACCGGAAGTTGCAAAAACTTTGCTGCGCTACCGGATTGATACTCTGGATGGTGCCCGCGAAAAAGCCAAGGCATACGGCTTTAAGGGTGCATTTTACGCTTGGGAAAGTCAGGAGGGCGGACGTGATGCCTGCTCTGATTATAACGTAACCGATGTGTTTACCGGCAGGCCGCTCCGTACCTATTTCCGCGATAAGCAGGTTCACATTTCGGCAGCAGTTGTTTTTGCTGTCATGAAGTATCTGAATTTTACAGGAGACCGCACGCTTCTTGCGGAAGGCGGTGCCGAAGTCATTCTGGAATGCGCCAGGTTCTATCGTTCGCTGCTTGTTCGAAAAGCGGATTCCGATTATTATGAAATACGGGATGTTCTGGGTCCGGATGAATACCACGAACGTGTTAATAACAACGCATATACCAACCGGATGGCAAAGTTTGTTTTTCAGGCTGCGGAGCAAGTCTTGGAAATCCTGCGGCAGAATTTCCCGGATGTGTATCACAGCTTGGAAAGTAAGTTTGACCTTGGCACGGAATCTGCGAAATGCACAGATTCCGCGCAGTATCTTTACATTCCGCAGCCGGATGCGGAATGCGGCATAATTGAGCAGTTCAGCGGCTATTTTCGACTGGAAGACGCAACGCCGGATACGGTTCGCGCCAGACTGCTCCATCCCAAGGAGTATTGGGGAGGAGCGGACGGAGTTGCCGCCCATACTCAAGTAATCAAGCAGGCGGATGTGGTGACGATGCTCAGTCTTTTCCGTGATGAGTATCCGAAGGAAATATTAAAACAAAACTGGAATTATTATGAGCCGCGCACCGAACACGGTTCCTCTTTAAGTGCCTGTATGTACGCACTTCTGGCTTGCCGCTTTGGTGAACCGGAGCTGGCGTACCCGTTCTTTCTGAAATCCGCCCGTGCGGATTTGGACGGAGGAGGAAAACAGTGGGCGGGTTCTGTCTACATTGGGGGGACGCATCCTGCCGCCGCGGGCGGTGCCTGGATGACCGCAGTAGAAGGATTCGGCGGCATGACGGTCAAAAATAAAAGCCTCTTGTGCACCCCCTGTTTACCCAAGGGATGGAAGAGGCTGCAATTTACCGTGCGCGTCTGCGATTCGCTGTATGCAGTGGATATAACGCCGCAGGACTGTAAAATCCATAAAAAATAAGCGAGTCCTGTTATTTACAATCCTTGAGCGGTAACACCTTTACTCAATCTTTCTCACACTGTTTCTTTCTACGAGCCGAACCGGGAGTATGATTTCATTTTTTTCAATGGGTTCATTCCGCAGCCGCTTCATCATAAAATCAACGGCAACCCTGCCTTTTTCGGCGGGGTCCTGATGGATCGTAGTAAGTGTGGGTGTAATCAGGCGGCAGATGTTGATATCATCGAAGCCAATAACGGAGATATCCTCCGGAATTCGCTTTCCGCATTCATGAAGACCCGCAATAATGCCGGCTGCGAGTATGTCGGCGGTGGCAAATATCGCGGTAACGCCTTCTTTTTCTGCAATTTGTTTACCGAGCGCAATTCCGTTTGACACGTCAAATTCCCGCTCGAAGATATAATCCTTACGGAACGGAACACCGTATTCCGAGAGCGCTTGGCGGTAACCTCTCAGACGGGCTTCCACAACGCCGCGGAACCGGATGTGCGGGGAAGCAAAAACAATATTCCGGTGTCCGTTTTCCAGCAGATATTTTGTGGCCATGTAGCCGCCTTGGTAATCCTCCAGACCAACGTTTTGAATATTTTTCTGCTTGACATAACTATCAATCAGCACAACCGGAACATCCGTCTCTTTCAGGGTTTTGAAGAAAGAATCTTCAAACAGTCCGGTAAAGAACAGTCCGTCCAGATTCCAGTTGTGTAAAAAAGCAATCAGCTCATCGCTGTCGTTGACGGTTCGCAGCATCAAATAATACCCGTTTTCCCGCAGTACTTCTTCCACTGACCCGATAAACGCGGAGTGAAAAGGGTCAGCGACGAAGCCTCCGTCTTTTTCCGGAACAATATGATTGATATAGCCGACCACTTTTGAGGCATTATTGACAAGGGAACGTGCGGACATGTTCGGAACGTATCCGCTGCGCTGAATGATTTTATTAATGGTTTCGATTGTTTGTGGGGAAACACGATTTGTTTTGCCGTGTATCACGTTGGATACTGTAGTAAAGCTGACCCCGGCCTCTCTTGCAATATCTTTAATCGTAGTCATGTAAATACCTCTAAAATCATATTTAACGTTAAACTTAATATTCCTTATATTATACCATGTTTTTACAGGATTTTAAACAATTTCATAAAGAAAAATTTTTTAGGGAGAAAGATTTCGTCATGATAAAAGCTGTTATTTTTGATCTCGACGGAGTATTGGTTTCAACCGACATGATGCATTTTATGGCATGGAAAAAAATAGCGGAAGAAATCAATATAAACAATTTTACCGAAGAAGACAATCTGCGCCAAAGGGGTGTAAGCCGCATGGCTTCCCTTGATATCCTTTTAGAAAAGGCAGACCGCGCATACAGTGAACAAGAAAAGGAAGAACTGGCGCGGCGAAAAAATGAATACTATATTTCTTTGATTCAGGATTTAACTCCGGGTGATGTGCTTCCGGGCGTTTTGACGGTCATTCATACCTTAAAGCAGAACGGAATAGCAATCGGCATCGGTTCCGCAAGCAAGAATACACCCGAAATTCTGTGCCGCACCGGGCTGGATGCTTATATCGATCAGGTAAGCTGCGGTCTTGACATTACAAAATCAAAACCGGACCCGCAGGTTTTTCTTATTGCGGCCCAAAAGCTAAAGGTGAATCCGTCTGACTGTTTGGTTGTGGAAGATTCCGATTCCGGAATTCAGGCGGCGAAGGCCGGAGGAATGTACGCTCTTGCAGTCGGTTCTGCCTATAACAATCAGCAGGCAGAGTTCCATGCCAAGTCACTGGATGGATTCGATATCCAAGCCGTAATTAAACAGGCACACTAAGATTGTACCAAGAGCGCCTCATACGAAAAAAATCAGTACTGGAATCCATTTTCGATTCCAGTACTGATTTTTTTCTGCTCGCGTCTGGTGAGCAAAACGCATGCAGAGGTGGGTGGCAGTGAATTGTGAAAACGGTTCTCAAAATCTATTGAATTTCTGCAAATAGAATGGTATTCTATTTGAATAGATGCAAGACGGTTCAATTTCCGTTTCTTTTCAATGAAAAGGCAGAACGGCAGTTGTTTGAACATATCGAACCCAATCAAGGACATTCTATACGCCAGAGGTGAGAGCAATGGATGACAATGTGGAAGAGAAATTTAAGCAGCAATTATTTCGATATTCCAATGCGAACAACGGCAGGTTCAGTACACAGACGGTGGACCGGATTGTATTGAATTCAACCGACAATGATATGAAATTATTTTTGAATTTTATGGCGGATGATACGGGTGAATTTGCGTCACATTTCGGTAAAGAAGGAACTATGATCGAACTGGCTGAAAAATATCAGGTTTTCAATGCCAGGGAACTGGTGGAACTGTATCGTAAATCAAGAAGATTTTAATATGGCTTTTTGGCAGCATTCTATAGCTGTCGCTGCGCGCTCCGCGTGTACGCTCTGCTTTAAGAAACGAATTGTTTGTTATATTAATAAACGAAAAAAATCACTCACGATTGTGGGTGATTTTTTTCATTATGTATTCTATTTTAATTTTGTTTATTTACTGCACTTGCTGAAATACTGGAGTAGCAGTTGAAGCAATTCTTGACAATTCATACAGCGACCTCCTTGTTTATTTGTCTCTCGAGGACATCTAAATAGTAACAAATTTGTAACCTTTTTGCAAGTGTAATGTCTGGAAATGAAAATGTATAAAATAGCCGATAGTATTGGATGGATTTCTATTTCGCCTACCGGCTTTTCATACGGTTGCGTGCTCCCGCACTCTAAGCGCGGGGTTGGCGGCGAGGCCGACCCTTTACGCTCCGCTTGGGCGAAAGTTCGCCAGTCAGAGAAAAGCGTATATGAAATCAATGGTTTGTTATAGGTAAGAAGATTCGTATTACCACGCTCCCTGCAAGCTACACAAAAATATACAATTAAGTACAATATCTGCTATTCTCTCAGTTTTGGGAATGTTCTATAATGAATGCAAAAGGAAAAAAGAATCCATTTATTAAAATCAAAGGAGCATTGCATGCATGAAATATGGCTATTTTGATGACAAAAATAAAGAATATGTAATTGATCATGTAAATACGCCGGTTCCGTGGACGAATTATATCGGCGTGAATGATATGTGCGCAGTATTAAGTCAGACCGCGGGCGGCTATGTTTTCTACAAATCACCGCAATACCACCGCATTACAAGGTTCCGCCCGAACGCGCCGATCGACCGTCCCGGGCATTACGTGTACCTGCGCGACGATGATACCGGAGAATATTGGAGTATCTCCTGGCAGCCGGTTGGCAAAGATTTGACGAAAGCAAAATATGAGTGCAGACACGGCTTGTCGTATTCCAAATACAGCTGTGAGTACCAGAATATTTCCGCGCGGCAAACAGTATTTATTCCCCTGAACGAGCCGGTTGAGCTGTGGGACGTTCTAATGAAAAATATGGGAGATACCCCCCGTCACATCAGCGTCTATTCCTACCTGGAATTTTCGTTCCATCAGATTGATATGGACAATCAGAATTTTCAAATGAGTCTGTATGCATCCGGTTCCAGCTATGCCGACGGTATCATTGAGAATGATCTCTATTATGAGGAGTTGGGCTATCAATGGTTCACCTCCAGCTTTGAACCCGATGGCTTCGACTGCCTGCGCGACAGCTTTTTGGGTACATATCGGGACGAAAGCAACCCCGTTGCGGTGGAAACAGGTAAGTGCTCCGGAAGTTTTGAAAAGACCGGAAACCACTGCGCTGTATTGCAGAAGAGGTTCGTTTTGCAACCCGGGGAAGAAACCCGTTTCGCACTTTTGCTGGGCGAGGGCAAGCGTGAAGCAGCTTTTCCGGTCAGAGAAAAATATTCCGATCCGGCAAACGTTGATAAAGCATTTGCTGAACTTGCAAATTTCTGGGAGAACAAACTCGAAAAATTACAGGTTCATACACCGAATCCGGGCATGAACACTTCGCTGAATATCTGGAATTTGTATCAGTCCGAAGTAAACATAATGTTTTCCCGATTTGCTTCGTTTATTGAAGTAGGCGGGAGAACGGGCCTTGGCTTCCGCGATACCTCACAGGATGCTATGACGATTCCGCATTCCAATCCGGAAAAGTGCAGACAGCGAATTATTGAACTTTTGCGCGGATTGACACAGGAAGGTTACGGACTGCATCTTTTTCAGCCGGAATGGTTTGATCCGGCACTGCGTGACAAACAGCAAAGCTTTAAATCCCCGACGGTCATTCCGACTCCGACCCGTGCTGAGATGATACACGGCATTAAGGATGCCTGTTCGGATGACGCTCTTTGGCTGATTGCCGCGATTACCGAGTACATCAAGGAAACGGGAGAAATCTCCCTTTTGGATGAAACGGTCACCTATGCGGATGGCGGTGAAGGTACTGTCTATCAGCACATGATGCGAATTTTGGATTTTTCCGATAAACAGGTAGGTGCTACCGGTATCTGCAAAGGTCTGCGCGCGGACTGGAACGACTGCCTGAATTTAGGCGGCGGAGAAAGCGCCATGGTTTCGTTCCTGCATTACTGGGCAATCCGTCATCTTTTGGAATTGTCGCAGTTTGCGGGCAAAACTGCGGAAACGGAAAAATATGAGGCAATGGCCGCAAAAGTCAAGAGAGCATGCAATGAAAACCTTTGGGACGGTGACTGGTACATTCGCGGAATTACCGCCAGCGGCAGAAAAATCGGCACGCATGCGGACAAAGAAGGCAAAGTACATATGGAGTCCAATACCTGGGCGGTTTTTTCCGGTGTGGCCGACACAGAGCAGGCGGAAAAGGCAATGGACTCGGTGGACCGCTATCTCTATACACAATACGGATTGATGCTGAATGCACCGTCCTACACGGAATGCGACGATGAAATCGGTTTTGTCACGCGTGTTTATCCGGGTGTAAAGGAAAACGGCTCTATTTTCAGCCATCCCAACCCATGGGCATGGTGCGCGGAAGCAAAGCTTGGGCGCGGGGACAGAGCCATGAAGTTCTATAATGCCCTGCTTCCCTATAATCAAAACGATGAAATTGAAATCCGTCAGGCAGAGCCTTACGCATACTGCCAATTTGTTATGGGAAAAGACCATACCGCTTTCGGGCGGGCACGGCATCCGTTTATGACAGGCTCCGGCGGCTGGGCGTACTTTGCCGCGACCAGATATCTTCTCGGCATCCGTCCGGATTTTGACCGTCTGCTTGTTGACCCGTGCATTCCGAAGGATTGGCCGGAATTTGATGTTACCCGCGTTTGGCGCGGCTCAACTTACCATATCCATGTGACGAACCCGCACGGGGTGTGCAAAGGTGTGCAGAAAATGGAGATGGACGGTCAGCCGGTTTCCGGCGGAATACCGGTTCAGGAGGCAGGCACCCGGCATGAAGTCACGGTTGAAATGGGATAAAATCCGCTTCCCGTGCAAAGCGAATATTGTGCACGGAGAAAAGTGTGGTGTAATTATGATAAAATTTGGAACCGGTGGTTGGAGAGCGGTAATCGGCGATGATTTCACCAAAGCAAATGTGCAGCTTCTGACAACCGCAATCGCAAAAAAGATGAAAGAAAGCAACAGCTGTACAAACGGATTCGTAATCGGCTATGACCGCCGCTTTCTTTCTACGGAAGCCGCAAGGTGGGCGGCAGAGGTAATGGCGGGTGAAAATATTCTGTGCCGCTTTATCAACCGTGAAGCGCCTACCCCGCTCATCATGTTTTCTGTGAAATATTTTGACCTGCCTTACGGCATGGCGGTGACTGCCAGCCACAATCCCGCAATTTATAACGGAATCAAAGTCTTTATGAAGGACGGCCGCGATGCGGATGAGGTGCTGACGAACGAGCTGGAGCAATACATAAAGGATATCGATCCGTCTGAAATCAAGGTGATGCCTTTTGAAGAAGGTATAAAAGCCGGATACATTCAGATTGTGGACCCGATGAATCAATACATTGACAGTATTATCCGTTCCATCAACATGGATGCTATTCGCAGCCGCAATTTAAAAATTGTGCTTGACCCGATGTACGGTGTGAGCAAGACAGCGCTGCAAACCATTTTCCTGACCGCCCGCTGTGATGTCGACGTCATCCACGAACGGCATGACGCGCTGTTCGGCGGCAGACTTCCCGCTCCAAACTACAAAACGCTGTCCGGACTGATTAATTATGTGGAGGAGAAGCATTGCGATATCGGTATTGCGACCGACGGAGACGCAGACCGCCTCGGCGTAATCGACGATAAAGCGGAGTTCCTGCATCCCAACAAGATTTTGGTACTGCTTTATTACTATCTGATGAAGTTTAAGGGATGGCACGGCGCGGCGGTGCGCAATATTGCGACCACGCATCTGCTGGACTGCATTGCCGAAGATTTCGGTGAAATCTGTTATGAGGTTCCGGTCGGTTTTAAATATATTTCTTCCAAAATGGTGGAAACAAACGCGATTATCGGCGGAGAATCTTCCGGAGGGCTTACCGTTCGCGGTCACATTCAGGGAAAAGACGGTGTTTATGCGGCTGCACTGCTTGTCGAAATGATTGCTACCACCGGACGGAAACTGTCGGAAATTTATCAGGAAATTACGGATCGCTACGGAACTTATGAAATGGATGAGTCCGACTTCCGGTTTTCCGGTGAGAACAAAGAAAAAATTACAAACCTCTTGCTTGTGGATAAACTGCTGCCCGAATTCAAGGAAGAAATTGAAAAAGTTTCTTATATGGATGGCTGCAAGGTCTATTTTAAAAACAAAGGCTGGATTATTGCACGTTTTTCCGGCACGGAACCTCTTTTGCGTATCTTCTGCGAAATGCCGACTTTGAAGGCCGCGCAGGAAACCAGTGCTGTGCTCAAACAATTCCTCTCTCTTTCATAAATCTCCTGATCTCCTTTTTTAAACAGCGGCTGCAAATTGCAGCCGCTGTTTTGCTCTTAACTAAACATTACCCGCCTATCCCGAAACTGTTCTTTATTTGCAAGGATGGACTTGAATTTCGCAGCGGAGAATGGATGAAAACGGAGGAGAAAGGTGGAAACGGATTATGCATGGAAAGCAGAGAAATACTGCTGCCTTGCAATGGATTTTTATTCGCAATGTGTTATACTTATGTGAAGATTTACCGGCTTGCGGCATGGATAACGAGGAGAAGTTTACCTTAACTGAGAAAGGGTGGGAAGAATTTGAAAATACGAAATAAAAATTTTTCATTAAAATGGGGTCTCATCTTCATTGTGATGGCATGTTGGATTTTGCCGATTATCATCATCAGCAGCATCACCTGGTATTATATTACACATAACATCAACGACCAGATTACGAGCACAGTTACTTCTTCCGTCAGCAATTCGGTGAAAAGTTCAGCAAGCCTTATTAATTCCGCCATCCGATCTTCCCGAAATGCTTCTTATGATCCTACAATTAAAAACGCGTATTCTGCTTATCAGCTGAAAATAGACGATGACAGTACCCTGTACGGTAAGGTTACTACTTTTTTGGAACAGCAGTACAAGTACGATGCGAATTTTGTAACCGCCGAATTGTACTTTTGCGACAACCCGCGAACTTTGTATTATACCTACAATGAAACATACAACGCAACTTTTAATGACGTACTGGAATATCAAAATCATGTACTTGCCGCAGTACAGAACTATTCGAAAACGCTGGGAGCCAATGTCGGCTTTCTGAACGTGCGGGGGAACATCTATATGGTGCGAAACATTTTGGGCAGTGACTACCAACCCTATGCCGTACTGACCATGCAGTTGAATACGGAGAACATGTTTGGCAGCATAAAAGATGTCGTGTGGGAAAAAGATGCAACGATCTGGCTGAATGATACGCCGCTCGTCCTGATCGGCAAACAGCTGGATGCAAAGAAGCTGGGCATTACGTTTACGCAGAACAGTCAAACCTTTCAGACGGTTGAAAATCAGTCCCTGCTTTACGGAATGACCAATCAGTCAGACGAATGCTCCCTTTCTTATGCCATCACGGTGGACAAATCCTCTCTTTTCAAGGAGTTTGCCGGTTTTCAGTATATTCTGATTGTGATCATGATTTTGATTATTCCTTTACTTTTTGTGGTCATTTGGTTTTTTACCGGCAATGTGTCGCTTCCCATCAGCCGCCTGATTACCGAAGCAAAAAATATTGAGAACGGCGACTTCGGTGTTCAGGTGAACGACCGGTTTCACAGTACGGAGATGCAGTACCTTACGGACGCGTTCAACAGCATGTCCTACAAGCTGAAATACCAGTTCGACCGCATCTATAAAGAGGAAATTGCCCTGCGTGACGCGCGCATTATGGCGCTCCAGTCCCAGATCAATCCTCATTTTTTGAATAACACGCTGGAAATCATCAACTGGGAGGCAAGACTGTCCGATAATTTTAAGGTTTCCAGTATGATTGAAGCACTCTCCACGATGCTCGATGCCGCTATGGACCGTAAAAAAAGACCGATTATTCATATTTCAGAGGAAATGATGTATGTGGACGCTTACCTGTATATTATTTCCGAAAGGTTTGGCAAACGCCTTACGGTGGAAAAGGAGATTGATTCTTCTCTTCTGGATTTGTATGTCCCAAGGTTAATTTTACAGCCAATCATTGAAAACGCGGTGGAACACGGAATTCAGCCGCAGCAGAAGGGCACTATCCGAATTCGCCTTTACCAAGAAGAGGATAGCCTGATTTTTGAAGTGGTGAACGACGGAGTGCTCAGACCCGAGGATGAAAAAAACATTGAAAGGCTGCTTTCGGATGACTACGATGTATCGAGCGAAAGTTCAAATAACCTTGGAATTCATAATGTAAATCAGCGTTTGAAAATTATTTACGGGCAAAACAGCGGACTTGTTATTAAAATGAACAGAGAGGACCGCACGGTAGCAAAGATAACTATCGATATTAACCAAACCAAACAATAATATACAACAAATAGCAAAACTGTTTATTATCTTTTACCTGTTGAAAGTGTAATATAGTATACATGAAAAAGATCCGAATGCAGGATCAATAAATGGAGGTTGTAAAATGAAAATGAAAAAGACAATAGCATTAGTCCTTGCATTAGCATGCTGCGGTTCTATGTTTGTCGGTTGTCAAAGCACACCCGGCCAGTCTTCGGCATCCACAGCGGCATCTCAAACATCTTCGGCTGCCACGGCAAAACCGACTACCATCTCGGTTGTCACATCGTACGGCGGTGACGACGGAAACAAAGCGAATTACGAAACTGCATACAAAGCTTTTGAAAAAGCAACAGGAAATACCGTAAAGGATATGTCCGGCACTTCCAATGAACAATGGAAAGCCAAAATCATGGCGGACTTTGAAACAGGTTCCGAACCGGACGTTCTCTTCTATTTTAACGGCGTTGATTCGAATAAACTCGTAAGCGGCGGAAAAGTGGTAAGTATTGAAGATATCCGCAAAGTTTACCCGGATTACGCAAGCAACATGAAGGATGATCTTTTAGGTGCTTCTCCAGTTGACAACAAAAATTATTCCGTACCGGTTAACGGCTACTGGGAAGGTCTTTTTGTCAACAAGAAGGTCTTGAAAGACTGCGGCGTTGAAGTTCCTTCCGCTTCCTATACATGGGATCAGTTCTTAAAGGACTGCGGAACCATTAAAGCAAAGGGATATTCTCCAATTGCCTGCTCTCTGCAGGAAGTGCCGCATTACTGGTTTGAGTATTGCGTATTTAATCACGACACACTTGCAACCCACACAAAGCTTCCGGCTGCTTCTACGGATGATACAGGAAAAGCATGGGTAGCTGGTCTGAACGATATTAAAACGCTTTATACAAACGGCTATTTCCCGAAGAACACCAACACCGCAAAAGACGCGGAAACCTTCCAGCTTCTGTATGACAACAAAGCAGCTTTTGCTATCGACGGTTCTTGGAAGATCGGCGATTTCCAGAAAAAAGTGGCAAAGAATCTGGATGACTTCACCGTTACATATGTTCCGGCTCAAAATCAAAGAAAAGCAACCGACCTCATCGGCGGTCTCTCCATGGGTTACTTCATCACGAAGAAGGCTTGGAACGATCCTGCTAAGCAAAAGGCTTGCGTTGATTTTGTAAAAGCAATGACCACGGACAGCGTTGTTTCCACATTCGGTGCAACCGCTGTTACCGCTTTGAAGAACGGCACCACCGCTGCAAATTTGGATTCTCTCCAGCAGGCAGCTGTCGCAATGACAAAGGGTGCAACCGGTATTGTTGCCGCTACCCAAGACGGCTTGGCACAACCGGCCCGTACTGCCCTGTTCGCGGATATCAAAAATATTGCAGCCGGCAAAACAACTGCTGACAAAGCGCTTGATACCGCCCTTGCAGTTAAATAAAGTGTAATCTTATTTCTCATTCATTTTTCTAATTAATGTTTACAAAAGAGCCAGAGAGCGATTTTTATAACACTCTCTGGCTTTTTTAAAGAGGGCTATGAATATGAATTCCATGATTTATAAAAAGAAAACACCCTTGCTTGTTTTTCTTATACCAGCCATGCTGTTCATGACCGTTTTTCTGTATTATCCTTTTGTCATGAATATTTACAACAGTGCATCCAACATTACCGGACTCGGCACTTCGGCAGAGGGCTTCAATAAGCCATGGTATTTGAATTTTGTCAAACTGTTTCAGGATCCGATTATGGGAACGGCTATGATTAACACGCTGATTCTCATGGTCACGACCATCATCATTCAGGTCGGAGTAGCGCTGGTTCTTGCCCTTCTGATCGATAATATTAAAAGAGGAACACAATTTTTCAGAACGGTTTATTTCTTCCCGATTGTAATTTCCGCAACAGCTTTGGGGTTATTGTTCAACTTGATCTTTTTGTATGACGGCGGAATGCTCAACCAGCTGCTTGCAAAGTTTGGCATGACGGATATGATTGACTGGAAAGACGAAGCACACTATATGTTCACCATGCTGTTTCCAATCATGTGGCAGTATGTGGGATTTTATTTCGTCATTATTATTACGGGGCTGAATTCAATTTCGCCGGAAATTTACGAGGCGGCTGAAATTGACGGCGCAACTCCTTTTCAGTGTGTTTTTTACATAAAGGTTCCGCTCCTGCACAATGTCCTTTGCACCTGCCTTACGCTTGCTGTTACGGGCGCACTTAAAGTGTTCGATCTGCCATGGAACATGATGGGCACCGGAATGCCGATGGATAAATCCTGGCTGACAGGTACGTATATGTACAGTCAGACTTTTATCAGCGGTGATGTGGACTACGGTTCGACTATCGCCATCGTCATTGTGGTTCTCGGCGTCATCATTTCACAAATCGTGAGCAAAGTTGTTAAGGAAAAGGATTATTAAGGGGGCGAAAAATATGAGACAATCAAACACAGCGGCGGCATCCGCGGCAGTAACAGCCGCGCCGCGCAAATCACACTCCGTCGGTAAATTATTTATTTACTTTTTTCTGTCTCTTTGGGCACTGACGACCATCTATCCGTTTGTTTGGGTTATTCAGAACTCCTTCAAAGACGGAGGGCTGATTCGTTCGGATTCTTTTTCCATCCCTACCGGCGACAAGTTTACTCTGGATAACTATATTCAAGCTTGGAACGAATTCGGCATACCCGGAGCGTATATCAACAGTCTGCTGATTTCATGCACGGTTACGGTGGCGGTCATGCTGCTCGCGGGAATTGCCGCGTATGGCATAGCCCGTTACAATTTCAGGGGAAAAAGCGCGGTTCACGCTTTGGTCATAGCAAGCATGATGTTCCCGGTTTTCTCCACCATCATTCCGGTTTTCCGCATGATGTTCAACTGGGGCATTGTAAATACCGACAATTTGTGGCTGAGCCGGTTAAGCGTAATCTTGCCGCAGATAGCTGGAAACCTCTCCTTCGCAATCATTGTTCTCATCGGCTTTATTAACAGTTTGCCGGTTGATTTGGAGGAAGCAGCTTACTTAGAGGGATACGATGTTTACCAAATCTTTTTTCACGTAATTATTCCTCTCGCTAAACCGGCTTTTGCTACCGTGGCTATATTCACCTTTCTCTGGTCCTATAACGATCTTTTTACACAGCTGTTCTTCCTTCGCGATAAGGACGCTTTCACCATTACCTGTCTGTTGAATGAAATATCCTCGCAGGCCGGCGTGAATTACGGCCTGATGGCTTCTTCCGTGGTTCTGGTGGTCGTTCCCGTACTGGTTGTGTATATCGTACTGCAAAAGAATATTATTAAAGGTCTTACCGTTGGGGCAATTAAGGGATAAAAATTCAGTGCCGGTATATTCCGTAGAATATTTCCGCTTTTTCTTAGGTTTGCTATAATGTGCTTGAAACTATAAGGCCGGAGGGTGGAAGGCATGTATAAAGTAATTTTAATTGACGATGAAGATATCATTGTAGAAGGACTAAAAAAGGTAGTTAACTGGGAAAAGTACGGCTGTGAGGTAGTTGCGGTCGCATCCGACGCAAAATCCGGTGCACAGGTGATAAGAAAGCATAAACCGGACATTCTTTTTACTGATATCAAAATGCCCAATATGGATGGTCTTACCATGCTGACCGGATTAAAAGGGGAATTCCCCAAAATGCAGATTACTGTACTTACCGGCTACCGCGATTTTGAATATGCCACGCGCGCAATCCAGCTTGGCGTGACCCGGTTCCTGCTCAAACCTTCCAAAATGAATGAACTGGAAGAAGCTCTTCAGGTGATGACGGATCATCTTGGCGGACTGAGTGTCTCCGTACCGCAGCCCGCCGAGGAAAACGAGGATGCTTCACAGGAGGGTAATTCGGCAAACAGTCTGATTGTGCGCAGTGCGGTAAAATATATCGAAGAGCATTACGCAGAAAAACTGACACTTCTTGATTTGGCGGAGCAAACCTATGTCAGTCAATGGTATTTAAGCAAACTGCTGAATAAATATACCGGAAAAAGTTTTTGTGACCTTCTGAATCAGATTCGGGTGAACAAGGCGGAAAAACTGCTGCAGGATCCTTCTTTAAAAATACGGGAGATATCCGATTTGCTGGGCTATAACGACGTGACACATTTCTCGAAGATTTTTAAAAAGGTGAAGCAGATGTCACCGAATGAATACCGAAATATTATTCACAGTTAGGTGCTTGTCTGCCGCCTCGGCAAACAGGCGAAACGGGTATATTTTTGTGTTGCAGATCGCTGTTCAGCATTTGGTTCAATGCAATCGAAACCCTATAAAGGTGTAGTGGCTTCTCTGCATTGAGTAGCCACTTTTTTGTACCGTTTTGCGCACAGCAGGTGTGCAAATCTGCTGTGCAGTATCTTTGCGCCCATTTTTTCTAAGATTAATTTAATTTGATGAATATAGGAGTGGAAAAACTTGAAAATTATTCAGGCAGCGGATTATCAAAGCATGAGCCGCAAGGCGGCGAATATTATTTCAGCACAGGTGATTCTGTTTCCCAAAAGCGTGCTGGGGCTGGCAACCGGCTCAACGCCGCTTGGTGTGTACAAACAGCTGATTGACTGGTACCGCAAGGGCGACCTGGATTTCAGCCAGGTGACCAGCGTGAACTTGGATGAATACTGCGGTCTGGCGGAGAATCACCCGCAAAGCTATCATTTTTACATGAAACAGAACTTTTTTCAGCACATCAATATTCTGTCGAAAAATACACATATCCCCAATGGATTATTGAAAGACGTTAATACAGAATGTAATCGTTATGACAAGCTGATTTCCGACCTAGGCGGCATTGACCTGCAGCTTTTGGGTCTGGGGCATACCGGACATATCGGCTTTAATGAACCGGATGAAAGCTTTGACAAGACGACGCATCAGGTCACGCTCAAGCAGAAAACCATTGATGCCAATGCGCGTTTCTTTGACAGTGAGAGCGAGGTGCCAAAGTATGCGATTACCATGGGGATTAAAGCAATCATGCAGGCAAAAAAAATCCTGCTTGTTGTAAACGGGAACGATAAGGCGGAAATACTCAATAGGTCACTGTTCGGGCCGATTACACCTTCAGTTCCCGCCTCCATTTTACAGCTTCACCCGAATGTAATTGTGGTGGCAGATGAGCAGGCACTTTCAAAAATTGACCCTAGACTGATGTAAATACAAAATCGCATTTGAAGGGGGTACCGGCATGTTGAAAAATTTGAGTATCGGTAAAAAATTACTGCTGACTTTTATTTTTGTTGCTGTCATTTGCAGTGCTGCAACTGTAGTTGGTTTGATACAAATGACGAATTTGGATACGAACTACAGCTACGCATTGAATAAGTATGGCTTTGCTCAGGGCGATATCGGCGTGTTTCATGCCGAGTTCAATTACAGCTGCTCAAAGGTAAAGGACCTTATTATTTCAACCGACAGCAAAGCGATGAACCAGTATGCGGACGAGCTTGCAAAGGAAAACGCGAATGTTGATACCTATCTTGCAAAAATCGGTAAATCGATGGACAACGCAGCCGAGCAGACTGAATACAAGAATATAAAGGATGATTTGGCTCAATACCGGACAATCAGCAATCAAGTGGTCGCGTTGGCAAAGCAAAATAAAAAGGATCAGGCGCAAACACTTTTAACCACCAGCGGAATACCCCTTTCCGATAAAATTAAAACTTCAGTCGATTCATTAATTCGTGAATATACAACAGAAGGCGAACAAATCGCAAAAAATCTTTCCACACAAAGAAATGTCTCAACGGTGCTGATTGTGGTTATTCTTGTTCTTGCGGTCGCACTGTCTTTGAGTACCGCAGTGTTCATCTCACGCGGCATCAGCAAGCCGGTCAAAGAAATGGCTGCCGCTGCTCAGCAAATGGCGAAGGGAAATTTGAATGTGCAGATTCAGGGGAACGGAAAGGATGAAATCGGACAACTGGGCGAAGCTTTTGCGGAATCCAGTGCATCCATCCGATGCTGCATAACCGACCTGACAAGAATTCTCGGCGAAATTGCGCGCGGAAACCTGACGGTAGCTCCGGAATTGGATTATGTCGGCGATTATGCGCAGTTAAAGAATTCATGCGACGATATTTTGGCATCCCTCAATGATACACTTGGGCAAATTAATCAGGCTGCCGAACAGGTTTCCTCCGGTTCTTCGCAGGTTTCGGACGGTGCGCAGGCGTTGGCACAGGGCGCGGCACAGCAGGCAGGCTCCATCGAGGAACTTTCCAAATCCATCACGGAAGTATCCATCCACGGTAAGAAAAATGTGGAACGCACGGCGGAAGCGAACACAAATGTGGACCGTGTCCGCTCCGAAATTGAAACCAGCAGCCAATACATGAACGACATGGTTCATGCAATGTCGTTAATCAGCGATTCTTCCAACCAAATTGGAAACATTATCAAAACGATTGAGGATATTGCATTTCAAACCAATATTCTGGCGTTAAATGCTTCTGTCGAGGCGGCAAGAGCCGGCGCGGCAGGCAAAGGCTTCGCCGTTGTGGCGGATGAAGTCCGCAATTTGGCCGGAAAAAGTTCAGCCGCGGCGAAGGATACGGCTGTATTAATTGAAAACTGCATCCGCCAGATGGAAAGCGGTACCAGAATAGCGGATAAGACCGCGAAATCGCTCCTTCAGGTTGTAGAAAGCACGAAGGCGGTTTCCGATATTGTCAACCAAATTTCGGAAGCCTCAGGCCGTCAGACAGACGCTGTCGGTCAGGTCATGCAGGGCGTGGATCAAATATCGGCAGTCGTACAGACAAATTCGGCAACGGCGGAGGAAAGTGCCGCAGCAAGTGAGGAGCTTTCCGGGCAGGCACAGGCATTAAAGGCGCTCATCCAGCAGTTTCAATTGCGAAGTCCCGCTGATCAGAATGACAGCGGCGAAGCAGGAACGCTGCCATTGGGAGCATCTGAATTTGAAATATCGCGTGAAACTTGTTTGGAACCTTCCTGATTCAAATCGTATTGAACTTGCAAAAAGGGGATATGTCGTATCGACGTATTCCTTTTTTGCTTTTTAAATTTTTATCTCTTGACAAACAGGCTTGCTCAGCCTTATTATATAGATAACATTCAATGTGATTGATGCTTGTCTATATAAAGGAGGCAGCTATGGAAAAAAACTATGCGGATTATGCTCTGCTTTTTAAAGCACTGTCGGATGAAACACGGCTGAAAATCATTGATATGCTTTCCTGCGGTGAGTTATGCGCCTGTGATATCTTAAAGTTCTTTCAAATTACCCAGCCGACTTTATCCTATCACATGAAAATACTGACAGACTGCGGGATTGTCGACGGCACTCGTCAGGGGGCCTGGATGCATTACACACTAAACCATGAGACCGCAAAGAGCATTTTGGACTATTGGAAACATATTACAAGCGAAAAAGAAGACTGCATCTGCCATACCGCACACTGCAGCTGTGAAGGGAGTAACGATCATGGAGCCTGATAAATATCAAGATTTTTTGGCTGGGTTTCCCTCAACGGCGGAATCACCAGCGGCGTGCTCATCCGGCTGCTGCTGCGGTACAAAGAGTTCAGTCAATCTGAATGCTCCGTATATCACCGGAACGGTTCAGTCGGGTGCAGGTATTGTTCCAAAAATCGCAACCGCATTAAAACCGCGCGATTATTTTGGCGCGTGGAAGGTTCGGTGGGGCATTGGACGAATGAGCTACCGGGTAGAACCCGGTTTGTATGCGGTGGGCAGTCCAAATGGAAATTCTCCGGTACTTGTATCTGCCAATTACAAACTGACTTTTGACAGCCTGCGCAAAGAACTTGCGGGCTTGCATGTATGGCTTTTGATTTTGGATACGAAAGGCGTGAACGTTTGGTGTGCGGCAGGGAAGGGAACCTTCGGTACGAAGGAACTTTTAAAACGGATAGATGCGGTATCGCTTTCGAAAGTGGTAACGCACCGCACACTGATTCTTCCGCAGCTTGGCGCTACCGGAGTGGCTGCTCATGAAATTGCAAAGGAAAGCGGATTCCATGTGGTTTACGGGCCGGTACGCGCCTGTGATATTAAGGCGTTTCTCGCCGCCGAAATGAAGGCGACGCCGCAAATGCGTGAGGTTAAATTCACGATAGCTGACCGAATCGTTCTGACACCGGTTGATCTTGTACAGTCTTTCAAACCGTTTTTTCTTTTTCTCGGTGTTCTGTTTTTGCTCAATGCGGTCGGAATCGGAAAATTCGGTTTTATGGAGTTTGCGGGATTTTTCGGAGCCATTGCAGCCGGATGTGTTTTCACGCCCATTCTTCTTCCTTGGATTCCCGGCAGGGCGTTTGCATTTAAAGGCGCACTTCTGGGTGTTATATGGGCGATTGCGGTAATCTTTCTGTTCGGCGGATTCGGCGCGATTGGATTACTGAAAACAATCTCCTTCTTTCTTTTGCTTCCATCCGTATCCGCTTATATGGCCATGAATTTTACCGGAAGTTCTACCTTTACTTCGCCTACCGGCGTAAATAAAGAAATGCGCATTGCGATTCCTGTTATGATACTGGCATCTGTTCTAGGTATTGTTCTGCTGTTAGCGGACAGCATAATAAAGATGCTTCAATAGAGGTGAAAGGTTGAATAAAATTCGACCTCGCTTTGCGGTCAATGATCGCCACTTTGCTATTCATGAGAATTTTGTGTCTGCGAAGAAAGGAAGCTTACTATGAAACTGCATTATTTAAAAGATGTCGTAACACTTAAGTTGGATGCGGATAAATGCACAGGCTGCGGAATGTGCGCTCAGGTGTGCCCACACAATGTATTTGAAATTGTCGATAAAAAAGCGGTTATTCAAAACAAAAACGACTGTATGGAATGCGGTGCTTGCGCGAAAAACTGTGCGTTTTCCGCTGTTACCGTAACGCCGGGCGTCGGCTGTGCAGCGGCAATTATCCATGGGTTTCTGACCGGAACCGAACCTTCCTGCGATTGTTCCGGTGGTTCAGATTGCTGCTGATTGCGAACATTTTTTTCCCGTTTGCATAGGATACATATAGATAAAATTCTATATAATAGAAAAATATTGATAAGGGGTTGTCTGTAATGAGTAATTTCGAAAAAATTGTAATTTTTGATCCGGCCATGTGCTGTTCCACAGGAGTTTGCGGCCCTTCCGTGAATCCGGAACTCATCCGGGTTGCCGCGGTGATTGAAAATCTGAAGAAAATTGGAATTGAAGTAGAAAGGCATAACCTTTCTTCGGATCCGCATGCATTTGTCGCCAATCCGGTTATAAATGACGAACTGAACAAAAGCGGTGTCAATGTTTTGCCGATTACGTTAGCGGACGGTAAAATTGTGAAAACGGGCAGCTACCCGACGAATCAAGAATTTTCGAATTGGCTCGGTGTTCCGGTAGGGGATATCGAAACACATTCCGTAAAAGTTAAGGTAGTAAAAAAATGCAACTGCGGTTCGAAAGGCTGCTGTTAAGAGGAAAAGTGAATGATAATGGAATTATATTCTCCCACAAAGGCCGCAATGACAAAATACCTGTTCTTTACCGGCAAGGGCGGTGTAGGAAAAACATCCGTAGCCTGTGCAACTGCGGTCAATCTTGCGGATTCCGGCAAAAAGGTGCTTCTTGTCAGTACCGATCCGGCATCCAATCTTCAGGATGTATTCGGCATGGAGCTGGATAACAAGGGACATGAAATCCGAGAGGTTCCCGGGCTTGTGGTAGCGAACCTTGACCCGCTTGCCGCTGCGGCCGAATATCGGGAATCCGTAATAGGGCCGTACCGCGGAACATTGCCCGATTCTGTCATTCAAAACATGGAAGAACAGCTTTCCGGCTCCTGCACTGTAGAGATTGCGGCATTTAATGAATTCTCTTCTTTTTTAACCGATGAAGAAAAGGCAAAATCCTTTGACCACATTATTTTTGATACGGCACCTACCGGTCATACACTGCGCATGCTCCAGCTTCCTTCCGCGTGGAGCGGCTTCATCAGTGAAAGCACACACGGTGCGTCCTGTCTCGGGCAGCTTTCAGGGCTCGAAAGCAAGAAGTCCGTTTATAAAAAGGCGGTCCATACTTTAGCCGATGCCAGCCTGACAACACTCATACTTGTTACCAGACCGGAAAAATCTCCGATATTAGAAGCGGAACGGGCTTCCAGTGAACTGGGCGCATTGCAGATTAACCGGCAAATGCTTGTCATAAACGGATTGATGGAAGCATGTGAATCAAGTGATAAGCTGGAAACTGCCTTGTTTGAAAAGCAGCAGGCCGCGCTTAAGAGCATTCCGCAAAGCCTTTTCAAGTTTCCAATTACGATGGTACCGCTCAGAACTTATAATATTACCGGCATTGAAAATGTTCGTCACATGCTGTCCCATTCCGGGCAAATTAATACCACAGCAGCCGTAGATGAAATCAGCGGATTCCGTCTAGCTAATTTGGTGGATGAGATTTATCAAACCGGCAAAAAAGTTGTGTTTACCATGGGAAAAGGCGGAGTTGGAAAAACGACCGTGGCCGCTGCCATAGCCCTCGGTCTAAGCCAAAAGGGATCGAAGGTTCGGCTGGCAACAACGGACCCGGCCGACCATTTAAACTTTGTCATGGATCAGAATTCTTCTATTTCAATCAGCCATATCGACGAACAGGCCGAATTAAAAAAATATCAGGATGAGGTGCTGAATAAAGCACGTCAAACCATGTCGGAAAATGATCTGGAATATGTGAAGGAAGATCTGCGCTCCCCATGCACACAGGAAATTGCCGTGTTCCGCGCGTTTGCCGAAATTGTGGCAAAAAGCGAGGATGAAACGGTCATTATTGACACCGCTCCAACAGGGCATACCATTCTTTTGCTTGAATCCACACAGGATTATAACCGGCAAATTGAACAGTCCGGCGGAGATGTTCCTAAGGCGGCTCGAAATCTGCTGCCTAGGCTGAAAGATCCGGATTATACCGAAGTCGTGATTGTCACGCTTGCTGAAACAACCCCGTTTTATGAAGCAAAACGCCTCGCTGAAGATTTAAAGCGGGCAGGGCTTTCGGTAAGATGGTGGGTAATCAATTCCAGTTATTCATTAACGGACACCTCCAGTACGTTCTTAAAAGCGAAGGCCGCGAACGAATCCCAGTGGATTCAAAAAGTGAATCAAATTTCAGACGGCAATTATGCGGTCATACCGTGGATGCCTTTTGAAGTGAAAGGGAAGAATCTGCTGGAACTTCTCAAATAGTAAATACTTGTCGTGAACAGCAAAATATAAATATTGAGGTGGTTTCTATATGGAAAAAGCAGGTGGAAGACTCTCTCTCTTAGACCGTTTTTTAACGCTGTGGATTTTTATTGCAATGGCGCTGGGCGTAGCGCTCGGCAACTTTTTCCCGTCTGCGGCAAATTCAATCAGCAATTTAAGTACCGGAACGATTTCCTGGCCGATTGCGGTCGGATTAATCCTGATGATGTATCCGCCGCTGATCAAAGTAAAATACGAGGAAATCCGCAACGTGACAAGCAACAAAAAGGTATTCGGTCTGGCTGTTTTGCAGAACTGGATTATCGGACCGCTGCTGATGTTTTTACTTGCGGCCGTGTGCTTGCCGGATAAACCGGAATACGCCATCGGAACGGTTATTATCGGCATTGCCCCCTGTATCGCTATGGTGATTATCTGGAATACGCTGGCGAAAGGCGACAATGAATTCTGCGCCGCTTTGGTTGCGCTGAACGCTGTTTTTCAAATTTTATTTTATTCGCTGTACATTTGGCTGTTTATCACGGTTTTGCCGAAGGTGTTCCATCTTTCCTGGGGTGGCAGCACGGTGAACGTTTCTATGCTGGATGTTGCGCGCAGTGTTCTTATTTATTTGGGTATCCCGTTTGCCGCGGGAATTATAACGCGTTTTGTGGTGATTCATTTCAAAGGTAAAGAGTGGCTGAATAAGACCTTTATTCCCAAAATATCGCCCCTTGCGCTGATTTCCCTTCTTTATACCATTATCATCATGTTTATGCTCAAAGGCCGCTATATTGTGCAATTGCCTTTGGATGTAGTTCGTATCGCAATTCCGCTTCTTCTTTATTTTGTCATCATGTTTCTTCTCAGCTTTTTCCTTTCCCGTCAAATGGGATTCGAATATCGCCACGCCTCAACCCTGTCCTTTACGGCTGCAAGCAATAATTTTGAGCTTGCTATCGCGGTATCGGTCGCAATTTTTGGAATCAGCTCCGGTCAGGCATTTGCTGCCGTTATCGGGCCGTTGATTGAAGTACCGGTTATGATTTCCTTAGTTCGTCTTGCACTTTATTTCAAGAGCAAATTTTTTAAAGTTAGCGGTTAGCAGTAAGAAGAGAGGGTTACATGGACAGAAAATTAAAAATTGCGTTTGTCTGTACACATAATTCCTGCCGTTCACAAATGGCAGAAGCAATCTGCAAATTAATCGCTTCCGATGTATGGGAAGCGTATTCCGCAGGCACCGAACTGAAAAGCCAGATTAATCCGGATGCGGTGAGAATCATAAAAAAACTATATGGCTACGATATGACCCAAACCCAATGGCCGAAGCTTTTATCTGACATTCCTCCGGTTGATATCGTAATTACCATGGGGTGCGGCGTTCAATGCCCGTATCTTCCCTGTAAGCACCGTGAGGATTGGGGACTGGAAGACCCGACCGGAATGCCGGATGAAGCATTTATCCAAACGGCTGAAACCATAAAAGAAAAGTTATCCGCGTTGACAGCTGCCTGCGGCGGTACCCAATAATAAGCAAGAGAAGTAATTTTTGATTGTGTTTTGATAATAAAATATTGTATAATAAACGGAAATATAGAAAAGGGATGATTCCATGGAAAAGGCGGATATTGCAAAGGATACCTTTCAAAATGGCTTTAATTGTGCGCAGGCGGTCCTTTCCACTTTCTCGGAAGAACTTGGTTCAGATAAGGAGACAGCGTTAAAACTATCAACCTGCTTTGGCGGCGGAATGCGAAGCGGCGAGGTTTGCGGCGCGGTCACCGGAGCGCTTATGGTGCTTGGACTCAAATGGGGACATTTTTTATCCACCGACACGGAAGCAAAGACTCTTGCATACAGTAAGGCAGCGGAGTTCATGCAAAGGTTTAAGCAGGAGAACAATACGGTTGTTTGCCGAGAACTTTTGGGATATGATCTCAGCATACCGAGTGAAAAGAAGAAAATTGACGAGCAGAATCTGTTTACAACGGTCTGTCCAAAGATGATTGCATCTGCCGTAACCATTGTCGGCGAAATGCTGAAAGAGTCGGAATAATTTGATTTTATACATAAAGGAATGGGAAAGTATGGATGTGCTCATTCGCGCAATGACTGAAAATGACTGGCCCGTGGTGGCTGAAATATATCGGGAAGGAATCGCAACGGGTAAAGCTACGTTTCAAACCGAAATACCTGCTTTTGGGGACTGGGATGCCGCGCATATCGAGGAATGCAGATATGTTGCAGTCTTGGATACTAAAATTGTCGGCTGGGTTGCTCTTTCAAAAGTCAGCAGCCGCTGCGTTTACGCCGGTATTGCAGAATTAAGTATTTACATAGCCGAAGATGCCAGGAAAAAGGGAATCGGACAGAAGCTGCTCAACACGCTCATTGAGGAATCCGAAAAGGCGGGCTATTGGACGCTACAGTCGGGTATTATGGAGGATAATGAGGCCAGTATCAAACTGCATGAAAAATGCGGTTTCCGTAAGGTAGGATACCGCGAAAGAATCGGAAAAGACAGCAGCGGAAAATGGCGCAGCACGGTTTTGATGGAAAAAAGGAGCAGTGTTGTCGGACTGAACTGATTCACAGAATTTACAGAAAAACTGAAAATGCTAAAAATACCGCATATATACAAACAAAGGCAGTATCCCGTAACTCTTATCGTTATGGGATACCGCCTTTTTACATGCTATTTATTGTTGTTTGCTGTCCTTAGCTTATTGAAGATGCGGATTCTACCTCAGATACCACGCTTGCTGCAGAAGAAGTATCGGGGGAAGAAGTGCTGCTCGCGGAAGATGTTGTGTCCGCTGGAGCGGATACAACAGGATCGGTTGCCTGTGCTTGTGCTTTTTGTGCCAATTCCAACATGATATCCAAGTCGCTGCTGAGTTTTTTCAGGGCATTGATTCTGGCTGTTTGTTTTGCGATAACGTTATCCAGACCCTTTAATACAGCGTCCGAATTATTCGCTTTCACTTCATTTTCAACTTCGCTGCCTGCTTTTGCCAAAGTGCCTTTGCCGCTGTTCACAGCCTGCAAATCTGCCTTTAAAACGGCGCCTTGTGTTTTAATGGCATCCAATAAATCGGACGGAATCACTTTATTGCTTTCAGTCAATGCGTTCAGAATCGTATTGATGGAATTTTTCTTTGTTACGATTTCTTTGCGAATGGTCTGAAGTTGGGTATTGTTTGCCTTAATTGTATCTTTCTTTGCTTTCACTTCAGCTTTTAATGCAGCATGCTGCTGTTTGAGATCGGCCACTTTTTGCTGGGCGGCAGCCTTTTTTTCTGCTGCCTGCGCCTGTGCCTGTGTCTTTTTTTGAGACTTCTCAAGCTGGGATACCGATTTTTGTACAGATGAATTTGCGTTCCGCTTATCGGCTGCCATTACGGTTGTCATCGGGACTGCCATAGCGGCAATAATAACGACTGCTAAGACTTTACGTGCAAACTTTTTCATAACATAGCCTTCTTTCTAATTTATTGAATGTTGTCGGTGTTTACGTCCGGGGCGGTATCCAAAGTGTTCAGGGTGCTTTCAATTTGCGACATGGTATTTTTGATATCATTGGTTGCACTGTTGAGCTGCTGTTTTGGTGCGGGCTTGCTTGTGAATTTTGTATTGGGATTTACCGCCGCCGATTTGGAACCGGAAGCAGTGGATGCGGCTGAATGAGCCGCCGTTGCCGTGTTTGCTGTTGAACCGTCTTTTGCTTGCTGAGTAGCCGCCGAAGCGGTTCCGTCTGCTGATTTTGCATCCGGCTGACTGCCGCAGGCTGAAAACGAGAAAGCAAGTAATGCTGTAAGAATGAGCGCCGTTATTTTTTTCATCCTTATGCCTCCCTGTATGTTGCGGTGGACATTTGCTGTTTATCTTTGATATTATTTTATACGCAGATACAGTTTGATTTTTTGGGGTACTTTATAAAAAGGTACCGATATTTTTCAATTAAATTGGATATTTGACAAATATACCCAGATGTAGTAGAGTAACAATATTGGGCATGCATGAACGATTGCTCATCTGTGAGCCGCCTTTCGCTCCGCTGAGGCGCAAGCTGCTGAGCGCTTTTTTATATGTAACCATAAGATATCATAGAATGGAGGCCAGCAAATGGAGATTATCTTAGGTTCGCTGATTGCCGCTGTCCTGCTTCCTTCGCTTTGCTTTCTTGCCTTCGGAATCTTGCATAAATCCCAGATAGATGCAGCCGGACTTCCCCGTTATCTGTTCTTTGCGGGAATCTCTTCGCTGGTTTCCTTTTTGCTGGTGTATGGCATTGCCAATCTGCTTCAATTGGCCGCCAATGCGTCGGGCAATATTCTGGTGCGGTACCTGTTTGTGTTTTTTATGATTTCTATGCTGTGCAGCGTGTTCTTTCTTTGCAGCTTTTTGTCTGCCGGATCGGCAGATGCAGAAGACAAAGCAAACCGATTTCGGATCATCAAGGCCTGCTGTGTTGGCACAACGGTTGTTCTATTGAGTGAAATCTTCCTTTTTAACTATCTTAGCTTTGTTCCGATTATTGAAAATCTTGGCAAAGGGACGCTTCCTCTTGCCTCCGCCAGTTTGAAAGACGGCGCCACTTTTTCAGACGGCGCTGTTATTATCGGAGATCGGGGCGGGTCGGTTTCTTTTGATGCTATCAATCTGCAGTCCTGCTGTTTTCGAATAAAGGGGTCGCAAAATCATCAAATCTGTAATGTACATGTATCGCTTTCCGATGAAAATTATACGGCACAGGCTTACGATGTAGGCTCCTATGATTTTTGCGTGGATACGCCTAGGTCAACCATACTGCCGGTTTATTCCTCCGGCAAAATGAAAAGCGTTACCTTTACGTTTAACAGCGATTCTGCGGGTTTGCGCATTGAACAAATATCCATGAATCAGCCGGATTTCTTTTTCAGCTATTTTCGGTTCTTTGTGCTGACCGCGATTGTTTTGGCTATCCTTCTTATCAAACGGAAAAAATTGTGGCGAATTGTCTACCGTCCACAGTCCTCCACACAAAACTTGACAATTGTTTTGCTGGCTGTGCTGTTTTGCTGTCTGTCCGCCTTCATCAGCAAAATACCGTATCAAAATGAGGATATTGCATACCCGCTGAAAGAAGCTCCTGAAAACTACAGCTGCTACGTTCAGCAGTTTGACGCTTTTCAAAAGGGACAGTTGCATTTGGATATTCCGGTAGATGCAAAGCTGGCGGACATGAAGAACCCATATGATACGAGCGAGCGCCATGAAAGCGAAGTTTCTTATGAATGGGACAGGGCCTATTATAACGGCAAGTATTACTCTTATTTCGGCGTGGTACCGGTTTTGACGGTCTATTATCCCTATTACTTTTTAACCGGTTCCCTGCCGGGTGACGCGAAAACAGCCGTTATATTAGCTCTTTTAGCAATTCCGTTCCTGATTTTGTTTTTACGGGAACTGGTCTGCTATTTTTGCAAAAAGATTAATTTTCTGCTGCTGCTATTGGGTATGGCGGCGGTTGTGTTTTCCAGTCTGCTCTATACCCTGCAGGTGTCGGCGGATTTTTATTATATTCCGTATCTTTCCGCCATGGCTTTTTTGAGCATGTTTTTCTTCTTTGCTTTCCGAGCTGCTGCTGCAGCAAACATGAAAAAACGGATTGCTTTGCTGGCGCTTTCCGCCGTTGCCTATGTATTTGCGGTAGGCAGCAGGCCGGTTGCCGCCATTTTCCTGTTGGCTGTAGCACCGGTATTTTTGAGAATGATGAAGGAACAAAAAGAGTTGAACCGGACAAAAATAAAGGAAATCTGTGCCTTTGTTTTGCCAATCCTGATGGGCGCCTTGCTTTTGATGAAATACAATTATGACCGGTTTAACTCCCCGTTTGAATTTGGAATTCTTTATCAACTCACCGTCGATAATACCAAATATAATACAGTCAGTATTTTAAATGCTATACCGGCTGTTTATCATTACTTTCTTCAGTTTCCCAGCGTCGACGCGCAGTTCCCGTTTCTTCATGTTATAGACAAGCCGCTGAACTATTATGCAAGCTATAAATGGCATTCGGTCATGCTCGGGGTTATGAGCTTTCCGCTTCTATGGAGTATTTTGGGTATGCGGCATGTACCAACCTATAAATCATCAAAATACAATCGGGCTTTTTTTTGGATTGTACTGTTTTCTGCCGCTGTGCTTGCAATTTTGAATTTCTCTATGTCCGGCACCGATATTCGCTATGTTACCGATTTCACTTTGCCGCTGTCCGCACTGGCACTCGTGATTCTCCTTGATTTCGATTCGCAGTATGACTATCAGGATCAGTCGGACTGCTTTGCTTCTCGGCTGCGAAAACTCACATACTCGTTAAGTGCCGCCGCAATGTGCGCATCCGTTTTGGTGGGCATGGCTGCCGTTTTCAGCAACGAAACCAACCGAATTTTCTACTTTTTGCCGAGTGTATACGCCGAGCTTGAGCGGCTGTGCATGTTCTGGTAATTCGATAAGTAAAAATACCCGCTGCCAATCGGCTGCGGGTATTTGTGTTACGAATTCGTGTTATTGGTCATTCGCAGATTCCTCTGCCGGATTTTCGTTATCTTGTTCTTCCTCATGCTGCTTTCGCTTGGAGATTCTGTTATACACAAGCGCACCAATCAGACTGATAATTGCAGTGATGACAAATACCCAAATGGCCATCGTGTAGTTCTGTGTTCCGAGCGCGTCACCGGTCATCGTGGAAGTAATCACCGAAGGGATTCTTGCAATGCTGGAAATTATGAGAAAGGTCGTCAGCTTCATCGGCGTCAGTCCGATAAAATAAGTGATAACGTCTTTGGGCGTACCGGGAATGAAAAATACGATAAAGGTCAGCAGGTTAAGCTTTTTGCTTTCCTTTAAAAAACGCATGGAATATATCTTTTCCCGGCTGATAAAGGCTTCCACAAGCCTGATCCCGAGCAGTTTGACAAACGAAAATACGATTGCGGAACCGATTGCGGCACCCACCAAACACAAAAGCATGCCCTCTATGCTGCCAAATGTATAACCTGCCCCAATCTCGATTGGTTCTCCCGGTATAACGGCAAATACGATTTGAAGGGCCATAATTCCGACAAAGGCAAGCCTTCCTGTTACGCCGTGCGAATTTACCCAAGTGCGAAAATTTTCCGGTTGTGAGAAGGTATTGGTAAGCGGTTTCCATAATACAATGGTGATAACCGCAAAAAATGCTGCCAAAACCGCAAAAGACACGATGCTTACGATTTTACGTCTTTTGTTATAATCTTTATTGTTTTCCATAAAATAAGACGTTGTTTCCTCTCATTGTAATACGAACCTATAATATATTATGCTTGCCCTAATCAGGCGGAATTAAACTTCCGCAGTCTGTGATATCTTACAAATACATTTCATCTACGTGTGATTTAAAAATCGACCCGAACCAGCAGCCCACCGTGGCGCAAACGATATAGATAGCTAAGAACAGGAAAAATGATAAATTAAAAAAGAAAACAAAAATAACCAGTAAAAACCATCCTCCCACAACGAGCGGAAACATCCACTTAAAGCCGTTTTTAATTCCGAATACCATAGCGGTTATAAATGCGGTTTCCGGGTTTACTTTTAACAGACCGATCAGCAGAATAGCGGATACGGCATCGTCGCTTTGCTGAAAGGAGGCGATGACCGGAAGCGAAAAGAACACGACAGCCAGAATAATGTTGTAAGGAAACAGCTTTTTTGCGGCTTTTTCCAGAACTTCCATCTTTACTGCCTCCCAATTATCTGATTCTCAAATAGTATACTATTACGAATGGAAAATCAACATTTTCATGGTATTTTGTACCAAATCAGCCGTATAAAAAGGAAGAAGGTGGGAAGAATGCGCTTGCGTGATGGATTGGGAGCGTGTATAGTGTATTATATTTAAGGCAGCTCTCATGATAAAATGGTTTTACATAACAGTACGAAAAGGAGAATTTGGATGAACGCACTTATCCTGTATTTCAGCGGAACGGGAAACACAAAGTATGCTGCCCAAAAATTTGAACAGGAACTGAAGAACAGAAGCATAAGAACAGAAATTCATTCCATTGAAGAGGACTTTTCAATTAAACCGGATACCTATGATCTGCTGATTTTGGGATGCCCAAAATACTACGAATGTCCGGTTTCGCATTTTGTTCGTTATCTAAAAAAACACCTTCCGATAAACCAAAAAGAGGTTTCGACTCTGATGTTCTGCACGCAGACTGGACCTTTGCAGACTGATTACAGCGGGGCAGCAAAAGTGCTGGCACGCAAAAACCATAAGCTTACGGTATCCAAGAGCATTCAGATGGCGAATAATTTTTTAATATTTAAGGCGTTTGCGCCAACCGATGAACAGGAAGCGAAGGAACGGGTAAAACAGGTTGAACCGACCGTAAAAGAACTGGTTGATCAGTTTTTGGGGCAAAAGGAAGAATCAGAACATGTGAGCAGATTTATGAGCGGAATGGAACATGCGGTAGCGGTCACCTGCGACAAACTGTTTCCGGTTTTCGCCATGAAATATTCCGCGTCAGAGGACTGTATCGGCTGCGGGCTGTGCGCAGGGAAGTGCCCGAAGAACAATATCACTATGAAAGACAAAAAGCCGGAGTTTGGCAAAAACTGCATGTTTTGTATGCGGTGTATCAATTTGTGCCCGGCCAACGCGATTTTGTATCACGGTACAAAATTTCCGCAATATAGCATCAAAAAAGCCTTATACGAAAAATCAAATTAAGTCGTACATATAGGAGTTTGGCGTATGCTTTGTAAAGTCGTATGAAAGAGGCGAGTTTTATGGAGATTACCTTCGTCGTTTGCAAAACTCCGTCCGCTAAAGCGGCTGACGTGCTTGCAAAGGTTTTAGGACCATCGAAAGTGATTGCGTGCGATGTGTTGGATGGAAAGCTCGAAAGCTGCGGTTCCGTAGCCATCTTATGCTCCTTTGCGCACGGGCAAATCGAATCGGAAGTTTTGGAATGTATCAGCCGCTGTTCAGAACCATTGAAAGCGAAAAAGGTGGCGTTGATCGGTGAGACAGGAGCCGCGAAGGATGCGGTTCAAAAACTGGCAGAGCAACTGGGCACGTGTGTCGTTTGGGCAGGCTGCATAGATATGGATACCGGCAGCCAAATTCGGACAGACGAGACTGCATCCCAATTTACCGCAATAAAACGGAAACTCAAGGATTTTACCGATATGCCGCGCGACTTGCTTTGGCAGGAGATTGAACAATTTTTAAAAGCACACAATACCTGTGCATTGTGTACCGGTCAGGGAAACTCTTTACGTGTGACGCCAATTGAGTATCTGTATATTTCGGACGCGATATATTTTTTAAGTGAGGGCGGTGAGAAGTTTGCTCACTTGTTCGCAAATCCGTATGCCTCTATGGCAGTTTATGATTCTTACACCGGCTTTACCAGTTTAGGTGGTCTGCAAATAGAGGGTTCCATCCAAATGATTTCGTTTTTGAGCGAGGAATATAAACAGGCGGTCACGAAAAAGGGGCTGAATGCTCAAAAAATGCAAAAGCTTCCGGTAATCCTGCATATGTTCAAGCTTGTTCCAAAGCGTTTTGACCTGCTGGAATCTTCCCTGACGAAAAAAGGTTACCAAGCAAAGCAAACTCTTGAAATTTCTGAATAAGAAGTGTACAATATAGTCAGTTCATTTGAAAAATTGAACCAATCTCCAAGCGTAAAATCCATGACTATTGTAGAATAAAATTGCGTGTTTAAGGCCGCACCGTGCCGGTTTTGTTGGTATTGTGCGGCTTTTTTTATATTCTTTCATCTTTGGTTTAATGTCGAATCCGGCATTTTTGCATAATATAGAATAAGCTCTGTTTCACAATTTTTATTTGACATAGTATTACATAGTACAGTGGAGGTAACCATGAGCAAGTATACCCCTTTTGAACTGCCAAAAAATTTCATGATGGGCTGCGCGACGGCGGCAACGCAAATTGAGGGCGGCGACAAAAACAACAGTTGGTACGAATGGTCGGCAAAAGGCAAGGTAAAGGGAAAGGCAACAACTCTGCGCGCCAATAACCATTGGGAACTGTATGAGGAAGATATTAAGTTAATGGCGCAGATGGGCATGGAATGCTACCGCTTTGGTGTGGAGTGGAGCAGGATTGAGCCTTCCAGAGGGAATTACAGCAAAGATGCGATTGCGCATTACCGCAGAGAGCTTGAACTGCTCAGACAGTATCACATCCGCCCTCTGCTCACACTGCACCATTTTTCAAATCCGCTGTGGTTTGAGAAAATGGGGGGGTTCTCTTCATCCGAAAGCGTAAAAATTTTTACCGAATTCGTGACCTTCGTCGTGGAAAATGTAAAGGATTTGTGTCAGGAGTTTATTACCATTAATGAGCCGAATGTTTATGTGGCGAACGGCTATGTTTTTGGTATTTGGCCGCCTGCCGAGAAGTCGGTTATAAAAGGGATGCGCGTGTTCAAATACATGTCGCTCAGCCATATTTCCGCTTACAATGAAATTCATCGGATTTGTGAAAATGCCAAAGTCGGGTTTGCGAATCATTTGCGTGTGTTTGTTCCGTACAGCAGCAAAAACCCGTTCGAAATGCTTTCGGCAAAGCTCATGCGGTATCTGTTTCAAGACGCAATAACAAAATCTATGGCAACCGGCAGGCTGCAATTCCCAATCGGCGTTACCTCCCCTTTGGGCAAGGGAAAGTATTACGACTTTATCGGAATCAATTATTACACGCGCAGCGCGGTGAAACGCTTTTCAAACGGCGTGCTGCCGAATCGCCCGACGAATAATTTGGGCTGGGATATTTACCCTGAGGGACTGACTCAACTGGTAAAAGACCAATACAAGCGCTACAAGGCTCCGATATGGATTACCGAAAACGGCACCTGTGATAAAGAAGACAGCTTCCGCGCGGATTATATCTATACGCATCTCAAACAGATTGCCGACAACGAGCTGCCGGTGGAGCGCTACTATCACTGGACATTCATGGATAATTTTGAGTGGCTCGAGGGCGAAGGCGCGGCGTTCGGTCTGGTGAAATGCGATTTTGATACACAAGAAAGAACCGTGCGCAAAAGCGGTGAGTTTTACAGCGAAATTATCAAAGAAAAGCGTGTCAGTCCAAAAATGATTGACAAATACCTGCACACGGCTGAAAGAATAACCGTGAATCGGGCAAAGGATAATTAATTCAAAAAGCGAAATCGTCTGCGGCAAGAAAAGCCACAGACGATTTCTTTATATGGAATAAAATCCACCAGCTCTGCTGGTGGGAAAAAAGCTTAAGCTATGGACAAAAATAAAGCTCCCCGTACGGTCTGCCAACCTAACAAAAATATCGAGGAGGTCTTTATAATGAAAGACATAAATAGTTTAGAGCATACCAAATGGAGATGTCAATACCATATTGTGTTTGCACCAAAATATCGCAGGCAAGTGATCTATAGAGACATAAGAACAGATATCGGGCAAATACTCAGAAAGCTATGCGAACAAAAAGGCGTAGAAATAATAGAGGCAAACGCTTGTCCCGA
>JAEWYE010000049.1 GCA_023458755.1 Bacillota bacterium | reverse complement strand
GGAGATGGTGGCGGATAAGCCCACATTTCCGGAACTGTGGGAGAAAATTCAGCCGATCATGGACAGCGGCCTGCTAATCGCACATAATGCGCCGTTTGACATGGGCGTATTGGCCCAGTGTCTGAATGTCAGCGCCAGCATCGACCGGGGCATCGGCAAGGCAGAGCCAAAGCAGGACGATCCGGCAGCTACTCCCGCTCAGCCGCAAGCGCCGCGGATGACCGACTTCAAGCCCTACCTTGGCCGCACCCGCAAGCCCGGCACCGGCTGTATCAGCGAGATCAATGACCACCTGTTTGAGGGGCGGTACTCACCTGTGTGGCCCGACGGCAAGAAGCACGCCAGGAATGTCTATGCCAAGACCCGCGAGGAGTGCGAGGAAAAACTGAAGGTGCTGATTATGGAGATGAAAAAGGAGATTGCGGCCGCCAAAGGCAGTAAGATTCCAGATAGCATTCCAGACGGAATGAGCAAAAAGAAGAATGCCATCGCCGCCTATATGCGTGCCAACCCGCAGGTCACGAACAAGGCTTTGATTGCCACGGAATCCGGCATCAGCCGCAGCACAGTGGTAAAATACTACGACGAGATACGGCGGACGATGGCGGCAGAATAGATAAGAAAAGCAAAATCAGTGGGCCAAAACGGCCCACTGATTTGTATCTGTGCTGATGTCCACAGTACCGCATAGAAAAAATAGGACTTTTCAGTGATGGGCAACCCGGCAAGTGATCAAAATGGGCACTTGCCGGGTTTAGAGTATAAACAAACTGCGAAGCTCATTTTCTATTGCCCAGAGTGCTCATTATAAAATTCTCAGTTTTTCAGAGTGTAAACACCCCCGTGATAGCAGTAGTAGGAGTCTGCTTTCATGGACAATAATTTGTCCATAGATTTAGTTGCCTGTTCAATATCCAACGTAAATTGAGGATTGGCAATAATAGGACGGTTGCCCTCCAAAGCGATAGCGTCACCAGTTATGATAATTGAATCATTTTCCATAAGAAGCGAAATGTGTCCAGGTGTATGACCTGGCGTTGCAATAACACGACAACCGCCGCACCAATCCAAGTGATCTCCATCATGCAGCAAATAGTCTACTCCAACCGGCTCAACCTGACGTAGCATATTGCAGAACGCTTTCCCAAAATCTTGTTGTTCTGGCGGAAGTATTTTTTGCATTTCTTCTGCCTGACATAGCCTCAACGGTTTTTCTTGTGCGGAGATGAACGGAGCTTCTATAGAAGAACTGTATATTTTAAGGTTTGGATTTTGTTTCTTTAGTGCGGCAGCTGCACCCATATGGTCATGGTCATGATGAGTAAGTACAAGTCCCGTTAACTGGTTCACCGACAATCCATGCTGATGTAGTTCCTTTTCAAGGATATGAAGAGAGCCTATAAAACCACAATCAACAAGAATTATATTCGCCTTATCCCAAAGAAGGGTGGGGTATACAACACCTTCAATATCCCCTAATTGCATGCTTATGGTTAGTCGTAGTATTTTGTAATCCATAATAGTTTCCCCCTTGTTCCTCTTTGAAAAATAAGTGCGTTTCAGGGAGGGCACATGGATCACTGTCCGGAGTGTGGCTACCAAAGACCATCCTACAACTCATGCCGTAACCGGCACTGTCCGAAATGCCAGACACTCTCCAAAGAACGCTGGATTGACGCGCAGAAGGGAAACCTGCTCAACGTGGGCTACTTTCATGTGGTATTCACCGTACCGCAGGAGCTGAATTTATGGATTTACCGGAACCAACAGGACGGTTACAATCTGCTTTTTCGCTGTGTAGCTGAGACGATACAGGAGTTATCCGCTGACAAGAAGTATCTTGGTGCCACCACTGGCCACACCGCTGTGCTCCACACATGGGGACAAAATCTCAGCTTCCACCCACATATACACTGCATTGTTCCGGCTGGTGGTCTTACCCAGTTGAGCAAATGGCTTCCGTCTCGAAAAAAATTCTTCATACCGGTGAAGGTGTTGTCCAGAAAATTTCGAGGCAAGTTTTTGGCGCTGCTCAATCAGCAGTTTCCCAGCATAGAACTGTGTGTGCTGAATGAGTGTTATCATAAAGAATGGGTAGTTTACTGCAAGCCGCCTTTAAAAGATGTGGCCTGCGTGGTGGAGTATCTTGGGCGCTATACTCACCGTGTGGCCATCTCCAATAACCGAATCTTAAAGCTGGAAGATGGACAGGTCTCTTTCAAATGGCGGGACTACCGGGACGGCAGCCGTTGGAAAGAGATGACGTTGAGCGCTGAAGAGTTTATTCGGCGCTTCCTGATGCACGTCCTGCCGTCCGGCTTCACAAAAATTCGGCACTATGGATTTCTATCCAGTCGCGGCAAGCAGAAGAAGCTGCTCATCTGCAAGGTACAGACGGACACCTCGCTGAATAAAAGAGAAAAGCTCTCCACTGAGACTCTCATCCAAAAGATCCTCGGCAGAAAGCCCTCTCAATGCCCAAGATGTGGATGCTGCGGTCTGCTTCGAACCGGACTTGCACCACCCACAGCCTGCTAAATCACAAAGCCTTTTTAAGTCTGCTCCAAAGGCAGGCTGGCTTTGCTGCACCCATTCTACCATAAAAAACGGATAATTGAAATGATTCCTGTGCAAATCCGATCTTTTCTGGCATCCATGCGACTGTATCTTAAGGAATTGGAACAAATGCTTTCCCCATAGTCCCCGTAAGCCTGACCGCGTTTTCGTGCTATGGAATTATCCAAACATGGGCGACGCAGTTCCTGCTGTGTCGTTCTTTTTTGCGCCCATGCTCGGATAATTCTCTACTCATAATGAGTATTTCAAAGCCTTAAAATGCTCCACCTTAATAGGTATAATGTGAAATTGGGAGAGATTCATAGTAAGCAGTGCCGGCATTTTTCATGGAATTCATATTCCTTCTTAGCTTCTCGGACTCACAATGCTTGCAAGTCAAATGCCCCAGCAGCTTCGCTCGTATCAGACGAAGTTATTTTTAACCGCGTAAGTTCTGCTGTATGTGATGAAAAACCTTCCCAAAGAATTGAAAGCAAGCTCTGTTCCTGTCCGGGATCAACTGAAGCGATTGTCATATGCGGGGTCCAGTTTTTTTGTTGAAGCGAATATAGACACCCTCTATCCGTGCAACAGGTATCATATTTCCCATGTATATCTGAATGGAGTTTTAGAAGGTTATAGTTGGAACAGGGAGCTATAAAGCACAGGCGGGAATCCGGAAAAAATCCAAAATGGTTAAAGCAAATCCCAAATTTTTTGTGTTGCACTGCGACTGTGGAAATCCACTTGAATAAATCTGCGTCATTCAGATTTGTATAGATGCCAAACGATATATGGGGTTCATATGCATCAATAGTGATACCTTGTATTTTCAATTTTTCTTTAATGCAGTATATTTCTTCATTGAAGTGATTATCAAATGTGCCCATTACACATAACGTCCGTAATTGTTTCAAAATATTCCTCCATGCACGCAATATCTTTTTCTTATTAATGCATTTACCTTATCCAATACACTATACCAGCATTTTGTAAATTTCAACTGTTTTTATATCTAAGGCAATACCGCACAAAAAAGAGTGCAGTGAAACCCAGCCCGTGATAAAATAAGAATATGAATAAGCAAATAAGTTTGTCCGGCCTGAACGATGAATTGGAACAGGTACGGACCCGTAAGAAAGAATTTCTCGCACAGATCGAGCGCATCGTTCCGAGGGACACATGGGTAGATATGATCAGGCCGTGCTATTACAAAGGAGAACGCGGAAATAAGCCCTACGAAATTGAACGGATGCTCCGATTGTATCTGGTGCAAAATCTTTACAATCTGTCTGACGAGGCAACGGTATGTGAAGCAATCGACAGCCGAGCCTTTTCAGATTTCTGCGGAATTGATTCCAGCAACCAGGTTCCTGATGGCGACACACTTGGCCGGTTCCGCAACATCTTAGTGCGGAATGGATTACAGGAAAAACTGTTTGCGCAGGTTGTAACCCTTCTTCAGCAGAAGGGGCTGCTTCTGAAAAAAGGCACCATCGTAGATTCTACTATTATTGAGGCCCCTTCCTCTACAAAAAATGAAGAGAAGCAGCGGGATCCGGATGCCCATCAGGCAAAGAAGGGCAATACATGGCACTTCGGTTATAAAGCACACATCGGTGTGGACAAGGACAGTGGTCTCGTTCATACACTGAAAGTTACCGCTGCCAATGTGCACGATGTTGCCATGACGCCTGAATTGCTTACAGGTCAAGAAG
>JAEWYE010000048.1 GCA_023458755.1 Bacillota bacterium | reverse complement strand
GTATATAGATTTTGCAAGTTTCCTGTAAAGTCCTGCCTGTTCAGATTCTCCAAATTTTTCAATAACTGTCTTTGCATCGATTTCGCTCTTTTGAACCATTTCACTGCGAGGTATGACACCGATAACCTTACTTCCAACCCTACTAGCAAATTCATTTACAATCTGAACTTCATTTTCAATTCCACGGCAGTTGCAGATGATACCTCCAAGGTTACTTTTAAGCTTTTTAATACCTCTGCAAATATTATTGGCAGCGTATAATGCCATATATTCTCCAGAAGTTACTATATAAACTTCATCAGCGAAATCTTCTCTAAGTGGCACTGCAAATCCACCACAGACTACATCCCCAAGCACATCATAGATAATAATATCTATATCATCGGAAAATGTTCCTAATTTGTCCAGAAGTCCCATTGCAACTATAACGCCTCTTCCAGCGCATCCAACTCCTGGTTCAGGACCTCCACTTTCCACACATTTAACATTTCCATATCCTTCAAATAAAACTTCTTCAATGGATGCGTTCTTCTTTTCTTTTACAATATCAAGGATGGTAGGTAATCTTCTACCTATAAGAGTCCTTGTTGTATCAGCTTTAGGGTCGCACCCAATTACAAGCACGTTATAATTTTCACAATAGGCTGCAGCTATATATGAGACAATGGTAGATTTTCCAATTCCACCTTTACCATAAATAGCAATTCGCTTACTCATTCTTTTTTCACCAAAGCACCTATAATATCTCCCCTTGTAACAATGCCCATTAATTTGTTATTTTCATCAACCACAGGGAGCCTGTTGATTTTATGTTTATCCATTAATACAGCTGCATCAGAAATTGAAGCGTCTTTTTTGACGGTTCTGACTTTTTTGGTCATTATTTCGCCGACTAAAACAGATGCTGCTTTTCTTACATCATTTGCTATTTCTTCATATCCAACTTCCATTCTTACAGGAAGTTCAATTAAATCAAATGGTGCTGGTAAAAGCAGGTTAAGGTTAGGGGAATGAACTTCAATAAGTCTCATTATATCCCCTTCACTTACGATACCGATTACTTTATTATCTTCATCGACTATTGGGGCTCCGCTTATATTTTTTCCCCTTAAAACTTCTGCAACATAGGATATTGTATCAACATCTTTAAATTTAACTACATCTTTCTGCATGGCATCTTCTACAGTTATCATATAATGATTCCTCCGTGATGTACTTATTTACACTATAAAATTTATACAATCTATATGAATATAGGAAGACCCACTTCTTATAGATTTCTTAGAATTAAGAGACAACAAATGATTATATGAAAGAAATTTATACAAAAGGATTAAAACAACTCGATAAATAAAGGCAGATTCTTAACTTATTTTTAAATCAATATATAAAAAATATGTAAAAACAAAAATCAAGGCTAATCCTTCAATTACAGAATAAAAATAGAATTTAACTTCTATATTTAAAAAATAACATTAAAAAAATATTTAAAGAAGGAATTAGTCCTTCTTCATCCAAATAATTTCCTTTAGTTATTATTCGCTTGATTTTACCCTTGCACTCTGGGAAAGTTCTGATACAGGACCAGATCCACCTTCTTTTAACATTAACCTCATATCAACAGCTAATGCTCCTTCTTCAAAGACCATTAATGGGTTGATTTCAAACTCGTTGATTTCTGGGAAGTCTGTAACAAGCTGTGAAATTCGGAGTATGATATCTGCAATGGCTTCAGTGTCCATTGCTTTATCTCCCCTAGTTCCTTCAAGGAGTTCATGAGTTTTAATTCCAGCTATCATTTCCCTTGCTTCTTCTTCATTTACAGGTGCAATTGCAAATTTAACGTCCTTTAATATTTCAACGTAGATACCACCAAGTCCAAACATCATCATTGGACCGAAGGTAGGATCTTGTACCATACCTATGATAACCTCTTTACCGCCAGATAACATTTTCTGTAACTGAACACCTTCAAGAGTTGCATTAGGTTCTTTTTTAGGTATGTTTTCCATCATGTCTTCATAAGCTGCTTTAACGTCATCTGCATTGTTCAGGTTAAGCTTAATTCCACCCACATCGGATTTATGTGAAATTTGTGGAGAAACTATTTTCATAACCAGAGGGTATCCAATTTCTTCAGCCGCTTTTACGGTGTCTTCAAGGGTTTTTGTAATTGCAGTGCCTACTGTTGGAATTCCATATGCTTTAAGTATATCAAATGATTCCAGACCAAGGGTATACATATCTTTTTCCTGTGCCTCTTGGATTATGTTTTTAACAATTTCTTTGTCAACATCAAAATCAGGGGAATCTGGATATTCCTGGTCTTTGATAATACTGTAGTTGTATAAAGTTTTCAAACTTTTAACAGCCCGTTTAGGATACAGGTAGTTTGGGATCTGATGTTCAGCTAGAAGTTTTTCAGCGCCTTCGAAACTGGTTCCTCCAAAGAAACTGCATAAAATTGGTTTTTCAGAACTCTTCGCGTGTTCAATTGCAACTTTAGCAATTCCCTCAGCATCGGTGACAGACTGTGGTGTAACCAGATAAATTACTCCGTCTACATTAGGGTCTGCTAATAC
>JAEWYE010000047.1 GCA_023458755.1 Bacillota bacterium | reverse complement strand
CTGAATATGTAGTTTTACAACTTTTTTCTTGGTTTCCTCAGTAATTGTTTGCATGGCGTACTCCTTTTCTCATAGATATTATAATCCATTAGGCAGGAGCGTTACAAGTTCAGTATACCACTACAATAACCATTTGCGTATTATTAAAGGCTGCATTATATTTTTCGTTATTCTCGCAATTATTGGTGTTATTGTTGGATGTGTTGGTGCTTATCAAATTTATGATGCTATTACTAAGATTTTATCAACATCGGCTTCTTCAGCGTTATATTCATGATTACATATATCAATAGGATTAAATAGAAATAAAAGCAGTTATCGCCTATTCAGACGGTAGCTGCTTTTATGGCAACTCAGCAAATTTTGTGTAAATAGGAATTCCAATCAAACAAAAATCCGTACTAATTGAGCTTGATTTTGCTCGAAATCATAGTTTGAGATTTTCCTTGTTTGTGATTATTCCTGAAGTGATGGTGGATGCGCGCCCGCAGGCGTGAATGCCGACATTGCTTCAGGAGATTCTATTTTAAGGGGGGAAATCAGCTGGCAACTCTGTCTTGAAACATGATGTTTAGCTGATTCAAAACTACATCCCAATTTCGACAACGTTGTGTCCAGCGTTCGACAATCTTTTTTGAAGCGAGATAGAGCAGTTTTCTCAAAGAATCATCGTTGGTGAATGATGGCTTGTTCTTTGTTACTTGACGGAACTGTCGATTTAATCCCTCTATGATATTCGTCGTATATATTATCTTTCTTACTTCGGGTGGATATGCAAAGAAAGTGGAAAGAATACTCCAGTTGTCTTCCCATGTTTTCACGCAGGACGGATATGCTTTGCCCCACTTTTCTTTGAATTTCATTAAATTATTTAAGGCTTCTTCTTCCGTTATGGCCTTGTACACCATCTTTAAATCTGCCATTAACGGTTTGATATCCTTGTAGCCAACATATCTGGTGCGATCAAACTCGTTCTGGAGAATAAACAGAGTGTCGCGGAGGTATGCCGAAATCTCGGCGTGTCTCGAAACGCACTGGAACGCTGGCTGGCAGCAGAAGCGGACAGCCACGATGATGATAAAATTCGGATGCACCAAATGGAAGCTGAAATTAGGCAGCTCCGAAGGGAAAAAGAAGATTTAGAGGATACGGTAGAAATTCTAAAAAAAGCGGCGGCCATCTTCAGTCAGAGCCAGAGAAAAAGTACGAAATAATCCGCAACTACAGCGAAGAGCATTCTGTGGCGAAGATGTGCCGGGTATTTGAAGTCTCTGAAAGCGGATATTATGCCTGGCGGCGTGAACCTGAAAGCGCTACAAAGCAGGAAAATCAGGCCATCTTTGAGGCATTGAAAACCAGCTACGATCTGAACAAGGGACGTGCCGGTTTAGATAAGATGTTAGAGGACGTACAGTCTCAGTTTCCAAAATGCAGCCGGAATCGGCTGTACAAAATACAGAAACGACATAAGCTGTACTCTATTCGCAAGCGCAAATTTAAGGCCACCACGAATTCAAAACATGATTACCCTGTAGCGCAGAATCTTTTGAATCAAAACTTTCATGTCGATGAGCCCAACAAAGTCTGGGTAACCGACATCAGCTACATAGGAACGGATGAAGGTTGGCTGTATCTAGCCACCGTCAAGGATTTATTTGATCGACAGATTGTCGGCTTTGCTACTGGAAACCTGATTAACACAGAACTCTGCAAGCGGGCTCTATGCTCGGCTATTCGTCGGTACAAGCCGGGTCCTGGGCTTATTCATCATTCAGACCGTGGTGTCCAATACGCCAGCAAGGACTATCAGAACCTTTTAAAGAATAACCGTATGACATGCAGCATGAGCCGTTCCGGGGTGCCTTACGACAACGCCTGCGCGGAGACGTTTTTTCAGCACAATAAAACTTGAAATGATTTATCATGAACATTACAGAACCCGGTCACAGGCGCAGGCTGCAATCTTTCAATACATTGAGATTTATTACAACCGTCAGCGCCGCAACGCGGCTATCGGAAATATTCCGCCCTATGAATTCAGGCGGCGCTTCTATCAGCAACAGGCGGCATGACGAGATATTTTACGTAATTCTTTGATTTAAGCCGAAATTCAATACTTAAACCGCTCCGAAAAATCGAGAAAGGCTCAAGTAGCCTAATGATATTCGATAGGCATGCGAATTTAAAATATAAGTATGGAACTCGGCATTTTTGGTGCCGCGGATACTACGTAGACACGGTGGGTCGCAATAAAAAAGCGATTGAAGAATATATCAAAAACCAATTACAGGAAGACATTGCAGCAGATCAGATAAGTTTCAAGGAATATATTGACCCGTTTACGGGTAGCAAGAATTCCAAGGCATAAAAGGAGGCCGCTTTAGCGGCGGCCTGTAAAAGTAATACGGTTGGTAACCTATTTCAATGCGTCTTAAGACGTGCGCCAGTACTATGCCCTTCTAGGGCTTGTGCATACCACGCGTTCAACGCGTGGTTTTGATTTTACTACGAATCAATTGTAACTCTACACTTTTTTTGATAAATTACAAAATAACTAGTTGAAATATAGAATAAAACGTAGTATTATATCACTAAAATTGCTGAAATTACATGAGGAAAAGTATAATGGAGAATATTAATAATTCAGGCAAGCAGCTTGCAAAGAGAAATTCAAATTTTGAATTATTGCGAATAATATGTATGTTAATGATTATAGCGTTTCATTATTGTGTTCAGGGTAATCATTTTACGATTATGACTTCTATGATTAGTCTGAATCAAGTAGTAGCAATTATATTTGGTTCATGGGGACTACTTGGAGTTGATTGTTATATTTTTATTAGTGCTAACTTTTTAATCGATGATGGTGCACACGTTCATACAATAAAAATATTTAAGATAATTTTGCAGACAAGTTTTTATTCAATTTTAATTCTAGCAATCCTTTATGCTTTGAAAATTGAAGTATTTAATACTACGGTAATGATTAAATCAATATTTGCTCCATTTTTTGGTCTATACTGGTTCGTCACGGCCTACTGCATATTATATTTTATAAGTCCTTGGCTAAATAAAATAATATATAGTATGAATCAAAAATATTTATTGAAGTTTTTAATAGTTCTAACTATAATTATACCCATTTACAAAACAATTTGGCGTGAGGCGCCCATTAGTGATATTATATTCGTTATTTACTTATATTTGCTAATGGGATATTTAAAGAGGACACCTCAAAACTGGTTTGAAAAACATGCAAAAAAAGGTTTTATTTTAGCAGTATTTGCTGAAATATGCTATCACATACTGATGTCTTTGATAGGAACTGTAACTAAATCAACATTCTTTATATATTTTTCTTCCAAATTCATTGGGAGATACTCTCCTATAATGGTATTGGCTGCAATATTTCTTTTCTATATTTTTAAAAATATAGATATTCGACAATCAAAACTTATTAATACAATTGCAAGTACTACTTTAGGAATTTATTTATTCCATGAAAACCCTGTTTTGTTAGATGTTCTATGGGATAAAATATTAAATATTAGCGTCGTTTATTATAGCCACTTATTTATATGTTACTTCTTAGCCAGCGTGGTGATTTTATTCGTGATTGGTATGATTGTTGATTTGGTACGACAAAAAGTACTAGAAAAGCCTATTTTTAGTATTAAATTAATTAATAATTTATTATCTCATATTGATAAATGGATAATGCAAGAATAATATATTTTGATGGACTTCATGAGCCGGCTGGATTAAATTCTGGCCGGCTTTTTGTTTTATCTTTTTGGTATTAGTGAATTAACGAGTATAAGCATATTTAATACGTGCACGAATGGTGTACCATCACCAGCACCAAAAGCAGACATCTCGTATGAATTTACGAAATGTCTGCTTTTTTGTTTTTGTCTAAGGATAATTTGGAGAGTTGGAGAATAAGATAGAGAATAGACGGACTGAAAAGTACATATAGTATCCGCTTGTTACTGTTCTGAATGGTGTGAGGAGGAACTGATATGCACCCTGCAATTGTGGTTTTTATTATTGTGGTCGCAGTATTTGCAGTAATAGCATGCTTTGCTTGTTGCAAAGTTGCGGGTGATGAAGACAAACGCAACGGGAGCAAGTAATGAGGATATGTTTATTGACATAGTAATGATGGTTTGCTATAATTAACTCATTGTTAATGCAGCATTTTCGTAATCATTCAGGTTAATATAATGTGCCACATGAAAAGGGAAAAATAAGAATTCATGTGGCTTTTTATATTCTCGTTTCTGTTCTGAATAGCAATTTTACAAGTCAATTATCGTTGTTTTTAATCGTTATGGATGTTCATATATCGGTCCAAATTTGATATACTATTGTTATCATCGGCTTTTAAGTGATTGGAGAAATAAAATGCGAAACAGCTATGCTATATATCGGGTGAAATCAAGAATACGACTTATACTGATGCTTATTGGCGTTGTAGGCTTAATTGCTTTGGTAGCGTTTTTATTCGTTTATTTGATTCAGCGGGAACAGCCACAAAAAACAGTTTTGGTTTCGAATGTAAACACAGTATCAGTAACAAGTAAGGAGGGGACAAGTTCGGCTGTGCCTTCAAGCGGGACAGGTTCTATGGATGAGGCCGCACAACTGAAGGATTGGCGTTTAATTTTGGTAAATTCCACTCACAAGTTACCGGATAATTTTGATACACGCGAAATCGTGCATGCATTTGATATGGATATGGATAAGCGCATTGTTCAGCCGTATACTGATATGTATAAGGCTGCCTTGCTGGATAAAGTAAATTTATGGATTTCGGTTGCTTATCGTAGCCCCGAATTACAGACAAAACTTTTTAATAATGAAATTGCCAATAATATAAAAGCTGGAATGAGTTCCTCGTCAGCGACGGCGGCAGCAAAAAAGGCAGTTGCGATTCCCGGTTACAGCGAACATCATACCGGCTTAGCAATGGATTTAAACGGAGTAAAACCTAGCTTTGATCAGACAAAAGAATTTGCATGGCTGCAAAAACATGCCGCAGATTATGGCTTTATCCTGCGATACCCGAAAAATAAAGAAAGTATTACGAAAATCATGTACGAGCCATGGCATTACCGTTATGTCGGACCGGAGAGTGCCAAAAAAATGAATCAAATGGGTATGTGTTTAGAAGAGTATGTTGATTATTTAAAGAAAAATCATTTAGATTAACCTTGCTTGACAAATTTGACGGAATAACCTCGCTGAATAATAACAGTGAGGTTATTCTTTATAAAATTTTACAATTTTGCAATACAACAATTGATAAATACGAAATATTTGGTATAATAAAAGAATTGAGTACTTTTTAATATTATACGGAGTTTAACCGGCAGGCGGGATAATTCGTTCTATGTACCTCCGGAATTCGTATAGAATATATTGTGAGGGATTTATTTGACACAGGAAAAAACAGTAAGAACCAGATTTGCTCCGAGTCCGACCGGATTTATGCATGTAGGAAATTTACGTACGGCTTTGTTTGAGTATTTAATCGCAAAATCGGCACATGGCAGCTTTATCTTGCGTATAGAGGATACCGATCAGGAACGGTTGGTGGAAGGCGCAGTTGATGTAATTTATCATACATTGGAACAAGTCGGCCTAAAACATGACGAAGGCCCCGATATCGGCGGCGAGTTTGGTCCTTATGTCCAAAGCCAACGTAAAGATATTTATAAGCCTTATGCGGAACAATTAGTGAAAGACGGAAAGGCTTATTATTGCTTCTGTACGAAAGAACGCCTTGACGCCCTGCATAGTGAAAAGGATGGCGAAGAATTTGGTGGTTATGACCGCCATTGCCGCAATCTGCCGCAGGATGAAGTTAAGCGTCTTCTTGATGCAGGAACGCCATATGTCATACGGCAACGTATGCCGATTGAAGGTTCTACCACATTTCACGATGTTGTTTACGGCGATATTACCATTGAAAATCGCGAGTTGGAAGATCAAATTCTCCTCAAATCAGATGGATACCCAACTTATAATTTTGCCAATGTAATTGATGATCACCTGATGAACATTACCCACGTAGTCAGAGGATGCGAGTATTTGACCTCCACACCCAAATACAATTTGCTGTATGAGGCATTCGGCTGGGATGTACCTACTTATGTCCATCTGCCGCTTATCATGGGGAAAAATGAAGATGGCACGGTTTCCAAGCTTTCCAAACGCCATGGTTCCACCGGATTCAGCGATTTAGTAAAAGACGGTTATCTGCCGCAGACCATTGTCAACTACATAGCGCTTTTGGGCTGGTGTCCGAAGGATAACCGCGAAATGTTTACGCTGCAGGAGTTGGCAGAGAATTTTTCGCTGGACGGAATCAGCAAGTCGCCGGCGGTTTTTGATTATGATAAGCTTTCCTGGTTTAACGGTGAATATATCCGTGCAATGTCTCTGGATGAATTTACGCAAATTGCTATGCCGTATTATAAGTCTGTATTTCCAGATACGGATTTGAACTGGCAGGTTCTATCCACGATTTTGCAGCCTCGCGTAACACAGCTGACACAAATACCAAACATGGTTGGATTCTTTAAAGAATTGCCGGATTATAGTTCAGAATTCTTTATTAACAAGAAAAGTAAAACAAATTTGGAGAACTCCGTCGTCATGCTGGAGGAAGCAATAAAGGCGCTGCAAGATATTTCCGACTGGTCAGTTGAGACTTTGCACGATACCCTGATGGAGTTGGCGCAAAAACTTGAGGTGAAAAATGGCACCTTGCTTTGGCCAGTTCGTATTGCGGCAGCCGGCATGCTGGTAACACCCGGCGGTGCTATGGAAATTCTCGCGATTCTCGGCAAAGAGGAGTCTATTAGACGTCTTAATATCGGTCTTGAAAAATTAAAAGTATGAGAGTTTAGAGGGATTATGATGAGCGACGAAATAAAAAACGTGGAAGAAACCGAAAACTATAATAACTTTATTCATGATTTTATTGAGGAAGATATTGCCGATGGCGGCAGATTTGTTGGAAAACAGGTACATACTCGTTTTCCGCCGGAACCGAACGGCTATTTGCATATCGGTCACGCAAAGGCAATCTGTATTGATTTTGGTACAGCCGCAAAATATAACGGCATATGCAATCTTCGTATGGACGACACCAACCCTACCAAAGAAGATACTGAATATGTGGATGCAATTAAGCACGATATCCACTGGCTCGGCTTCGACTGGGACGATCGCTTCTTTTATGCTTCCGATTACTTCCCGAAAATGTATGAACTGGCTGTTCAATTGATTAAAGAAGGCTGTGCATATGTCTGTGAACTTACACCGGACCAGATGCGTGAAAATCGGGGAGATTTGTCCAACCCGGCTGTAAGCCCGTACCGCGATCGCCCAATTGAAGAAAGTCTGAATTTATTTGCGCGCATGAAAGCCGGCGAATTTGAAGACGGCAGAATGACACTCCGCGCCAAAATTGATTTGGCTTCCGGCAACTTCAATATGCGCGATCCTGTTATATACCGAATTAATCATCTGTCGCATCACCGTACCGGTGATACATGGTGCATTTATCCAATGTATGACTTTGCTCACCCGATAGAAGATGCTTTAGAAGGTATTACACATTCGCTTTGCTCTTTAGAGTTTGAAGCTCACCGTCCGCTTTACGATTGGGTTATAGATCATATCAGTCTTCCGGCAAAACCGCGTCAGATTGAGTTTGCGCGTCTTGGTATTAATAATACAGTCATGAGCAAGCGCAAGCTGCGCGAGCTGGTAGAGCGTAATTTTGTTTCCGACTGGGATGATCCGCGTATGCCTACGCTTTGCGGACTGCGCCGCAGAGGTTATACTCCTGCTTCTATTCGTACTTTCTGTGAACGCATCGGTGTGGCAAAGGTAAACAGCACGGTGGAATACAGCTTTTTGGAGCATTGTTTGCGTGAGGACTTAAATCTGAACGCACAGCGCGTTATGGGTGTACTTCATCCGATAAAATTGATTCTTACAAATTATCCGGAAAATAAAACGGAAGAATTTGAAGTTGAAAATAACCCATCCCGTCCGGAAGACGGAACCAGAACGGTTACTTTTTCCCATGAACTTTGGATTGAGCAGGACGACTTTATGGAAGATCCGATTAAAGGCTATTTTAGAATGTTCCCGGGAAATGAAGTCCGTCTAAAGACTGCCTATATTGTGCGCTGCACCGGCTGTAAAAAAGATGAAAACGGCAACGTTACGGAAGTCTATGCGGAATATGACCCGGAAACCAAAGGCGGCAATGCACCGGACGGAAGAAAAGTAAAGGGTACTATCCATTGGGTTGAAGCAAAAACTGCCATTGACGCGGAAGTCCGTCTTTATGACAGCTTGTTTACTGTTCCAGACCCTGAAGCGGGCGACTTTTTGGAACTGTTGAACCCAAATTCGCTGGAGGTCTTAACCGGCTGCAAAGTGGAGCCTTGCCTTGCAAAAGCACAGCAGTCCGCTTCCTTCCAGTTTATGCGTCAGGGCTATTTCTGTTTGGATAACCGCGACAGCACACCGGAAAAGCTGGTGTTTAACCGCTCGGTATCGCTGAAAGACGGATTTAAAAAGAAGTAATAAATTAACAGAACGACAAAAACCTCGTCATACGGCGAGGTTTTTGTATTCCGGTTTATAAATATCAACTATTATTCTCCGTAAATTCCCTGAACGGTGACTTCACCGGAATTGATATCAATCGTCGTTCCGTCATCACAAAGCATCCGTAATTCACCGTTGGGTGTAATGTCGGTGGCAATGCCGCATATTTGCTTTTTATTGCGGGTAATTTGGATGTGCCGTTTTAGGTTAACGCATAGTTTCTTGTAGTCAGACAGCATACCGGAATCATCCCGTGTGCCGTATTGCGTGAGCAGCCTCTCGAACTCCTGCAAAATGGTTTGCAATAATTCGACGCGATGAATTTTATGTCCGGATTCCAAAAGCAGGGATGTCGCTTTTTTGCTGAGTTCCTCCGGAAATGCGGTATTGTTTACGTTAATACCGCAACCAACCACCACGTATTCGATTCGGTCAACTTCCGCCGCCATTTCAGTAAGAATCCCGCAGACCTTTTTGCTGCCAATAATTATATCGTTCGGCCATTTAATTTGTGCTTCGCAGCTTGTGTAAGAACGGATTGCGTTGCAGATTGCCAGCCCGGTCAAAAGAGTAATATTGGTTATGTGCAGCGGTGAAACGTCCGGCCTCAGCAAAATCGTTACGGCGATACCTTCGCCTGCCGGGGAAGTCCAGACACGCCCTAAGCGGCCTTTTCCGCTTACCTGCTGCTCTGCTACAAAAATGCTGCCGTGAGGTGCGCCCAGCTGAGCCTGCCGTTTTGCCTCATTGTTCGTGGAGTCAATCGTTTTGTAAGCATAAATGGTAGTGCCGATAACCGATGTGTCAAGTCCATTTGCGATTTCCTGTTCAGTCAGAGCGTCCGGAACTGAAATCAGCTTGTAACCACGGTTGGTGACAGATTCAATTTCATAGCCCATTTCACGCAGGAAGTTGATACTTTTCCAGATAGCCGAACGGGAAACACCAAACTTTTCACTCAATTCTTCGCCCGATACATAACTGTCGGAACTGCGTAAATATTTTAAAACTTCTTCTTTTGTCATAATCCTAATTGCAGCCTCGGTTCTTTTACAGGTTTTAGTGTCTTTATTATAGCGTGTTTTTATATAATCAGGCAAGTACGGATTACATAAAATGCATATTTTAGGCTTTTCATTGAAAAAAGATTGTGTGGTATGCGCGGCAAGTGCTATAATAAATAATATATATGGAATTTTTGTGCAACGCAAGAGAAGGGAATAGAGGTGATACCGAATGGATGTTCGTCCAGGCGATATTTTACAAATGAAAAAACCACATCCATGCGGCAGTAAAGAGTTCTTGGTTCTGCGCTCCGGTATGGATTTTAAAATTCGCTGTACCGGCTGCGGACACGAGGTAATGCTGCCAAGGCTCAAATGTGAGAAAAACATAAAAAAAATTATTCGGGAAAATACACAGGATGAATTATAGCTGCTTTATACTTTTTGACACAACGAAATTGTATAAGGTGGAATGATTTATGTTTGAAAATTTAGAGGTTTTTAGGAACCGTTACGAAGAACTCAATCAGCGGCTGTATGATCCGTCCGTTGTTGCAGATCCGGAAGTATATGCCGCTATTATGAAGGAATACAAAGAAATTACCCCGGTTGTAGAAAAGTACCGGGAATATACCTCCGCTCAGAAGTCTTTGGCGGAAGCAAGAGAAATGCTGGAGGAAGGCGGGCTTGAGAAAGAGTTCAAAGAAATGCTCGATCAGGAACTGCAGCAGGCGAAGGACGATATTGAACGGACATCGGAAGAACTCAAAATTTTGCTGTTGCCGCGTGACCCAAATGATGAACGAAATGTAATTGTAGAAATTCGCGGCGGTGCTGGCGGTGAGGAAGCGGCGCTGTTTTCCGCTGTACTTTTCCGCATGTACACCATGTATGCGACGCTTAAAGGCTGGAAAACCGAAATCATGAATGTGAATGAAACGGAGCTTGGCGGATATAAAGAAATCAGCTTTATGATTATCGGAGACGGTGCCTATTCACGCCTGAAATACGAGAGCGGTGTTCACCGCGTTCAGCGTGTGCCTGAAACAGAAACACAGGGCAGAGTTCACACTTCTACCGCAACTGTAGCCGTATTGCCGGAAGTGGATGACGTGGAACTTGAAATCAATCCGAAGGATTTAAAAATCGATACGTACCGTTCCAGCGGCGCAGGCGGTCAGCACATCAACAAAACATCTTCCGCTATTCGCATTACCTATCTGCCGACCGGAATGGTGGTGGAATGCCAGGATGAACGCAGCCAATACAAAAACAAAGATAAGGCCATGAAGGTTCTGCGCTCTCGTCTCTATGAGCAAAAACAGCAGGCGCAGGATGCACAGGTTGCACAGGAACGCCGTTCACAGGTTGGTACGGGTGACCGTTCCGAACGCATTCGCACCTACAATTATCCGCAGGGACGCCTTACCGACCATCGTATTGGCCTGACTCTTTATCGGCTGGATGATTTGCTCAACGGCAACATCGACGAAGTAATTGATGCGCTCATTACGGCGGACAGGGCTGCTAAACTTCAAGATACAATTGATGGCCAGCAGGCGTAACTTGCACTGCAAATTTATATATTTTTTTTGAAACGGTGATTATTACATGCAAACGCAATTACTTGATGCTAACGATGCTGAAGCAATACAAACAGCAGGCAATATGTTAAAGAACGGCGGTTTGGTTGGCATTCCGACCGAAACCGTTTATGGTCTTGCGGCCGATGCTTTAAATGGTACCGCGGTAGCCAAAATTTTTAAGGCAAAAGGCAGACCGCAGGATAATCCGCTGATTGTACACATTTCAGAGTTTTCGCAAATCAACCGGCTGGTCAAGGAAGTTCCGGAGCAAGCCAAACGGCTTGCAGAACATTTTTGGCCGGGTCCGCTTACCATTATCCTGCCAAAGTCAGATATTATTCCGGATGAAGTAAGCGCTGGTTTGTCTACGGTAGCTGTACGTTTCCCGGTTCATCCGGCGGCACGCGCGGTGATTGATGCGGCGGGAACACCTCTTGCGGCTCCTTCTGCCAACCTTTCCGGCCATCCCAGCCCGACTACAGCCGCTCATGTCATGACGGATTTGAGCGGCAAAATTGAGGCCGTACTGGACGGTGGAACCTGTGCGGTCGGTGTGGAATCTACTGTGATTACACTGGCAACGCCGACTCCTTGCCTTTTGCGTCCGGGTGGAATCACGTTGGAACAGCTTCGCTCTGTCTTGGGCGAAGTGGAAATGGACAATGCTGTTTTAAATCCGCTGCCCAAAGGAGTAAAGGCAACTTCTCCCGGAATGAAATATAAGCATTATTCCCCCAAAGCCAACGTAATAATAGTAGACGGCAGTTATGAGAGCTATAAAAAGTATGTGAACAGCCATAAGGAAGCGGGTGTCATCGCACTTTGTTATAACGGAGACCAAAAGGAATTAACGGTTCCGGCTGTTTGCTATGGCAGCGAAAATGATTGCGGCGAACAGGCCCGTGAACTGTTTGACGCGCTGCGTGAATTAGACGATTTGCATGCGCATACGGTTTATGCTCGGTGCCCGGAACCGCAGGGCGTGGGACTTGCAGTTTATAACCGCTTAATTCGTGCCGCCGGATTTGAGGTACTGCATCTTGAATAAGCCTATTATTGGCCTTACCGGGCCTACCGGAGCGGGAAAATCAACCGTTGCTGCCGATTTGCTTGCGCTGGGCTGCGGCGTGATTGATTGCGACCTTGTCGCGAGAGAAGTAACAAACAGCAGTAAAGAATGTCTTGTGCAGCTTCAGGCAGAGTTCGGGGAAGATATTCTCGACACACAAGGTGTTTTAAATCGCCGTTTATTGGCCAAGCGCGCCTTTTCATCCGAGCAAAAAGCGAATCGCCTGAATCGTATTACGCACCCGTTTATTCTTAAAAAAGTTGAAATTGAAATTTCTGCACTGCAAAACAGCAATGTAAAAGCAATTGTAGTGGATGCTCCGCTGCTTTTTGAAAGCGGTGCGGATTCGCTTTGCAATGTTATCGTTGCCGTTACTGCGCCGTTGGATGTTCGTTTGAACCGCATTATGCGCCGTGATTCTATCTGTGCGGAATTAGCAATGGAAAGAATAAATGCGCAGCACAGTGATGATTTTTATACAAAAAGGGCAGACTATTGTATTGACGGTGCAAGCAGTCTGAAGCAAATTTCGGCCAATGTAAAAGATATTTTGGATTGCGTTGCAGGTGAAGTACATGAAAAAAATTAAAAATGCAAAAAAAGTTATGATCGCCTGCATTGTTTTACTGACAGTTCTAGGTATCGGTTTTTTCGCATTAAATCGCGGCTATGATTATTTCATGAAAAAAGTTTATCCGACTGACTACAGTACAATCGTAGAAAAAGAAGCGGCAAAAAATAATTTAGAACCTGCACTCGTTTACTCTGTCATAAAAGCAGAAAGCAATTTTCAGTCGCAGGCAAAATCAAAGGCCGGAGCCTATGGGCTTATGCAGTTGATGCCATCTACTTTTGAATGGCTGCAGACACAAAACAAAAATGGGCAAAAATTAACGACGGACGATTTATTGGTACCGGAAGTAAATATTCAGTATGGATGTAAATATCTGGCGATGATGCTGAAAGAATTTAAAAATAAAAAAACAGCAATCTGCGCTTATAACGCGGGTAACGGGGCAGTCAATAACTGGCTGAAAGATTCAAATTACTCAAAAGACGGGGTTAATCTTGAAAAAGTACCTTATCCGGAAACTGAAAAATATGTGGCTGCCGTATTGCAAAATTACGAGACTTACAACAAATTATATAAATTTAAATAGCAGGAGGAACCAAAATGGCAAAAAAGAGTGAAAATACGGAAGTGGAGAGTTTGGCAGAAGAACTTTTGATTTCACGTAAGAATGGTTTTTTGGACGTAACCGATGACAAAGTGAAAAAGGCAGATGAGTTTTGCGAGGACTATAAGAAGTTTTTGGATGTCGCAAAAACAGAACGGGAAAGCGTCAACTATAGTATCGCGCATGCTGAAAAACTTGGATTTGTTCCTTTTGACAACAGCAAAAAATATAAGGCCGGCGACAAGGTTTATTACAACAATCGCGGTAAATCGCTGGTTCTTGCGATTATCGGAAAAGACGGATGCAAAAACGGAGTAAGAATTGCGGCAGCCCATATTGATTCACCGCGTTTGGATTTAAAGCCGTATCCTCTTTATGAAGACAACGACTTGGCCTTGTTGAAAACCCATTACTATGGCGGAATCAAAAAATATCAGTGGACAGCCATGCCGCTTGCCATGCACGGCCGTATTGTTCGCAAAGACGGAACATTCGTTGACGTGCGCGTAGGTGAAGAAGAGGGTGAACCGCAGTTCTGCGTAACCGACTTACTGCCGCATCTTGGCGACGAGCAGATGAAAAAGACACTTGCGAAAGGCGTAGAGGCTGAAAATTTAAATATTTTGATTGGCAGCCGTCCTATTCGCGCGGATAAAGGCGATAATTTATTTAAGCTGAACGTAATGAAAATTCTCAATAAAAAATACAATATTGTGGAAGAAGATCTTGTTTCAGCTGAAATTGAATTTGTGCCTGCCTTCAAAGCTAAAGATATCGGCTTTGATCAAAGCATGATCGGTGCATACGGACATGATGACAGGGTTTGTGCATACCCCGCCCTGTTGGCATTGCTCAACTGCAAAGCACCGCAAAGTACGGTTTTAACGGTACTTGCAGATAAAGAAGAAATCGGCAGTTACGGTAACACCGGACTGAATTCTTCTTTCCTTCGCTACTTTATTGCAGACCTTGCCAAACAGGAAAATTTAGAGCCGCGTGATGTGCTCAGTCGTTCAAAGTGTCTGTCTGCGGATGTTACAGCCGCTTTTGACCCCAATTATGCGAGCGTTTATGAAACAAGAAATTCCTGCTATATCAACAACGGCGTCGGCGTGATGAAATATACCGGTGCGCGCGGCAAGTCCGGAACATCGGATGCCTCGGCTGAATTTATGGGCGAAATCCGCGGTCTGCTTGCTAAAAACAATGTTTTGTGGCAAACAGGTGAGATGGGTAAAGTTGATGCGGGCGGCGGCGGAACGGTTGCCATGTATATCGCAAGCCTGAATGTGGATGTTGTGGATGTCGGTGTTCCGGTTCTTTCCATGCATTCACCGTTTGAAGTTGTTTCAAAACTTGATATTTATATGGCATATAAAGCCTTTAAATCGTTTTTTGATGAAAAATAGTAGTCTTTTACTTTAAACGTTGTAATTTACAATTGGAATAACTATAAAAAGGGGGTATGAGCCGGTTGGCTCATACCCCCTAGATTTTTTGTGCAGCCTTATTTACATTTTTTCTCTTCACCGCTGAATACAATTCCGCGTCCGGCATCCAAGGTTACGGTTGTGCCGCTTTTTAAAATTTGGGTTGCATGTTCCGCACCGACAATAACCGGTTTATCAAGTGCTAAGCCAACAATTGCGGCGTGTGAGTTTGTACCGCCCAATTCTGTAATAATGCCGGATGCCGATTTGATGAGTGATAAAATGTTGTTCGTTGTTTGCGGAATCACTAAAATATCTCCGTCTTTAAACTTTTTCATTGCATCCTCTTCATCCGTGCATACACATAAATTCCCACATATGCTGCCCTTTGTAATTCCGGAACCTGAAACAAGAACATCACCCACCAGCTGAACTTTTAGTAGGTTTGTAGTGCCGGATACTCCAAGCGGGACGCCTGCTGTAATTACAACCAGATCTCCGCTTTTCACTAAATTTGCTTTGCTGGCAACGTCCACCACATGATCAAACAATTCGTCTGTGTTCTTTTGCTCCTCAACCATGATTGGAATAACGCCCCATGATAAATTCATTTGTCTGCGAACAGTAGGGTCTGTGGTTCCGCTGATGATGGGGCAGTCCGGCCGGTATTTGGAAATCATCCGTGCAGTTCTGCCTGATTTTGAAACCGTTATAATCGCTACGGCTCCTAAGTCGTGAGCAGTTGTACAGGTAGCATGAGAAATAGCGGAGGTAATGCTTGGTCGTCCCATCAAATTTTTTTGATTTGAAAAACGTGCTTTGTAATCAATGTCGCGTTCCGCGCGTTCCGCAATTCTGGCCATGGTTTCTAGGGCCTCAATCGGATAATCGCCGGCAGCTGTTTCACCGGAAAGCATAATCGCGCTGGTGCCGTCATAAATTGCATTGGCAACGTCGGTAGACTCTGCTCTTGTTGGGCGTGGGTTTTTCATCATGGAGTCCAGCATTTGTGTGGCGGTAATAACCTGTTTACCGGCGTTATATGCTTTACTAATTAATTGTTTTTGTATAACCGGGATTTCTTCCAACGCAATTTCAACACCTAAATCACCTCTTGCCACCATGATTCCATCCGACACACGAATGATTTCGTCAATATTGTCAACACCGTCTGAATTTTCAATTTTTGCAATCACGCGGATTTTGTGGCAGTTGTTCTTTTCCAATTCCGCTCTTAATTCCATAATATCTTGCGCGTTACGCGTGAAAGAAGCTGCTATAAAATCAAAGTTTTGCTCGACCGCAAACGCGATATCATCTTTATCGCGCTCACTGATAAACGGTAAAGATAAATTGACACCGGGAACATTAATTCCTTTGTGGGCAGAAATGGTTCCACCGTTAATTACGGTACAAATTACATCCGTTTCCGTGCAGGCATCGACTTTTAATTCAATCAGGCCGTCATCAATTAAAATTTTTGAACCTACAGTTACATCTTTTGGAAGACCGCTGAAGGTTACGCCTGCAATGGTTTCGTTGCCTACGATATCTTTTGTCGTCAAAGTAAATTTTTGACCCTGCTTTAATGTTACTTTGGGCGGATCAAAATTTGTTACGCGGATTTCTGGACCTTTGGTATCCAATAACAGAGCAACCGGCAAATTTAATTCATCGCGCAGACGTTTTACTTTGTCTGCCCGTATTTTTTGTTCGGCATGAGTTTGGTGGGAAAAGTTCAGTCTTGCAACATCCATGCCAGATAACATAAGCATTTTCAATGTATTTTCATCATCTGTGGCAGGGCCAAGCGTACAAATAATTTTCGTCTTTCTCATCAATTAACACTCCAGTCTTATATTCTATTTCGTATTATTAAAAAATACACCAGTATAATCATACAATAATTGCCGATGAAAATCAAATCACTTTCCATAATATGTGTGATTAGCTGAATTCAGAAATATATTGAAAATCGTATGAATTCGTTATACAATATTTACGATTCATACTTACAGAGTACGACAGATAGTTTGTTTATCTGACAGATACACAGAAGGGTACAAAATTATGAGCAGAGAGAAGATAGTCAAGGCCCGGCCTGACTGGCGCAAAACAAATCAGGTGAAACGACTCAAAATTTTTATGGTCTTGGTTGTTGTTTTGCTTTTGGTTTTAGTCGTTGTATGCGGCGTATTAACATGGTTTAAGCTGAAGCCGACATTCGGATTAAATTTTGGAAACAGTTCGACAGCATCTTCAAGCAATCTTTCATCTGATATAGCGGATGGCGCATTAGCAGTCAATGAGAATAGTTTTGAACTGGTTTTGGTAAATAATACATCTCCTATTAAGACAAATTACAAATTACAGTTAACTGCATTTCAGGGCGTTGAACTTGATTCACGAATTGTAAACAGTTTGCAGTTAATGATAAAAGATGCGGAAAAAGATAACTGCCATTTAAAGGTAACGACAGGCTATATTGATTCTAATAAACAGGCACAGCTTTTTCAGGAGGAAGTAAAAAAACTGATCAAAGACAAAGGTTATACGCAGGTAAAGGCGGAAAACGAGGCACAACTTACGGCTCCGCGCCCTGGAAGCAGTGAATTTCAAACCGGGTTGGCAGTAAATTTGACCGCGGCAAATAGCAAAGCCGGAACAGATTTTAGTACAACAAATGAATATCGGTGGCTGCTCAGTAATTGTGTGAATTATGGATTTGTACAGCGGCTGCCCGAATCAAAATGCTGGACATCTGACACTGACAACGGCGTTACCGGTATGAAATTTAATGCAAGCCACTTTCGGTATGTCGGAATTGATAACGCAAAAAAAATGCGTGCTCTGCAAATGTGTCTGGAAGAGTATTCCCAATATATTGAAAACCAGAATAATACATAAAATAAAATTTGTACTTGCATTTTCGATTATATTATGATAGAATTCATTTGTTAATGTTCTAGTTTTCGTGAAAGAGGTGACAAGAATGAAGGAAAATTTACACCCAAAGTATGAAAAGACAACAATCACATGTGCATGCGGTAATGTAATTGAAACAAAATCAACGAAAGAAAATATCCGTGTTGAAATATGCTCCAAGTGCCACCCGTTTTTTACAGGTAAGCAAAAACTTGTTGATACAAGCGGACGTGTTGATATGTTTAAGAAGCGTTACGGTATTCAGGATAAATAACGTTCTTTCTTGTCTTTGATATGCAGGGCGGTGCAGTTTTGCGCCGCCCATATTTTTGCTTTTTTCCCGATGTTGGTTTCGATTAAAAAATGAGTTGAAATATTAATAAGTGGGAGAATCAATGTGGTTGAGTATAAAACTGTCCGCTGTGAAGCCTCCGACGAATTTATTGAGCGTCGTTCACGGTTTATCGGTTATGCCAAGCCGGTTACTACCGAGGATGACGCAGTTTCATTTATTCATAAAATAAAGTCCGAAAACTGGGATGCTGCCCATAACGTATATGCTTATTCGATTCGTAGTGGTCAGATAAAACGATATTCGGATGACGGCGAACCGCAGGGAACTGCCGGAATTCCGGTACTTGATGTGATTCTGAAATCGAATGTGACAGATGTGGTGGTGGTTGTTACCCGTTATTTTGGGGGCATTTTACTTGGTACGGGCGGTTTGGTTCGTGCTTATTCGCGCAGTGCGAGTATTGCGCTGGAACAGGCTGAAATTGTAACCATGCGGGAATGCAAACTGGCGGAATTAACCTGTGACTATAACCAATACGGAAGAATCTCCGCATTAATACCGGACTGTGGGGGCTTCATGGATGATACCGCTTTCAGTGAATTGGTTAAAATCAGTTTTCATATTTCAGATATAGATTTGGCAGTATTTGAAAAACAGCTTGCAGATGCTACCTGCGGACAGGCTCAGGCAACTGTTATCGGCGAAAAGTTTTTTTCTGTGTAAGGAAGTGCGGTTTTGCGGCAATAATTTTAAGAAGTTTAAAAATAATTTGTATTCTTGAAGGAAAAACGTAATTTGTGGCGTATATCTATTAAAATAGTGTATGTTAATAGATAGGTGGTGCAGCTATGAATATCAGAGAAAGAACTGAAATGTTGGAACAGCAGATTTTGTCGCCGTATGCAGCATTGGCGAAAGATACACTGGGCCGGGATATTCCTGAGCAGGAATGTGAGCTGCGGACTGCTTATCAGCGTGACCGCGATCGAATAATCCATTGTAAATCCTTTCGCCGCTTGAAACATAAAACACAAGTTTTTTTGTCGCCGGAAGGTGATCATTACAGGACTCGCTTGACACATACGCTTGAAGTTTCGCAGATTGCGCGCACCATTGCACGGGCACTGCTGCTGAATGAAGATTTAACAGAAGCAATTTCCCTTGGGCATGATTTAGGACATACGCCTTTCGGACACGCAGGTGAGCGAGCGCTTAACGAGTTATGTCCATATGGCTTTCGTCATTATGAACAGAGCGTCCGTATTGTCGAAAAACTTGAAAAAAACGGCACAGGCTTGAATCTTACCAAAGAAGTACGCGATGGAATTTTATGTCACACCAAAGGAACAGAGGCCAAAACGCTCGAAGGGCGAATCGTTCGTCTTGCAGACCGGATTGCATATATAAATCATGATATTGATGATGCAATAAGGGCAGGTGTTTTACAGGAAAAAGACATACCAAGTGAAATTACGTCTGCTTTAGGAGTGAAAAGATCTCAGCGAATCGATACTTTGGTGCATTCTGTCGTTGCCAATAGTCAAAATGGTGTGATCACAATGGATGAGGAAGTTCAAAAGGCATTCGATCAGCTATATGACTATATGTTTCAGTATGTTTATCTGAATTCATACGCAAAAAAGGAAGAAAAAAAAGTACCGATACTGATTGCAACTTTGTATAATTATTTGAAAGTGCCTGAAAATTTACCGGATGATATGAAGCTGATAGCTCAGCAGGATGGTTTGGAACGTGCCGCATGTGACTATATTGCGGGAATGACCGATCATTTTGCAATTGCATTGTTCCAAAACATTTTTGTGCCAAAGTCCTGGAACATTTAAGAACATGGAGGTGATGCTATGCCTTTGCCGGAACTATTTTTGCAGGAATTGAAATCGCGAAGCGACATAGCTGAAATTGTATCCTCTTATGTGAATTTGCGGCGCAGGGGCAGAAATATGGTGGGCCTTTGTCCGTTTCACAGTGAAAAAACTCCATCCTTTAATTTGTATCCGGAGAATGGTTCGTTTTATTGTTTTGGCTGCGGGGCGGGCGGCGACGTGATTACCTTTATCCGCCGAATTGAAAATCTTGATTACATGGAGGCTGTTCGTTTTTTGGCGCAGCGCGCCGGATTACAAGTTCCGGAAGACCATGTAGACGATGGAATGGCGCGGCTAAAAGCACGAATCCTTGAAATGAACCGGGAAACTGCTAAATTTTATAATATGGTGCTGAATTCGGAGCAGGGAAAACCCGGACTGGATTATTTGATGAACCGTGGTTTAGCACAGAATACCATTCGGCGTTTCGGCTTGGGTTACTCACCCGCTTCCCGTTATGATCTGGTGAATTATCTCAGTAAAAAAGGGTACAAGCCTGACGAAATGATTCAGGCAAATCTCGCATTTCAGTCTCGCAGCGGTCATACCCTTGACCGGTTCTTTGGGCGGGTGATGTATCCGATTATCGACCTAAGGGGGAATGTGATTGCATTCGGCGGACGTATTCTGACGGATGAGAAGCCAAAATACTTGAATACCTCCGATACCTTGGTGTTTCGCAAGAGCAACGGTCTGTTCGCCATGAATTTTGCAAAAAACAGCGGCGGAGATCAGTTGATTTTGGCTGAAGGATACATGGATGTCATTTCTTTGCATCAAGCCGGTTTCGGCAATGCCATTGCTACACTCGGTACTGCGCTTACTGTGGAACAGGCCCGTCTGATGGCAAGATATTGCAAAGAGGTAGTCATTTGTTATGATTCGGATGCTCCGGGACAGAAGGCAGCGTCCCGTGCAATTCCAATTTTGCGGGATGCCGGTTTACTGGTAAAGGTCCTTGCCGTTCCTAACGGGAAAGATCCCGATGAATACATACGTTCTTATGGTGATCAAGGACATGCCCGTTTTAAGCAGCTCTTGGAAAACTGCGGAAACGATGTGGAATATCAGATGCAAAAAGTAAAGGCAAATTGCAATATGAACACCGCTGACGGGCGTGTAGCCTATTTAACAGGTGCGGCGCAAATCTTGGCAACGCTGGACAGCCGTATTGAACAAGAGGTTTACGCAAGCCGCTTGGCGGAAGAAATCGGGATTGACCGTTCATCCATCTTGCTGCAAGTAGAAAAGAATCGCAAAAAAATCATCAAAACACATCAGCAAAAAGAGTTTCGCGAATTTCAGCAGCAAGTCACTGGAGCAAAAGACAGCATTAATCCAGAAAAGAGCAGTCATTTGCGTGCTGCCAATGCGGAAGAGGCGTTGATTGCCTATATTTTTAGCAATCCGGATGCCGCAAAGCAAATTTTTTCGATTTTATCGCCTCAAAACTTTTGCACATCGTTCAATCGTCGTGTATATGAAATAATTATGGGTAGAATTATAGACGGCAAGCCTTTTAGCCTTACAGATATTTCGGATAGCTTTTCCGTACAGGAAATCAGTTCAATTGCGCGAATATTGGCGCGCTATCACTCGGTTACGGTAACAAAAAAGGATGCGGATGAATATATCAATGTAATTCAGCAAGAAAATATGAAAATGGATGCGGAAAACGCCAACCAAGCGGATCCGCAGGATATTCAAAGCTATTTAGAAAAGTTGAAAGAGCAAAAAAAATAGGGGGATTCAATTTATGGGAACACCGGATAAGAAAACGGTAATAAGGGATTTAATCGAGCTGGGCAAAAGCAAGGGACAGCTGAACACAAAAGAAATCTTAGACGCTTTGGGCGAATTAGATTTTGAACCGGAGCAAATTGAAAAATTCTATGACACACTGGAAGCACAGGGCGTAGAAATTATTGAGGATTTCGCGAATGTTCCGATCGATGACATTGACTTTTCCGAATCCATTAATGAAAATGAAGATTTGGAAGTTGCTCTCAGCACGGAAGGTATTGCGATTGATGATCCGGTTAAGGTATATTTAAAAGAAATCGGTCGTGTACCGCTGCTTACCCCGGAAGAAGAAATTGATCTTGCAATCCGCATTGCGGTTGGTGATGAAGCTGCGAAAAAGCGCCTTTCCGAAGCAAACCTCAGACTGGTTGTCAGCATTGCGAAACGCTATTTAGGCCGCGGCATGCAGTTCCTTGATTTAATTCAGGAAGGAAACCTTGGCTTAATTAAGGCTGTGGAGAAGTTCGATTACACAAAGGGATTCAAATTTTCCACTTACGCAACATGGTGGATTCGTCAGGCAATAACCCGTGCGATTGCGGATCAGGCCAGAACGATTCGTATTCCGGTGCATATGGTAGAAACCATTAACAAGGTGAAAAAAGTGTCCAGCCAGCTTTTGCATACTAACGGACACGAGCCGACAGCGGACGAAATTTCGGCGGAGCTGGATATGCCGGTTGACAAGGTGCGCGAAATTATGCGTGTTGCGCAGGAACCTGTTTCTCTTGAAACGCCTATCGGTGAGGAAGAAGACAGCCATCTGGGCGACTTTATTCCGGATGATGATGCTCCGGCGCCTGCTGATGCCGCATCTCACACATTACTAAAAGAACAGCTTGCCGAAGTACTGGATACGCTGACGCCGAGAGAAGAAAAGGTATTGCGCCTTCGTTTTGGTTTGGAAGATGGGCGCTCACGCACTTTGGAAGAAGTAGGCAAGGAATTTAACGTAACGCGTGAACGAATTCGTCAGATTGAAGCAAAAGCTTTGCGCAAGCTGCGTCATCCCAGCCGCAGCAAAAAGCTGAAAGATTTTTTGGATTAAGGGAGCTTTCTTTATGCACATGACACTTGAGGCGGATTACGCGGTAAGAATTGTTGAAATGCTGACCGTTCATAAAGACAAAACAGATGCCCATACGATTTCGGACGAAACGCATGTGCCGCTTCGTTTTGCTCTGAAAATACTGCGTAAGCTGGTTGCGGACGGCATTGTAAAATCCTATAAAGGTGCTCATGGGGGATATATGCTTGGGCGTGAGCCGGATAAAATTACGCTTCGTGAAGTTATTGAGTCAGTTGAAGGGCCTTATATGATCAGCCGGTGTCAGCAGGGTGAATATTCCTGTACACACACATCGTGCCGGTTCCATGAAATATACGCGGAAACCTCCGCAATTGTACGTGACAAGCTGGAATCCTATACGTTCGCAACTATCTGCAGCGAGAAAAGCGAAAAAGATGAAAATTCAGACTGACTAAAAGACAACATTTAGAATAAGGCAATACATCCGTACCAGTACTTGTCAGCTTGATTGGAAACTATAACATAATAAAACAGGCAGTCAATTCAAACGGTTGACTGCCTGTTTTTTATACACATTTTAAAAATAAAAAAGAAATCCACTAAATCTATAAAAAAATTATAATTTTATGTTGACAAACGCTACATATTGTAATAAACTAATATACTGCATCATCATGGAAACATATACTCAAGTGATAACGGATATATTTTAGCACGCTTTTGTAGAAAAGGCAAGAGTATATCAAAAATATTGCCGGATGGCAATGATGATTGTACAAAATATGCGCTTAGTGATGCCATAAAGATGGTAAATATATGAATGGAGTGATTGAGCCAATGGTGAATGTCAAACCGGTGCAATTAGGCAGAAATACCCGTATGAGCTTTGCACGAATTGATGAAGTCTTGGATATGCCGAACTTGATTGAAGTGCAGAAAAATTCTTACAAATGGTTTCTTGATGAGGGTCTCAAAGAAGTTTTTAAGGATGTTTCCGGCATAACCGACTATACGGGGAACCTGGTGCTCGATTTTGTCAACTATAAACTCGATGACAAGCCGAATTACAGTGTGGAAGAATGTAAAGAACGCGATGCTACTTATGCGGCAGCGCTAAGAGTTACCGCTCGCTTACTTAATAAGGAAAGTGGCGAAATCAAAGAATCCGAAGTTTTCATGGGCGATTTTCCTCTTATGACTGACAGCGGTACTTTCGTAATCAACGGTGCAGAGCGCGTTATCGTTTCACAGTTGGTTCGTTCACCGGGTGTCTACTTTAAAATGGAATATGATAAAACCGGTAAGGAACTTTTCAGTTCTACGGTTATTCCGAATCGCGGCGCATGGCTCGAGTATGAAAACGACGCAAACGATGTATTTTATGTGCGTATTGATAAAAATCGTAAAATACCGATCACGGTTTTCATTCGTGCACTTGGTCTTGGTACGGATGAAGAAATCCGTGAGTATTTCGGCGACGATGACAGAATGAATGCAACGATTGAGAAGGATCCCTGCAAAAATACAGAGGAAGCCCTTTTTGAGGTGTACCGCAAATTAAGACCAAGCGAGCCGCCGACCATTGAAAGTGCTCAGTCACATATTAATGGTTTGTTCTTTGATGCACGTCGCTATGATCTTTCCAGAGTCGGCCGTTACAAATACAATAAGAAATTAAATCTTGCGGGCCGTATTACCGGTCAGCAGCTTTCTCAGCCGATTATTAATCCGCTTACCGGTGAATTGATGGCAGAAGCAGGAGAAATTGTTTCCCATAAAAAAGCTGTTGAAATAGACAATGCCGGTGTATCGATTGCCTTCGTTACGATGAATGAGCGTGAAGTTAAGGTAATTTCTAACGGTATGGTCGACATCCAAAATTTTGTTGGATTTGACGCAAAAGCAGAATGTGATGTAAACGAAAGAGTCCGCTTCAGTGTTCTTGCCGAAATTTTGGATTCCTGCTCTAACGATGAGGAAATTAAAGAAGCAATTAAAACAAGAATCGACGAACTGATTCCGAAACATATCATTATTGATGATATTTTCTCATCCATTAACTACATGAACTGCCTTGCAGTTGGTCTGGGCAATATCGACGATATTGACCATCTCGGCAACCGCCGTATTCGTTCTGTCGGCGAATTGCTGCAAAACCAGTTCCGCATCGGTTTTTCACGTTTGGAGCGCGTGATTCGTGAAAGAATGACATTGCAGGCACAGGATTTGGAGGTACTTACTCCTCATTCTTTGATCAATATTCGTCCGGTGGTAGCCGCGATTAAAGAGTTCTTTGGTTCTTCGCCGCTGTCGCAGTTCATGGATCAGACAAACCCGCTTGCCGAACTTACTCATAAGCGCCGTCTTTCCGCATTGGGCCCTGGCGGTTTGTCAAGAGACCGTGCCGGATTCGAAGTTCGTGATGTTCACTATACCCATTACGGCCGCATGTGCCCAATTGAAACGCCGGAAGGTCCGAATATCGGATTGATTTCTTATTTGGCTACCTTTGCGAAAATAAATGAATACGGCTTTATTGAAGCACCTTTCCGCCGTGTGGATAAAGAAACCGGTATGGTTACGGACGAAGTTATTTATATGACCGCCGACGTGGAAGATGATTATGTTGTCGCGCAGGCGAATGAGCCGCTCGATGAGCAAGGACACTTTAAGAATGCAAAAGTAAATGGCCGTTACCGTGACGAGTTCGTTGAAGTCGACAGGGCACAGGCGGATTTCATGGATATTTCTCCTAGAATGGTTGTATCTGTAGCTACCGCAATGATTCCGTTTTTGGAGCACGATGACGCAAACCGTGCTTTGATGGGTTCCAACATGCAGCGTCAGGCTGTGCCACTGCTCAAAACAGAATCCCCGATTGTTGGTACCGGTATGGAGTACAAGGCCGGTGTCGATTCTGGAGTGTGCGTAATCGCGAAGCATGCCGGTGTAGTGCGCAGTGTTAGCGCAGATGAGGTTAAGGTTACCTGCGATAACGGCGATATCGATACGTACAATATTATCAAGTTTATGCGTTCTAACCAAGGAACATGTGTAAATCAGGTTCCTGTTGTCGACCGCGGTCAAAAAATACAGGCTGGTGATGTTATTGCTGACGGACCGGCTACAAAAGACGGCGAAATCAGTCTTGGTAAAAACGCATTGATCGGATTTATGACCTGGGAAGGTTATAACTACGAAGATGCTGTTTTAATCAATGAAAAAATCGTTCGTGATGATGTTTATACCTCAATTCATATTGAAGAGCACGAAATCGAAGCCAGAGATACAAAGCTCGGGCCGGAGGAAATCACCAGAGATATTCCAAATGTAAATGAAGATTTACTGCGTGACCTTGATGACAGCGGTATTATCCGTGTCGGTGCGGAGGTTCGTGCAGGCGATATTTTGGTTGGTAAGGTTACTCCTAAGGGCGAAACCGAACTGACGGCCGAGGAACGCCTTCTGCGCGCAATCTTTGGTGAAAAAGCTCGCGAAGTGCGTGACACTTCTTTAAGAGTGCCTCATGGCGAATACGGTATTGTTGTGGATGTGAAAGTGTTTACACGTGAAAACAGCCATGATGAATTAAGCCCGGGCGTGAATAAAGTAGTTCGCTGCTATATTGCCCAGAAACGTAAGATTTCAGTCGGTGATAAAATGGCCGGCCGCCATGGTAACAAGGGTGTTGTATCCCGTATTTTGCCGGTCGAAGATATGCCTTTCCTGCCGGATGGTACACCGCTTGATATCGTTCTGAATCCATTGGGCGTTCCGTCCCGTATGAACATCGGTCAGGTGTTGGAAGTTCATCTTGGTATGGCCGCAAAAGCACTTGGCTGGAAAATTATGACCCCTGTTTTTGACGGTGCTCAGGAACAGGACATCGTGGAATGCTTTAAAAAGGCCAACATGAGTGAGAATGGTAAATTTGTTTTGAAGGACGGACGTACCGGCGAGTATTTTGATAATCCGGTTACCGTCGGTTACATGTACTACCTTAAGCTGCATCACCTTGTTGATGATAAAATTCATGCCCGTTCCACCGGACCATACTCTTTGGTTACGCAGCAGCCTTTGGGCGGTAAAGCTCAGTTCGGCGGTCAGCGTTTCGGGGAGATGGAAGTTTGGGCACTGGAAGCTTACGGTGCTGCTTATACCCTTCAGGAAATTCTTACGGTTAAGTCAGATGATGTTGTTGGCCGCGTAAAAACTTACGAAGCAATTGTGAAGGGTCAGAATATTCCGAAGCCTGGTATTCCGGAATCGTTTAAGGTTCTAATTAAAGAACTGCAGTCTTTAGGGCTTGATGTTAAAGTCCTTGATAAGAATGACAATCAGATTGACTTGAAACAAAACTTTGAAGAAGACGACGACATCGCGTTTACACCGTCTGACGATATGTTTGACGAACCGAATGTTGTAACTGATGACCTTGAGGGCTATTCTGTTCAGGACGCGAACGAAGATGAAGATGGCTTGTTTGATGATGAGGACGGATATATTGACGAAGAGGATGCCATGGATGATCCCTTTGATGATGATTCTCTCGACAGCGACAAAATGGAATAGTAGGGGGTTGCATAATGGAATTTAATGTTTTTGAATCAATAAAGATTGGACTTGCTTCGCCGGATCAGATTCGTGAATGGTCTTACGGTGAAGTTAAAAAACCGGAAACAATCAATTACCGTACCTTGAAACCGGAACGTGATGGCTTGTTCTGCGAACGTATTTTTGGGCCTACAAAAGATTGGGAATGCCATTGCGGAAAGTACAAGAGAATTCGCTATAAAGGCAAAATTTGCGATCGCTGCGGCGTTGAAGTTACTCGCTCAAAGGTTCGCCGTGAGCGTATGGGACATATTGAACTGGCAGCGCCTGTTTCCCATATCTGGTATTTTAAAGGTATTCCTTCCCGTATGGGCTTGATTCTGGATATTTCCCCGCGTATGCTTGAAAAAGTTCTTTATTTTGCCATGTATATTGTTACTGATCCGGGCAATGTGCGTGAACTGCAAAAGAAGCAGATGCTCAACGAAAAAGAATATCGCGACATGCGCGAAAAATATGAAGATGATTTCAAAGCCAGTATGGGTGCGGAAGCAATCAAATTGCTTCTTGAAGAAATTGATTTAGAAAAGGATTCCACTGAATTAAAGGATGAGTTGCTTACGGCTACCGGACAAAAGCGTGTCCGTATCCTAAAGCGTCTTGAAGTAGTGGAAGCGTTCCGTCTTTCCGGCAATCGCCCGGAATGGATGATAATGGATGTTGTTCCAGTTATTCCGCCGGATATCCGTCCTATGGTACAACTGGACGGTGGCAGATTTGCCACTTCCGATTTGAACGACCTTTACCGTCGTGTTATTAACCGCAACAATCGTTTGAAGCGATTGTTGGAACTCGGTGCTCCTGATATTATTGTCCGCAACGAAAAGCGTATGCTGCAAGAGGCTGTCGATGCCTTGATTGATAATGGACGCCGCGGAAGACCGGTAACCGGACCGAATAACAGACCGCTCAAATCCCTTTCCGATATGCTGAAAGGTAAGCAGGGGCGTTTCCGTCAGAACCTGCTGGGCAAACGTGTTGACTACTCCGGTCGTTCAGTTATCGTTGTAGGACCTGAACTGAAAATGTACCAGTGTGGCCTGCCAAAGGAAATGGCATTGGAGCTGTTTAAGCCGTTTGTCATGAAACGCCTTGTAGAAACTGGCGCAGTGGGCAACATTAAGGCTGCCAGAAAAGCAGTGGAGCGTTCCAAACCGGAAGTTTGGGATGCTTTGGAAATCGTTATTAAGAATCATCCGGTTTTACTGAATCGTGCTCCAACACTTCACAGACTGGGTATTCAGGCTTTTGAACCTGTTTTGGTAGAAGGCCGTGCATTAAAGCTTCATCCACTGGCATGTACAGCTTATAATGCGGACTTCGATGGCGATCAGATGGCTGTTCACGTTCCGCTTTCCGCAGAAGCTCAGGCAGAAGCGCGCTTCCTCATGCTTGCAGCAGGCAACCTGCTGAAACCATCCGACGGACGTCCTGTAACTGTTCCTACTCAGGATATGGTGCTGGGTTCCTATTATCTTACTTTGGATAAAGATGGTGAGCCGAACGAAGGTAAAGTGTTCCGTGATATCAATGAAGCATTGATGGCTTATGATAATCATGTGGTTTCTTTGCATGCTAAAATCAAGGTTCGCAGATACCTTGAAATCAATGGTGAGATGGTATCCAAACTTGTTGACTGTACGGTTGGCCGTATTATCTTTAACCAGCCGATTCCGCAGGATTTGGGCTATGTTGACCGTTCCATTCCGGACAATATGTTCAAGTTTGAAATAGACTTCCTCGTTGGCAAAAAGCAGCTCGGGAAAATCATTGATAAGTGCATAAAAGTGCATGGTGCTGCAAAAACAGCCGAAGTACTTGACAGCATAAAAGCGCAGGGTTATAAATATTCTACCAGAAGTGCGATTACCGTTTCTGTCAGTGATGCTACGATTCCTCCACAGAAAAAAGCAATTATCGACGATGCAGAGAAGAAAATTGATATTGTTACCGATGAGTTTAAAAACGGCTTGCTTTCTAATTCCGAGCGCTATAAGGCAGTTTTAAAAACATGGGAAAAAGCGACTAATGATGTTACCGATGCTTTGCAGAAGAACCTTAACCGCTACAACCCAATCTTTATGATGGCGGATTCCGGTGCCCGTGGTTCCATGAGCCAGATTCGTCAGTTAGCCGGTATGCGTGGGTTGATTGCCAATACATCCGGTAAAACAATCGAAATTCCAATTCGTGCGAATTATCGTGAAGGCTTAAATATTTTGGAATACTTTATTTCTTCCCGTGGTGCCAGAAAGGGTCTTGCCGATACCGCTCTTAGAACGGCTGACTCCGGTTACCTGACCCGCCGCCTGGTTGACGTTTCGCAGGATGTTATTATTCGTGAAGATGACTGCGGTGCTACCGACGGTTTGGAAGTCTTTGATATCCGTGAGGGTAAGGAGTCCATTGAGCCATTGCATGAGCGTCTGCAAGGCAGATACTTGGTGGAAGATTTTGTGGATCCTGCTACCGGCGAAGTTTTGGTATCCAAAGATAAACTGATGGATGACAATGATGCAGATATAATCATTGCGCATGATGTGACCCATATTAAGATTCGTTCGATTTTGAACTGCTGTGCAAAACATGGTGTCTGCAAAAAGTGCTACGGCGCGAACCTTGCAAACGGAAAACCGGTTACGGTCGGTGAGGCAGTCGGTATTATTGCCGCTCAGTCCATCGGTGAACCTGGCACTCAGCTGACGATGAGAACATTCCACACCGGCGGTGTTGCCAGTGCGGAAGATATTACACAGGGTTTGCCTCGCGTTGAAGAACTGTTTGAAGGACGTAAACCAAAGCATCTCGCTATTCTCAGTGAAATTGCAGGTACTGTCACTTATGAAGAAATCAAGAAAAGCCGCCATGTTGTCGTAACCAATGAAGAAACAGGGGATTCCAAGGCTTATTTGATTCCGTTTGGCTCGCGTCTCATCGTAAAAGAAGGAGACATTATTAAAGCCGGTACCAGAATTACCGAAGGTTCCGTAAATCCGCATGACGTTCTTTCCATCAGCGGCACACAAGCTGTGCAGGATTATCTGATTCAGGAAGTACAGCGTGTTTACCGTATGCAGGGTGTTGACATCAATGATAAGCACATTGAAGTTATTGTACGCCAAATGATGAAGAAAGTTAAGGTGGAAGAAGCGGGCAATACTTCACTTCTGCCAAGCTCTTTAGTAGAAAAAACTGAGCTGGAGGAAGAGAACAAACAGATTCGCGAGCGTATTGCTGCAGGTGAAACCGATTTGCAGGAAGCAACCAGCTCACCTGTTCTGCTTGGTATTACCAAAGCCTCTTTGGCAACGGATTCCTTCCTGTCTGCCGCATCCTTCCAGGAAACCACCCGTGTATTGACCGATGCCGCAATTAAGGGTAAGGTTGACCCGTTGGTTGGCTTGAAGGAAAATGTTATTATCGGTAAGCTGGTTCCTGCCGGAACAGGTATGAAACGCTACCGCGATGTTGACATTGAACAAGTAGAAGAACCCTTGACAAACGATGCGGTTTAGTGTTACAATTATTAATTGTGATGGTTTGTTTGAACACGAATGTTTATCCAGCCTTAAAATTGTGATATTTTAAGGCTGGTTTCCTAGTGCGACGATTAAATTGTTGTTAAAATGGATATAATAAAATCCATTTAACATATATAAATTTTAAGTGAGGAGGTGTCGTATGCCAACATTTAACCAGTTAGTCCATACAGGCAGAGAGGTTTCAGAGAAAAAAGCAAAGGCTCCTGCGCTTTTAAAGGGATGGAACTCCAAAAAAAGAGTTGCGATTGATCAGGATTCCCCGCAAAAACGTGGTGTTTGCACCGCTGTTAAAACTGCAACCCCGAAAAAACCAAACTCGGCTTTGAGAAAAATCGCTAGAGTAAGGCTTTCTAACGGAATCGAAGTTAGTGCCTACATTCCCGGTGTCGGTCATAACTTGCAGGAACACAGCGTTGTTATGATTCGCGGCGGTCGTGTAAAGGATCTCCCTGGTGTGCGTTACCACATTATTCGTGGTACCCTTGATGCGCAAGGCGTAGCAAAACGTATGCAGGCTCGTTCCAAGTATGGCGCAAAGAGGCCAAAGGCCGGCGCTGCAAAGAAGTAAGAAAATAGTGTGTGAATTTTGACAGAAACCTTTCGGCTGCGTGTTATGTGACACAATGCAGCGACGTTTATATATAACGTCTCTGTATTGGCCAACGGGAGTTTGTCGCTTTCGAGTACCTATGATATCATTTATGTGAAGGAGGGAAGCAAAGTGCCAAGAAGAGGCTCAACTGCAAAACGTGATGTTTTGCCAGACCCGCTTTATAATTCAAAACTTGTTACTCGCTTAATCAATAATATTATGTTCGACGGTAAACGTGGTGTTGCTCAGAAAATCGTTTATGGTGCATTTGATATTATCAGCGAGAAGACAGGTAAAGATCCGCTTGAGGTGTTTGAGCAGGCAATGGAGAATGTTATGCCGGCTCTTGAGGTTAAGGCCCGCCGTGTAGGCGGTGCAACTTATCAAGTACCAATGGAAGTTCGTCCTGAAAGAAGACAGACCTTAGGTCTGCGCTGGATGTCGAACTACTCCAGACTCAGATCTGAAAAAACAATGAGAGAAAGACTCGCCGGTGAAATCCTTGATGCTGTTAACGGTGCTGGTGGCGCTGCCAAGAAGCGTGATGATACGCATAAAATGGCTGAAGCCAATAAGGCGTTTGCACATTACAGGTGGTAATCCGATGAAAATCGGTGTTTCACCTAGAGTATTGTACACACCTATGACCAACACATTTACACAGAATTAAGGAGGAAACTATGCCAAGGCAGGTATCACTCGAATTAACACGTAATATTGGCATCATGGCACATATTGATGCCGGTAAAACAACCACCACTGAACGTATCCTGTATTATACAGGTATTAATCATAAAATTGGTGAAGTTCATGATGGTGCTGCAACTATGGACTGGATGGAGCAGGAGCAGGAGAGAGGTATCACAATTACTTCCGCTGCTACAACTTGCTTCTGGAAAGGACATAGAATCAATATCATCGACACCCCAGGCCACGTTGACTTTACTGTTGAAGTTGAGCGCTCCTTGCGCGTACTTGACGGTTCCGTTACGGTTTTTTGTGCCAAGGGCGGCGTTGAGCCACAGTCTGAGACTGTTTGGCGCCAAGCTGAGGAATATGGTGTTCCCCGCATGGCTTATGTCAATAAAATGGACATTATGGGCGCCGATTATTATCGTGTTGTCCAGATGATGAAAGATCGTCTTAAGTGCAATGCTGTGCCGATTCAGCTTCCTATAGGAAGCGAAGATACCTTTAAGGGTATCATCGATTTGGTAGAGATGAAGGCAGACGTTTACTACGATGATATGGGCAAGGAAATGCGTGTCGAGGATATTCCGGAAGACATGGTTGAACTGGCTGAAAAATATCATGCAGAATTGTTAGAGCATGTTGCAGAGCAAGACGATGACCTTATGGAGAAGTATCTCTCCGGCGAGGAACTCACCAAAGAAGAAATTGTCGCTACCATTCGTAAAGCAACAATTGCGAACAAGATGGTTCCGGTTACCTGCGGTACTTCCTATAAGAACAAAGGCGTGCAGAAGCTTCTTGATGCGATTATCGCTTATATGCCCGCACCAACCGATATTCCGGCAATTAAGGGTACAAATCCGGATACCGAAGAAGAAGAAGATCGCCACGCATCCGATGACGAACCGTTCTCCGCTCTCGCTTTTAAAATTGCTACTGACCCGTTTGTCGGTAAGCTGTGTTTCTTCCGTGTATATTCCGGTACATTGAATGCCGGCGACACGGTTTATAACTCAACCAAAGACAAAAATGAACGTATCGGTCGTATCCTGCAAATGCATGCAAATCATCGTCAGGATATCGAAACAGTTTATGCCGGTGATATTGCCGCTGCTGTTGGCGTTAAGAGCACTACGACCGGTGACACGCTGTGTGATGAAAAGCATTCCGTTATTTTGGAATCTATGGAGTTCCCGGAGCCTGTTATTCGTGTAGCAATCGAGCCTAAAACAAAGGCCGGTCAGGAAAAAATGGGCATTGCTCTCGCGAAGCTTGCTGAAGAGGATCCTACCTTTAAGGCATACACCGATGAAGAGACGGGTCAAACTATTATCGCCGGTATGGGTGAGCTTCACCTTGAAATTATCGTAGACAGATTGCTGCGTGAATTCAAAGTGGAAGCAAATGTAGGTAAGCCACAGGTTGCTTATAAAGAAACAATCCGCAGATTGGCCGATGTTGAAACAAAATATGCCAGACAGTCCGGCGGTAAAGGACAGTATGGTCATGTTAAAATCAAAGTCGAACCAAACCCAGGCAAGGGTTATGAATTTGTTAACGCTGTTGTCGGCGGTGCTATTCCGAAAGAATACATTCCGGCAGTCGACCAAGGTATTCAAGGTGCAATGCTTTCCGGCGTTTTAGCCGGTTATCAGGTTGTTGATGCAAAAGTTACTCTTTATGATGGTTCTTACCATGAAGTTGACTCCTCTGAAATGGCATTTAAGATTGCCGGTTCTATGGCATTCAAAGAAGCTATGAAGAAGGCTGATCCGGTTATTCTGGAACCAATTATGAAAGTTACCGTTATCGCTCCTGAAGAGTACATGGGTGATGTAATCGGCGATTTAAATTCACGCCGTGGCATGATTTTGGGTATGGACGCTGTTCCGGGCGCTCAGCAGATTAATTCTGAGGTTCCGCTTTCCGAAATGTTCGGTTACGCAACCGATATGCGTTCTAAAACACAGGGTAGAGGTCAGTATACAATGGAGCCTGCTCACTATTCTGAGGTTCCGAAATCTGTTTCCGAAAATATCATTTCCGCCCGTGGAAAAAAACAGTAAATTGCCCATAAAAATGCTTGATTTTTTATCATTTAATTGATAGAATAAATGCGTAGTTTTGTAAAGAATCAATTATTATCTGTATAATAAAAAGGAGGAATTCCAATGGCAAAGGCAAAGTTCGAAAGAAACAAGCCACATGTAAACATCGGCACAATTGGTCACGTTGACCATGGTAAGACTACTTTAACAGCAGCTATCACTAAGGTTTTAAACCTTGATGGAGATGCAGAATTTGTTGATTATGCAAATATCGATAAGGCTCCTGAAGAAAGAGCCCGTGGTATCACAATCAATACTGCTCACGTTGAATATGAAACCGACAAGCGTCACTATGCTCACGTTGACTGCCCAGGCCATGCTGACTATGTTAAGAACATGATCACCGGTGCTGCTCAAATGGATGGTGCTATCCTTGTTGTTTCTGCTGCTGATGGTCCTATGCCGCAGACCAGAGAGCACATCCTGCTTTCCCGTCAGGTTGGCGTGCCTTATATCGTAGTATTCATGAACAAAGCAGATCAAGTTGACGATCCTGAATTGCTTGACTTGGTTGAAATGGAAATCCGTGACCTCCTCAACGAGTATGAGTTCCCGGGCGATGATACACCTATCATCCGCGGTTCCGCTCTTGTTGCTCTTGAGTCTGCGTCTAAGGATTCCAATGCTCCTGAGTACAAATGTATTCATGAATTAATGGATGCTGTTGATAGCTTTATTCCTACACCAGAGCGTAAAGCAGATCAGCCGTTCCTTATGCCTGTTGAAGACGTTTTCACAATTACCGGCCGTGGCACCGTTGCTACCGGTAGAGTTGAGCGTGGTCAAGCTAAGGTTGGCGAAGAAGTTGAAATTATCGGCTTAACCGACGAGCGTAAGAAGAGTGTTATTACTGGTCTTGAAATGTTCAGAAAAACACTTGATTTTGCTGAGGCTGGCGATAATGTTGGTGTTCTTCTCCGTGGTATTCAGAGAGCTGAAATTGAGCGTGGTCAGGTTCTTTCCAAGCCAGGCACAATTCATCCTCATACCAAATTCAAGGGTCAGGTTTATATCCTTACTAAAGAAGAAGGCGGCCGCCATACACCGTTCTTCAACAACTATCGTCCTCAGTTCTATTTTAGAACAACAGACGTTACTGGTGTTATCGACTTACCAGAAGGCACAGAAATGTGCATGCCTGGTGACCACGTTGACATGGATGTTGAACTGATTACCCCAATCGCAATCGAAGTTGGTCTTCGTTTTGCTATCCGTGAAGGCGGTCATACTGTAGGTTCCGGTGTTGTTACCGAAATCCATGCATAATTTTATTAATATATAGAATTGTAATTGGCCATCAGCATTTTTTGCTGATGGCTTTTTGCAGTTTATATACGCGTATTGCAGAAAGATATAACATTGACAGCAAATACTTTCAGTGCTATAATAAAAACAAATTTAAATAGCTGTCTTCGGGGCGGGGTGTAATTCCCCACCGGCGGTAATGTGGCGTAAGCCGACGAGCCCGCGAGCGAAAGCTGATTTGGTTTGATTCCAAAGCCGACGGTATAGTCCGGATGAAAGAAGAAACACGCTTTGTTGCGTATTTTCGTCCCGCAGTTTTTACTGCGGGATTTTTTTCGTTGACAGCGAGAAAAAGGAGTTTTTACAAATGCAAAACACAAAAAGCAAAATTATTCGAATGGCACAATTAGGAATGCTGGCAGCAGTTGCAATTATTTTGGCTGCTTTTTTTCAGTTTCCAATTGTTCCGGCAGCTCCGTATCTGAAATATGATATGGCGGATGTTCCGGTTTTGCTTGGAACACTTTTATTTGGCACGGTTCCTGGCCTTGTAATTCTGTTGATTGCATCGTTTGTTCAGTCGTTTCTGTTTGGCGGCAGCGGTTGGGTTGGCCTTCTGATGCATTTTGTTGCATCCGGAGCGTTAGTTATCTTGGTTGGACAATTCTACAAACGTCACCATAAGTTCAAAGATGCAATTATTGGCATGGTTTTAGGTACTGTTGCAATGACGGCAATTATGATTCCAATGAACTATATTTTTACTGTCCACTTTTTTGGAACTCCAAAAGCTGTTGTTGATGCTGTTATGCTTCCAGGAATTATTCCGTTTAATTTAATAAAAGCAGGCCTAAACAGCATTATCTCTGGTTTGGTTTTTAAAGCATTAGCTCCATTTATTCATAAAAATAAAGAAATTATTCGTCCAGTCTGACAAATTCTGCAAATTATTTTAATTTGTATATTATTTTGTTAGATTTTGTGGTATAATAAACATGTAAAATTTAATATGCCCCTTATCAAGAGTGACGGAGGGAACAGGCCCTATGATGTCCGGCAACCTACATGAGTGCAAGGTGCCAATTCCTGCGGTAAAAGCCGATAGATGAGGTAGTTTTTAACGTCATTCGGTTTTCCGAATGGCGTTTTTAAATTATTACAGGACATAATAACTATAGGAGGATAAAATTATGGCAAAACATTTTTTTACATCGGAATCTGTAACAGAGGGACATCCCGACAAAGTATGCGACCAAATCTCAGATGCGGTATTAGACGAAATTTTAAAGCAAGATCCACAGGCACATGTTGCCTGTGAAGTTACTGCAACAACCGGCTTGATTCACGTTATGGGTGAAATATCAACGGAATGCTATGTAGATATTCCGGCAACCGTACGTGATGTAATTCGCGACATTGGGTATAATAATCCGGCTTATGGCTTTGACGGCAATACATGTGGCGTGCTTACGTCTATCGACATGCAGTCACCAGATATAGCCATGGGTGTGAATGAGTCTTATGAGGCAAAAAACGGCGCCACAGATGAAAATGATAAAATTGGTGCCGGTGATCAGGGGATGATGTTTGGATTTGCCTGTGACGAAACACCGGAGTTGATGCCGCTCTCCATATCACTTGCGCATAAACTTGCCAAGCGGCTTGCGAAAGTTCGAAAAGACAGCACGCTCACGTATTTAAGACCGGACGGAAAAACGCAGGTTACTATTGAGTATGACGGCGAAAAACCGATTCGCGTGGATACGATTGTGATTTCTACACAGCATGACGCAGATGTTACTTTAGAACGTATTCATGATGATCTTTTGGAGTATGTTGTAAAGCCAGTTGTTCCAAGCAATCTTTTAGACGAGAGTACCAAGTATTATATAAATCCTACAGGGCGCTTCGTTGTCGGCGGACCGGTTGGCGACAGCGGATTAACCGGCCGAAAGATTATAGTTGACACTTATGGCGGCTACGGCAGGCATGGCGGCGGTGCTTTCTCCGGTAAGGATCCGACAAAAGTTGACCGTTCTGCGGCCTATGCTGCCCGCTATGTGGCAAAGAATATCGTTGCGGCAAGCCTTGCAAAAAAATGTGAGATTCAGCTTGCTTATGCGATTGGCGTTGCAAGGCCGGTATCTGTTATGGTTGATACTTTTGGATCATCGTCATATTCCAATGAAGCGCTTGCTGCTGCAGTCAATAAGGTGTTTGATCTTCGTCCTACCGCGATTATACGCGATTTAGATTTACGTAAGCCAATTTACCGTAAACTGGCAGCGTACGGTCATATGGGGCGTGAAGACTTAAATGTTGCGTGGGAAAAGACTGATAAAATAGATGCACTCAAAAAAGCACTGAATTAAGATTTTGGGGCTGTAACGGAACGGTTGCAGCTCTTTTTATTGGCAGTTTCACCGTGTTTACATAAAATGTATAGAGGTGATAACTGTGCTGGACATAATTAGCAAAATAATTCTAGTTCTCTTTGTCATTATTGGCTTGACAGAATTCTGCCGTGTACTTATTATGTGGCTATACAAGCCGCGGCACGCAAAAACAATTACGTTGGTTGTTCCGATTTTGGGGCATGAAGAAGACGCTGAATTTATTTTAAAAAGTGCAGTGGAAAAAATAAAATGGATGGGCGGGCCGGAACAAAAACAGCTGATTTGTCTTGATTATGATATGGATGATGAAACTAAAGCAATATGTAAGACAATATGCAATCGGTATCCGTTTGTCGAAATTTGTAAGGAACAAGAGTTAACACAGAGATTAGAACAAAAATTTGCAAATATATGAGGAATGTATTATACTAAATAAATGATAAAACTTCACTTTTATATTGAGGGAAAAACATGCAGGAAGATAAGCTGCTAGAAATGACCGGCTCTGTAGAGCAGGTCATTTTTCAAAATGAAAAAAATCAATATACAATTCTTGAGCTTAACATAAACGATGAATTGGTGACCGTAGTTGGTACCATACCGTGGGTAAGTGTCGGCGAAGAGCTGCGAGTTGTTGGCAACTGGGTGAATCATCCCAGTTTTGGTCAGCAATTTAAAGCGGAGGCTTATGAGCGCTCAAAACCGACTACCACGGCTGCCATACTAAAATATTTGGCATCCGGTGCAATTAAAGGCATTGGAGCAGCTACCGCGACTAAAATAGTTGAAGAGTTTGGGGAGCACACGCTTGAAATAATCGAAAATAATCCGGAACGGTTGTGTGCCATCAAGGGTATAACAAAGGCAAAAGCAGTAAAAATAGGGGAGGAATTTCAAAAAATTTACGGTATAAGAGAAATCATGCTTTATTTAAGCAAATTTGGTATTACGCCGGAGGAAGCGGTTCGAGTTTGGAAAGCGTACGGTCAGCAATCCGCGGAGCGTGTACAGGAAGACCCGTATTGCCTTTGTGAGGACAATTTGGCTATTGATTTTAATCGGGCAGACGGAATTGCGGAATCTTTAGACAAACCGCAGGATGATGAGTGCCGCATTCGAGCCGGAATTCAATATGTTCTCAAGCATAACCTAAATAACGGACATACTTGTTTGCCAACAGAGAAACTGATTACTACTGCCGCAAAACTTCTGGGTGTGGAACAGGAACTTATTACCAAAGAACTGGAATATTTAAAAGAAAACTCATGTGTTGTTGTACAGACTTTCAATGACAGGGAGTTTACTTTTTCACCGAAACTCTATCAGTCCGAAAGCTATTCAGCAGGAAGACTAAACATGATGCTGCGCTATCCTGCTCAGTCGATTGTAGGGATAGAAGATTATATTATATCAATTGAAAACAAGTTTCATATCCAATATGCGCAAGGGCAAAAGCAAGCAATCACCGAAGCACTTTCGAAAGGAATCCTCATTTTAACCGGAGGTCCGGGAACCGGAAAAACCACAACATTAAACGCAATCATTACAATATTGGAAATAAAAGGCGAAAAAGTACTGCTTGCCGCACCGACCGGCAGGGCTGCAAAACGCATGTCCGAACTGACCGGAAAAGAGGCCAAGACGATCCATCGTTTACTGCAGGTAGAGTGGAATTCGGATGATCAACCGGCATTTGCAAAAAATGAAAAGAATTTGTTGCAATGTGATGCGCTGGTGATTGATGAAATGTCCATGGTGGATATTTCTCTGTTTGAAGGTGTACTGCGGGCGTTGCCTTTGGGATGCAGACTGATTTTGGTAGGGGACTGTGACCAGTTGCCGTCTGTAGGCGCCGGCAATGTTTTAGGAGATTTAATTTCGACAAGAATGCTGCCGGTTGTCCAGCTAAAAGAAATTTTTCGGCAATCTATGCAAAGTCTGATTGTAACAAATGCGCATCGAATCGTGGGTGGTCAAATGCCGGAATTAAGCAGTAGAAACAATGATTTTTTCTTTTTACGGTACAACGATACAAAAGCTATCAGTTCCGTTATTCTTGGGCTATACGCCCAGCGTTTGCCCGCCAGTTACGGCTATTCACCGCAAGCAGACATTCAGGTTCTTGCTCCGGGAAGAAAAGGTGAACTGGGTACAATAGAGTTAAATAAAAAGCTGCAGGCTGAAATTAATCCTCCGGATAAAAGTAAAAATGAGATCTCTGTAAATGGGTATTTATTACGTGTCAGTGATAAGGTTATGCAGATAAAAAACGATTATAACCTGCCATGGACAAAGTCGGATGGAACTACCGGTGAGGGAGTGTTTAACGGAGATATTGGTATCCTGTTGGATGTTGATAAACGTGCCGGTACGCTTACCGTACAGATGGACGACCGTTTTGTTTTATATGATAAAGAGAACGCCGGAGAGTTGGAGTTGGCATATGCAATGACGGTGCACAAAAGTCAGGGAAATGAATTTCAAGCTGTCATTATACCCATGTTTTCCGGAGCTCCGCAATTGTCCTATCGAAATTTGCTGTATACAGCGATTACACGAGCAAAGAACTTACTGATTTTAGTTGGGACAGAAAACGCAATTCAAAAGATGGTTGAAAATGACCGAAAAACACGCAGATATTCCGGCCTATATTATTTTTTAACAGAGGTAAACGATGTATAAGAAATTGAACTGGCTGATGGATTTGCTTTTTCCGCCGCATTGTATTTTTTGTAATCAAGTTGTTCCAGCCGGATTACAAATATGTGGGAGTTGTCATCAAGAAATCAAGCAGATTAATTCTGTTAAGCGAATAAAATTACCGAATTGCGGCAAGACTATATCATGTGCAGTACCGTATTCTTATCAAGGTAAGGTTCGTAATTCCATTCTTCAGTTTAAATTTTATGGTAAAAAACAATATGCATCATTTTATGCAGTAAAAATGGCGGCATTAATTATGGAAAGCTTTAGCACTTTACATATTGATATTGTTTCTTGTGTCCCGATTTCTCGGAAGAGACAAAAAAGCCGAGGATATAACCAGTCAGAATTGCTTGCACTTGAGCTTGTAAAGCTATTGAACTTGCCATATGTTCCTTTGCTGATTAAGAAAACAGACAATCAAGAGCAGCATAAATTAAGTATGCGGGAACGAAAAAAGAATGTGAAAGGCGTATATGAAGTCATAGATTCAAATTGTATAAACGGGAAAACAGTTTTGCTGATTGATGATATTGTTACGACCGGAGCTACTTTTTCGGAATGTGCAAAAGAACTGTTTCAGGCTAATGCAAAAGAGGTGATTTGCTCCGCTATAGCCGAAGTTATGATATAAGTATATTGAAAAGCGACATTTAGTGTAATATAATGAAAATAAGATATGTAAAATTTGATAAGGTGGGATATGGGTGCTTGGTACGGATATTGCAATGGATCTCGGGACCTCAACCATAAAAATTTATTTGGATGGAAAAGGCATTATTTTAAATGAGCCTTCTGTAATTGCATTTGATGTGCAAACGGATGAAATTGTCGCAATCGGAAATGAAGCATATGCAATGGTAGGAAGAACATCCGACAAAATTTCTGTCGTTCATCCGCTTTGCAACGGTGTTATTTCAGATTTTGGACTTGCTCAATATGTTATCAATCATTATTTAAAGAAAATAAGCAGCAATAAAATATTCATGCCGCGCGTGGTGGTTAGTGTGCCTTGCCAAATCACGGAGGTGGAGAAACGTGCGGTCGTAGATGCGATTAGTGCTGCCGGTGTGAGAAAAATTTGTTTGATCGAAGAACCGGTTGCGGCTGCCTTGGGCGCAAAAGTGGATATTTCAACTCCCCATGGGTGTCTGGTAGTTGACATTGGCGGCGGAACGACAGATATGGCAGTAATTTCACTGTGCGGCGTTGCGATTTCCCGTTCGATTCAAGTATCCGGTAATGCATTTGATGAGGCAATTATTAAATATGTGCGCAGAAAATATAATTTAGTGATTGGAAAGCATATGGCCGAAAAGGCAAAAATTGAAATCGGATGTGTTTATCCAAGAACGGATATTCTTCATTTTCGTGTGAAAGGCAGAAATGCGCTAAGCGGGCTGCCGCAATGGGCGGATCTATCCTCGGATGAAATGCTGGAAGCCTTAATTGAACCTGCTATGCAGATTATCCGTACCATGCAGGATATGCTCGAAAAAACTCCGCCGGAATTAATGGGCGATGTTTATTCAGACGGTATTGTATTAACGGGTGGTTCCGCACAGCTATTCGGTTTCGATACCTTGATTTCAAAAAAGACGAAAATGCCGGTTCATATTGCGGAACAACCGGAAAATTGTGTTGCAAACGGAGCTGGGGCGGCAATTAAGTTTATTGATGACATGGAAAACAAAACTTACGGTGTCATGAATCCATTAAGTGCTGTTTATTAATTTATCATTGGGCTTTTCCCGGCATGTTTTTATGATTTCAAACGGTATATTCTTAATAATAATAAAAGGTGCCTTACTATTGTGTAAGACGCCTTTTTATTTGCTATAGAGAATATAAAGATTACTGTTCCTTAAATTTATTTACAATCATATTGGCACATTTGTAAACATCGCCGCCGCCAAGGGTGAGAATCAAATCGCCTTCCTGCACATTTTTTGTAATATAATCGGTAATCTCCTCAAATGTTTGAAACCAAACGCTGCCCGGGATTTTTGCAGCCAAATCTTTGGCATAAATGTTGTAAGTGTTTACTTCACGTACAGCCAAAATTTCAGAAAGAACTACCTGATCGGGAATCGAGAGTGCTTTCGCAAATTCGTCCAGAAGTAAATAGGTCCTTGAAAAAGTATGTGGCTGAAACACGGCCCATACTTTGCGGAACCCCATCTGCATGGCTGCTGTGAGCGTAGCGGTTAATTCGGTTGGATGGTGAGCAAAGTCGTCAGCCACAACAACCCCATTGTAAGTGCCCAAAACTTCAAAACGGCGGTGAACGCCGGTAAATTCATGAAGGCTGGCTGCAATCGTTTCAGCGGAAACGCCCATATAATCCGCCACAGCAGCTGCCGCTAGTGCATTGAATATATTGTGCTTGCCCGGTACAGAGAGAGAAATATCGGCAAGATTCTGTCCTTTTTTCATCAGCGTAAAGGTTTCTCTTGCCTTTTGCTTATCTGCGATATTTGTGGCGTAGTAGTCATTGCTGGAGTTAAATCCAAAGGTAATAATTTTGGCATTTCCAATACCTTGAACCGCTTTCATGGTGTTTTCATTATCGCCGTTCACGATTAATACCTTGCTAGTTTGACAGGCAAACTGATGAAAGGATTTAATGATGTTTTCCACTGTTCCGAAGTAATCCAAATGGTCGCCGTCAATATTCAGGATAACAGAGACAGCGGGGGAAAGTTGCAGAAAGGTATCCACATATTCACATGCTTCGCAAACGATGGTATCCGATTTTCCTACACGGCCGTTACTGCCGATGAATGGCAATTTGCCTCCAATAATTGCTGTTGGGTCAATTCCCGCATTGATGAAGATTTGTGTAATCATGGCAGTTGTGGTTGTTTTGCCGTGCGTACCAGAGACTGCCACAGGATTTTTATATTTGCGGGTAACCATTCCCAGCATCACAGAGCGCTCTACTGTTGGAATATGTTTTTGTTGTGCCGCAACCAGTTCCGGATTATCTTTTTTAACCGCAGCGGTGTATACCACCAATTCAGCACCGTCTATATTTTCAGCTTTATGTCCCATTGTGACTGGAATACCGTACGAGCGAATCCGGTTCAGGGTGTCGGATTCGCTGACATCTGATCCAGTTAATTCAAAGCCTTTATTGTGAAGAATTTCAGCGATGGGGCACATACCAGAGCCACCAATGCCTACAAAATGTATTTTTTTTACTTTGTCTAAAATCTCATTGTTTTCCATAACAAAAAGCGCTCCTTAATTGTAAATCAATTTAATATGAACCGGGATGCAATTTCTGCCGATTACGGCGTTATCTTTTGTGCCATGTCCGCAGGGCTGCGGTGTTGATGATACCCTGTTTTGCTCCGGAAAGGTTCATTCCATGTAATACATGCAATTCTTGTATAGCCAAAATTTGCACACCTTGTATATTATATTGCTTTGTTTAAATAAAATAAACACCTTTTTGAATATTTTCATATAAAAATCAAGAATTCTATTTGGATTCTGAAGTAAACCAATCAACATCCAACTTTTATAATGCCAGATATTATTTTTCGCCATTTTAATATGTATTCTCTGAACAATTCATTTGGAAAAGTATCACACTGCCGATTCATTTTCCATACTATGTGATAGTACAGGAACGTTAATGTCACATATTTAATTATTTTTCTGTAGTTTGGTTTCAGATTACAGTCAGAACGGATTATCATTTCTCCACGCATAATGATGATCTGTTTTATTACCCTTGTTATATAGCGTGGAGAAACGGCGGCGTTATAGTATGTTTGAAATGAATAGCTTTGGAGTTGTTGGCGGCGACAAAAGGCAGATAGCATTAGCGGAATCAATTGCTGCCGATGGATACAGCGTATACGTATATGGGTTTGATAATGAAGAATTTACAAAAGGCGTAAAAAAGGTGGAACTGAATGATATTGCGCTTTTGTGCGATAATATTGTTTTGCCGCTGCCGGTAACCGCAGATGGACGGCACCTGAACGCGCCTTACTGTGCCAAGAAAATCATTTTGGATGACAGCTTTGCGGAATTGATGAAGAACAAAGAAGTTTTTGGCGGGATGATGGGAAAGCTTTATCAAACAAGTGATATTTGGGATGAAATTGATACTTATGATTATTTTACAAGAGAAGAACTTGCAGTCCGCAATTCTGTGCCTACAGCCGAGGGCGCAATTGAGATTGCAATGAAAGAATATCCGGGCACGATCAACGGTTCAAAATGTTTGGTGGTTGGTTATGGACGAATCGGAAAGATGCTCAGTTGGATGCTGCGAGGTATTGGAGCAAAAGTCACGGTGAGCGCACGGAATCAAACAGATTTGGCTTGGATAGAATCTTTAGGTTGCGACGCAATTCATACGGACGAAATCTGCACGGAAGCACAGTATGATATTATTTACAATACAGTTCCTGCCCTTGTTTTTACCCGCAAACTATTGTCAAAAATTTCATCTGATACATTGCTGATCGATTTGGCATCGTCACCCGGCGGTGTTGATTATGAATCAGCCGAAAAGCGCGGCATTAAAGTAATCAAGGCTCTCTCGCTGCCCGGACGGGTTGCACCTAAAGCAGCCGGAGAAATCATTAAAAACACCATTTACAATATGAAAGAACTATGAGAGGTGAGGGCTTTGAGTAAGCAGACTTTTGGATTTGCTATGTGCGGGTCCTTTTGCACATTTTCGAAAGCATTGGAGCAGCTGCATAAAATTGCGGAAGAGGGTTATGGGATTGTACCGGTTATGTCTTACAACGCGTACAATACCGACACAAGATTTGGCAAGGCGGATGACTTCATATGGGAGATAGAAGATACCTGTAATCGAAAAATTATTAAGACAATAGTAGATGCCGAGCCAATCGGACCTAAAAAAATGGTCGATTTGATGATTGTTGCGCCATGCACAGGCAACACTCTATCGAAGCTGGCAAACGGCATTACCGATACCCCGGTCACAATGGCGGTTAAATCCAGTTTGCGAATCGGTACTCCGGTTTTGATCACACTGGCCACAAATGATGCGTTGGCGGCATCTGCTCAGAATATAGGAAGGCTGCTCAACAGTAAAAATATTTTTTTCGTACCTTTAGCACAGGACGATCCGGAAAAAAAGCCGTATTCACTGGTTGCAAATTTTGATTTACTTCTTCCTGCGGCATACGCAGCACTTGAAGGAAGACAGCTTCAGCCGGTCTTTTTGTAAGATTTCTTGAATTGTTCAATTCAGTGTTGTAATAATGCTCAATTCTATGTTATGATAATAAAATATTAGGAAGTCAAAAGGTAGTTACTCACAAAAAAGTATGCAGGGCATTTTTTGTCTTGCTCATGCCTTTTTGCACTGTTCTATCGCCGTAAAACGGCGAAATGGAGGTTAAAATGCTTTATTGTGCGAAGTGTCAACTGCTATGTGGATCGGAATGCCCATGCTGCGGCAATAAAAAATTGCGTGAGGTGCAGCAAAATGATCCAGTGCTGCTTACTACGGTCAATGAAATGGAATGTGACCGGATAACGGCTCTTTTACAAGATAACGATATCCCATATGAGGAACGGATATCTGGGCTAGAGGGTGAACCGTCTGTTTTATTCGGCAGATATGGAAACACAAATAAAAATATATTTGTCCCATATAGTGAGTTGAACAAATGCGAAGAGCTGCTCGGTAACAAAGCAGTGTCCGAAGTAACAGGCGAAAATTTAACTGATAATATGGAATCTACAGACGAAAGCCAAGGAGATAGAACCGAGAAGGCAATGGGTCGCCGCTCAAGAATGTTTTGGCGTGCAACTTCTGTCGTGATTTTTATTCTTTTGGTTTGGGCAGTAGTGGCAGGTGCGGATTTTGCAGCCGGTTGGCTGAAGAATTTGTTCCATTAATATAAAAGATAGGAATGAAGAAAATGAGCGAATATCAAATTGATACCAATTGTATCCATGCAGGGTACAGTCCCAAAAACGGCGAACCAAGGGTGCTCCCGATTGTGCAAAGCACCACATTTAAGTATGAAAGTGCACAAAGCATGGGAAAACTCTTTGATTTGGAGGATGACGGATTTTTCTATACCCGTCTCGGCAATCCAACACTGGATGCCGTCGAGAAAAAAATTGCTGTTCTGGAAGGCGGCGTTGGTGCGCTGCTGACATCTTCCGGCCAGGCGGCATCGTTAATTTCAGTTTTAAATATCTGTCGTGCCGGCGGCCATATGGTTTGTTCCAGCGCAATTTACGGCGGCACTTTTAATTTGTTTTATAAGACCATGCAGGAAATGGGCATTGAAGTTACCTTCGTTTCCGCTGAATCCACCAAGGAAGAACTGAACGCTGCATTTAAGAGCAACACTCGCTGTGTGTTTGCGGAAACATTGGCAAACCCGTCTTTAATTGTTACGGACTTAGAATTATTTGCGAATGCCGCACATGAGCATGGTGTTCCATTAATTGTGGATAATACATTTCCAACACCAATCAATTGCAGACCGTTTGAATTCGGCGTGGATATCGTGGTTCATTCCACAACAAAATACATGGATGGTCATGCGGTGCAAATGGGCGGTGTAATCGTTGACAGCGGCAAATTTGATTGGAATAACGGCAAGTTCCCGGAATTTACCGAGCCGGATGAATCTTACCACGGCGTTGTATATGCCAAACAGTTTGGAAATTCCGCATACATTTCAAAAGCGCGTGTCCACATGATGAGAGACTTGGGTGCGGTTGCCAGCCCCCATAATGCGTTCTTATTGAATTTAGGTCTTGAAACTCTGGCATTAAGAATGGAGCGCCATTGTTCCAATGCGCTTCGTGTTGCAGGTTATCTTGAAAGTAACGATAAAATTTCCTGGGTAAATTATCCTGGACTGAAAAGCAGCAAATATTATCAGCTGGCGCAAAAATATATGCCGAACGGTTCCAGCGGCGTTGTATCATTTGGCGTAAAGGGCGGCCGAGAAGCTGCTATGAAGTTTATGGACAGTTTGAAATTAGCCTCGATTGTTACCCATGTGGCAGATTTACGCACTTGTGTTCTGCATCCTGCCAGCACAACTCATCGTCAACTCAACGATGAACAGTTGGTTGAAGCAGGTGTAACGCCGGACTTGATTCGTTTTTCTGTAGGTATTGAAAATGCGAAGGACATCATAGCCGATATTGAACAAGCTCTTGCTAATGCTTAAATGATAAAACAGGGGCTGCCGCAATTTGATTTTGCGGCAGCCCCTGTTGTCATTACAGTAATTTTGCGCGTTTTTTATGTATTGGTTTTATCGATCACTTTTTTGTTTCCTTTTAAAAATGAAAGCTTTGTTTCGGACAATATCATGGCAATCATGACAAGTACAAAACCGATGATGGTTTTTGGTGTAAATTGTTCCCCTAATAGTAAAATACCAAACAGACAGCCAAAAACGGATTCCAAAGACATGATCAGAGAGGCTTTTGACGGGACAACATATTTTTGACAGATGTTTTGCACCGTCAGAGCAATCATTGTGCTGAATACGCCGACATATATAAGCGAATAAATGGAATCTGCCTGCCAGTGTACAGGAAAAGGCTCCGTAAACAATGCGACGATAAGAGCAATAATTGCAGTAAATAAAAACTGTGTAAGCGATAACAGAATAGGGTCGTACTTTTCGGTAAGAATACTTATGGCTACAATCTGTACCGCAAACGAGATTCCGCACAGCAGTGAAAGTGAATCACCAAAATTCATAGTAAAATTGGAGTTCAGAGAGATAAATCCGATGCCAATCAGGCAAATGATTGCTGCGGCAATGTTATAGCGGTCCGGATGTTTGTGACGAGCAAACCAGTATAAAAACGGCACCATTACCACATATAAAGCAGTTAAAAAAGCACTGTTCCCGGCAGAGGTGTATTGCAGGCCGACAGTTTGCAGAAAATAACCGAAATATGCAGGCACCGCAATGATAATGCCGCCAATCACGCAACCTCGGTTTATCTTTTTCAACCGTGGGAAAAAGCAGATGCACATTAATGCGGATGCAAGAAAAAAGCGGATTGCAACCAAATAATTCGGCGGTATGGATGCGATTGTATTTTTAACGATTACAAACGCACTGCCCCAAACAATCGTTACAATAAATAGACAAAGCTGTGCGATTGCAGGTTTGCGGGATGATTTCAAATTCTTACACCTTCTAATTTCAACAATAGCAGTTATTATAACATATCACATTTTTTTGCACAACCGGGACTGCTGAATAAAATCATTGATTGTTTCAAATAATATTTCTTTTCTAATGTGGTTCGTTGTGATATAATATATTTTAATTAAGCCAAAAATTTCTTGGAGATGATTATTTAATGGTAGAAATTGAGCAGCGTTCCATATGCGACGGTGTGAATTTTCGAAGTATTAAAGATACCAGATTTAAAACCATGCGAATTTCCGTTAACTTTATGCTGCCAATACAAAAGCAGACAGCGGCAGGCAACGCTCTGCTTCCTTTTTTGTTAAGCCGTGCCAGCCGCGAGTATCCGGATTTCACAAAATTAGCGGAACGTTTATCTGAACTATATGGCGCTGAGCTCAATGCCGATGTACAAAAATTAGGCGAGGCTCAGGTACTGGCAGTCTGCGCGGTTGGACTTGCAGACCGTTATGCACTGAACGGCGAAAATATTTCTTTGGAATTAGCCAAACTGCTTTGCAGTATAATTTTTGATCCGCCGTTTGAAAACGGCCTGTTTCCACAGGATGGCTTTGACCAGGAAAAACGGCAGACCGTCGAAATGATCGATTCCGAATATAATGATAAACGCATCTATGCAAAACTTCGCTGTGAGCAGATTATGTGTGCTGATGAGCCTTTTGGCATCAGCCGGTACGGCAGCAAAGAAGACATTTTGAAAGTGGAACGTCCGGAGTTATCTGCTGCATGGAAATACGCTCTTCAGAATGCGAAAGTTGAAGTTATGGTATTGGGCGACTGTAATCCGGAACCGGTTTATGAGGGATTTTGCAAAGCGTTTAAAGCTTTGAACAGATCATCTGCTGCGGATTGCCGTACAGAGGTTGTCCGTACCGTTGAAAAAGTAAAAGATGTCACGGAAAAACAGGATATTGCACAATCCAAACTTGTTCTCGGCTTTCGGGCCGGCACTGCGATTCCGGATGATAATGTAGCGGCTGCTAAGCTTTTATCTGCACTTTACGGCGGAACTCCTCATTCCAAGTTGTTTTTGAATGTAAGAGAAAAATTGAGTCTTTGCTATTATTGTTCCTCACGTTATGACAGCAATAAAGGGATTCTTTATGTGGAAAGCGGCGTCGAGACACAGAATATTGAAAAGGCAAAGGCTGAAATTCTATTACAGTTAGAAGAAATTAAAAAGGGCAATTTTGATGACGAAGAATTGAACTCCGCTAAAATGAGCATGTGCAACAGTTATCGTACCTTGGGCGATTATCTTGGTGGACTGGAAAGCTGGTATGTTTCACAAACCTTTCAGAATAAAATTCAGACGCCGGAGGAAGCTGCTGCTGCGATTAGTTCAGTTACACGTGAACAGATTATAGAGGCTGCAAACAAGGTTACTTTGGATACCGTTTATCGTTTGGTGGGAAGTGAGGATGAACAGGCATGATTAATAAAATAAGCAGCAAACGTGTCGGAGACAGCTATTATGAAATTCATCATCCTTCCGGATTGCAGATTCTCGTTTATCCGAAAGAAAACAGCCATTCGACCTATGCCGTGTTTGGCACCAGATATGGTTCCGTTGATACTTCCTTTAAGCGTTCTGACGAAAATGCAGCAGACGAGGTCCCTGCAGGAATCGCACATTTTTTGGAGCATAAGCTGTTCGAAAGCGAAGATGGCGATGCGTTCAGCCGCTACGCCAAAACCGGAGCATCCGCAAACGCTTATACCTCTTTTGATGTTACCTGTTATTTATTCTCATGCACGGAAAATGTGTATGAGTCATTGGAAATTCTGTTGGATTTTGTTCAATCGCCTTATTTTACAGAAAAAACTGTTCAAAAAGAACAAGGTATTATCGGTCAGGAAATCAGAATGTATGACGATGACCCACAATGGCGAGTCATGTTTAATTTACTGCGTGCCTTGTACCATAATCACCCTGTTAAGGTTGACATAGCGGGTACGGTGGAAAGCATTGCGGAAATCACCCCAGATTACCTTTACCGTTGCTACAATACGTTCTATAATTTAAATAATATGGTTCTATGCGTAGCAGGAAATGTAGATGTGGACAAAGTGCTGGCTCTTGCTGACAAGATGCTCAAGCCTTCTAAGCCGGTCAGTATTGACCGTATATTTAAAGAAGAACCTCGTGAAGTAGTAACGAGCCGAACAGAGCAGAAGCTTTCTGTCGCGGTTCCGCTTTTTCAGTTAGGTTTCAAAGAACCGGCGAGAAAACGGTTGACTACCAAAGAAATGGCAGAAACCGAAATTTTATTGGAAGTCATGGCATCTGAGTCATCACCGCTGTTTCGCAAGCTATTGGATGCAGGGCTGATTAATGAGTCATCCTTCAGTAATGAATATTTTGAAGGACCCGGTTATGCGGCAGTCATTTTTGCAGGCGAATCCAAAGATCCGGATGCGGTTGCAGAGGCTATTAAGCAGGAAGTCGACCGTCTACGCAGAGAGGGTATCAATCAAGCTGCATTTGAAAGAGCGAAAAAAGCAGTTTATGGCCGTAATGTAGCTTCTTTAAACAGCGCAGAAAATATTGCAAATGCCTTGGTCTCATTAACTTTCACAAATCGTCAGCTGTACGGATACATGGATGACATCGCAAATGCGGATTTGCAATCGGTGCAAAATCGGCTGAACGTTCAGTTGAATGCGGATTATTCTGCATTGTCAATAGTTTCACCGCTTAAATAATAGGAGGATACGAAAAATGTATAATGTTCAGTTTCCAAACCTTGGATGGAGTTTTAAAATCAATTCAGTAGCATTTAACATTGGCAGTTTTCCAATCAGATGGTATGGGGTTATCATTGCAGTCGGCTTTTTGCTCGCGTTTTTCTATGGCATGGTAAGCTGTAAAAAAATGAGAATCGATCAGGATAAATTGCTGGATGTAATTATCGTCGGCCTTATCGGCGGTATTATCGGTGCAAGGCTGTACTACGTTGCTTTCGATACCAGTGGACAGTATCTGAAAGATCCTATAAGTATTTTTTACATTACAAATGGCGGCTTAGGCATTTACGGCGGTATTATCGGCGGCTTGTTGTTTGGCGGAATTATGGCAAAAATCCGCAAAATAAGCGTTCCTGCCGTTTTGGATGTTGCAGCCTTAGGCTTTTTGATTGGTCAGGCAATTGGACGCTGGGGCAATTTTGTCAACCAAGAAGCTTTTGGAACCAAAACGAACGTATTGTGGGCAATGCAGAGTGAAAACACCGATGCTGTAGTAGGTGGCGCGGCTCATCCATGCTTCCTTTATGAATCTTTGTGGTGCGTTTTAGGTTTGATTCTGCTACATATTTTCACCCGAAAATTCAGGAGATATGACGGACAAACCTTTTTGGGCTACGTAATTTGGTACGGTATCGGCAGATTCTTTATTGAAGGAATCAGAACCGACAGCTTGGTTGCTCCGATTGTCATACCCGGTAATCTTCCTATAAGAATTTCACAGCTTGTGGCTGCTGTGTCCGTCCTTGCGGCAATTGTATTGCTGATTGTTTTTCGTAATCGCACTGTCCTTACCGGCTGCGGTTCCAAGAAGGTCATGGCGTTAAACTCCATTGTAGATGAAGTACCGGAAGAAGAAGTTGACGATGGTGTAAGTACAATTTTCGGTGAACTGGGCCATGATGAAGCGGATGAAAGCGACGCCTTAGCAGATCAAGAAGAATCCGCTAAGCAGGAAGAAAGTTCAGCGGAAGAAAAAAAAGAGGATTCTGTGTCAGAGAAGACGGAAGAGTCCGCTCATAATGATACAACTGAAGAAAAAGAATAAATGGGAGGCAGAACCATGGCGAAGCTTATTGATGGCAAGGCTGTAGCTGCCTCGGTACGTACACAGGTGGCGCAAGAGGTGCTGCAGCTTAAAGCAAAAGGCATTATGCCTGGATTGGCAGTTGTTATCGTCGGGGATGATCCTGCTTCCAGGACATATGTAAACAATAAGAAAAAAGCATGTGCGGAAGTTGGCGTATACTCCGAAGAATATGCGCTGCCCGCCAGTACAAGCCAACAGGAATTGCTTGATTTGGTAAATCGGTTAAATCAAAAAAAGGATATTCACGGCATTTTAGTACAGTCTCCATTGCCGAATGGACTGAATGAAACGGCGATTGTGGAAGCAATTCAGCCAAACAAAGATGTTGACGCGTTTCATCCGTCAAATGTTGGCAGAATCATGATAGGGAATTTCCATTTTCTGCCCTGTACACCGGCGGGTGTGATTGAGTTGCTGCGTTCCGCAAATATTGATATATGCGGAAAAAACTGCGTTGTTATCGGCCGAAGCAACATTGTAGGAAAACCGATGGCAATGCTCCTGCTGCACAATAATGGCACGGTTACTATTTGTCACAGTAAAACAAAAAACCTTGCTGAAATTTGCCAAAAGGCAGATATTTTAGTGGCCGCTATCGGCAAACCGAAGTTTGTTACTGCCGATATGGTGAAGCCGGGTGCGGTTGTTATTGATGTCGGTATGGACCGTGACGAAAACGGAAAGCTTTGCGGAGACGTAGATTTTGTAAACGTGGAAAAGAAAGCGTCCTTTATTACCCCTGTGCCGGGCGGCGTTGGTCCAATGACCATTGCTATGCTCCTAAAAAATACGATTGTTGCGGCAAAAATCCAGAATGATATTTTGGATTAACAAATACTTAAGGATACGCAAATTAAGTCGTCAGGCAGTAATCCTAGACTGCGAATCTTCTGGACAAAGTGGCTTTGGAATTGCGTATATCAGCGTTTTCCTAGATTTTAATACTGTTGTTATTTGATTACATAAGTATTTTGTGAGGATCGCGGCAGTAAGTAGTAAACAGAGGTCAAAAGAATGGATCACATTCTCAATAAAATAAATTCTCCGGATGACTTAAAAAAGTTGTCCGCTACAGAACTGGATGAACTTTGCGATGAAATTCGCCAAAAAATCATCCGTACGGTTGCAAGCAACGGCGGTCATTTAGCGTCAAATCTTGGCGTTGTAGAGCTTACAATTGCACTGCACCGTGTTTTCGATGTACCTCAGGATCAAATTGTATGGGATGTGGGTCATCAAGCATACACACATAAAATATTGACCGGCAGGCGGAAACAAATTGCTACCATTCGTACGCAAAACGGTCTTTCCGGCTACCCGAACCGGCGTGAAAGTCCTTATGATGCCTTTAATGCAGGCCATAGCAGCACTTCTATTTCAGCCGCTTTGGGGCTTGCGAACGCCAAGAAATTAAGTGGAGACCCTGGGCATGTTATTGCGGTAATCGGTGACGGTGCGCTGACCGGAGGCTTAGCCTATGAAGGATTAAATAACGCCGGCAGATTCAATAAGAATTTTATTGTGATTTTGAATGATAATAAAATGTCCATTTCACGCAATGTGGGATCTATCGCGCGTTATTTGGCACATATCCGAACAAAGCCAGGATATTTAAAAGTGAAGGGCAATGTCGAAAGCGTAGTGGATAAAATCCCGTTAATCGGTAAGCGCTTGCATCGAATATTGAAAAAATGCAAAAATATGCTGAAGCAGTCGCTGTATGGCAACACATTGTTTGAAGATTTGGGCTTCACTTACTATGGTCCCTTTGATGGTCATGATCTGAAAAAATTAATGGACGTTTTAGAAAACGCCAAAAAAATCAATCATCCGGTACTTCTGCATATCTTAACTTCAAAAGGAAAGGGATATACCTTTGCAGAAAAAAATCCGGGTGCGTTCCACGGAATTTCCGGATTTAATGTAAAAACCGGAGAAATGCCCTCGTCCGGCGAAAACTTCTCCAGTGTATTTGGAAACTATTTGTGTGATTTGGCGCGTAAAGATCAAAGAATTTGTGCGATTACGGCTGCCATGCAAACAGGGACAGGCCTGACGGATTTTAAAAATGAATTTCCGGAGAACTTTTTTGATGTGGGAATAGCAGAAGAACACGCCATTACATTTGCGGGCGGTTTGGCTGCGGGAGGGATGCTGCCGATTTGCGCCATTTATTCGAGTTTTTTACAGCGCGCATTTGACCAAATTATTCATGACGGCGCAATTCAAAATGTCAAAATTGTATTGGCAATTGACCGTGCAGGTGTTGTAGGGGAGGATGGAGAGACACATCAGGGCATTTTTGATGTCTCCTTTTTGAATTCGGTTCCGAATGTTACTGTTTTTTCTCCTTCCTATTATGAGGAATTATATTCCGATTTAAATAGTGCGTTGTATGACTGTGAGGGGATTGCAGCGGTTCGCTATCCGCGCGGCAAGCAGAATTTTAAGCCTTATGATTTTACAATCAGCCATAAATCTTATGACCTTTACGGCGATAAGGAAGCCGAAATCGTAATTGTAACATATGGCAGATTGTTTTCTTTTGCCTGTCAGGCAAGAAGCAAGTTAAAAGAAGACGGTATAAACGCAAAAATTATTAAGCTGAATCGCATTAAGCCGATTGACCCGGATGCGGTTGCTACTGCAGTGAATGCAAGCAATGTGTTCTTTTTTGAGGAGGGTATTCTGCAAGGCGGTACAGGTGAACATTTCAGTTATTTGCTGAATCAGTCCGGTTTTTCCGGCCAATATTATTTACGCGGAATTGATAATCAATTTGTCAGGCAGGCGACTATGCTGCAGTCTCTTGCTGAGTTAGGGTTAGACGAAAAAGGCATGATAAAAACAATTTTAACGGAGTGCAAAAAGTGATTGAAAAAAAGAGACTCGATTGCTTAGTCTTTGAACAGGGTCTTGCCCAGAGCAGAGAAAAAGCAAGAGTCATGATTATGATGGGCAATGTTTATGTGGATAATCAGAAATCGGATAAGCCCGGTACGATGCTGCCTACTGCGACGAAGATTGAGGTTCGCGGCGAAACGATGCCCTATGTGAGCCGTGGAGGCTTAAAATTGGAAAAGGCAATGTCTGTATTTCCAATTGATTTAAAAAATAAAATCTGCATGGATATTGGTGCCTCTACAGGCGGATTTACCGACTGTATGCTGCAAAACGGCGCAAAAAAAGTGTATTCGGTTGATGTCGGGTATGGTCAGCTTGCTTGGAAGCTGCGCACGGATGAGCGTGTGGTAAACCTTGAGCGAACCAACATTCGTTATATTACCGAAGAACAGGTACCGGATAAAATTGAGTTTGCAAGTGTAGATGTTTCGTTCATCTCCCTGTGCCTCGTTTTGCCCGTCGCACACAGATTGCTGACGGATGACGGCGAAATGGTATGCCTGATTAAGCCTCAATTTGAAGCGGGGAGAGGTAAAGTAGGCAAAAAAGGCGTGGTTCGTGACAAAGCAGTTCATGTGGAAGTAATTGAAAAAATCTGTGATTTTGTCTTGAATAACGGCTTTTCTATACTGGATTATACATTTTCTCCGGTAAAAGGACCGGAAGGAAATATTGAATATTTAATTCATCTTAAAAAATCAGAACAACCGGTCAAAAACCAAGCAGCGGACGTTGCTGACCTTGTTGAAGAATCTCACAGACAACTGAATGGTGGTGAATAATCATTGAAAATAGCGGTGATTCCAAACTTAAGCAAGCAGGATGCGCATAACAAAACGATGCAAATTATAAATAAATGCCGAAAGTTTGACGCAGATATTCTAATGGAATCATCCTTTCAGGACTATTTTCCGAATATGGAAATTGACTTTCGTGAAGATTTTAGTCAAATGATTGAAGCTTGTGATGTAGTTATCGCTATTGGCGGTGATGGAACGATTATTCATTGTGCGAAACATGCGGCAGCGGCGGATAAGCCAATTTTGGGGATTAATGTCGGCAGACTGGGCTTTGTTGCTGGACTCGAGATGGATGAGCTTGATTATCTGAAGAATCTGGTTGACGGAAATTATTCAGTTGAAAACCGTATGATGCTTTCCGTATTACTGGAACGTAGCGGACAAACCAAAACGTATTACGCCTTAAATGATGCCGTAATTGCGCGCGGCTCACTTTCCAGAATTGTTGATTTTAAGGTATCCTTTAACGATAACAATGTTTGTGATTATCGGGCGGATGGCTTAATTATAGCGACTCCGACTGGTTCGACCGCATACTCCCTTTCAGCCGGGGGCCCGGTAATTGACCCAAGTATGCAGTGCATAATCCTAACACCGATTTGCCCGCATTCCCTTTTTACCCGAACGGTTGTTTTTGGTCCGGATTCCAAGCTTAATGTGCTGTCAAAATCCAATTATGACAGCGAGATTTTTCTAACCTTGGACGGTGAAACATCGGTTCAGATTCAAAACGGCGAAAGCATTGCGTTTTCTTCTTCCAAACTGGTAGCAAAGCTGATTAAGCTGAAACATAAAAACTTTTATGAAGTGGTCAATGAAAAACTGGCAGAGAGGAGAACTTAGCATGAAAACCAGACGGCATGATAAAATACTGGACTTGATTCATGAGCATGATATTGATACGCAGGATGAGTTGCTGCGCCTTTTACGAGAGGGCGGATTTGATGTAACACAAGCTACAGTTTCACGTGATATCAAAGAGCTTCGATTAATTAAAACCCTATCCAGTGACGGAAATTACAAATACGCGACCGGCAAAGATGCATCCAAAGATATTTCGTCTAAATTCTTTTCTTTATTTGCGGATTCAGCAGTATCGGTCGACCGCGGCGGCAATATTGTTTCGATAAAATGTTTGACCGGTATGGCACAGGCGGTATGTGCTGCTATGGATTCCATTCATTGGGATGGCGTCGTGGGTACGCTTGCAGGCGACGATACGATTTTTGTTTTATGCAGAGATGAAAATTACGCGATGCAGCATTTGACAGACTTGAAAAAACTGATAGTTAACAAGTAAAGCCTTATTTTTTCAAGTCTATTTTCTGCGAAAGGATGGTCATGGCAATGCTTTCACAGCTTTATATTGAGAATATCGCTGTTATTGAAAAATCCGGAATTCCTTTTCATTCCGGCTTGAATGTGTTGACCGGAGAAACTGGCGCGGGAAAATCTATTGTAATCGATTCGATCAATGCAATTTTAGGCGAACGTACTTCACGTGAAATTATTCGCAGCGGTGAAAAATCTGCATTTGTAAGTGCTACCTTTACAAATGTAGGTTCACATGCTTTAGAAGCCCTACGTTCGTTTGGCTATGAGCCGGAAGAAGACGGTACACTGCTGATACAACGCGAAATTAGTCTGGACGGAAAAGCAGTCTGCCGAATTAACGGCCGCCCTGCAACAGTATCGATACTAAAGCAAATCGGTGTGCTGCTTATTAATATTCATGGTCAGCACGAAAGCTATGATTTACTTTCACCCGATTTACATATACGTTATATTGACCGTATTGGCTCTTTTGAAGGACTTCTTACTGATTACCAAAATGCGTTTGAAAACCTGAAGCGCATAAAAAATGATTTGGACTCCTATAATATGGACGAAGAACAAAAATCCAGACGTATAGACTTGTTAAAATATCAAATCGACGAGTTGGAAGCGGCAGATTTGCATGTTGGAGAACAGCAGGAACTTACAGAGCAGCGAACCATGTATTTAAACAGTGGGAAAATAGCCTCTTCCATCAACATGGCCAAAAATGTTTTGGACGGGGATGAAAACACCGACGGCACGTTGACCGCTATTTCAAATGTAGCGAATACTTTGGCAGAAACGGAGCGCTACTTGCCTGCATTGAGTACATTAACCTCCAAGCTGAAAGAAATTTCGTATACTTTGGAGGACTGCAGCGAAGAACTCCGCAATTTTTCTTCACAATTGGAGTATAATCCGGCAGAATTGGAGAATATTGAGAACCGTCTGGATAGGATTTACCGTCTGAGCCTAAAATACGGTGAGTCCGAAGAAACCATGCTGGATTTTTTAGATAAATGCAAGACAGAACTTAATGATATAGAGCTTTCCGATGAACGAATTGAAAAACTGACCAAAGAATATCAGGCGGCGAAGGAAGAAGCGATTCATCTGGCGAAGGAGCTTTCGCAGCGCCGGAAAATCGCTGCCGATGAATTCGCAAAAAAAGTGAAAGCTGAACTGAAGTTTTTGGATATGCCGGGAGTTGATTTTGAAGTGGAGCAAGAACGCTGCCCGCTCAATACGATTGGCTGTGATAAAATTCAGTTCCTTATTTCCACTAATCCCGGTGAACCGGCGAAGCCAATTGCAAAAATTGCGTCCGGTGGTGAATTATCCCGTATTATGCTTGCAATAAAAACAGTACTTGCCGATAAAGATGAAATCGATACCCTTATTTTTGATGAGGTGGATACCGGTATCAGCGGAAGCGCAGCACAAAAAGTGGGATTAAAACTGCGCGAGGCCGCAAACAGCCGGCAGGTAATTTGTGTTACTCATTCCGCGCAGATTGCCGCGCTGGCGGGCAGTCATTTGCTGATTGAAAAGCACGTAAAAGACAACAAAACTTTCACCGATGTAGTTCCGCTGAATTTTGAGGGAAGAAAAAAGGAACTTGCAAGAATTATGGGTGGCGCTCAAATTACACCCTTGATGCTTCAAAATGCAGAAGAGATGCTGAATATGGCGGAAGGACTTGACAAGTAAAGTCAAGTTAGCTATAATTATTATCTAATGGCTGAGATGGAAAGAAGTATGTCAATTTGCTTGGCAAAGAGAATCCGCGGTTGGTGAAAGCGGGAGCAAGAATTGGCAGAAATACATTCCGGAGCTGCTGATTGAACGCATTGCGATTGAGTAAATTGCAGGTTATTAGATTTTGCCGTAGTTGTGTACGTTAAAGCACAGGGGTATTATAAAATGTACCCGTAAGGCCGTATCTGTGAAGCTGCGGCGAACTGAGGTGGTACCGCGGTTATTCCGCCCTCTGCAAAATGCAGGGGGCGTTTTTTATGTATAGGCCCCCAGAGAAATATGGAGGTATTTACAAATGGGAGTATTCGATGAACTCAAGGCGCGTGGATTAATCGCGCAAATGACAAATGAAGAAAAAATCAAAGATCTGCTTAACAATGGGAAAATTACGTTTTATATCGGCTTTGACCCTACGGCAGACAGCCTGCATGTCGGCCACTTTGTGCAGATTATGGTTATGGCGCACATGCAGCGTGCGGGGCATCTCCCGATTGCTTTGTTTGGCGGCGGAACCGGCATGATCGGTGATCCATCCGGCAAAACAGATATGCGCAAAATGCTCACAAAAGAAGAAATTGACCATAACATTACCTGCTTCCAAAAGCAAATGTCAAGGCTGATTGATTTTTCCGATGGCAAGGCAATTATGGTCAATAATGGCGACTGGCTTTTAAACTTAAACTATATAAATTTTTTGCGTGAAGTCGGCGTACATTTTTCCGTAAATCGTATGCTTGCCGCTGAGTGCTATAAACAGCGTTTAGAACGTGGCCTTTCCTTCTTTGAGCTCAACTACATGATTATGCAAAGCTATGATTTTCTTGAACTAAACAACCGTTATGACTGTGCGCTGGAGCTTGGCGGCGACGATCAGTGGAGCAATATTATTTACGGTGTTGAACTTATACGCCGCTCTAAAGCCAAAGAGGCGTATGGCATGACCTTTACTTTGCTGACTACAAGCGAAGGCAAAAAGATGGGGAAAACCGAGAAAGGCGCTGTTTGGCTTGACCCGCAAAAAACCTCGCCGTTCGATTTCTACCAGTACTGGCGCAATGTAGATGATGCGGATGTAATCCGGTGCCTGAAAATATTGACATTCTTGCCTCTTTCCCAAATTGATGAACTCGCAAAGCTGGAGGGCAGTGAACTCAATAAAGCTAAAGAAATATTAGCGTTTGAGGTTACCAAGCTCATCCACGGTGAAGAAGAAGCACAAAAAGCGCAGGAAGGTGCCAGAGCACTTTTCAGTGCCGGTGCTAATACAGATAATATGCCTTCTACAACGATTTCTCCGTCTGATTTTACAGACGGACAGATTGCGGTATTGGATTTGCTGGTAAAAGCGAAACTTGCACCGTCAAAAGGTGAGGGGAGACGCTTGATTGAGCAGGGCGGTATTTCGATAAACGATGCTAAAGTTGTTTCGGTAACCGCAAAACTCTCTGTGACTGATTTTGATCAGCAATTTATTGTGATTAAAAAAGGTAAGAAAGTATTTCATAAAATTACTTTAGACTAAGTCTGCGATTTACTCTTTATTAGAAATTAATCTTAGAAAGTCCGCGTAGAAACGTGGGCTTTCTTTTTGCCGGTTTCTTTCAACTTTGAAGAACATGGTTGCATTATTTAAAAATTTTCTTTATACTATATAATGTTTATTTGAATTTTCTTTCGAGGGTATGTAAATGAAAAAACGCTGGTATTATTTGCTTGCTCCGATTATAACGGTAGCACTCGTTTTGCAAATTTATTACACCTATCATTTGTATCCGTTTGGAGTACAAACGGTTGCCTGGTGTGATATGAAACAACAAGTCATACCGATTCTACTTGACTTTAAAAATATATTATCCGGGCAGTCAAACATGTTTTTGAATCTTGCAAATGCTGGCGGCATGAGTTTTTGGGGCGTTTTTTTGTTCTTTATTTCAAGTCCGTTTTCGTTTTTGGTAGCTTTTATAAATTCAAATGACATTTATTTATTTGTAAATATTCTTGTGCTGCTGAAAATGTCACTATGTGCTTATACCGCAAGTGTGTTCTTTGGCAGACAGTTTAAAAAGCTTAATCTGATGCAGAATGCTGCACTGTCCATCATGTACGCGTTTTGCGGATATACCATGCTCTATTTTCAGAATATTGTCTGGCTTGATATGATGTGTATCTTTCCAATTCTGTTGATTGGGCTTGATCTGCTGATTGAGCAGGATAAAATTTGGATGTTTGTTCTTGCTTTTTCCGCTACCATGACAATTAATTTTTATTTAAGCTATATGGTTGTTCTTTTCCTTGTACTTTCGTTTGGCATATATATATTATTTTTTACAGGCAGAGAAAAGCGGCGCAAGAGCATTTTACTGCTTGGTGTGGCTACTGTATTGGTAGCGTTTATTACAGCGGTAGTGTGGCTTCCGTCATTGGTGCAGTATGTGGATTCCGCCAGAACGGTAGGTTTAGTAAAAAGTGTTGCCAGCGGGAGTTTCTTCACCAATCTTTATACTACTTTAATGATTTTGCTGTGTTCAAGTGCTGTACTTGCCGTACTTCCAGTTTTGCCGCTTGTTTTGGATCGCGAAAATAAAAAGCAAATAACAGCACTTATAGTATTCCTGTTTCTGCTCATTCCGCTTATTTTGGAACCGGTTAATAAGATGTGGCATACAGGCAGTTACCAGGCATTTCCGACAAGGTTCGGATATATTCTTGTATTCTTGGGTCTGATTCTTCTTGCAGGCGCAATCTCAAAAATGAATATAGAAAATGAAACATTCCAAAGAGGCAGCAATCTGCTTGTCACAGTCGGTTTGGCAATCGCTTTTTTCGGTACGGTTATGCTTGCGATATTACTGTTTGACAGCGGTTACAGCATATTGTCCGTTTATACCCGTTCATTATGGGAAAACCGGGATTCTTTTAAGCTGTTTGGCATTTTTGCACTGGCATCCGCGCTTTTGTATTTTTGTATAATGCTTGCATATAAACATCATTCTATAAACAATCGGATTTTTTCTTTTTTGCTTTGCCTTACAGTTATATGTCAAGCAATATTTTCAGGAAATATCTTTTTGGGTTCTGCGGCAAATTCATCAGAACCCTATCGGTATGTAACGGATTTAAGCGGAAAAATCAATGATGCCGGATTGTACCGAGTGAAAAACAATAAAAAGTATTTTGATGTAAATCTCATTGGCGGGTTGGGTTACAATACCTTAAATCATTATACTTCTCTGACCGGGAAAGATTATATGTACACCATGAAAAAGTTGGGGTACTCGTCTTACTGGATGGAAGTAAGCTCCTGCGGCGGCACCGAGTTTTCCGATGCCATACTCGGTAATAAGTATTCGGTGGTATATACCAATGAACTGAATCGAAATAGTGCTACCGTATATTCGAACCCATATTTTTCAATCGTAAAAAATTCGCCTTCACTTGCTATTGGCACAATTATGAGTACGAATAATATTAAAGAATATCAAAATCTACCCGAAACTTCTCGTATGGGTATTCAGCAAAGTATGTTTCAAGCTGTTTTCAATACTGATAAAAACCTTATTACAACTTATCCGTTTACAACTGCTGATAATGTGGAACTGGATGACAGCGACGGAATGACTTCTGTTATTAAGAAAAATTCTGATGAAAACGCAACACTCACGTATTATATTTATGTAAGCGGGACGCAAACGCTGTATTTTGACTGCTTTGATAATTTATCGAATAATTTAGCGGAAGCAATCAACGGCAGTTACAATATTACTGTGAATGGCAAATCGGTAGAAACGTCATATCCTAAGAAAAACAATAACGGACTTTTAAAACTTGGCACTTATACGAATGAATATGTTGGGGTAGAAATTCAGGCTTTGAAAAGTATTTGTGCAAAGTCATTCGGTGTGTTTGGAGTGGATTTGAATTCGTTAAAATCGGCGGTTTCTAAAACCAAAACAGCGGATTTGAAACAGTCCGGCAATAAAATTACTGGAACAGCAGTTGCCGACGGAGATAATCAATATCTGTTTTTACCGATTTCTTATGACGACGGTTACAGCATACACGTGAATAATCAGAAGGTAAAAATTCAACGCGTGTTTGATGCGTTTATGGCAGTCAAGCTCAACAAAGGAACGAATATCATAGATATTGAGTATATTCCGAAAGGTTTTCAGGGCGGATTAATTTTAACGGTTATTGGTTTGCTTGCCTTTGCTGTTGTATTATTTTTGTTGAAACGAGGCTGTTACAAAAAAATTAAGTGTCTGGAATTTCCTGCAATCATATTATTTGTGCTGCTTTTTATCGGTGTGATTGTTGTTATATATATTTTCCCTGTGCTTGCATATTTCTCTTTATAAAAATAAGGCTGGCATTCTAAACAGATGTCAGCCTTATTTTATGATACAGTGTTTTATTAACTTTAAGAGTCGAGGACAGCTTCTTCTATGGAATTCAAAGCTTCATTAAAATCAGCTTCCGTGACTAATAATGAAATTTCAACTTCTGAGGTTGTAATGATGCGAATATCGGTATGAACAGCGGCAGCGGCTTGAAAAACCTTTGCGGCAACGCCCGGAGTATTTTTCATTCTGGGATCATTTACCGAAATCTTACAATTCCCGCTGCTCATGATGGTCTTAATATTGGAATGATCGTGCAGGTCTGAAGTAAACGCTAATATTTTGCCTAAATCAGCATCTGAAATGGTGAAGGAAAGCGAAGTAAGGGCTCCGTGGGCTGGTGCCAATGAAATCATGTCAATGTTAATTCCTAGCTGTGAAATTTTATCAAAGATACCGGTAATAAACAAAATATCAGACGGGCAATTTTGCAGTGTAATCAAAGTAATGTCATTCATAGAGGTAACAGCAGCAGAACTCATCCTTAATTCCTCCTATTTTAATAAATCAGACATATCATATAATCCCGCAGGCTTATTGTCCGCAAGATATACTGCCGCGTTAATGGAACCAGTCGCGAATACCTCTTTTGACTGAGCAGAGTGGGACAGCGTGATGACTTCATGATGTCCCGCAAAGATTACTTCATGTTCGCCCACAATGGTGCCTCCGCGAATGGAATGAATACCAATTTCAGAAGTTTCACGCTTTTTCCTTTGAGAATGGCGGTCATAAACATATTTCATATTATCTTCCATTACAGAGGAAATTCCATCCGCAATCATGAGTGCTGTACCGCTTGGAGCATCCAGTTTCTGATTATGGTGCTTTTCTACAATTTCAATGTCAAACTGATCCCCTAAAACAGATGCTGCCTTTTTTGAAAGTTCAATCAGCAGATTAATCCCGAGGGACATATTCCCAGAATAAAAAACAGGGAGAGATTGCGCGGCTTCATGGACTTGTTCAACCTGTTCTTTAGAATAGCCGGTGGTGCAAAGAACAACCGGCATTTTTTTCGCTTTTGCAAATCGGAGCAAAGGGGAGAGCAAAGCCGGATTTGAAAAATCAATGAGAACATCTGCGTCAATCGTAATGTCATCCGGCTGAGCGAAAATCGGATAGTCGTTTTCACTGCTTGTGTTCAAATCAATTCCGGCAACAATATCACAGTCCAAACGTTCTTTTACACAGGCCGTGATTACGCGCCCCATTCTTCCGTTACAGCCACTTAGTAGTATCCTTTTCATTTTAAACAGCCGTTTCTCCGTACGATAAAAAACTTTACAGCCTGATATCCTGTCGTACGGATTTGATACCAGGCGACGGTTCTCTATTTTAACAACTGATATTTTTTCAGCGTATTTTCTAATTTTTCCTTGTCGCTGTCACTTAGTGAAGTAAGCGGCAACCGGCATTCACCGCATTCCAACCCAAACATGTTCATGGCTTCTTTTACCGGAATGGGGTTTACGTCCATAAACAGAGCATTCATAAGCTCAAGTGATTTTAAAAATAGGTCACGGCTTGCTGTCAAATCACCGGAGAAAAACTTTGCACAAATATCATGCATTTCACGCGGACAAATATTCGCAAAAACCGAAATAACGCCCTTGCCGCCCAGTGCGAGCATAGGGAAAGTCTGATTATCTTCACCGGAGTAAACGGTCAGATTGTCACCACAGAGGGAAATTGTCTTTGCCAGCGCGGAAATATCGCCGTTTGCTTCTTTGGTAGCCGCAATGTTCGGATGTTTGGACAGCTCCAAATAGGTTTCCGGCTTAATATTACAGCCGGTTCTGGAAGGAACGTTATAAACGATAATCGGCAGATCAACTCGGTCCGCAAGGTAATTGTAATGCTTTACAAGGCCAGCCTGAGAGGTTTTATTGTAATAGGGTGTTACCATTAAAAGTGCATCCGCTCCGCTGCTTTGGGCAGATTTTGAAAGCTCGACCGCATAGGCAGTATCATTGCTGCCGGAACTTGCCACAACCGGAATACGGTGATTCACTTTTTTTATGGTGTAATCCAAAACTTGACAATGTTCTTCGTGACTGAGGGTGGCGGATTCTCCTGTGGTAGCGCAGGAAACGATGGCATCTGTTCCGTTTGCAATATGAAATTCAATTAATTTATCCAGCATCTCATAATTAACCGAACCATCTTTGTGCATCGGCGTGACAAGTGCTACGCCGGAACCGGAAAATATAAGCTTTTTCATGCTATAAAAGCCTCCAAATTCAATGATAAAGTATATTAATCGAGGTAGCCTTTGGCGCAAAGCAGCTCTGCCATTAAAACAGCGCCGCCTGCCGCACCGCGCAGAGTATTGTGAGAGAGGCAGACAAATTTAATGTCATATTGGGTGTCCGGGCGCAAACGGCCGATTGAGACAGCCATACCATTTTCCAGGTTGCGGTCAAGTTTGGACTGAGGACGGTTATCCTCACGGAAATAATGGAGAAATTGCTTCGGAGCGCTGGGAAGATTTAATTCCTGCGGAACGCCTTTATAAGTTTCCCATCTTTGAATAATCTCTTCAAGCGAAACTTCCTTTTCAAATGAAGCAAATACTGCCGCCGTGTGTCCGTCTGAAACCGGAACGCGCAGACATTGGGATGTAATGCTTGGGGAAGTAGCGTTTACAATCTGTCCGTTTTCGATATGTCCCCAAATTTTCAGCGGCTCCTGCTCAGACTTTTCTTCTTCACCGCCGATAAACGGGATTACGTTGTCAATAATGTCGGGGAATGTTTCAAATGTTTTACCGGCACCGGATATTGCCTGATAGGTGCAGGCAAGCACTTTGGTAACGCCCAAATCCATGAGCGGATTAATTGCTGGAACATAGCTTTGCAGAGAGCAGTTGGATTTAACGGAGATAAAGCCGCGCTTTGTACCTAAACGTTTGCGCTGTGCATGAATAATTTCAGCATGATCCGCATTAATTTCGGGAATAATCATGGGAACGTCGGGAGTGCCGCGATTAGCGCTGTTATTGGACATTACCGGGCATTCCGCTTTTGCATAGGTTTCTTCGAGTGCGCGTATTTCATCCTTTTTCATATCAACTGCGCAAAAAACAAAATCGACCATAGAAGCGATTTTATCAACATCTTGACTCGCGTTAAAAACAACCATTTGGGCCATTTTTGCGGGCATCGGAGTAGTCATCATCCAGCGGCTGCCAACGGCTTCCTCATACGTTTTGCCTGCGGAGCGTGCGCTGGCGGCTAAAGCTTTTACTTCAAACCAAGGGTGATTTTCAAGCAAAGTGGCAAATCTTTGACCAACCATTCCTGTTGCACCAATAATACCAACATTATATTTTTTCATTGAAAAGTCCTCCTATATTTGCATAAATAAATGATTGCAATAAAAAAACCGGTTGAAAACCGGTCATCAATTAAATATAATAGTACTATTCGGGTTTTACCTTGCCGGTAAAAAACCGATAGCGCTCCATCATAGTTAAATGATGACAGTTGCAGTGCTTTCGCAGTTGCAACCAGGAAAATGTATGCCCTAACATTTCCTTCGGCGACTTTACCTTTCACAAGCAATCAACGGTTTTGGCAACCTACATCCTGTTACTTTTTAAAGACGCGCCTCTATCTCTTTATTAAATTATATGTTTATAATACCATGTGTTGCTATTGATTGTCAATTTATTTATAATAAAACAAGTACTCAAATAATGTAGGAGATAATGAAATGAAAACCGATTTAAAAACGAAAGACTTTTACTATGATTTGCCCAAGGAACTGATTGCGCAAACACCGATTGAGCCGCGCGACGCTTCCAGATTATTGACATTAAATAAAGAAACGGGAGAACTTGCCCATAAACATTTTTATGATATTGTAGATTGCCTTATGCCCGGCGATTGTTTGATTTTAAATGATTCCCGTGTTTTACCTGCCAGAATCTATGGTATAAAAGAGGGGACTGGCGCGAAAGTTGAATTTTTGCTTCTTACCTGCCGGGGAGAGAATGTTTGGGAAGTATTGACCGGACCCGGAAGACGAGCAAAGCCCGGCTATCGCTTTGTTTTCGGTGATGGACTGCTGACTGCCGAAGTACTGGAGGTTCTGGAAGGCGGAAACCGCTTGGTATGCTTTCATTGCGACGGAAACTTTTATTCGGTTCTGGATAAAATCGGGCAAATGCCGCTGCCGCCTTATATTACCAAAAAGTTAGAAAATCAGGAACGTTACCAAACCGTGTATTCGCATGAAGTCGGTTCTGCGGCCGCACCGACCGCGGGTTTACATTTCACTCCGGAGCTATTGGAGAAAATCAAGGATAAAGGTGTAAAAATTGGCTTTGTAACGTTGCATGTCGGACTGGGAACTTTTCGCCCGGTAAGCGCGGACAATATTGCTGACCATAAAATGCATTCGGAGCATTACTATCTTCCAAAAGAGACAGCCGATTTAATCAATGCCACGAAAAAGAATGGCGGCAGGGTCATTTCAGTCGGTACCACAAGCTGCCGTACCCTTGAATCCGTTGCTACAAAAGAAGGCTGTATAAAAGAAAGTGACGGCTGGACGGAGATTTTTATTTATCCCGGTTATCAGTTTAAAGCACTGGATTGCCTGATTACGAATTTTCATCTGCCGGAAAGTACGCTGATTATGCTCGTTTCCGCTTTGGCGGGCCGTGAGAAGATTATGCATGCGTATGAGGTAGCGGTACAGGAAAAATACCGCTTCTTTAGCTTTGGGGATGCTATGTTTATTTATTGAAAGGAATTGTAAGGCATGTACAAAATACTGAAAACTGAAGGAGCGGCACGGCGCGGGGAATATGTTACACCGCATGGAACCGTTCAAACGCCTGCCTTTATGAATGTGGCAACCTGCGGGGCGATTAAAGGGGCAGTTTCCTCTCTGGATTTAAAAGATTTAAAGTGTCAGGTTCAGCTTTGCAACACTTATCATCTGCATTTGCGCCCAAGTGATGAAACGGTAAAAAAGTTAGGCGGCTTGCATAAGTTTACCAGATGGAATGCTCCTATTTTAACGGACAGCGGTGGATTTCAGGTCTTTTCGCTCGCAAAGCTGCGCAATATTAAAGAGGAAGGCGTTACCTTCGCCTCTCATATCGACGGTCATAAAATTTTCATGGGACCGGAAGAAAGTATGCGTATTCAGTCCAATCTTGCTTCAACCATTGCAATGGCATTTGATGAGTGCGTGGAGAATCCGGCTGAATATGAATACGCGCGAAATTCCTGTGAACGAACCGTTCGCTGGCTTTATCGCTGCAAGGCGGAAATGGACAGGCTCAACACTTTGCCGGATACCATAAACAAACAACAGATCCTTTGGGGTATCAATCAGGGCAGTACCTATGAAGATTTGAGAATTGAGAATATGAAAAAAATTCGGGAGCTTGATCTGGACGGTTATGCAATCGGGGGGCTTGCGGTGGGCGAAAGTGCGGAGGATATGTACCGCATTATTGAGGCTGTGGAGCCGGAAATGCCAAAAAATAAGCCGCGTTATTTAATGGGTGTGGGCACTCCGGCTAATATATTGGAAGCGGTCCGGCGCGGAATTGATTTTTTTGACTGTGTTATGCCGACGCGCAACGCGCGCCACGGACACGCATTTACTGCCGAAGGCTGCCGCAATATGATGAACGCAAAATATGAGCTGGATGAACTTCCGATTGATCCTGCCTGTACATGCACGACTTGTCAAAACTTTTCGCGGGCTTATATACACCATCTGTTTAAAAGCGGAGAAATGTTGGCGATGCGGCTGTGCGTCATGCACAATATTTATTTTTACAATTCACTGCTTGAGAATATCCGCAATTCTCTTGATGAAGGCGTATTTGAGCAATATTATATGGACAATCTATTAAAATTGAGTGCGCGTATATAATTTTACTTGCATGATGGTAATTTTGTTGATATAATCATTACATTAATATGGAGGTGCAGTTCTATAATGACTAATTTTTTGACATTAACCAGCAGCACAGCAGCGGGTGCGGGTAATGCGACGCAATCAACTCTTTTTATGTTTTTGATTTACGGCGCATTTATTCTTATTTTATATCTTGTGTTTTTCCGTCCGCAGTCCAAAAAGAGGAAAAAAGAAGAAAAAATGCGTAAAAGCGTTCAAATCGGTGATGAGATTACAACAATCGGCGGTGTTATCGGACGAGTTGTCGGCATTAAGGAAGATACGGATTCCCTAATTATTGAAACCGGTTCTGATCGCAGCAAAATGCGCATTAAACGTTGGGCCGTCGGCAGTGTGGATACAATCCATGATGACGCGGAATAAACAGCATAAGAAAGCAAATCTGTATGTATATCTGCCCCCACACATGAATATCTATCTATCAGTTAGATAGGTTTGTGAGGGGGTTGTTTTATGAAAAATAATAGGGAACGTTCTATAAATCCAGTGTTCAATACGCTGCGCCCAATTGTATTCGGTGCCGTTGGCGGTGCTTTGATTTGTGCGATACTTTTGGCGGTATGTGCTTTTGCTTTTGTGTCGTCGAAGCATCTGCCGCAGAGCGTCATTCCGTCTTTGGTTTTGGCTATTGTGTCAGTCAGCGCCTTCTTTTCCGGATATATTGCCGCAAAAACATCACATGCGCGCGGACTTATGTTTGGAGTGTTTTCCGCATTGACTTTGTTTTTGATGTTCTTTATTTGCGGAATATTTGTTGCAAATGAAACCGTCACTTTTTCTGCTTTAATGCGGCTTGTGATTATGCTGATTGTTGGTGCTATCGGCGGAATTATAGGGGTAAACAAAAAATCAAAGAATAAGTAGTTTATTGCTTTTCATTTTTTGCGGAACATGGTATAATATTAAATAATTATAAATAACACGTAACACGGAGGATACAATCAATGAAACAAATTAAAACAATTAATCAAGCCAATTTGAAAGACAGTGCTGTAAAAGGCGGCTGCGGCGAATGCCAGGCTTCCTGCCAATCTGCATGCAAAACTTCCTGCACAGTTGCAAACCAAAAGTGCGAAAATAAGAACAGATAATTTTAAAGTGAATTACAGCCTTTAAGGGACAGGACTCTGTCCCTTAATTTATGTTTAAATGGAGAAAAGTACAATGATACATAAATATTCGCTCAATGGCTATCATATTGTGATTGATACGAACAGCGGAGCCGTTCATGTTTTCGACGAGGTTCCGTTTACTATGCTGGATTACCTGAAAGACAGTGTTCCGGAAAAAGCGCCGAAAGCTATGATGGATGCATTAATGCAGCAGTATGACGAACAAACCATCCGTGAAGCCTACGAAGAACTGCTTCAGCTTTATAATACTGGTCTGCTTTATTCCTCCGATGATTACGAACAATTTGCCGGTATGATGAGAAATGCTCCTGTAAAGTCTATGTGCTTGAACATTGCGCACGACTGTAACTTAAGGTGCGAGTATTGTTTCGCGGCTAAAGGAGATTTTGGACGCGGCAGAATGCTCATGCCATTTGAAGTGGCAAAAAAAGCAATTGATTTTTTAATTGTGAAGTCAGAAAACCGGCATAATCTCGAAGTTGATTTCTTTGGCGGAGAACCGCTTATGAATTTTGACGTTGTGAAGCAGACGGTACAGTATGCCCGCAGTATTGAAAAAGAACATAACAAGAATTTTCGTTTTACCATTACAACGAACGGCCTCTTGCTGACGGACGATAAGATTGAATATATTAATCAAGAGATGTCTAATGTCGTTCTTTCTTTGGATGGACGAAAAGGCGTAAATGACCGCCTTAGAGTCAGAGTAGACGGCAAAGGCTGTTATGATCAAATTGTCCCGAAGTATCAAAAACTTGTCGCTGCACGTGGAGATAAAGATTATTACGCACGTGGAACCTTTACCAAGTACAATCTTGATTTTACCGATGATGTACTTCATATGGCTGACTTAGGCTTTGATCAGGTTTCGGTCGAACCGGTTGTATCGGATACCAAGTTGGATTATTCCATCAAAGAGCAAGATTTACCTGCTGTATTTCAGGAGTATGAACGTCTTGCAAACACATTGCTTTCACGTAAAAAAGAGGGGAAAGCGATTAACTTTTTCCACTTCATGGTTGATCTGAACCAAGGCCCTTGTGCAATTAAGCGCCTGCGTGGATGCAGCTGCGGCAATGAATACATCGCGATAACCCCAGAGGGCGATATTTTCCCATGTCACCAGTTTGTTGGCGATAACAACTGGAAAATGGGGAATATACTGGATGGCACCTTCAATGAGCAGATGAAAGACGATTTTGCCCGGGCGAATATCTATAGTAAGCCGGAATGTAAAAATTGCTGGGCGAAATTTTACTGCAGCGGCGGATGCAACGCGAACAGTTTCCAATATGAAGGCAGTATTTTTAAGCCTCATAAGATTTCCTGTGACCTTGAAAAGAAACGTCTGGAATGCGCAATCATGATGAAGGCCGCAGAGGCTGAATAAGTTCAAATTACCGGAGAAATCTAAGGTTTCACACACATGGATTTTTTCAATGCATGTGTGTGAATTTTTATACATTTACGCACGCAATGCACAAGTTGACATAATATTCGTTAGTTTACATAATATTTTCACTTGAATTTCTGCACAATGAATAAAAATAGAAAATCTGAATATTTTTCGCTTGCGCTGTGATTTGAAAAGGTTTATAGTATATACTTACAAGGTTGGTGTTAAAATTGAGAAAATTGGGCTTTATCGGTGCCGGTAATATGGCTGGCGCAATCATGAACGGAATGATCAGTACGCAAACCTATCCCGCTGAACATATATATGTTTATGACATTGATAAGGAGAAATGCAATACATTTCAAAAAATTGGCGTTTCGGTTACGGACTCTTCGAAAAATTTGGTCACCAAAAGCGATATCATCTTTCTTGCAGTAAAGCCGCAGAATTTTGCGGACGTGTTGGCTGAAATTAAATCGGTTGTAACCGAACAAAAAGTTTTTGTTACAATTGCTGCTGGAATTTCTACTCAATATATTGTGAAAACTCTGGAGTGCGCTTGCCCAGTTATTCGCGCAATGCCCAATACACCTCTGCTCATCGGAAAAGGAGCTACTGCTTTGTGCAGATCCGCTAACGTTTCGGATGACTCTTTTGAACTTGTAAGGTCGATATTCCAGTCTTGCGGGACCGTAAGTGTTATGGGTGAAGACAAGATGAATGCTGTGATTGGCGTAAACAGCAGCAGCCCTGCCTATATTTATCTGTTCGCAAAAGCAGTGGTTGACAGTGCAGTAAAGCAGGGAATTCCAGCTGATGTAGCGTTATCGCTCTTTTGCCAAACGCTTGAGGGAAGCGCCGGGATGCTGCGCAAGGAAGATACCACTCCGGAACAGCTTATAAAAATGGTCTCTTCTCCGGGGGGGACGACTTTAAAGGCATTGGATGCCCTTTATGCTCATGGATTTGAACAGGCTATTGATGATGCCATGGTTGCCTGCACAAAAAGGGCAGAAGAACTTGGTAAATAATTCATAGTTTTTTGTTTACTCTCATACTATTCAAAGAGATATCCGTTTAGGAGGAATGTATGAGATATGAACAGGACAAACTTTTATCGCCATCGATGGAGATGTAAATCGTTCATTGATAAAAAAAGTTTAATGGAAGCGCTACATACTCATTATCTTTTGATTTTTCTGGCTGTTTTTTTGCTTTGTGGCATGGTTTTCGGTGCAATTTTTGCGCGAAGTGCCGATCTTGAAGCCTTGAAAAAACTGGATTTTCTATTTTCCAGTAACTACAAAGTAAGGGCATCACAGCCATGGACTGCTGTTTTTATGGCCTCATTGGCATCTTCTTTTGTTTTTATCTTGTGCTGCTTTTTGTGTGGCTTGTCTATGTGGGGAATGTTTTGCATTCCCGCCATTCCATTTTTTCGCGGATTTGGTTTGGGCTTAACTTCCGGATATTTGTACGCAGCTTATGGTTTTCGAGGGGTTTTATTTAATGCGGTCATTATAATTCCGGGAGCGTTTGTTTGTATTCTTTCTATTTTACTTGCAGCAAGAGAAGGAATGCTTTTTTCAAAAAAAATTGCCGCATGCGGTATTAAGTTGGATAAAAAAGGGCATACTTGGCCGCCGCTAAAAGTATATTTTTCACATTTTGGCGCGGTGATTGTCATCGCGTTTGCTGCTGCAGTCATAGACTTGCTTATGGCAGTATGTTTTGCGGGGATTTTTTCATTTTGAGGGGGAGAACACAAAATGAAGGATTATTTTGTGGGGTTTTGCGATTATTTGAATAATAAGGCTGTTTCAGAAAACACTTTGGAATCCTATATGAGTGATATCAAGCGTTTCCTTTCCTTTTTATCAGAAAGCGGCATTGAAAATCCCGGAGATGCGGATTCAAAAATGATTCGCTGTTATATTGATAAATTAACGGATTTGAAACGTTCCAATGCAACCATTATCCGAAAAGTTGCTTCTATTCGTAATTTTTATCAGTATTTAATTTTAACTGGTGAGATGGTCAATAATCCGGCTAAATCCATTGATTTAGAAAAGGCAGAAAAAAAACTGCCGCAAATTCTAAGCGGAAAAGAAATTGAACTGCTTTTAGCACAGCCGGATATTACCGAAGCCAAAGGCTGTCGAGATAAAGCCATGCTTGAATTGCTTTATGCAACTGGAATTCGGGTATCTGAATTAATTGATTTGGATATTGAGAATATTAATCTGCATTCGGGTATGTTATACTGTAAGAATGGTAAAACTGAACGTGTAATTCCGGTATATTCAACGGCAATTATTGCTACATCCGATTATATTTGCAGAGTACGCAATTTAATTATCAGTCCGGATGGTGGACATGCTCTTTTTACCAATTTGAACGGCAAAAGGCTTACTCGGCAGGGATTTTGGAAAATTATAAAAGGTTATGCCAGCAAAGCAGATATTATGAAGGAAATCACGCCGCATACTTTACGGCATTCTTTTGCTTTGCATTTGCTTGAAAACGGTGCTGAGCTCAAGGATATTCAAGCGATGCTTGGGTATGCCGACATTTCCTCCACTCAAGTTTATGTTCATTTATTAAACGATCATTTTAAGGAAGTATATAACAACTGTCACCCTCGCGCAAAGTTAGGTTAGTAATATTTTTAGGAGTTGATATTTTTGGCAGGATTTTTAGGTTTTTTAGGAGGCAATTATAATAAACCGGGCCCAGGAGTAAGAAAGGATGAACCGAAAAAGCCCCCGTTTATTCGTTTTTGGCAGCTTTTCTTTCGAAAACTTTCAAAATTGATTCAGTTGAATCTGCTTTTTTTAATTCCGGTTGCAGTTATTGCTGCTTTGATTTTTGGCATTATCTTTTTAGGTATGGGACAACCACTTATCTGTTTGATTCCGATTATTTTACTTTCCCCGTTTGTTGCCGGAATGACCATGATTACTCGTAATTTTGTTCGCGAAGACCATGCTTTTGTATTTTCCGATTTTATGGATGCGGTAAAAAAGAATTGGAAGCCCTTTTTAATTAACGGCATTATTTGCTATATCTTTACTGCATTGCTCTATATTGCGATTCGTTACTATTTAGTCATGTCTTCAAAAGGGTGGATGTTTGCGATTGCTTTAGGTGTCAGCATTTTGATTGGCATGCTGTTTCTTTTTGCTCAATATTACGTTCCGGTTATGATTATTACATTTGATTTAAAATTAAAACAAATTTATAAAAATGCCATTATTTTTGCAATCGTAGGTCTGTGGCGTAATTTATTGCTTGCCGTAATTTTTGCGGTATTGCTATTTGCAAACTATGTTGCATTCTATGTTACAAGTGTTTTTACAATTCTCGCAATGGCTTTAATCTTACTTATTGCATTTTCTTTCATATCTTATCTTATTAATTTTGCAGTATATCCTTTGATTGAAAAAATGATGATTAAACCATATTATGAAAAGAAAAATCAGCCTGCTGAAGCGGAGAACAAAGAGGAAAAACCGACAGCGGCAGAAGCAGCAGATGATGCGCAAAGGGGACTGGATTCCGATTTACCTGAATATGTATTTGTCGATGGAAAATTGGTTAGAAAATACTCGGATGACGAATCCGTGTTTCGGGATAAGACATAAAAAAGAGCCGGTTTATTCCGGCTTTTTTTTTAAGTTGTCTATTTTATCTTTATTAATTTGGGCAGTAGTTTTTGGCTTGACATTTGCCAGCGGATTCGCTTTAGAGGCATTTTCCATCTGCTCGCTGGAAAGGTGCGTGTAAATTTCAGTGGTGGCCAGACTTTCGTGACCGAGAATATCCTTTAGTACACGAATGTCAACATGTCCATGCTGATACATGAGCGTTGCGGCAGTATGCCGCAGTTTATGTACAGAATAGCCGGGGCCTCCTAATTCAATTTTTGCTAAGTGTTTTTTTACGATAAACTGCACAGTTTTGGGACTGATTCTTTTTTTCTGTGAGCTTATAAATAATGCTTCCTTATCGATTAATCCATCATTTGGACGCACCTTCAGATATTGATCAATTGCATCCACGCAGGCATTATTTAGGTAAACAATTCTCTCTTTATTACCTTTTCCAGTAATTTTTACGGTTGAGGTTCCATGACGAACATCATTCAAATTTAAACTTACAAGCTCAGACAGACGCATTCCGCAGTTTAAAAAAAGTACAAGTATGCAGTAATCTCGTTCCTTGCTGCTGCCCTCAACAGCATTGAGTAATTCCATGCTTTGTTCCAAAGTTAAAAATTTTGGCAGACTTTTTTTATGTTTTGGAGTTTCCAATTCCTCAATTGGATTATTTTCCAGTTGATGCGTTTTATTGGTAAGATAAAAATAAAATGTCCGCAGGCTGGAGACTTTTCGTGATCTTGTCGAAGCCATGTTGTGCCGCTCACTGCCAACATAATTCATGTATTCAAAAACGTTTGTCAATGTAATTGTTTTGATTAGTTCAAGGTCAACATCGGCAATCGAAATTTCTTCAAAGGGGGAAGATGGAGGCACCGTGCCACGGGAAACTTTGATATACCGGAAAAATGTTCGTAAATCCAGATAGTATTCTTCCACTGTTTTAGGTGATTTTCCTTTTATTGTTTCCATGTAACCCAAGAATCTTTTGATTATTGCCGGAGCTTCGGCAAGTAATTCTGGCTTCATTTTTATATCAGTCCAATCAAAATTATTATTTTTAAATTTAAAAGTGAGGTATGCTTTGTGAAACAGTTTCACACAAATTATGTGAAAACAAAAATCGGAACTATAGAACTCAAGTGTGACAGTCAAAATGTATTGTCATTGGACATTGCAAAGGAAATTGACAAATCAATCGAACCTAATACGCTGACATGCAGTAATTGTAAGTCTGCAGCACAGCAACTACAAGAGTATTTTAGCGGTGAACGTACACAGTTTGATTTGCCGGTAGCTTTCAGTGGCAGTAACCTTCAAATGGCTGTTTGGAGCTACTTACGTACGATTCCTTACGGTGCGACAGTTTCATACAGCCAAGCTGCAGATGCGGTAAATTGCAAAAGTGTTCGTGCGGTTGGAACAATTATCGGTAAAAATCCAATTCCAATTATTATACCATGCCATCGTGTAATCCGAAAGGACGGAACCATAGGTGAATTTAGTTTGGTTGGTCCTGAGCTAAAAAAGCAATTGCTTGCGTTTGAAAAAGCAAATCATAACATAACAAATAATGAATAAGCCCAGAATCACTGAAGAACGATAGGAATCATAAGCCTCCAAAAACAATAATAGTTAGGTATTTTTTGTTTTTTAGCTCCCCTAAATTATACAAAATTTTTATTTTGTATAATTGTATCCCATTTTTTAGGAGTTGTCAAGAGTCTCTTTCTCTACATAAAAATTCTCAAACTTGTTAATTCAACAAGTTTGAGAATTTTTAATTTCAACATATATTCACACGTATTCTTTCAGTGGTATTATTCCGCCGACATCAACCAACTCCCCGTCAGTTAAGGATATAATTTTAATATTTCTGCTTTCTATAAAGTTTTTTATACGTAAGTAATCCGGATGCATATGTAAATCGCCAGTAAAAACAATTTTACGGTTACTAATTAATCCGCAGCAACCGCCGATAAATCCATAATTATACCCATCCAGTTTTATATATCCCGGTGAAATCTTTAAAACGTTTGCTCCAAATTTACTTGCCACTTCCCCAATTTTTTCATCGGCCGTAATAATGGAATTCTGATCAATTACGGCTACAGAGCATTTTGCATATCCTTGCCGGACAAATTCTATATGAATTTTATTCCTCTTATAGTAGTCCAGAACAGTGTTATCTATCTCTTTATGCGCAAACACAGAATGCCCCACTCGCGCTGCATTTAATAGAATGTCATCTGGATAATGATCATCCAGATAGCTGCTGGATTCCGTTACTATAAAATTCAATCTTCTAAATTCTTTCAAAAGTGTTTCTTCACCTTTGGCAACAATGATTTGGTCTCTTTCAAGGTGATGGCACAGCATATCTGCGTGGCTGCAAACCGGCGTACTCAATCGTTTACTCGGCTGAATTTGCAGCATTTCTATGCCGAATTCTTGCAGACGGCGGATAAATTCAGGATATGTACCGGATGCGGCTGCAACAGCCACATCTCTTTTTGGCAAATTCGGAATTTCAATAAAATCAGTTTTCATTTATCTCTTTCTCCAGCTTTTTTTCAGCTTTTTAGAGGATCTTCTAGTTATAAGAACTTATATCATTCCCTACTCCAGTCGTAACGCGTCAACCGGCTTCAGATTCGATGCTTTTGCGGCAGGATATACTCCAAAAATTATTCCCGTAATCAAGGAAAAGCTAACTGCCAGAAGCATAATATCAAGACGAACACTGAGTGTCATTCCAAAATAAAAAGCACCGGCAAAAGAAATGATATAACCGAAAATAATGCCTGCTATACATCCTAAAACAGAAATCAGCGCGGCTTCAAACAAAAACTCAAATAAAATGGCACTTCGCTTTGCTCCAATTGATTTCTTGATTCCGATTTCTCGTGTCCTTTCATTTACAGAAACCAGCATGACAATCATAATGCTTAAACTAGCAACTAGTAATGAAATAGCTCCTACTGCGGAAAGAATCAAAGTAACAATATCAAGCATATTTGTAAGACCGTCTTTTTGTTTGGCAAGATTATTGGAAGCAAAACCGTCTGCAACACCGCTGTTTCTGTTTAATGTTGTGACAATAGACTTCCCTACTTGATCCATGTTAGAGCCCGTTTTTACTTTTACCGCAATCTGATCTATCGTGTTTCTTCCAACGGCATTTTGCATCGTTGTATATGGTATATAAACGAAGGTTGGAATATAGTCACCAATTAAATTTTGTAAAAGACCACTGCCGGTTTTGATCACACCGACCACTTGAAACTCTTCCATAACACCGGCGCACAGGATGGAAACTTTTTTACCTACAATATTACTGCGGCTGTAGGCGGTTTTTGAAAAATTTTCATCAACAAGGCATACATTTGCATTAGTTTTTACATCCCGATTGTTTATTGAGCGTCCGTACAGGACTTTTATGGAAATGATTTGGTTTGCCTTTGAATCAATTCCCCAAACCAACGCTTTGTTTTGAATGGCTCTTACCTGAATATTCGTGCTTTGCATCATAATGGGCATTACCTGTTCTACCTGTGCCGTCTTTTTTACTGCATTCAAATCATTATCGGTCAGTGAAACATTTTGGGCATTCTGCGCAACGCTGATGGTAAGTCCGCTTAAGCCCAAACTGTCCAACTCCCCGGTTAATGCAGCGGTTCCGCATTGACTGATGTTTCCGATAATAATAACCGAGGCGACGCCTATGGATATTCCAAGCACGGTAAGAACAGTTCTTACACGTTTTCTGCCTAAATTTTTAAAAGCGGATTTTATTACATCAATCATGTGACTGTACCGTTCCCTTCACCGAAGGAATTACAAAAGACCCGTTTGCTAAATTATCAGGGTTCAGAACGATCTTATCATTTTTATTTAAACCGCTTTTTATCTCAAATCCATTATCAAACTCTCTATTTGTTGTTATTGGGACCTTTACAGCTTGTTTTCCATTCAATTTGAACACATACTCATTTCCATTGTTATCGGCTCTGACAGCCTCGTAGGGAGCTACAAGAACATTGGAACTCTCAGATGTAATAATCTTTGCTTTTGCTGTAAAACCGGGCTTTATATCCGCATTTGGCTTTTCTACACTGACAATTACGTCGATTACGGTATCCTGACCGTTCGTAGTAGTTACCTGTTTTGCACCGGAAGAAATGCTTTTAACCGTACCGTAATAAGAAGAATTTTTAAATCCGACACCTGTGATCGTTGCTTTTTGCCCTACTTTAATATCGGAAACTTGAGATTCATTGACTGACAAACGAATTTGCAAGTCAGAATTGCTTGAGATAGTCATAACAGCTGTGCTTGGGTAGGCGTAACCTTCAGGCTCAACCGAGATGGATGTAATTTCACCAGCAATCGGAGCCGTAATATCTTCCTCTTTTATTGCGGAGGTTGGATCTGAGGACGAGACAGTACTGCTTTGCTCATAGCCATTGATGAAATTTTCATATGTTTGCTGGGGCGTGGAACTATCCGATGAATTATTCTGTGTAGTTGCGATTGACAGCAGCGGTTGTCCAACCTTTACCTGATCACCGATTTTTGCATAAACATTTTTCACAAGAGAAGCTTTTTGCACAAAAACGCTGGTCGTTTTTGCATACTCTACCCTTCCGCTACAGGTAACGGCATTTTCCACTGTAAGTGGTTGAACCTTTACAACGCTTACTTCAACAATTGAATTCCGAAAAAAAACACCGGCAATCGTTATTCCTGCGGTTGCAATAAGTGTAAAGGCTAAAAGCATTACGTACTTTTTCATTGTCATTCCCCCATCGCATCTTATTGTTTGATGGGAGTGCGGTTTTTATGAATACTATTTTGCATATTTTCGTGAATAATTTGTAAAGAAATCAGAAAAATATTTACGAGGTGAAAAGTTTGAAAAAGAGTTGCGCCAGCTCCAGTTAATCGTGAAAGGAAGGTCATAAGCATGAGCATCATACAATGCGACGAAGATTGCATCTATCAGCATGATGGTTATTGCGGATTAGAAACACCTGCCATAATTACCAACAATACAGGAAAAGGCTGTGTTTACAGCATTCAGGTATCACCAAAACATTTGCCGAATGAGTTGAACGCACAGAACAATATCAATCAGTCGCCGCCTCAAATGCCTCTCTGATATTTTTTACGCCAATGAGCTGAATATCTCCGTGATTTGCATTTACCTGCTTGAGGCTATGATATGGCAAAACACACTTTTTAAAGCCCAGACGGGATGCTTCCGATATTCTGGCTTCAATATGTGAGACAGAACGCATTTCTCCTGCAAGCCCAATTTCACCGAAAACAATCGCATCATCGCGGATAGGGACATCTTTTAAGCTTGAAACAAGTGACATCGCTACCGCAAGATCAACAGCAGGCTCGTCCAACCTTAGTCCGCCAACCACATTCACGTAAGCATCCAGATTTGCAAAGTAGTAGCCTGCTCGCTTTTCCAGTACCGCCAACAGCAAAGATAAGCGGTTATAGTCAAATCCGGTTGACATTCTTCTGGGATTTCCAAATCCCGTTGTTGTAGCCAAGCCTTGAATTTCTGCTAAAATTGGCCGGGAACCTTCGATTACGCATGTAACACAGGTTCCCGATACGTTTTTGGGACGGCCGGACAAAAGAGCCTGCGAGGGATTATCTACTTGATGAAGACCATTGTCTCCCATGTCGAACACGCCGATTTCATTCGTAGAGCCATATCTGTTTTTGACTGCCCGTAAAATGCGGTAAGACATTTGGCGGTCGCCCTCAAAATACAGTACCGCGTCTACAATATGTTCCAATACTTTTGGTCCTGCGATTGCGCCGTCTTTGTTCACATGCCCCACAAGAATCGTTGGAATGTCAAGTGATTTGGAAACACGCATGATTGCATTGGTACATTCACGCACCTGTGTGACGCTTCCAGGGGAAGAAGAAAGATCTGTGTAGTTCATCGTCTGAATGGAATCAATCATCACTAAGTCCGGTTTATCAGCTCTGATTTGCTCTGCAACGCATTGAATGTCCGTTTCGGTCATGACATATAAATTTTCGCTGCTCACGCCCAGACGCGATGCACGAAGCTTGATTTGACGAGCGGATTCCTCTCCCGATACATATAAAATTCGCAGCGATTTTCCGAGATACTCACAGATTTGCAGCAAAATGGTAGACTTACCGATGCCGGGATCACCGCTGATTAAAATCAGAGAACCTTTTACGATGCCGCCTCCAAGCACCCGATCCAACTCCGTAAGACCGGTATGATAACGCTCTTCCTCATTCGTATTGATTTCATTAATCATGACAGGGCGCGAAATGCTATGTGAGGGAGAAGCAATAGCTGATTTTTTTGATACAGTTTCCCGTATTTCTTCATTCATACAGTTCCATTGTCCGCATCCCGGACATTTTCCATACCATTTCGCGGACTCAAATCCGCACTCTGAGCATATGTAAACACTTTTTGACTTTTGTGACATATTAAAATTCCTCGATTTTCTTTTTTATTCATTACAATTATAACGTATCTTTGTATCGAATACAAGTTCGATTCTGCTTATACTTTTATTGGATATTTGTATTATTACTGCTGCAGGTAATTCAGCAAACCGTTATAGATGGAAAATGCCATTTGCCGCTGATAAATCGGTTCACTTAGTTTTTTTGCTTCCGCTTCGTTGGAAAGAAAGCCGCATTCCACAATGACGGCCGGCACTTTCATGTTCCAAAGTAGATATATGGTATTGCCTGCCGGCTTTATTTCACGTTTATTCTGCGGCTGCAGCAACTGAACAATCTGCGTTTGCATGCTTTCTGCTAATAATTTGCTTTGATCGTTATTTTTTGAGTAAAAAATCTGTGAGCCATAATATTTGCTGTCAGAAAAGTGGTTTTGGTGAATGCTGATAAAAATGCAATTCTCCTGTTTTTCAATAATTTTTAATCGGTTATGTAGATCTGAAACTTTTCGTTCACGAATCGTGGCAAGACTTTTGTCTCCGATTGAACTGTCGCTTTCTCTTGTCATTACGACTGTAAAACCAGAGGATGTCAGCATTTTCTGTAAATTTAATGAAATGGCAAGATTGATATCTTTTTCCTGCAATCCGGATTTGCTGGCAGCTCCGCCGTCTTCCCCACCGTGACCAGGATCCAGTACAATTGTTGGCTGCTGTACGCTGACAAGCGTTGAGGCCATTTTCCCAATCTTATTGTATGAAATATAAGAAAGAACCAAAAATGCAGCACAGCACAAAATAAGGACAATTACAAGCAAAGTATATACTTTTTTACCGGTGTATTTTTTATATTCTGTCGTCTCATTCAAACCTATCACCCCATGCCATTTATATGCGGCGCGGTGATTTGAAATTCAGAAAAGTCACAGTGTGATAAAACAAACTGACATATCCATAGATGCTACCAAATGAAAACAAAAGACCTCTAAGATAGCATTTCTGCTGTTCTTAGAGGTCTCGATTTGGAGGCGTCACCCAGATTTGAACTGGGGAATCAGGGTTTTGCAGACCCATGCCTTACCGCTTGGCTATGACGCCATATATAATATATATTACTTGCTTTTGAAAGAAATGACGCTTAAAAAATGTTAAGCGTCAAATCAAACAAATTTTGGAGCGGACGACGAGGCTCGAACTCGCTACCTCCACCTTGGCAAGGTGGCGCTCTACCAGATGAGCTACATCCGCAAAATTGGTGCCTCCGGGCGGAATCGAACCACCGACACGGGGATTTTCAGTCCCCTGCTCTACCGACTGAGCTACAGAGGCAAATTGGCGACTCGGAACGGGATCGAACCGTCGACCTCTAGCGTGACAGGCTAGCGTTCTAACCAGCTGAACTACCGAGCCACAAATGGTGGGAACAATAGGACTCGAACCTATGACCCCCTGCTTGTAAGGCAGGTGCTCTAACCAGCTGAGCTATGCTCCCATTTGTGTATTTCGTGTGTCGCGTTCATCAGCGACGTGTTATATAATACTATATCTTGTGCCAAATGTCAACACTAAAAATGGATTTTTTTATATTTTTATCTGTAAAACTTTGTGAGGTGGCTATTTTCCTACAAAATCGGCTATTTCCTGCAGTTCCTGCCGGGTTAACCGGTAGCTTCGGTTGCAGTATTGACAAGTTGCTTCCATGTACCCTTTTTCATTTGCCAAGGATAAAATATCATCCGGTTTTAACGTTGAAATTGCGCGTTCCACACGCTCTTTACTGCAGCTGCATACATAGTTGATTTGAAACTCGTCCAGCACCTCCATCTGAAAGCCTGTGAGCGCTTTTTCACAAATTTCTTCCATAGTCATGCCTTTTGCCAGCATGGTTGTAACCGGTTCTAAATCAGCCGTATTTTTTTCAAGCTGTGCAATGGCAGACTCATCCGCGCCGGGCAGTACCTGGATTAGCAATCCGCCGGCGAGTAAAACCTCATGATCTTTTTTATCCACCAATACGCCTAACGCACATACCGTTGGAATTTGTTCACTTGTTGCGTAATAGTTTGTAATGTCTTCCGCGATTTCACCGGAAACAATTTCGATTTGCCCCATATATGGACTGCCTTCTCCAAAATCGCGCATAACGCCCAGCAAACCGCTCTTCCCCACCGCACTGCCGACATCCAGTTTCCCGTTTGATTTTAGCGGCAGATTCACATCCGGATGGTCAACATAGCCCCGGCAGTTGCCATGACTGTCCGCGATTGCTACAATCGTGCCAAGCGGGCCTCCGCCGTTGATTTTCAGGGTAATGGTGGCATTCTCCTTTTTAAGCATAGAACCCATGACAGAAGCTCCTGTCAGCAGTCTGCCAAGCGCAGCGGTTGCTACCGCGCTTGTTTTATGAATTTGCTGTGCCTTATATACAAGGTTGGTTGAATCAATGGCTGCAGCCATAATGCTGCCGTCAGAGGTAATGCAACGTAAAATCCGATCCATTTAAACAAATCCTTTATTTTTTCTTCTTTGTTACGAAAACCAAACGCTCACTTTTGTCGTTTGGCTCTTGAAAGCTCAGATCGCCATAGATATGCACAAGCTCCAAACCAACCTGATTCAGCATGGAAATCAGTTGTTCGGTTGAATAAGCACGTTCAAAAAAGTGTTCGGAACTTCTGTGGTAGACTTCATCATCACGAGCAAAAAAATCAAGTGAAATGCCTACTCTGTTATTTTTTGATTCGTAATTGTTCTGCCATACGCAGAATACGTCATCGGTGTCATAAACAAACGTATTATTTGCAAGAACAAATTTATGTTTATAAATCGTATTTACATCAAACACAAAAAATCCGTCCTCATTTAAAAACAGCGACACACGCTGAAAGGCGGATTGTACATCTTTTTCACTTGTGAGGTGGTTGATGCTGTCCAGCGCGCAGATAACGGTATCCACGGTGCCGTAAAGGTCAATGTGCTGCATCTGCTGGCATAAAAAGAGAATGTTTAGGTTGTTGTCTGCGGCTTTCTGCTGTGCGACGGAAAGCATAGACATTGAACCGTCAATGCCGTAAATATCAAGTCCGCGCTTTGCAAGTTCCACCGTTAAACTTCCGGTGCCACATGCAAGGTCAAGTGTAATACCCGCGTTGTGGGAATAACGGGAAAAGAGATTACAAAGATATTCGGCGCGTTCAGGATAATTTACATTCAATGTTAAACTATCATAATAGCGTGCAAAGGCTGTGTAAGAACTCATTCCGATTTTTCTCCGTCAAACAGTCTTTTAAATACAAGCTCATATCCGTCACAGCCATAATTTAATGAGCGATTCACTCTGCTGATGGTCGCAGTAGAGGCTCCGGTTTCCGCAACAATATCGCTGTAAACCCGCTTTGTGCTTAGCATATGAGCAACCCAAAGGCGCTGCGACATTGCTTTTATTTCGGGGACGGTACATAAGTCCTCAAAGAAATCATAACATTCATCTATCGTTTTTAACGATAGAATGGCTTGAAACAGAAAATCAGCACTGTCATCTTTTATTTTAGAATTCATAAAAGTCAGTCCTTCCCCTATTAATTCGATAAAATTTTAGCACACAAAAGTGTGAAAGTAAAGCAGAATTAGTTATATAGGACATTCCTTTCAAAATTCTATGTGTTATTTTCTGCGATTTCGATAATCATTTGTCTGATTTCCTCCACACCTTCGCCGGTAATGGATGAAAAGGGAACAACCTTTATATCGCTGAAAATAGTATTCAGCAAAGCAGTTTGCTCAGTTCGCTGTGTTTTATTGAGTTTATCACTTTTTGTTGCCGCTATAGCAAACGGGAACCCGCTGCTTCTTAAAAAATCTATCATATGCAAATCATCCTGCGTCGGTTTATGGCGCATGTCAATAATTTGGATAATTAACTTTATGTTTCTGTCGGCCGCAAGGTAACCTTCCACCAATTCGGCCCACCGCATTTTTTCTGACTGGGATACTTTTGCATAACCATATCCGGGCAAATCGACTAAACGGCACTCTTGCAAATTATAAAAATTGATGGTTCCTGTTTTTCCGGGTGTTGCGCTTACTCTTGCAAGTGATTTACGATTTACCAATTTATTGATGAGGGACGATTTCCCTACGTTTGACTTGCCGGAAAAAACAATTTCCGGCACATCAGACGGCGGCAGCTGCGCTACTCTGCCGGCAGCAAACTCAAAAGCTGCGTTTTCAAACTTCATTGTAAACCTCATTCTATTTAATACGGCGGTTTATTGCGGGATATGCGGCACCGCAATTGTATGACCGCATGTTTCCGGCAAGGTTTCAGCATCGTTGTTTTCCGTTTGCGGCTGCGGCATATAAAGAAGAGCAGCCTTTAAAGCGTCTTCCACTTTATCAACCGGCAAAAACTGCAAGGAATTCTTCACGACACTGTCAATTTCAGCCAAATCGGAAACATTATCCATTGGGATAATCACTTTTTTAATTCCGGCGCGATAAGCCGCCATCGTTTTTTCTTTTAGTCCTCCGATTGGCAGTACTCTTCCGCGGAGTGTAATTTCTCCGGTCATCGCGACATCGTGATGAACCGGGATCTTGCAAAGTGCCGAAGTAATCGCGGTTGCCATAGCGGTTCCGGCGGATGGGCCGTCCTTTGGAATAGCGCCTTCCGGAACATGGATATGGATATCAAATTTACTGTAAAAATCATGATGAATGCCAAATGTGGATGCTCTGCAGCGAATGCAGCTAATTGCGGCGTGTGCGGATTCTTTCATAACATCGCCCAGAGATCCGGTCAATTCGATTTTTCCGGTTCCTTCCATAACCGCAACTTCAATCGGCATGGTTTCACCGCCGACACTTGTCCATGCCAACCCATTCACCAGACCAATTTCATCTGTTTTTCCAAGCTCGTCCTGCTTGAATTTTTTTGGCCCCAACAGTTCCTCTAAATTCTGAGGAGCAACTGTTATTTTGGCGGTTTCACCTGAAACAATTTTTTTTGCGCACTTGCGGCAAATGGAAGCAATTTCTCGTTCCAAACCTCTTACTCCGGCCTCACGAGTATAACCGTCAATCAGTTCATGTAAGGCATCCGGTGTAATTTTGAGTTGTTTTGCGGCAATACCGTGTTTTTTTAGTTGCTTGGGAACTAAGTGTTTCGCGGCAATGTTGAATTTTTCTTCATGGGTGTAGCTGGTAAGAGTAATAACATCCATTCTGTCCAGGAGCGGCGCTGGGATCGAAGAATAATCGTTTGCAGTTGTGAGAAAAAGAACTTTACTCAAGTCAAAAGGCATATCGATATAATGATCATAGAAGGAGGAATTTTGATCCGCATCCAGAACTTCCAGCAAAGCGGAAGCGGGATCGCCGCGAAAATCATTGCCGAGCTTATCAATTTCATCTAACAATAGCAATGGATTCCTGGTTCCTGCCTGCTTGAGAGCAGAAATAATTCTGCCCGGCATCGAACCGATATAAGTTTTGCGATGGCCCATAATATCGGATTCATCCCGTACACCACCAAGGGAAACGCGCACATATTTTCTGCCGATTGCTTTGGCAATCGAACGGGCAATAGAGGTTTTGCCGATTCCGGGAGGGCCGACAAGGCAAATAATCTGTCCGCTAATATCGGGTGCAAGTTTGCGTACGGCAAGTGTTTCAAGGATACGTTCTTTCACTTTTTCAAGACCATAGTGATCGCGATCCAAAACTTTTTTGGATTTTACTAAATCAATGTTGTCATGGCTCAGCTTGTTCCATGGCAATTCCAGACAAATTTCAATATAGCTGCGGATAACGCTGGCTTCATGGGAACCATACGGCATTTTAGAAAAGCGGTCGCATTCTTTTAAGAGCTTTTCGGTTTGCTGATCTGGCAGCTTCATTTTGAGAATACGCTCCCGGAACTCATCGGCTTCTTCTTCCGGATTATCATCGTCGCCAAGTTCATAGGCAATGGTTTTCATTTGCTCACGCAAAAAATACTCCCGCTGATTCTGGTCGATTTGCTCCTTGGTTTTCTCGCTGATTTCATTTTCTAAAGAGTTAATCTGAATTTCATCTTTGAGGAAAACCAAAAGCTTTTCCAGTCGCTTTACGGGATGAATTTCTGCCAGTATCTCTTGCTTTTTTTCATAATCCAGCATGATATTGGACGAAATATAATCTGCAAGCGTACCGCAGTCTTTTTGCTGCACTACACCCAAAATGATATCGGGCGGAATATGCTTATAATTATGGATATACTCTTCAAAGACATCCTGTGTATGCCGCATTAGAGCTTCAATCTTATGGGTTTTTCGAACTTTTTGGGTTTCGACAGGTCGAACCGTTGCTGAAATGAACGGACTGTCCTGAACAGCATGCATGATCTGTGCACGATACAAACCTTCCACAAACAGGCGGATTCCTTCCTCTGAATGATGAAGCACCTGTTTGACTTTTGCGACCACACCGGTTTTATATAGCTGGTCTACAGTAGGTTCATTGTCGGACAAATCCTTTTGCGCAACCAGAAAAATCAGCTGATTGTTCCCCATGGCCTCTTCCAACGCTAAAACAGATTTTTTTCTGCCCACGTCAAATTGAAGCATCATTTCCGGAAATATAACCAGTCCCCGCAGTGCAAGCACTGGGAGAAGCATAGTTTCTTGTTGTACGGTTTCATTGTTAGTACTCATTTTTGGCTCCTATATAAAAACTATAAAAACTCTCTGTACCGAAAAAAATAGGCGGATACAGCACACTATTTAGCAGAAAAGGCTGCTGCAAAGCAGAGCGTATTTGCCCTTTCCTGCAACAGCCATGATATTGATTAGGAAGCCGTATCTTTACGGCCGCGCTTCCTTGGATTCGTAATTTTAATTTTGACTGGTTTTCGATCTTCATTGTATACAAGTTCCGGCTTTGCACCATTGGTTACGGTATCTTCGGAAATTGTTACTTTTTCAATCGTGTAATCAGACGGTACGTCATACATAAGCGAAGTTAGTGTTTCTTCCATAATGGAGCGTAACCCTCTTGCGCCGGTTTGACGCTCAATGGTCTTTTTTGCAATCGCTTTCAATGCGTCCATCTTAAACTCAAGTTCAACCTTATCAAGCTGGAACAGCTTTTTGTATTGATTGACCAAACAGTTTTTCGGTTCCGTCAAAATTCGTACCAGAGCATTTTCATCCAGTCCTTTTAAGGAACAGATCACCGGTAAACGACCAACTAATTCAGGAATCAGCCCGAATTTCACTAAATCGTGAGGGATAATCTGAGAAAACCAGGAAGTGGAATCCAATTCTGCTTTGCTTTTCACATCTGCGCCAAAACCCATGGCGGAAGACGCAGTCCGTTTTTCAATGATTTTTTCAAGTCCGTCAAACGCGCCGCCGCAAATGAACAGGATATTGGAAGTATCAACCTGCAAAAACTCCTGCTGCGGATGCTTTCTGCCGCCCTGCGGTGGAACGTTGGATATTGTACCTTCCAGAATCTTTAAAAGAGCCTGCTGCACACCCTCACCGCTAACATCGCGGGTAATGGACGGATTCTCGGATTTCCTTGCGATTTTATCAATTTCGTCAATATAGATGATGCCGCGTTCAGCGCGTTCAATATCATAATCGGCGGCTTGAATCAAACGCAAAAGGATATTTTCCACATCCTCGCCGACATAGCCGGCTTCGGTTAATGTGGTGGCGTCAGCAATGGCAAAAGGAACATCCAGCAGCTTTGCCAGTGTTTGAGCTAACAGTGTTTTTCCCACACCGGTAGGCCCAAGCAGAAGCACGTTGCTTTTTGTGATTTCCACATCGCCTTTGCCGTAATAAATACGCTTATAATGATTGTAAACGGCAACGGAAAGTGCTACCTTTGCTTCATCTTGACCGATTACATAATCATCGAGCATTTTTTTGATTTCCTGAGGCTTTGGCAATATTGTGGTCGGTTCGTTGTAACTTGTTTTACGGTTGGCGATGTTGGAGTCGTCCTCGAGAATTGACATACACAATTCAATGCACTCGTCACAAATATAAACACCGGGGCCCGCAATTAACCGCCGTGCCTGATCCTGCGGCTTGCCACAAAAGGAGCAGCAGATATCTCTGTCTTTGGTTTCGTCGTTGTTAGGCATTTCATCACCAATCCAATTTATCGTTTGTCGATGACCTTGTCGATAAGGCCATAAGCCAAAGCATCCTGCGCGGTCATAAAATTATCGCGTTCAGTATCTTTCATAATGGTTTCCAAGGGCTGACCCGTTCTTTCTGCGAGAATTTGGTTCAGCTTTTTCTTTGTGGCAATAATATGGTCGGCATGAATCATGATATCCGTTGCCTGACCCTGTGCGCCGCCGCTTGGCTGATGAATCATAATATCGCTGTTCGGCAGGGCAAAACGTTTGCCTTTTGCACCGGCCGCCAACAAAAACGCACCCATGCTGGCTGCCATGCCCATGCAAATCGTGGAAACATCACATTTAATATACTGCATGGTGTCATAGATGGCCATGCCAGCAGTTACAGAACCACCAGGGCTGTTGATGTATAAGCTGATGTCTTTAGCTGGATCCTGTCCCTCTAAATACAAGAGTTGTGCAACTACCAAGCTTGAAGTCGTATCGTTGACTTCCTCGGTAAGCATAACAATTCTATCGTTGAGCAAGCGGGAAAAAATGTCGTATGAACGCTCACCGCGATTAGTTTGTTCAATAACATAAGGTACTAAACTCATAATAACCGCCTTTTCTCCACGCGATAAAATTTGAAAATGAATCACTTATCGCGTCGCGTGGAAAGCGATAAGTGATCATGTGGCGGGCAAAAAGCCGACACCAATTCATAATTGACAAATAAGTGGATAATTATTCAGCGTCTGCTGCAGCTTCACTGATATTGGCACTGTCACGAACAATACCGATTGCCTTTTCGACAGAAAGATCTTTTACAAGTTCTTCTTTCGGTATAAAGGTTTTTACCTTGTCAACGTCAATTTTATAGCTTTCTGCCAATTTTGCAAATTCTGCCTCAATATCTTCATCGGAAGGCTGAATATTTTCGAGCTGTGCGATCTTTTCAAGAGCAAGGCGAACTTTAACCTGACGTTCTGCCTGCGGCTTGAATGTATCGCGGATGGTATCTTTGTTCATACCGGTATATTTCAGGTAGGTATCGAAATCAAGTCCCTGTGACTGTAAACGATAACCGAATTCACGGATATCCTCATTGATTTTGTTTTGGAACATAGCGTCCGGAATTTCTGCCTTCATGTTCTCAATTAATTGATCAATCAGTTGATTTTCAACGTCATCAGTTGCCTCTTTTTCACGGGCGTCTGTGAGTTTCGCTTTAATATCGTCTTTGTATTTTTCAACGGTATCAAATTCACTTACATCTTTGACAAAATCGTCGTCAACTTCCGGAAGTTCCTTCTTTTTGATCTCATGCAGCTTAATTTTGAAAACGGCCGCTTTATCAGCAAGCTCCGCCGCCTGATATTCTTTCGGGAAGGTAACGTTTACATCAAATTCATCGCCTGTGCTGTGGCCGACAACCTGCTCTTCAAAGCCAGGGATAAATTGACCGCCGCCAAGAGTTAAGCTGTAATTTTCTGCTTTGCCGCCTTCGAATGCGACACCGTCCACATAACCGTCAAAATCAATCACGGCAATATCATCGTTCTGAGCGGTTCTGTCTTCGACCGTTACCATTCTGGAATTGCGGTCACGAACTTTTTCAATTTCCGCATCGATGTCTTTGTCGTCAACAACAACCGGCTTCTTTGTTACGGATAAGCCCTTATAATTTTCAATGGTGACTTCCGGCTTTGTTGTAACGGTAGCTTTAAAGGAGAAACCGTCTGCGCTGGCATCTACCATATCAAAATCAATTTTATCTTCAATTACTTCTAATCCAGCTTCTTTGATGGCTTCATCCAAAGCATCCGGATATACGGCATTGATAGCATCTTCATAAAACACTTTGTCTCCGTAGTATTTTTCAATATAAGCGCGCGGAGCTTTTCCCTTGCGGAAACCCGGAATCGTGATTTTCTTGCTTTCTTTTTTATACGCGTTGGTTAAGGCCTCTCCAAATGTTTTTGCATCAACCTCAATTTCAAGCTGATAACGGTTTGTGTCAACCTTATTAGACGATTTTAAACTCATTTTAAATTTTCCTCCTGCAAAATTGCAAATTATCTTTAATATTATAGCACATACGTATTAAACATTCTACCTATTCTTGTAAATATTAATAAATTATTCATCGAACCAAAACAGGTACAAAATTCACATAATCGCATGATATTAAATGCATTTTAATTCCGTGGTATTCCCCGACCACTGCACGTTTCGCGGCTTCACTGCCGTGAATATGACCAAAATAACAGGACTGAATACCGCGTGTTTCAAGCACGCTCAAAATCTCATCGCATTGCAGACTGTCATAGACGGGGGGATAATGCAAAAAGACAATCGGATTTACCCCTTGCTGCGCTGCATTGTCCAAAGAAGCATTCAGACGCCCGACTTCCCGGTTCACGATTTTCATATCCTCTTCATTTTCGGCGTTATAAAGCCAGCCGCGTGTTCCGCAGACCGCCACATCGCCGACAACATAGGAATTATTGTGAATGATCTGCAATGAATCAAAACCGTGATCCTTGAAAAAGGTATCAATTTTTTTCTTTGTTGACCACCAGTAATCATGATTGCCTTTTAAAATCAACTTACTGCCGGGCAGCGCATGAAGAAATGCAAAATCTTTTTCACAGTCCTCCAGTTTCATTGCCCAGGAAACATCTCCGGCAATCACGACCGTGTCCTCCGGCTTTACGATATTCCGCCAGTTCTTTTCCAATTTTTCCGTATAATTCTGCCAGCCTGTAAAAACATCCATCGGCTTGTCACAGCCAAGTGACAGATGAAGATCAGCAATCGCAAACAGTGACATGTAAGCCTCTTCCTAACGGATTAATTTCAGCACAGTCTCGCCCATTTTGTCAGCTGTGCAAACGTTTTGAAAGCGAACTTTCTTTGCCTGTAAATCCGCAATCGGCTGTGGAATGGATGTGCCGGTTAAGGCGGAAAGTTCGCTGATTTTTGTAAATTCATCTTCACTCTTGTCATAATCATCCGAAACTGCACTCAATACGCTGTCTGCAAATTTATACGGACTTGCGGTAGAAACAACAATGGCAGGTGTTTTTCCATCCTGTGTATCCGTTACATACTGGTGATAAACATGAATGGCAACTGCGGTATGCGTATCACACAGATATCTTTCATCTTGTTCCATTTCTTTGATGGTAGTTTTGGTGTCTGTATCGTTGCAGCAGCCGGAATAAAACAGGTCATGCAAAGCATTCAGAACATCTCGGTCAACCTGATAACGTCCGGTGGTGTTCAGTTCCCGCATCCAGCCGCTTACTTTTTCCACGTTTCCACCAGTAATATCGTACAAAAGACGTTCCAAGTTACTGGAAACCAAAATATCCATGGACGGGGAAAGTGTAGTAAAGAATGGACGATTGCGGTCATAAACACCGGTTTTTAAAAATTCAGTCAGCACATTGTTTGAATTGGACGCGCAAATTAGTTTGTTGACAGGCAGTCCCATTTTTCTGGCGTAATAGGCAGCCAAAATATTGCCGAAATTGCCGGTTGGCACAACAATATTTACCCTCTCGCCTTCATGCTCAATTTCTCCATATGCCATTAGGTCGCAATAGGCAGAGAAATAATACACGATCTGCGGCAAAAGTCTGCCCCAGTTAATGGAGTTTGCACTTGAAAACTGCATATTGTTTTCACTGAGTGCCTTGTTGATTTCTTCATTCACAAAAATTCGTTTTACACCGGTCTGGGCATCGTCAAAATTACCCTCGATGGCGCAAACACTTACATTTTCGCCCTCTTGCGTGTTCATCTGCCTTTTTTGCATCGGGCTGACACCATCTTGGGGGTAGAACACTAATATTTTCGTACCAGCTACATCTTTAAAACCCTCAAGAGCCGCTTTTCCGGTGTCGCCGGAGGTAGCAACCAATATTAAGGCTGTTTTTTCGCAGTTGGTTTTTTGCAGGCTTTTTGTCAGCAGATGCGGTAAAAGCTGCAATGCCATGTCCTTAAATGCGCACGTTGGGCCATGCCATAGTTCAAGCATATGCATCTTAAGAGCACCGTTTTCCAGCAAAACCAACGGCGCGGGATTTTCACCGGAAAATTTTTCTGGCGCATAAGCCTGTGACACACAGGAAGAAATTTCGTCCGCGGTAAACTCTGGGAGAAAGTCGGACAGAATTTTTGCTGCCCGATCTACATAATTGGATTCCTGAAGTTCGCATAAATCCGCGTAGGAATAGTGCGGAAACTGTTCCGGAACAAAAAGTCCCCCATCTTTGGATATTCCCTGCACAATAGCCTGAGCGGCGGAAATATTCATGTTATCGTTTCTGGTACATTTATAATTCAAGGTTTTTCCCCCTTATACGAATTCCCTTATGATTTTTCAGAGAAGATTGGGTGAACTCAATCATTTTGAAAATTCGTTTTACTTTTGCGTTGTTATTCCTATTTTATATTAGAATGACGATTCTGTCAAAGAGAAATGAAAAAGTTATACGCATTTTGATAGAAAATCGCGTTTACTAGCGTTTGGCTGTAGTTATGCCGCAAAAAATAATTAGCCAAAGGTTCAATAGATTCAATACCGGTAATATCGTCCGGCAGAATTAACCCGTCAAAATCACTGCCGATTGCCAGCACACTTTCACCGCCCAGCGAAAGAAAGTGTTCCGCGTGGCGCAGAATGTCATCCATATCCGCTTTATCATTATTATTCAAGAAAGGCTTGTGAAAATTCAAACCAACCAAGCCGCCGCGTTGTTTTAAAAGAGCAAACTGCTCATCTGTCAGATTCCGTTTATGGCCGCATATCGTTCGTGAGTCGGAATGCGTGGCGATAAACGGCTTGTGAGTGTTCTCCGCGACATCATAGAACAGCGGGTCGCTGGCATGTGAAACGTCAATCAAAATTCCGCGGCGTTCCAGCTCCAAAACGGCCTTTTTACCAAAAGAAGTAAGCCCATGCGGGGTTTCAACCATTGCGCCGTCGCCGATTTCACAGGTATCATTCCATGTTAAGGTAATAACTTTTACACCGCAATCGTCTAAATAAGCAATGTTGTCAAATTCTCCGGCAAGTGCAGCTCCGCCTTCTACCGTTAAAATCGCACCGCATTTATGCTGCTGTTTTGCTGAAAGAAAATCTTCCCTCGTTCTGCATTGCATGATACTATCCTGATTTAAGCAGATTTCTTCTTTGAATTTGCTGTATACGTTTTTAAATAAGTCCGTTGCGGATGTTCCGCGAACGGTATCCGGTATAAAGATGCCAAAACACTGGTACCATGCTGAAAAATTTTTTCCGCGCGCTAAGGAAAGATGCAGGTCGTTTTCACGAAGCGATTTGTTTTTATTCAGACATTCAGAAATTGTATCACAATGCAAATCAAAATAGTTCAGAACACAGTCCCCCTTTAAAACGCATTTGTAACATAGTTTACGGATAGTACGGACATATCGTCTGCATTGGTTACCAGTCCGGCTACATCAAAGCGAGGCTGCAAATCGGTTCTGTGTGATTGCAGATAAAGCTGTGCCGTTTTTATGATTTTCTTTTGTTTTGAGACGGTCACCGCTTCCAAAGGATTCACCATGCTGTTTTCTTCCCGCGTTTTAACCTCGACAAATACAATATACTTTGCGTCTTTTACGATTATGTCTATTTCGCCAAAGCGGCTGTGATAGTTGGTTTCAACAATCTGATAACCTTTTTCTTCTAAAAGCTTTGCCGTGAATTCTTCCCCAATCTTACCGGATGCATTATTCATAAGTATGACACCCTTTCAATAAAACCAAAAACTTTGACCGGCCGGTGGAACCGGTTTGTCCATTTTAGACGGTCACGGTGCGAAAGAACAAAATTTCAAGGGACTGTTATATGTGTTCTCCCAGAATCTTTTTTAAAAAGGTCATTCGATGAATTGGAGAAGGGCCGTATTTTTTAAGAAGCTCAGTATGTAATGCGGTGCCATATCCTTTATGTTTGGCAAACTGATACTCCGGATATATCTCGTCGAGTTCCAACATCAAGCGATCACGGCTGACTTTTGCCAAAATAGAGGCTGCAGCAATATTGGCGCTTAACCCGTCGCCTTTAATAATGGTTTGTGTCGGCACATCCAGATTCGGCATTCGGTTGCCATCCACCAGTGCACAGTCCGGTTTTACCGAAAGCCCCTGAAACGCGCGCCGCATTGCCAAAAACGTTGCCTGTAAAATATTAATTTCATCAATTTCTTTTTCTGTGGCGAATCCGATCGCATAACTCACCGCATCCTGTGTAATCTGATCAAAAAGAAGTTCACGCTTTTTTGCGCTAAGCTTTTTGGAATCATTTAACCCATCAATATACAATCCGTCGGGCAAAATAACAGCGGCAGCAAAAACCGGGCCGGCCAAAGGCCCGCGCCCCGCTTCGTCGATGCCGCATATGGTTCGATATCCCTGCTGCTTTGCCTCGGATTCATAAGCCAACCAATCCATTGTTTATTTACCAACCTGTTCCAATGTTATTCGGCCAAGCTTTGCGCTGCGGAATTCATCCAATACTGCAATAGCAGCGCGCTCCGTGTTGATTTCTCCACCGGAAATGAGCATGCCTCTATTTTTGCCGACCAACTCCAAAATTTCGTAGCCCTTTAATTCACTGATACCTGTGTCGTCAAGCTTATAGCGCTCCTGAATCGCTTTGGGATAAGTATCCCTTAGTACTTCCAGCAAACGCCCCGCAAGCTGCTCAATATCGACCACGTCATCTTTTACCGCGCCGGTAAAAGCAAGATGTTCCCCAACGACGGCATCATCAAATTTTGGCCACAACACACCAGGAGTATCCAGTAAATCAAGCCCGTTGCCTATGGTAAACCACTGATTGGTACGTGTAACGCCGGGTCTGTCCTCAACATTTGCTTTGCTGTTTTTGCAAAGCTTGTTGATGAAGGAGGATTTACCCACGTTCGGCACACCCACTACCATAACGCGTATCTGCCTTCCGGTCATACCCTTTGCATCCCATGCGGCAATACGTTCACTCAATACATTTTTTATTAGTGGCATAAATCCGTTTAAATTCTTTCCGGTACGGCAGTCAAGCGCAATTGCTGCGATTCCTTTGGATTTGTAATAGTCAATCCACCGGCTTGTCTGTGCCGAATCCGCCATATCGCATTTATTCATTAAAATAACGCGCGGCTTGTTATTGATAAGCTTATCCAAAACAGGATTTCGGCTGCTGACCGGAATGCGTGCGTCTATAATCTCTGCTACGATATCGACCAGCTTTAAACTTTTTTCAATTTGTCTTTTGGTTTTGGTCATATGACCCGGAAACCATTGTATAGATTGTGCTTCACTCATGATTTGATCATCCTTTTTTGAAGAGGCAAAGCTGAAAATATTCAACCCTTTACCTTTCCGACATGGTTAAAAGGAAAAACGATTATCTCTGCTTTTCCTAAAATATATTTTGCTTCCACCATTCCTACAGCCGTAAAACGGCTGTCCTCGGAAACGGAGCGGTTATCGCCCAATACAAAGACATGACCGGCAGGCACTGCTTGCGGCAAGGTTAGCAAAGGCTCCGAGGTGTTTGGCTCATGGGTGATCCCATTTTTAATGTAAGCGGATTCATCCAGTGCTTTGCCGTCCACATAAACAATACCTTTCTTATAATCGATATTGACCTTTTGTCCTGCCACCGCAATAACGCGTTTAATAATCGGTTCCGTAAGCCCGTTGGTGTGCGTAATAACTACGACATCATTTTGCTTTGGCTGATACAGAAAGCTGGATAAAATCAAACGGTATTTATCCTGTAAATTCGGATACATAGAAGAACCCTGAACGGTTACGATACGAAAGAAAAAAGTAAAAATAAGAATCACGAGAATCAGCGCAGTGATAATGGATTCTACCCATTCAAAGCAATTCCGTACGCCGTCGCTAAGAACAAACTCTTTTGTTTGAACATTTTCCTTGCGAATGTTTTCGCTGGCTTTTATATTTTTCTCTTTTTCTTTCTCTTCGTTCATTTTAAATACCCCGGTTACTTTAATTTTCCGACATGGCTGAACGGAAACAAAATCAGTTCCGCCTTCCCGATAATAAATTTTTGATCTACCATACCGACTTTTTCGTAGCGGCTATCCTCTGAAATTGTTCGGTTGTCACCCAGTACAAAAACATGACCGTCCGGGACTTTTTGCGGAAACTTGAGTACAGGATTGCCCGGCGTATCTTGTGCCACCTGTGTAATACCGTTCTGAATGTAAGCGGATTCGTCCAGAACTTTTCCGTCTACCACAACCCTGCCTGTTTTATTGTCGATATCCACGGTTTGACCGGGCAGTGCGATTACACGCTTAATGATCGGTTCGGATAGCCCCACTGTGTGAGAAAGCACGACGATATCGCCTTGCTTTGGGTGATAGTTCAGGTTTGACAAAATTAAACGGTAACTATCATACAGATTGGGCTGCATGGAAGGGCCGGAGACCGTTACGATTCGAAACAGAAACGTAAAAACAACAACAACAAGAATCAATGCAGTAACAATAGATTCTACCCATTCAAAACAATTCAGAACACCGCTGCTCTGTGTAAATTCTTTCTCTGACGGAGCTTTTGGCTGACCGGCATTTCCATAATTGCCTTTGTCTTGATTCGTACGGTTCATTTCCAATTTGACAGCCCCCATTAACTTGTTATTTGCGGCTTTTCCTAAAAAAATACAATAGAACAATAAATAGCAAAAAAGGGACAAATTAATGTCCCTTCAAAAGCTATCAAGCTCTTATCTGATTTGTTCTTTAACCTTAGCAGCTTTACCGACTCTGTCGCGCAGGAAGTACAGTTTTGCTCTGCGGACGCGGCCTTTACGAATAATCGCAACGCTTGCAACATTCGGTGAATGAATCGGGAATACTCTTTCAACACCAACGCCGTAAGAAACGCGTCTGACTGTAAAAGTCTCCGCTACGCCACTGCCCTTACGAGCAATAACAGTGCCTTCAAAAGCCTGGATTCTTTCTCTTTCGCCTTCTCTGATTTTAACGTCAACCTTAACGGTATCACCAATTTCAAAGTTCGGTAATTCTTTTTTTACTGATTCTTCAGCAATTAACTTTAGAGCGTCCATTTTGTTTCCTCCTAATAATTCAGACATTCTTGCCATAAACGGCAGAGGACTGTCAGCTTCAATGTCACGGTACAACCGGGCATTGAACCCCATCAGATTCATCCGACGGTTTCCAAATGCCTATATATAATACCATAATTCAGCATAAGATGCAACATTTTTTTCTGTTGAATAGTAATTTTCGATTCGGCACAGTTTCTTGTATTTTTTGTGCTTATTTGAGAATGCGTAAGTGTGATGAACGGGCAAGCTTTCTATGTTTCCGCTTGTCTTTATGCAAATACATTGAAATTTTCATCGTAAATATTGGTGCGAACGATATCCGTATACAAATGAAGTCCCAGATATTTTTCGATGGCATCGTGAAACAGCATCGGATTAACATTCTCTGTACTACCTGCAGGAAGAATGATGTTTGTGTATATCTTATTTTCTGCTTTGTCTACTTTCATTTCAAGCTCTTTAAAATAAGGCTTAATATCAATATCTCGCATTCCGTTTTTTGTATGCTTCGGTACGATAATTTCATTTTGTGAAAGCAACGCTTCAATTTTTTCTGCAACTTCCCGCGCGTCTTGGTCTTCCGTATCAATCGTAGCAGAAAAGGATGCAAACGCAATTTTTCCAGGCTTCATAACCGGTTCCGTCACATCAAATAATTTAATGTCTTTCGGAAGACCGCTGTTAAGACGATTCATAAGTTCCTGCGGCGGAATGTCCTCTTCCAGTTTCATATCCATGGATTCCCGCTCTCCGCTCATTCCCAGCGAAAGCGGCAAAGCGAACGTAATAAAGGCGTGAGGATTGAATCCCTGCGTATACCAAATCGGGATTTTCGCCTTATGCACAGCGCGGGCTACACAGCGGTTCAAATCTAAATGAGACATGTAGCGTGCCGTACCTGTTTTTTTAAACCATATTCGAACGAGCTTCATAGCAAATCCCCCCGTTAAAGCATGCCGCGCCGCAGGCAGAACATTTTTCGCGGCAATTCGGCGTAGTGCTGTTGGCGTATGCTTTTTTGCATTCATCAATTAAGAAAGATTTTTGAATTCCATAGTCTAAATGATCCCAAGGAAGAACTTCTTCAAAACTTCTTTTTCGGTTAGCGTAAAAAGTTGGATCAATGCCACAGTCTTTAAATATATCCAGCCACTTGGAAAGAGAAAAGAAATCTGCCCAGCCGTCAAAACGGAATCCACGTTTTTGCGCTTCTTCCAACACAGCACAAAGACGCCTGTCTCCGCGCGCAAAAACCGCTTCTAAAAAGGAGGTGTCTGCATCGTGATAATTACAGGTGATTTTTTTAGTTGTAATCGATGAAAGCAGATGGTGCTGCTTTTGGCGGAACATTTCAACGGTATCCTGCGGCTCCCACTGAAAAGGCGTAAACGGCTTTGGTACAAACGCTGCGGTGCTTAGGGTTACACTGACCGCTCTGCCCTTTGGTTTGTTCAGATTCTCATAATAAGCGTCCACAACCTTTTGTCCAAGTTCGGCAATACCGGCTACGTCTTCAAAGGTTTCCGTAGGCAGGCCGATCATAAAATAAAGCTTTACGCTTGTCCAACCGCCGCCGAACGCCATATTTACTGTTTTGAAAAGTGCTTCTTCCGTAACATTCTTATTTATGACATCCCGAAGACGCTGTGTTCCCGCTTCCGGCGCGAAAGTAAGGCCGCTGCGGCGAACCGCTTTTATTTTCTTCATCAATTCGTTGGAAAAGCTGTCCACGCGCATAGACGGCAAAGAAATATTAACCTTTTCATTCTTTGTCCAAGTTAAAAGCTGTGTAAGCAGTTCATCAATTTTTGTATAATCGCTGGTACTTAAGGAAGAAAGCGAAACTTCATCGTATCCGGTATTGCTGCACAAATCGTGGCATTGCTTGTCAATGGTGGAAACGGACTTTTCACGCACCGGTCGGTAAATAAAGCCTGCCTGACAAAAACGACAGCCGCGGATACATCCTCGAAGGACTTCGGATACCGCACGGTCATGAACAATTTCAAGGTAAGGCACAATAAAGTTATCGGGGAAATACGCTTTGTCCATATCGAGCATGACACGTTTTTTAACGGTCGCGGGAGCACCGTCTTTTGGTGTTACTGCGGCAACGGTATCATCCTCATGATACGTAACCGCATAAAGAGACGGGACATAAACTCCTTCAATCTGTGCCGCAGCTTTTAAAAATTCTGCTTTTGTGCGGCCGTTTGCCCGATATTTCCGGTAAAGCTCAATTACTTCCAGGTCAACCTCTTCCCCCTCGCCGACAAAAAACAAGTCAATAAAGTCCGCAAGAGGCTCCGGATTGCAGACGCAAGGACCTCCGGCCACAACAAGAGGCGACAATTCACTGCGGTCACAGGATTTTAGCGGGACACCGGCTAAGTCCAGCATATTCAGCACATTGGTATAGCTTAGCTCATATTGCAACGTAAATCCGATAAAATCAAAATTCTTGATGCTGTCACCGCTTTCCAGCGCGAAAAGCGGAATATGGTTCTCCCTCATTTTTTCTTCCATATCTACCCAGGGAGCAAACACACGTTCACACCAAATATACGGCTTCTCATTCATCAGGCTGTATAATATTTTCATACCAAGATGGGACATGCCGATTTCATAGGTATCCGGAAAACAAAACGCGAATCGAACGTCTACATCCTTTAAATCTTTTATAACGGAATTCAACTCACCGCCGACATATCGGCCCGGTTTCTGCACATCGGCAAGCAGCTTTTCTATATTTTTATTCATTCAACATCCTCCAGAATTGGCATGATTATTATTATACCGTCTTGGAGGAAATATTGCAAACGTTAAAAATAACGCCCTCGTTTTAATAACAGTAGCAGCATTAAATAACCGCTTACGAGCAAGAGTGAAAAGTTGTAGCGGGATTGCAGCAAAATAAGGAATCCGATAATGGCAAGCGGTAAGAGAATCAGAAAAGACAGAATCTCTACAATTTTGGCAGACACGATTGGGCTGTGCTTGGAACAAAGCAGGCTGTAAAGTGCCTGACCGCCGTCCAACGGCTCAATCGGCAGCAAATTAAAGGCGGCAAACGCACCGTTTGCCACGCAAAACGTATACAAATAAGGATTTGGGTAAAAGCGATAAAGCAGAAAAAACACCGCTAACGTCAGTAAGTTTGCCGCAGGCCCCGCCAATGCAATGAGGGCATCTTTTTTATAGCTGTGCTTACTGCCGGGATTTTCTACTATGTCAATTCCAAACGGATTAAATTTGACTTTTTCAGGCGGAGTTGAAAACAGGTACATACAGACGATATGGCCACATTCATGTACCACGGTAGCAATAATGCCAAGCACGGCTATTGCGGAGCGGTCGATAAGCAGTAAAAAGGCGATGACTGCCACAAATAAAAAATTAATTTCTACACGGCATTTTGCGAAGATAAATGACATTATAAATTCCTTACTCTCAGCATTGGCTGCGGGTCGTAGTTGATTTGGTGAATCAGTAATTCGAAATGCAGATGCGGCCCCGTGGCATCCCCCGTGCTGCCGACACATGCAATCGGCTGTCCATATTTTATGGTGTCGCCGTTTTTTACAAGGACAGAACTGCAGTGCGCATATAGTGTTTCAATTGTATTTCCGTGATCAATGACTAAATACTTGCCATAGGAAGAATTCTGTGTACAGGTTATTACCTTGCCGGGCAAAGCACTGTATATTTTTGTACCCGACGGCGCGGCAATATCCATCCCTTTATGCAGGGTTCCGTTTCTCCACCCGAAAGCAGAGGTTACTGTCCCATTTGGCACCGGCGATGATAAAAGGACGGACAAGGTAACCGGTACCTGGGAATATATACTTTTTGTAGCAGCAGCGGTAGAAGTGCTCACCAAAACGCTGGTTCCCTGAATCGGCTGTGAATTCGAACTTGCAGAGCTTGAACTGGATTGTGAGCTTGCGCTCGAACTTGATTGAAATGCATGCAAAAAAGATTCCTTTATAGTATTAATTTGTTCTTGAGCAACAATGGAATTATTCATGTGCTGAAGATACCAGTTTTTTATGTCTGTATATGTATTTCCGCCGAGTGCCCGCAATAACGCAAACGCAGCTAATACAACGGAGCAAACGGCAATTTGTATAATGGTCAGCAGATGGCTGCCTCCTGCCGTGCTCCTTTTACGCTTGGGTTTCTCTTTCGGATGGTAAGGCGAAGTAAATTCCTCTTCTCCTTTTTTGGCACTGTAATCGTAATTAAAATTGTAATCATAATCATCCATGGCAAATCCCTCCTGTCCAATTCATATGACAGCAAGTACCTGTTCATTACTTATGCGTATAAAAAATAACCCCTGCCGTAGCAGGGGTTAAACCGGAAAGAAATGCCTTATTTTGATTGAATGTACGCATCAATGGAAGCGGCAGCTTCTTTTCCGGCACCCATTGCCAAAATAACGGTTGCTGCACCGGTAACCGCATCACCGCCGGCGTAAACACCTTTGCGTGTGGTTGCCATGGTAGCTTCGTCTACAATAATACAGCCGTGACTGTTTGCTTCCAATCCTTCTGTGGTGGAACGAATCAGGGGGTTCGGAGAATTTCCGATTGCGATAACCGCACAATCAACCGGAATTTCAAAATTCGAACCGGTTTTTTCGACTGGTCTGCGTCTACCGGATGCGTCGGCTTCACCAAGTTCCATTTCGACACATTCAATTGATTTAACACGTCCGTTTTCATCCGCGTGGATGGCAACCGGATTCGTGAGCAATTTAAAGATAATGCCCTCTTCTTTGGCATGATGAATTTCTTCTATACGTGCGGGCATTTGCTCCTCTGCGCGGCGATAGATGATATACACCTCTTCCGCGCCAAGACGTTTTGCGCTTCTCGCGGCATCCATCGCAACATTGCCGCCGCCGACTACCGCAACTTTTTTCGGATGAATAATCGGGGTATCGTAACCCTCACGATAGGCTTTCATCAAATTGATTCTGGTTAAGAACTCATTTGCGGAGTAAACGCCCACATGGCCCTCACCCGGGATATTCATAAAGTTTGGAAGTCCAGCGCCCGTACCGATGAAAATTGCTTCATAGCCCATCTCGAACAGCTCGTCCACGGACAGAACCTTGCCAATAACCATATCGGTCTGGATATCCACTCCACTTTTTTCAAGCAGAGCAATCTCTTTTTGCACAATTTCTTTCGGAAGTCTGAACTGCGGAATACCGTACATCAATACGCCGCCCGCAACGTGCAGAGCTTCATAAATCGTAACCGAATAGCCGAGTGCCGCAAGGTCACCCGCACAGGTTAAACCGGACGGACCTGCGCCGATAACGGCTACTTTATGACCGTTTGGCGTAACATTCTTTGGCTTGCGCTCACGGTTCTTCATGTACCAATCGGCAACATAGCGCTCCAGACGGCCAATACCGACCGGCTCGCCTTTTATACCGCGCACACATTTTTGTTCGCACTGTGTTTCCTGCGGGCAAACGCGCCCACAGACAGCAGGAAGAGAACTGGTTGAGGTAATAATCTCATAAGCTTCTTCCATTTTGCCATCGAGAATGCACTGAATAAATTCAGGAATGCGCACATTCACGGGGCAGCCGCTCACACATGGCTTTGTTTTGCAGTTCAAGCATCTTTGAGCCTCGCCCAAAGCCATAATATCATCATAACCTAATGTTACTTCTTCAAAATTTTTATTGCGGACATTTGGATCCTGTTCCGGCATAGGTGTTTTTTTCGGTGTCATATTAGGCATTTTTTGCACCCTCCATTAAACGACAACTGTATTCACGTGTTGCTCTTTCTTCATCTTCTTTGTAGGTTCTTAAGCGAATCATTGCTTCATCAAAGTCCACTTCATGCCCGTCAAAATCAGGACCGTCCACACAGGCAAACTTTGTTTTTCCGCCAACCGTCAGGCGGCAGCCGCCGCACATTCCGGTACCGTCAATCATAATCGGATTCATACTGATTATGGTTTTAATGTTGTATTCTTTTGTTAAATTGCATACCGCACGCATCATTACCATTGGGCCGATCGCGATAACCAGATCATAATTGGCGCCACCCTCAATGCGGTCTTTCAGCGCATTGGTGACGAATCCTTTGTTGCCGTTGGAACCGTCATCGGTTGTAACAATCAGGTTTTCGCTGACTGCTTTCATTTCATCTTCCAAAATAATGATATCTTTATTGCGGAAACCTGCGATGATGTCCACACTTGCTCCCATTTGATGGAGAGCCTTTGCCTGTGGATATGCAATGGCGCAGCCTGCGCCGCCGCCGATAACCGCAACCTTTTTGTATCCTTCCAGTTCAGAGGCTTTACCCAAAGGCCCAATAAAATCTAAAATGCTTTCGCCTACTTCCAGCTGGTCAAGCTGTTTTGTAGTTTTCCCGACAATTTGGTAAATAATTGTAACGGTTCCTTTTTCACGGTCATAATCTGCGATGGTAAGCGGAATTCTCTCTCCGAACTCATTCACACGCAATATAATGAACTGGCCGGCCTGCGCCTTTTTGGCTATAAATGGTGCGTCAACGGTCATAGATGTCATGGAACTGTTCAATCTGCGTTTTTCAACGATTGAAAACATATATACACTTCCTTTTTTACATTATAGAATATTTTGCTGCTTTGAAACATTATTAGTATAATGGAAGACAAGTAAAAAATCAATAGAAAGAAATGGTTCGGCTCCCGAAGGGCGCCAAACCATTTCACAGTACTGCTTATAAAATGATACAAATTAATCCGTTGCAGCCATCATTAATGATACGCTCAATGGTCTCACGAACTTTTCCGCGGGCATCGGTAGGCATGCGATACAGTTTGTTATGTAACCCTTCATTGACAAGTTCATGCAAAGATTTACCGAAAATGTTAGACTCCCATATCTTTGACGGATTCTCCTCAAATTCTTTGAGCAGATAAGTAACAAGTTCTTCCGACTGCTGTTCGGAACCGACAATCGGTGTAAGCTCTGTAGTAATCTGTGTTTTCATGAGGTGAATGGACGGTGCTGCCGCTCTTAACCGTACACCGTATTTTCCGCCCTGTTTTATAATTTCAGGCTCATCCAAAGTTAATTCTTCAATGCTTGGCATAACAATGCCATAACCGGTATCCTGAACATCCTGATATGCCTCTTTGATTTTGTCAAACTGCTTTTGCATCTTGGTAAAATTGAGCATACAGTCAAGCAGGCTGCCTTCATCGTTGATTTCAATTCCGGTTTGCTCACCAAGAACCTTATAGAACAGGTTTTGATTGAATTGTATTTTAACTCTCGCATGCCCTTTTCCAAGTGCTACTGAAACCGTTTGTGCATCATCAACATATTCACATTTTTTTACTTCATCAATCAAATTGCTGACTTCGCGTATCCGTGACAGCTTGGATGCAGGCTGCTGAATCGCCGCAAAAACCGATGAGCGCAGCCAGTGATTTTTATCCAGTGTGGAAATCCAGCGCGGCATATCAATTTTAATTTCTTTTACAGGAAATTCAAACAGTACTTTTCCAAGAATGCCCCTAATTTCGTCTTCTTCCATTTCCATGCAGTTTACCGGCATGACAGGAACCTTATATTTTTTCTGCAAATCCTGTGCCAAAGAAACAGAATCCGGCGAATTCGGATAGGTACAGTTCAGCAGAATAATGAACGGCTTATTGATTTCTTTCAGCTCGGAAATAACGCGTTCTTCCGCTTCCTCATATTCTTCACGCGGAATATCGCTGATACTGCCGTCCGTTGTAATGACCAAGCCGATTGTAGAATGCTCGGTAATAACTTTTTTGGTACCGACTTCAGCAGCCATATTAAACGGAATCGGTTCATCATACCAAGGAGTCATAACCATACGGGGCATATTATCTTCAATGTACCCCAGCGCGCTTGGTACAATATAACCCACACAGTCGATCATGCGAACATCAAAGGTAGCGGCATTGTCAATATTGATGGTTACTGCTTTTTCGGGAATAAACTTTGGTTCCGTTGTCATAATGGTACGTCCGCCGGCCGACTGCGGCATTTCATCAATCGCGCGTTCCCGTCTGTAGTCACCGTCCATGTGCGGGATTACGATGGTATCCATAAACTTCTTAATAAAGGTTGATTTACCGGTTCGTACCGGCCCGACAACACCAATGTAAATGTCGCCGTTCGTACGCTCAGAAATTTCACTGTAAATATTTCGCTCTTCCATTTGTACACTCTCCCACCATTTCTCCACGCAGCATTTTGGGGAACCGTTCCTTCTTAACTGCCATTAGCGTGGAAAATGACAGCAGTAATTGGATTTTGCCTATACGAGTTTCCGTCTAACCTCTGCTTCACGGATTGAAATTCGTATTACATTGGAATAAGCAGCATCCCCCTATTCTCAATCGTATCTTCCGTAAGGTCATTTTCCGCTTTTATCGCGCCGACCGACGTACAGTAAGTTCTGGCAATATTCCAAAGGGTTTCGCCGGCATCCGCATAATAAATCGTAAGTGCTGCCGATGTATCCTTGATTTTCGGCTTGTTTTCATCTGCTGATACATTGCTGATTACTTTGCAGGTGCTTTGTGAGTAGACACAGGCGCTTAATTTCAACTGAACTTTTAGTTCAATTGTAGAATCGCCGGCAATCCGGTAGCTTATGTCTTCCACGCTCACATCCGCATCGCAGCGCACACCGACAGGCTTTTTCGCCCAGTCATGCGAACTCGTAAAATCTACCATTCGTTCAAAATAGAACGGTGTATTGTCCTGATTAAAAGCCAGAATACATATATTTATCTTACCGCTGTATTGTATTTGACCGTCGGATTCTTCAGCATTTACGTTGCTTACTTCGTTCCAGACATCAATTACTTTGCTCACTGCGGTATCACCAAGATCAAAGCTGTATTTTTGAACACTGGTATCGGTAATCAGTTCCTGCAGACGATTCAGAATTTGCGGCTGAAAATCCATTTGGATTTCATAATCGGTGGAATAGGCATCGGTTACAACCGTAATTTCCTTATCCTGATATGCAATCACGTTTGCGCATAGCTTGAACTCGGTTTCAAACAGCATGTTTTCACCGGATGAATCGTTGCGGATTTGAATATTATAAGATACAATGTTAACCTTGATATCACAGGTACTGTCCTCGGTAATACCATCGCAGTCCAGCATCTGGCTGTACGGAATCGCATATTCCATCGCTTCAAGCGCAGCTTCGTCAATACTGGACGAATACAGCAATTTTAAAATAATTTCGCCCTTCACAATAATTTTATTGGCTACCACTTTAAAATCATCCACAGTTACAGTCGCGGATGAGCGGACAATGGTTTCGGCAGCAGGCTTTCCCTCACCGATTTCCAGTACTTCCGCTACTGAAAATTGCTGCTGACAAAATCCGGTAACGCGGCTGGCAGTCATGGAATCTTTTTTCTGCTGAATTCCCTGCTCATCAATGTCGCTTACAATCTCATTTCCGACGCAGCTTATTACTTTTGCGCATACGGAAAAAGCACCGTGAATATCCAGACGGCGCGGACTTGTGGCACGGCAGTTTATGTATTCCACTCTGGTTTTTGTGTAAATCAAGGCGTTATCCGCAGATTGCTTCAATGTAATGGAAGCGGAAAACGGGTTGGTGCTTTCACAGCAGCGAACAGACATTCCACCTGAATCCAAATACAACACCCGTATGGTAGCGTTGCCTTCCAGTTCCAAACGGTCGCCAAGAACATTTTTATTGGTTATGCAAGGGTACACCTGACATTTTAAAATACGTTGTATATCCGGGCAGTAATCTGGCAGGCTGAAGTCAAGGTCAACAGGCTGTTCCTGGCACCCGTCAAAAATGATTTCATTCATAGTCAAAGTTTCTCGATTGAGTTTATAATCCATAAAGGTTTCTCTCCTTTTCCAGTTTCTAACTAATTTCTATTCGCATCCTGTCCCTATTATGCAAAGAATTTTATAGAAAACTTCCTTATACTAAGATATAGTCAGTTAATTCGAAAACGAAACCATCCTCTAAACGTAAAATCCATATATCAAAGATTTTGCGCTTGTTTCTTGGATGTTTTCTAGAGTTAACGGACTATACAATTAAAAAGCGTATAACTAAAAAGTACCGGCTGCCTTTGCAGCCGGTACTTTTTAGTTAGGATTCCTGATCTTTTTTAATTTTAAAAAACTTTCTAAGAAAAAAGCTGAAGAATTTTGGACTTTGCACTACGACCACTTTCATGAAAATCCCTCCAACATTATGTTGAGCACCGTAAAAGTGCCAGACCCAGCGCGACAATAATTACTGCCGTAATAAACAGTATGAGTCCCTCCGGGCAGAAACAAGAGATAACCAATCCAAGTCCAAATGCAACGGCATACTGGCCCTTACCGCAGCCGTAACCCCGCCTGCACCCACACATCCAGTCCACCGCCCATCTATCTATAGTAAAGACTTAGTTGATCTATCCGAAGTCTTAGTACAGTATATACAAAAGCGGTAAGTTTGGTTCCAAAAGGGATTCAGGTTTCGGACAAAACCACTACGAGTGCATTGCCGCTGTGAACTGTAATTTCAGCGGTATCCTGAATGATTTGATTGCTGACACCCAAAGGGACATCAGCTTTCAAACAATATTCCGTTAAAGGGTAAAGCATTCCCTGATAGCTAACTGTACAGCTTGGACACCCAAAAGGGAAAACGGATAAGGTACAGTCTTTCATTGCGGTTAACGTAATACGCGAACTGCGAACCAAAAATATTTTGCAGTTGCCGTCGGCAAGGACAGCTTGACCGCCAAGCGAGGAAATGTAAGCCAGCGCGCTTAAATTCGCATAAGAATGATCAAAGCGGCCGCCTAATGCACCCAATAATACAAAATTATTATATCCGCGGCGAAACGCTATTTTAATTGCTGCCATCATATCGGTGTCATCCTTCGCCACCGGAAGCCGAATCGTTTCAATGTTATCCGGCAATTGAGCGTGAACAGAATCAAAGTCACCGATAATCAAATCCGGCGTAATATTGTTGGCAAGTGCGGTATCCAGCCCGCCGTCTGCGCAAATTACATATGCTTCCTCGGCGTAAAATTCTTTCAAAATCGCCGAATCTCCAAATGGTGCGGATCCGATTATCATACATGTTTTCATTTTATTTGCCATTCTTTAATATCCTTCACATCATTATACATAGCCACATAGCTTTCGTGTCTGGATTTTGGTATTTTACCTTCATCCACCGCTTGTATGACAGCACAGCCCTTCTCACAAGTATGGGAGCATGACGGAAATTTACACTGATTGAGATAAGGCTCAAATTCGCGGAAGCAGAACTGCAAATTTTCTTTTCGGACTAAATCATAGCGTTCCATATCAATGGATGAAAATCCTGGTGTATCCGCAACGTATCCGCCGCAGTCAAGTTTCAACAGCTCCACTTGCCGTGTTGTATGTCTGCCGCGTCCAAGCTTTTTGCTCGTTTCGCCGGTTTGCAAATTAAATTTTGTATCAATGCAGTTCAGCAAAGAGGATTTTCCTACACCGGAATTGCCGGTAAACGCAGATATTTTTCCAGACAGCATCTTTTTTACGTCATCCGCGCCCTCACCCGTAACCGAAGAAATGGACAAAACGCGGATGCCTGCTATGCTGTAAATCTCCTGAAGCCAGTCACAGCGCTGCAAATCAGATTTTGACAGGATAACAATCGGCTCAATTTCCTTATCTTCTGCCGCCGCAATGGTTTTATCAATAATTAATGGATTCGGAGCCGGGTCGCATACGGAAGTGACAATAAAAAGCTGGTCGATGTTGGCAACCGGCGGCCGAACGAGAAAGTTCTTTCGCGGTAATATTTCCTCAATCGTACAGGTATCATTCGAGGCAATGCTGATTTTTACACGGTCACCCACAAGAGGGGTGATTCCGTTTTTGCGGAAAATACCTCTCGCTTTACATTCATATATTGTATCGGCGACTTCTACATAATAGAAGCCGCCGATTCCTTTAATAATTAATCCTTGTTCCATATTCATTTTTTATTAACCCGCTTTAGAACCGGTAGATGAACCTGTCGCTGAGGATGTAGCCTGCGGATCTTGATACGGCTGACTATTGGTCATATGCGGATCACCGTTAGCAACATCAAAATCAATGGAATATTCCTGATACACATTGCCATCCAACCGAATAACCAGTGTATGCTTGCCAGAAGAACCGGTCACTTTTTGTTCATACGTTTGGTTATCGCTTGGGAATAGACTTACAGGACCATTAATTAACGTTCCATCCAAAGAAGCTTCATATTTTACAGAATGAGACACTCCCTTTGGAAGTTGAATAAATACAGAAATTGTTTTTTGACCTTTACCAGTGCTTACATAAAGTTTAATCGGGCTTCCTTTTGCAACCTGAACGCCGTTGAGCGGGTCGGTCTTAATAACCGTACCGGCCGGCTTATCATCGCTTGCCTGCGAAATGATGTTATTGTCTACCGTCAAACCCTGCGCAATAAGCAGACTCTTCGCATCATCAACGGTTTTACCGGTTACATTCGGGACGGCGATTTTCGAATCTTCGGTTCCTTTGCTGACATAAACCGTAACGGTTGAAGCTTCGTTTACCAAAGTATCTTTTTGAGGATCAGTTTTAAATACGTAACCTGACGCGGTTTGGTCATTATATACCTGCTGAATGTTTGGAACTAAATTGGCCGCACTGATTGCTGCAGTGGCTTCATCCTGTGTTTTACCGACCACGTCCGGAACCTTTACCTGCTTAGTGCCTTGATTAATTGTCAAAGTAACTTCGGACTTTATTTTAACATTTTTGTTTCCTTCCGGAGTTTGCTTCAGTACTACCCCGGCATCCTTAGTCGTATCGGTGCCATTTACATATACAATGGTAAAATTAGCGTTGTATTCCGCGTTGTTTTGAATATCAGACTGCTTCATTCCTACAAAATTCGGCAGTGTAACTTCGGTAGGCGTGGTGCTCTGACAACTGCGCATAAGCGCCATAATACCAAACACAATGGCAATAATGACAAACGCCGCACCCACTCCGGCCACAACCACGGTTGCAGTGGATTTCTTCTTCTTTGGCTTGATATCTTCCTCCACATACTCATAATTATCTTGAAAATTATGAGTGCCTGTGTTGTCAAATCCCTTTACGGTATTAATCGCATCCACATACTTTGTGGGTTTTTCATCGATGAAGTATTTATATTGGAAACGAATGCTGGGATTACGGCGGAACTGCTCGATATCACGGAGCATTTCAGCAGCGGACTGATAGCGCTGTGCAGGGTTTTTCTGCATAGCTTTCAGCGTAATCTCCTCTAGGCCGTCCGGAATGGTCGGATTGATTTCTTTTGGGGGTTTCGGGTCGGATTGTAGCTGCATGATTGCAACGGAAACCGCGTTATCCGCTTCAAACGGCAGGCGACCGGTAATCATTTCATAAAGCATGACACCAACCGAATAAATATCAGCCTTTTCATCCGTCAAATCACCGCGTGCCTGCTCCGGTGAAATGTAATGAACCGAACCGATTGCTTTATCCGTCATGGTACGGGTTTCATTTCTCGAGAAGCGCGCAATGCCGAAATCGGTAACCTTAATTGTACCATCCTGCAGCAGCATGATATTCTGTGGCTTTATATCGCGGTGCACAATACCCTTTTCATGGGCATGCTGCAGCGCACGTAAAATCTGAACGGTAAAGTGGATGGCTTCTTTCCATTTGATTTCTTTTTGCTGGTCAAGATATTCTTTTAGTGTGATACCGTCAATATATTCCATAACAATATATTGAATCTGGTCGCCAAAGCTGACGTCGTATACCTTCACAATGTTCGGATGAGACAGGATGGCAATTGCCTTCGACTCATTCTTAAAGCGACGGATAAATTCATCATTGCCCAAAAACTCATCTTTTAATATTTTTATCGCAACCGTGCGGTCATCTATTGTGTCATATGCGCGATAGACAACTGCCATCCCGCCCACACCAAGAAGTTCATGAATCTCGTATCTTCCGTCAAGACGTTTTCCTGTATACTTATCCATAAAGTATCAACTCCAATCAAATGGTCAGTTTTCTACAATGGCAACTGTAATGTTGTCACCGCCGCCGCCGTCTTTTGCATGAGAAATTAATTGGTTTACCAAGGAATTTGCATGATGTTCTTTGGAAAGCCGATAAATCAGTTCTTCATCCACATAATTCGTAAGACCGTCTGTGCAGACCAGCAGCAAGCTGCCATTGCTGAAATCGTATTCGCAGTAATCCAATTCAATTGTAGGCTGAACGCCTAACGCACGGGTAATAATATTTTTTTGCGGGTGAACTTTTGCTTCCTGTTCCGTTAAATCTCCGTTTTTTACCAGTTCCTGTACCATAGAGTGATCGGTCGTGAGCTGTTTCATGCCAGTATCCGTTATGAGATACGCACGGCTGTCACCGGCATGTGCAATATGTGCGACTCCATCGCAAACAATCGCAACAACCGCAGTCGTGCCCATACCTTTCAGTTCTTCTTGCTCTTTTGCTTTATTAAAAATAGAAAGATTGGCATTTGTCAAAGAAGCTGTAATTAAATTGCGTACAGAATTACCGGAACTGTCTTTTCGGTATAAAGACTGTATTTGTTCGGAGATCTGGCTGACTGCCATACTGCTGGCAACACTGCCGCCGTTTGCTCCGCCCATCCCGTCACAAACAACAACCCATGCCGCGTTCCCATCCAAAACTCCTACACTGCACGTATCTTCATTTAAATTTCGTACCAGGCCAATATCACTTTGGCTGTATACATTCAACATTGGCCACCTCCTCTTTATATCTGCGCCGCAATTGACCGCAGGAAGCATTGATATCAGAACCAAGAGTTCGTCTTACCGTAACCGTTATGCCCTTGCCTGCTAATATTTCGCTGAATTTTTGAAGCTGTTCCGCCGAACTTTTCCTGTAATTTGCTCCGGTAACATCGTTAATCGGGATTAAATTCACATGGCTGAGAGTTCCCTTTAATCGGTTCGCCAGTTCACGCGCACATTCATCGCTGTCATTGACACCGCTGATCATAGCGTATTCAAAGGAAATCCGGCGATTGGTCACGTCCGAATAGCAGCGGCACGCTTTTAATAGTTCCTCTACTCCCCATTTATTATTAACGGGCATCGTCTGGGAACGAATACTGTCGTTTGGGGCATGCAGCGAAATAGAAAGCGTCAATTGGAGCTTTTTTTCTGCCAAATCGTAGATTTTATCGACAATGCCGCAGGTGGATAAAGAAATATGGCGCATGCCGATGTTTAATCCGTCAGCGGAAGAAACCAGTTCCAAGAAACGCAGAACATTTTCGTAGTTATCAAGCGGTTCACCCATACCCATTAAAACAACATTTGAAATTCGCTCGCCAATATCCGCCTGGGCTGCCTGAATCTGTGCAAGCATTTCGGAAGCGGAAAGATTTCGTGAAAATCCGCTTTTACCCGTAGCACAAAAGGAGCAATTCATTTTGCAGCCAACCTGTGTGGAAATACATATCGAATAGCCGTGATGATAGTGCATCAGTACCGATTCCACATGTTCCCCATCCGTTAATCGGAATAAATATTTAATGGTTTTATCATAATGCGAAACAAGCTTTTTTTCAATAGTTGCTACAGATATGTAATATTTTTGGGAAAGCTGCTGCCGGAACGCCTTTGATTGGTCGGACATTTCTTCAAAATCCAGCACGCCGCGATGAAGCCATTTATAAACCTGTAACGCGCGAAAAGCAGGCAGACCACCTGCGGCAAAATCTTGTTTGATTTCGTCCAGCGTCATAGATTTAATGTCTTTCAGGCTCATGATAATTCCTACTTCTTTCTGAATGCCGCCATAAAAAAGCCGTCTGTTCCATGTACATGGGGCATGAGGGTTAATTGGTTCGGTTCTTCCTCTATCGCATGTGATACCGATTTCGGCAAGCTTAACGGAAGAGACTGAAACTCTTCGTGCTCCTTCAAAAAACGATTGGCAACCTGAGTGTTTTCCATTGGGTTAAGCGTACAGGTCGAATAGAACAAAACACCGCCTGCTTTTACCAATTCCGCAGACTTACAGAGTATAAGGTACTGCAAATCCGGTAAAGTGTCAAGTACAGATTCTGATTTATAACGAATTTCCGGTTTTCGGCGAATAATACCCAAACCGGAGCACGGAGCGTCGCAAAGTACATAATCAGCCGGTAATAGATCATCTTTCGGGTTCTCCGCATCGCGAACATTTGCCTGAATTACCGAAAGTCCCAGACGTTCCGCTCCCTGCCGAATCAGCCGTACTTTTCCTTTATATTTATCGAAGGCAAGCAGTTCACCGGAATTTTTCATGATTTCCGCCATGGTAAACGCTTTGCCGCCGGGCGCTGAGCAGACATCAATTACTCTTTTTTCAAGCTGGGGGTTTAACAATGTACAGCACAATTGCGAAGACAGATCCTGTATGTGAAACAAACCATCCTGAAAGCACCGGGATTGACTGATTGAACCGGTTTGCTCCAGCATGACGGCATCGGGCAGCCATGTAATGGTTGATGCCTTTACATTTTCATTGGCTAACTTTTCAATCAGATTGCGAGTACTGACTTTGGTCGTATTCACTCTTGCGAAGATCGGTGGTTTGTCAGCAAGGGACTTTAGAATACCGAGTGCACATTCCATACCGTAAGCGTTTTGCCATAGGGTTATCAGCCATTGCGGGCAGGAATACAATACACTGAAATATTCCATTGGAGACTTTTCTTCATCCGGCATTTTGATTTGTTCCTGACTGCGAATCAAAGTACGCAAAACGCCATTAATAAAGCCGTTTGCCTTTACAGCTCCGCAATCCTTTGCGGAATTTACGGCTTCATTTACCGCAGCTGATTTCGGTATTTTTTCCATATACAGGATTTGATATGCACCAATGCGCAAAATTTCCAGTACCTTAGGGGCAATTTGGGGAATCGGTGTATTCGAAAACTGTGCGAGTATATAATCAAGCGTAATACGGCGCTCCAGAACACCGTAAAAAAGTGCCGAAGCAAGCGCGGAATCACGGGAATCTAACTGGAATTCTTTCAAAGTTTTGTCTATTACAATATTCGAGTATCCCTCATTTACATCAACATGTAACAAGGCTGTCAAAGCCGCGGTTCGCGCATTTTTTATCATGAATTGTTTCCTCTTCTGCCAAAAAACATCCAAACAATGCGTAAAAGCCAAAGCAAAGAGGTAAACGCCGCCGCAAGATAAGTCATTGCCGCCGCATGAAGAACCTTTTGTGCACCGTCCAGCTCATCGGGGTATAACATTCCGCTTTCATCCAGTACCTTAATTGCTCGTCTGCTTGCGTTAAATTCAACCGGCAAAGTTACCACCTGAAAAAGAAAGGCTAAGCTGTATAAGGCGATACCCAATAGTAAAACGCTTTCTGTTCGCTGTATCATAAGCGCTCCGATCAGAATGAGCGGAAACGCGATTCGTGTTCCGATTTGCGTAACCGGAACCAACGCGGAACGAATCTTATTGGGAACATATCCCTCGGAATGTTGGATTGCGTGCCCCGCTTCATGTGCCGCAACGCCGACAGCCGCAATACTGGTGCTGTTGAATACGGAATCCGAAAGACTGATGATATTGGTTCTGGGATCAAAATTATCCGTCAGATTACCGGAAATATGCTGAACGCCTACAGTTGCCCCGCCAAAACGAGCTACCTGCTGGGCGGCAGATGCACCGCTGAAGCCTTTTACATTTCCAATTTGTGAATATTTTTTAAAAGTAGAATTGACATGATGCTGTGCATATCCCGATATAAGGACTGTCACAATAAGCACGATAAAATATGTCGGATCATAACCGTAAAAATAATAAGGCATATTTTTGCTCCTAACTCAATACCGTTTGTTTCTCAGCCGGATGGCCGCACAGAAATTCTTTTCCGCTCATCCGCTTACCGCCTTCATATTGAACTTCCACTAATTCCAAAGCGGTATTATCTCCGCAGCAAACCACAAAACCGTCTGAATTGGCAATCTCCCCTGCTTCGCCTTGAAAACCTGTAACAACAGCAGATTTATGAACCTTTAACAGCTTTCCGTGATATTCGGTACTGGCAACCGGCCACGGAGACAATCCGCGTACCAAATTATGAATCTGCTGCGCCGGGCAGTTCCAGTCGATTTTGGAAAGCTCCTTTTTTAAAATAGATACATAAGTTGCTTCCTCGTTGCATTGCGGGACTCGTTTAGCAGTGCCGTCTTTTATCTGCTGCAAAGTTTCCACAATTAGTTTAGCACCCATTTGTGCTAAACGGTCTTGCAATTCACCTGCGGTTTCATTTGGGTCAATTTCCGTTTTTACCGTTTGCAGCATATCGCCGGTGTCTATTCCCTCTCCCATATACATAGTAGTAACGCCGGTTATTGTTTCCCCATTTATCACAGACCACTGAATTGGAGCGGCGCCACGGTATTTCGGCAGCAAGGATGCATGCACATTGATGCAGCCTTTTGACGGAATGTCCAATATTTCTTTAGGTAGGATTTTTCCGTATGCAACCACAACAATGCAGTCAGGATGCAGGCTTTTTATTAACTCAATTGCTTCTTGGTTGCGCAACGTAATAGGCTGAAAAACAGAAAGATTATTTTCAAGTGCCAACACCTTTACGGGCGGGGGGGTCAAGGTGTATTTTCTGCCCTTTGGCTTATCCGGCTGTGTAAAAACGGCACAGACTTCATGCCCGGCATCCAGGATGCTTTGTAAACATGGCACAGCAAAATCAGGAGTGCCCATAAACAGGATACGCATAGGTTATTGCCACCTCAATTTATTTTATACAAGATTCTATCGAATTTATTCAATTATTTTTCCAACTCACTGCTATCCAGCATCCGCGTTGCGCGGGACTTAAACATGATACCGTCCAGATGATCGATTTCGTGGCAAAATGCCCGAGCAAGCAGTTCCTCGCCTTCTATTTCAAAAAACTTTCCGTGGCGATCCTGCGCTTTTACCTTTACATGCATGGGGCGCACTACAATACCGTACTGGCCGGGACAGGAAAGACAGCCTTCTGCTCCCTCCTGTTTACCGCTTTGCTCTATGATGACAGGATTCAGCAACTCTATGCGGCCTTCACCTACGTCAATTACAACAGCACGTCTCAGAATCCCAACCTGCGGGGCAGCCAGTCCAACTCCTTCGTCTTTCATGGTTTCATACATGTCGTCAAGCAGTGTGCCAAGCTTATCATCAAACTTCTCTACCGGTCGGCAAACCTTGGTGAGAACGTCGTCGCCTTCTTGTACAATATTTCGAACAGCCATGGTAAAATATACCTCCAATTACATAATAATATCCGGATTACAATCCGCAAACACGGTAACAGCCGTATAATCGCGAAGAGCGGAAAAAGAAAGAAGACTTTGTGAGAGCATTTCGCGAAACCGGCGGTCGTTGCGGCACTTGATAATAATTTTATATCTATATTTATTGCTGATTCTTGCAATTAATGCAGGCGAAGGATTTAAAACGCGTAAAGGCAAATCCGCATAAGCATCTTTGGCCAACTGGCTCAGCATTTTCAGAAAATCAACACTGGCATTGCGAACCTTTGGTTCATTGGTTCCGACAAATCCAACAACAATTATATCTGCAAACGGCGGATAAAGCATCATTTTACGGAATTTAATTTCATCCTTATAGAAAGCCGGATAATCTTGCTCAGCCGCCAGCTGTATAATCTTATTTTCCGGAGTATAAGTCTGAATAATCGCATTGCCTTCAAATTTTCCTCTGCCCGCGCGGCCCACTACCTGCGTGAGCAAATCAAATGCTCGCTCCGAACTTCGAAAATCATCGCTGTAAAGTGCCTGATCAGCCGAAAGTACACCAACCAGAGTGACATTTTCAAAATCCAATCCTTTTGCAACCATTTGAGTTCCGATAATAATATCATATTCACCCTGAGAAAACGCACGAAGCTTTTTTTCATAGGCAAAGCGCGTCATTGTGGAATCGGTATCCAGTCGAAGAATTTTTGCGTCAGGCAGTAACTCCTGCAATTCCTGTTCCCCGCGCTGTGTACCAAAGCCGGAATAATGGACGCTGTTTTCATGACATTCGGGGCATTCCTGTGTGAATGGTATTGAAAAACCGCAGTAGTGGCACATGAGCCGGTTATTCGCCGAATGATAGGTCATGGAAATACTGCAATTTGGACAGGTAACAACATGTCCGCATGACTTGCAGGAAGCAAACGTATGGAAACCGCGGCGGTTCAGTAAAACAATAGACTGTTTGCCGTAATTCAAATTTTCATTCAAAGCTTCCAGTAATGCGGTGCTTAAAATAGAAGTGTTGCCTTTTTCCAATTCCTCATTCATATCGACTGTCGTTACAATCGGAAGTTTGGCGTCTCCGTAGCGGGCGGTTAGCATATTTAATGAGTATCGGTTATTTTTGGCAAGGTAATAGCTTTCTACTGACGGTGTGGCAGAAGACAGAACCAAAAGGGCTTTATGATACGCACAGCGGTACTTTGCAATATCGCGGGCATGGTAACGGGGGGATGACTCAGATTTATAAGTATATTCCTGTTCCTCATCCATTATGATAAGACCGACATCATCAAACGGTGCAAACACTGCCGAACGCGTACCTACCGCGATGTGTGCTTCTCCGTTTTTCACACGTTTCCATTCATCCAAGCGCTGTGCAAGAGAAAGTCCGCTGTGAAAAACGGCTACACTGCGGCCGTATCGCTGATGAAAAAGAGCAATTGTCTGCGGGGTGAGAGATATTTCGGGCACCATAACGACTACACCGCGGCCGCTCGGATAAATATCATCAATCAGCCGCATAAAAACGGAAGTTTTACCGCTGCCGGTTACACCGTACAACAGCGAAACGCTGCCTTTACCGCTTAAATACTGTGTACGAAGGCGGTCGAACGCTATCTGCTGCTCATCAGACAGAATAATGTTTTCCGGATGAGCACAATCGGATACTTGGTCATACGGATTGCGGTAAATCTCGCTTTCATAATATTCCGCAACGCCCTTGGTAACCAAGGTGTTCACTACGGACACCGTAACCCCTGCAAAATAACACAATTCCTTTTGAGATGCCGTTCCAACATCACTAAGAATTTTTACAACTTCTTTTTGCTTCGGCGATAATTTCGGCTGAACGGAAGATTCTTCCGCTAAGCGAACCATTTTTTCTACGGCATCGCCAACCTGACGGATAAAACCATCGGTTTTGCTGAGTATACCGTCCCTGCACAGCTTTTCCGGCATAGCATCGTCAACAGAAAGCTGTAAGTCTTTTAGAAGTTTACCGCGTTCCACCGGAGCTTTATGGGATGCCAAATAGCAAATAGTCTGCCATTGCGGCACTGTAAATTCATTTTCCTGATAATATTCCTGCGGATGAGCCAATTCATATTGCACTTTCATTTTTAGATTAATTCCGGTGGGCAAAAGAAGTTTCACTGCGTCAAAAAGCGTACAAAAGTACCGCTCTTTCAGCCAGGTAACCAAAGAAAGCATTTCATTATTAAGAAGCGGCGCTTTATCGAGCACCGCAGCAATTGATTTTAAATTATTTTCAGCCTGTTGTTTTGACAAAGCCAATATCAGACCCTGCCGTTTGGCATTGCTTGTACCAAACGGAACCATTACGCGTAAACCGGTACAAACAACCGGCAGCAAGCCATCAGGAACAAGATAATCAAAGGCCTTGTCAAAATGATAAACCGTATTTTCTACGGCAACCTTTGCAATAACCGCATCGGCCATTCCTTCACCTCATGAATAAATAATTTATTCTGAACCGTAAAATTTTCCCGATTCGGCAGAAGAATTTATTTATCCTCATCGACTGCTTCGATAATTTTGTATTTATTATTTACAAAATCCTGCACAGCCAAATCAACCGGTTTTTCAATAAGGATTTCGCCGCGAGCCTCAGCCGAATTCGAAATTTCTCTTGCTCTCTTTGCAACAGCCACCACCAAGGAATAACGGCTTTGCTGTGGCCCAAAAATAGAATCATCAGATGGTTTCAACATGATTAAGCACCCTTTCAATTATAGAATCATTGTGAATGTATCGAAGCTTTTCAGCAGAAATAATTGTATGAATTTTATTTACCGCATTTTCTACGGTATCGTTAATGACAACATAATCATAATTTTTTGCCAGTTTGATTTCCTCACGCGCAACCGCCATCCGTTTTTGAATGGTTTCTTCGTTTTCGGTGTTTCTGGCACGTAAACGTTGTTCAAGCTCTTGAATTGACGGCGGCAGGATAAAAATGCTGACACAATCCGGTCGCTTCTTCTTAATTTGAGCGCCGCCCTGCACCTCAATTTCCAAAATCACATCGTTTCCGCCGTTCATCCAATTTTTAATCGGCGCACTCGGCGTTCCGTAAAAATTGCCACAATATTCGGCATGTTCCAGCATTTCATCTTTTTCGATTAATTGAAGAAATTTCTCTTTTGTGAGAAAGTGATAATCTATTCCATCCTGTTCACCGGTTCGCGGACTGCGAGTGGTAGCGGATATAGAAAGCTTAATATTTTGGCTTGATTCCAGAAGCTTTTTTAAAATGGTATCTTTGCCAGCGCCGGAAGGCCCGGAAAAAACGATTAGCAGACCGGTATTACTCATTTTCTTCCAGCTCCTCGTCGTCGGTGAGATCTTCATCGCGGTCGTTCAACCGGTTCGCAACGGTCTCCGGCTGTACGGCAGAGAGGATTACATGGTCACTGTCCGTTATAATCACCGCTCTGGTGCGGCGGCCGTAAGTTGCGTCAATTAAGGTTCCGCGCTCCTTTGCATCCTGAATAATACGCTTAATCGGCGCCGATTCGGGGCTGACAATGGCAACCAGTCTGTTGGCGGAAACCATATTACCAAACCCGATATTGATAAGCTTCATTTCTATTTGCCTCCTAAAAGTAATACGAATTTTTATTAGAAAACATTTCTTAAACAGATATTTGTACAAAAACTATTCAATATTTTGGATTTGTTCACGAATTTTTTCAATTTCAGCTTTTATGTTTACAACCATATACGCAATTTTTGAATCCACAGCCTTGGAACCAATCGTATTGGCTTCCCGATTCATTTCCTGAACCAAAAAATCCAATTTTCTGCCGATTGCTTCATCGGAATTGAGCATGATGTTCATTTGTTCAAAGTGACTGCGCAGGCGCACCGTTTCTTCGGCTACGGCAACTTTGTCCGCAAAAATAGCGGTTTCAGTAAGGAGCCTTTGCTCATCAATATTGGAATCATGCAGCATTTCTGTTAATTTTGCCTGCAGTTTCTGCTGATATTCACTTACCGTTTCCGGAGAACGTTCCTCAATCTGATCGACTAGATTCATAATTGTATCGGCACGCTGCAGAACATCCGCTTTCAGGCGTTCTCCCTCATTCTCGCGCATAGTAATCAAGGAATCAAGGGTCTTGTCCGTAACTTGTTTTACGGCATTCCATATAACATCTTCATCATCCGGTGCCTTATGCACCGTAAAAATGTCAGGATAACGGGAAACGGTAGATACCGAGATATCGTCACGCAAATGATAGCGCTCCGCCAACTCGTGAAGCGCGTTCACATATCCGGAGGCAAGGGAATGATTAATCAGCACCTGTGAGTCTGTATCTTCCAATGTTTCAATCGACACGTAGGCATCTACTTTTCCGCGTGACAATTTGCTTTGCAGATAGGACTTCAGCTTTTCATCCAAAAAGCCGTAACCGCGTGATGTGCGCGAAGAAAATTCAAAATATCTATGATTCACAGACTTTATTTCTACAATAATATCACGTCCGTCTATGGTTTCTTCACACCTGCCATAGCCGGTCATACTTCTTATCATGGTAACTCATCTCAATTCTAATTAATATCGAAAACAGCACCTCAATGCCACACATTCAAGTGTTAAAAGCGCATTATTAATTATTTTATCATTTTTGTAAAATAATTGCAACCATGATAACAGGAATTTCAAGAGAGATAACAGGAATTTCAAGAGAAATGAATTTTAACAGCCTTCATCAATCGCGGCCTTGTTTTATACGAATCAGCCTATAAAAACAAAAGCCCCAAAATCGGGGCTGATTGTTTTTACACAGGATGTACCAGTTCTGCCGCATCCGCATGTTTACCGTCTATACCGTATTTCTGGTCTCTGCGTTTTTTAAAGAAATCCAAGGCAACTTTCGGGAACTGAGCGTAAGACAGGACATCTTCCTCCTGCTCCGTCCACTCGGCAACCTCTTTGCGCAGATTTTCGAGTTCAGGTTCCAGCAAATCAGCCGGACGGCAGGTAATAACCGGTTCGTCGCCGATAATCTTTTTCGTGAATTCCGGATCAATCGGGACTGGAGTTGTGCCGTATTTTCCGGCGATTATGCCTTTAAATTCATTGGTGCACATTTTATAACGCTCACCGGTAATCACATTATAAACAGCCTGCGTACCGACAATCTGGGATGTTGGCGTAACCAGCGGCGGATAACCGGCATCTTTACGCACACGCGGAACCTCCTGCAGCACTTCTTCCAGTTTGTCTGCCTGACCGGCCTGTTTCAGCTGCGACAGCAAATTGGAAAGCATTCCGCCCGGTACCTGATAAATAAGCGCCTTTGTATTTGTTGCCAGCATTTGCGGGTCAAGTAAACCGCTTTCAATATATTTCTTACGCAGCTTCATGAAATATTCGCGGATTTCATTGAGCAGTTTCAAATCAAGCCCGGTATCATAAGGTGTATCTTTTAACGCCGCAACCATAGATTCGGTCGGAGCATGGGATGTTCCCAAAGCAAGCGGCGACATAGCGGTATCAATCATGTCTGCACCGGCCTCTACCGCTTTTAACTCACACATAGAAGCAAGACCGGATGTATAATGCGTATGAAGCTGAATCGGAATTTTCACCGCTTCTTTTAATACCTTGATCAAATCATACGTTTCATATGGAGTCAGCAGCGCCGCCATATCCTTGAGGCAGATGGAGTCCGCGCCGGCACTTTCAATACGTTTGGCGTAATCCACATAATAATCATGTGTGAATACCGGACCGGTTGTATAGGAAATGGCAACCTGAGCGTGTGCCCCTTCTTTTTTGGCAGCTTTAATTGCAACTTCCAGATTTTTAATATCATTCAGAGCGTCAAAAATACGGATAATATCAATGCCGTTTGCAACGGAACGCTGCACAAAATATTCTAATACATCATCTGCATAATGGCGGTAGCCCAGCATATTTTGTCCGCGGAAAAGCATTTGCAGCTTGGTGTTCGGGCATTTTTGGCGGATTGTACGAAGTCTGTCCCAAGGATCTTCATTTAAAAATCGGAGGCAGGAATCAAAGGTTGCGCCGCCCCAGCACTCCAACGAATAATAGCCGACCTGATCCAATTTTTCAAGGATTGGAAGCATATCTTCAATCGGCATTCTGGTTGCGATTAATGACTGATGCGCATCACGCAAAACAGTTTCTGTTATTCCTATTTTTTTTGACATTTTTATTGCCCCCTTACTGGAGGGAAACAAGAGGAGTACCGGAATTTACAGAGTCCCCTTTGTTTACATGCACACCAATGACAACGGCATCGTGCGGTGCCATGATTTCATTTTCCATTTTCATTGCTTCAAGAATTACAAGCGCTTCGCCCTTCTTAACGCTCTTACCCAGTTCAACATTTACTCCTACAATTGTACCCGGCATTGGGGCGGTAATTACTTCCCCGCTTGGCGCTGACGAAGTTGCTGCTTTCGGTGCCGCAGGTTCAGCAGCTTTTGATGCCTCAACCGGAGCTGCTGCCGGTACGGGAGCAGCTGCAGGGACTGCCGGCTGTGCCGCGGCAACGGCCGGAGCGGGACAGCCGCTTACTTCTTCTACTTGAACGTCATAGGCGGTACCATTTACTGTAACTCTAAGATTTTTCATCTTAATTATCCTCCAAACAGATATTTTTATAATTGAATATTCGCGTGCTTTTTCGGCAGTGTTGTTACGCGCTTGCTGGAAAGCATGTCCAAATTTGCGATGATTTTTGCCCGCGTTTCTTCCGGATTGATAATATCTTCAATGAATCCGGCAGCGGCAGCAGTAAACGGGGTGGCTTCCGTGTGCTTATATTCTTCAATGAGCTTTTGGCGGTCCGCTACCGGATCCGATGAACCAGCAAGACGGTCACTCCACTCAAAAATAGCTGCTGTAGAAGGTGCAAGCGGTGAAACTATCGCATTCGGCCACGCCAAAGTAACATCCGTGTTTGCTCCCCTGCCTGCAACGGCAATATAAACCGAACCATAGGCGCTGCCTGTTATAACCGTTACCTTTGCGGTAGTGGCTTCGGAATAAGCATTCGAAAGCTTAGACGCTTCCCTTAAGGAAGTAAACTCCGTTGCATCTGCCAATGTGATAACCGACAGAGAAAACGCATCGCAGAAGCGGACAAAACGGGCGGCTTTGGAGCAGGAATCCGCATCAAGGCTTCCGTTATATGAAACAATGCCTGCGGTGGAACCGGAAATTTGCGCGAAGCCGGTAATAGCTGATGTACCGAACGAACTGCCCAGTTCTATAAACGTGTCATCATCTGCAATAGCGGCAATAACATCAGCGGCAGCAGATTCAACCGTAAGCGGAGCCAAGCTGTTCGTTGCCGAAAGATTGGTAATCGGCGCGCCAGCCAAATTATTGGACGGCAATACTGTGAGCAATCTGCGCACTTCATCAATTGCAGTTTCTTCGTTTTCAGCCGCTATATGGCAAATACCATATTTTGCAGCCTCATCGGCTGAACCGTTTCTACCGTTTGTTTCAATCGTGAATTCGGCTTTGTCCGACATCACGATAATATCCGCGTTTGCGGCAATCATAGCCGAAGTACCAATACATGGACCGAGGATAAGAGAAATTTGCGGCACAACTCCCGAAAGATTATTGCAGCCGAGTAATATCTCACCGTAAGCAGCAAGCATATCTGCTCCCTCTTTTAAACGTCCCCCGATGGAATCGTAAATACCGATAACAGGTACGCCTGTTTTTATGGCTAAATTATAAATTTTCTTAATTTTAGATGCCTGTGCTTTCGACATGGCACCACCGTCTATTTCCGCATTTTGTGCAAAAACATAAGCCGGACAGCCATCTATTTTACCAAAACCGGTAACAACCTCCGCGTAGTGGTCTCCCGATTTTGAAAGACCGTCTATCTCGTTAAATGTATCTTCATCAAATAAACGGTTAATGCGCTTGTATGCATTCGAATTTTTTACTGCTTCACGGGACGTTTGCAGCAATTCCGCGTTGCCGACATCGCTCATTCTTTGTTCCTCCATTCCTTTTCTGTCATATGCTGATTTTATTATAATATATGTTACAGATAATGACAAGGATTTCATAAATCTTTGTCAAATATTACATGCCTTGACTATGCTTTTTAAATTGCAGGACGCGATACCATTTTCTATCACAAACCCAGCGGAAGCAAAAAACGAGTTGAGAGCCGCTATATGTGATTCAATTTTATAGGCGCCGTTGTTTGCGCCGTAAGAGGCGGCCGCCCGCATCATACTGTCTGCGCACATGCAGGCATCCGGTGACAGGTTATTAAAATTTTCGCACCCGGCAATCGTCATGGCAAGCATACGAACAACCGACGCACATATGTCTGCAACTACGTAGCCCAATTCTTCATCACCGCTGCTCATGATAAGCACAACGGCATTATTTGCGGCGTACGGCACGCTGTCCAGAATTTGTGCCAGCCTTTCTTTTTCTTTGAGCGGAAGTATCGTTATCATCCTGTTCTTCTTCCTTTTTGTTATTTTGCTTGTCCGCTTTTGCTCCGGCAATCAGTTTTTTTACTTCATCACCGGTAAGTGCACGCCATTTTCCGGGTTGAAGCATACCTAGCTTTACAGACCCCACCGCGATTCGCTTGAGCCTTGCAACTTCGAGACCTAACTGTTCGCACATGTTTCGAATTTGGCGGTTTCTTCCTTCATACAGCACGATTTCCAGAACAACTCTTCCAGGTTCCTGCGAAATGACGTGCACATCGGCAGGGGCTGTTTTTCTGCCTTCAATCACCATTCCTACTGCCATTTGTGTAAGCTGATCCTCATTAACAGACGGGCGAACCGTAACACGGTACGTTTTAGGAATATGCATGGATGGATGCGTCATTGCGTTTGCAAATGCACCGTCGTTTGTCATCAGTAAAAGGCCCTCGGAATCCCTGTCCAATCTGCCAACCGGATAAATGCGTTCCGGAATATCACTGACAAGTTCCGCAACGCATTTGCGATTCATTTCATCACTCATTGTAGTTATAAAGCCGCGCGGTTTATGAAGCATGACATAAACATTATGCACGTTTGTAACAATATGCCTGCCGCGAACCGTTACCTTATCATTTTTAATATCTACTTTATCGCCTATTTGGGCAATTGCCCCGTTTACCTTTACCAGCCCTTGGCTGATCATCTCTTCTGCTTTTCTTCGCGAGGCGACTCCGCAGTCCGCAAGCATTTTTTGTAGCCTAACGTCTTTTGCCATTTTATTTTGTCATCCTTACTTTATGTTTTTATGCCGAATAATCTTTTAATGGAGTCTAAAAACTTTTGAAAACCGTTTTTTTGAATGGGGGGACTTTGTACACTGCCTTCTGCAGTAAGCGGAACCGCCAATAAAGTTTTGCCGTTCAGTGAATAACGTATAACGCCCAGCTTTTGGTTTGCTTTGATCGGAGCATAAACAAATCTGGGAAGCTCTACCGTACGCTGAACATTTTGGGCATCAGCGGCCGGAACAACAAGACTGTCTGCTTTCGCTCCAATAACCACTGCATTGTCTGTAAGTCCTCCTACAACGGGTACTGTAAAGCGTTCGTTGCTGTCATCCACTTGATAAGACGTTAACTGCGAAAAGCCATAATCAAAAAGACGCTCATGATCGTCCCAGTCGTCCGGTGCATTGAGCGTTACCGCAACCAAGTGTATTCCATTCTTTTCAGCCGCTGAAACAAGACAGCGTCCCGATTTTTTCGTAAAACCGGTTTTAATGCCAATACAGTCCGCATAGAGGCTTAAAAGCCGATTATGGTTTGCGTATCGGCAGGTTTGCTCCGGATAAATATACTTTACATTTATCTGTTTTTGACGGACAATGGACGCAAAATCCGAATTTTTGATGGCAGCTGCCCCTAAACGAGCCAAATCAGCGGCAGTCGTATAATGATCTGCGGAATCCAGGCCGGAAGGCGTTACAAAATGGGTATTTGTGAGGTTTAGTTCCTTTGCGCGCTGATTCATTAAAACAGCAAAGGAATCCGTGGAACCGCTGATTGCAATCGCCGCAGAATTCGCCGCATCGTTCCCAGAAACGGTGAGCATACCGATTGCCAGATCCCGCAGTGTCAGCTTGTAGCCTACACGCAGCCCCATTGAGGAACCTTCCACCTTTACCATCTGGTCGGTTATCGTGACCACCTTGTTGTTTTGCGCAGCCTTTTCCAAGGTAATAAGCGCCGTCATCACCTTTGTGGTGCTTGCCATCGGTAATCGTTCGTTTTCATCTTTTGCGTACATTACCATGCCGTTATCTGCATTAATCAGGATTGCGGCCTTCGCTGAAACCTTAATGTCTTCCGCATGCACGAATGGTGAAAAACCAGCTAAAACAACAAATACAGCAACCAAAACACAGCTAATTTTCTTTATCAAAACAACCACCTGCCAATTTAAATATATGCAGACAATTGTTTGATTAGTCGAATATTATACCTGCGGATCGTCGAGGTCTACATCGCGGACAGCTACTTGGTCCTGCTGCTTCTTTTCATCTTTTTTCTTATTGAAAAGGCTGCCGATTTTATCAACAACATCCGGTACCATGCCAATTACACGGTCTGCGGAGCTGTTGTACGGATCAATCTGCAACAATTTTACATTCCCGTTTGAAATCGTAATAAACGCAATCGGATTAATGGTGATGCCCGCACCTGTACCGCCGCCAAAAAGATCTTTATCGGGCTGGGACTTTGAGGGAATGTCGGAACCGCCGGACGCAAAACCGTAGCTTACTTTAGAAACCGGGATAATAATTGTGCCGTCCGGTGAGGTAATCGGATCGCCGACTATGGAATTTACATCCACCATTTGTTTAATTTTTTCTAAAGTTGTATTCATCATACCTTCAATTGGATGATCACTCACGAAAAACGCACCGCCTTATTTTTATTTTGTTTTTCATTTTGCCTCTACCGCTTTCGCTTTTTTCATTGTTTTCAGAAATTGAAAAAATGCATACCGCGACGCTGAAAGAATAAAAAACAATTTAATGGTAGCTTTTGCAGAAAATTTAATTTCACTCTCTTTTTTATTAAAATCAGGTATAACCTGAACGCTGTATTTTTTACATTTACAATTTGCTACAATTGCTGAAAATGCCGGATAAACTGCTGCGCATGCATAGCTGTAATTCAACGCTGTTTGCGAGGCATCATCCGTCGCGATAACAAGATAAGCTGAAATATTTGAAATAACAAGATGCCGAAACAGGCGCTGCGAACTTCCATGTGCAATGAAAAAGATTTCTTTCATCAGACCTAAAAATCCCCTTAACCCTTTCTGAGCAAGAAGTTCTTTTATTTTAGATTGGGTAACATCCTTTTCCTCTTCTTCCTTTTGTCCTGTTTCATTTTGCTCCGTTTTTTTAGGTTCCTTTTCTTTTCGCGGAACAATCACATAAGTAAGAAAAAGATATCTTGCTTTTACAATCAGTTCATCTTCAAACGAAGCCCGTATGACAACGGGGCAAAACAGCAAACCAGCCAAAAACAGGACTATGCCAAGTATTATGATAAATGCGGTCATCAGCGGCCTCCGCTCTGTTTCTGCGCATATCAGCTACGCATCGATTTCCGTAACGTTCTCTTCCTTTTCAGGCTCTTCCTCTGTCTGCTTTTGAGGCAGAGGCGGAAGTTCTTTTAAGGATGAAATATTCAAACATCTTAAAAAATCAGGTGTTGTTCCGTAAAGCAGAGGTCTGCCGGGTAATTCCAGCCTTCCTCTTTCTTCAATTAGCCCTTTCGAGACTAAACTTCCCAACACACCCGAGCAATCGACTCCTCGTATCTGTTCAATAAAAGCCTTCGTTACCGGCTGATTGTATGCAACAATCGCGAGTACCTCCATGCCGGCTGATGAAATCGGCGTATTGCGGCGCATATCAAGTACAAGGCGAACCGCATCATGGTAGGATGGATTTGTGCACATTTGGTAGCTTTCATCCAATCGTACAACATGTACGCCGCGGTCATCGCGATTGTAATCATCCATAATATTCTGCAAAAGTTTGCTGGCTGTAGACTTGTCCAAATCCAAAACCTGCGCGATTTTTTCAACCGGCACAGGATCACCGCTTGCAAACAAAATTGCCTCTACTGTACCCTGGAGCTTTTTGATTTCCAATGCTTTCCACCGCCGTCGATTAATTTGATTTTTGCCGAATGATCGCTGCCTTCCACGCGTACACGTTTTCCTTTTACCAGTTCAAGTACCGCAAGGAACGTAGCAACAAGATCGGATTTTTCACTCTTATCTTCAAATAAAAGATCGTATTCCATCTCGTTTTTACCCCACAATTTACGCAAGACATAAACAATTTTGGAAGAAACCGAAACAATTTTATGGGTTACAATGCCTGAAAAAGATTCCGCGGATGGCGGCAAAAAGCGCTTTCCGCGTCCCGCCGCGTTTTGATAAGCAGCTAAAATTTCTTTGGGGTCATGATGCCTTTTATAGGAATGGTCGAATTCAATCTCCATCGGTTCGCGCACAAAAGAGAAAAAGTGAAAGCGCTCGTTCAAAATCTGTGCGATACGCTTACATTCCTGATATTCCAGCAACTGCCCAACCAATTCACGCTGCAATTCTTCCATTTCTTCGTGTTTTGGCAGCAAAGAAACGGTTTTTATATAAACCAAACGCGCCGCCATTTCTACAAACTCACTGGCGACATCCATGTCCTGCTCTTTCATGGCGTTGATTTGTTCCATGTACTGATCCAATAATTCTGCTATTTGGATATCAAATATATTCAGTTTGTTTTTGGTTATCAGATATAACAATAAATCCAGCGGACCTTCAAAGTCCGGAAATTTATAGGATAGCTTTTCCATATTCCCTCACACCATTATACCAAAAGCATGGAACGGAAGATCAGCCAACCAGGTAATGCCATAAGTAATCCATTGCTGCAAAAAATACAAAGGTTCATCAAGCCAGCCAAGAAAAAGGATGATAAATAACCCGATCATGATAATTTGCTGATATTGGTAATACTTATAAAGCGCCCGGTCAGAGAGAAAAGCACCGATAATGCGGGAACCATCCAATGGCGGCAGCGGAATCAAATTGAAGACCGCAAGCATGACATTGATGGTGATATAGTAATAGAAGAAAAACTGTATCCAAACAAAAACAGATGCGGGAATTGAATTAACAAATATCGAAAAAATATTCAGAATCAATGCTCCGACAAAGGCCGCAAGCAGGTTAGCAACCGGCCCTGCAAGAGCGGTAATCGCCATGTCACGCTTTGGCTTTCTAAAATAACGCGGGTCCACCGGCACTGGTTTCGCCCAGCCAATACCAAACAAAAGAATTCCGAGAGCACCGATCGGGTCAATGCTGGCAAGAGGATTTAAGGTAAGCCTGCCCTGATATTTCGCGGTATTATCCCCTAATTTGTATGCCATCCAGCCATGCGCGCATTCATGTAAAGGAAGAATACAAAAAATAATAAACAAAGATGCTAAAATTTGCATGATTACGCTTGGAAAATCAACCGAACCTCCGCCGGCAATAGACTGAATGACTCGAATCAGCATGAAACAAACACTCCCCTTTTTATTCAGTTAATTATAATACGAAATGAATAAAAAAACAAGACCGCAAAACCGGTATACCATATTACCCTGGACAGAATGAATTTTTCTACAGCTATAAAAAGTAAGAACATTCGAACCTACACTAGAATCTGATAGGATTATTGCAACAAATTTCCTGTTTAAACAAAAAACATGCAAAAAAGACTTGCAATTACATGATATATCTGCTAAAATACTAACGTTGTATCTATTTAATAGCCCCTTAAAGGAGGTGCAGACACATGGCAAAGTGTGATGTTTGTGGCAAAGATATTGCTTTCGGTATAAAGGTTTCTCATTCACATAGACGTGCGAATAGAACCTGGAAGCCTAATATTAGACGCGTTAAAGCAGTTGTTAACGGTACTCCTAAGCGTATTTACGCCTGCACCCGTTGCTTGCGTTCCGGCAAGGTTACCCGCGCCGTTTGATGCGAATAACAATCAGAGTTAAAGGAGTCCATCGGACTCCTTTTTTCTGTACCAAAATTTAAAATATAAGCAAAAAGCAAGGCAGATTGTCCGCTAAATAAGCGTGCAGTCTGCCTTATTTTTATCTATTCTTTTATTCAATTATCTTTTTTAGTGGTAATTTTCTTTTCGGTACCATTCAATAGCCTTTGTATGTTCGGCTTATGCTTTGCAATGATAACCGCGCCAATCAGGAAAGTAATGACGGTTCCCGTAATGACGCCGACCATTGAAATTGTCCCTACGCGGTAGTCCATGAAATAAGTAAGTAAAAATGTTGTAATCGGATACAGTCCGACACCAACAATAGAAGAAAGCGAAATAATCCTGGAAAGGAAGAAAACAATCAGGAAAATCGCAAAATTAATAAGAAAGACGCGCCAGTCAATCAGAACCATCATGGCGGCACAGGTAACAACGCCCTTTCCGCCTTTGAATTTAAAATACAGCGGATAAATATGGCCGATTAAACAGGCAAGCCCGGCAATATAACCGCCGTACCGCACAATCCAAACCGGCGCGCTGTTTTGACTGCAGACATACTGGAAGATAATCTTACCGAGTTCAACCGAAAGCGCACATTTGGCAAAGTCAAAAAGGAAAGTCAGCGCAGAAGGAACCATGCCTGCCGCTCGGTAAACGTTGGTTGCTCCAGCATTGCCGCTGCCCACGGTTCGTACATCCAGACCGTGACTGAAAATCTTTGTAATGATAATGGAGAAACTGACGCTGCCGAGCAGATAAGAAATAACAGCGATTAATGCACCCGGTAAAAGAAAGTCTTGAAATTCACCCAACATATTCAATTAATCCCCCTGCTGATCACCGCGTTCACGGATGATAAAACGGATTGGAGTACCATCTAAGCCAAAAGTTTCCCGTATTCTGTTTTCAAGATAGCGTTGATAAGAAAAATGGAATAACTTTGCGGAGTTTACAAAGAAAACAAAGGTTGGCGGCTTCGTGGTGGCCTGCGTCATGTAATAAATTTTCAGTCTTCTGCCTTTATCGGTCGGCGGCTGTACTCTGGCAACGGCCTGCGCCAGAACGTCATTGAGCACACCGGTCGGAATGCGCATGGCGTTCATGTTTGCGACCTGCTTAATGAGTTCAAACAAACGGTCAATCCTCTGCCCTGTTTTTGCGGAAATAAACACCATGGGAGCATAGGACATAAAGGAAAACGCGTCGTCCAGCGTTCTTTTATATTCCGTCATGGTATGATCATCTTTTTCTACCGCATCCCATTTGTTTACCACAATCACGCAGCCTTTGCCAGCTTCGTGTGCCAGACCGGCAACTTTGGAATCCTGATCGGTAAAACCAACAACCGCGTCAATCATAATCACGCATACGTCCGCACGTTCAATTGCCATCTGCGCGCGCAGAACACTATAGCGTTCAATGGTATCCTCCACTTTGCTTTTTCGGCGAAGACCAGCGGTATCAATAAGTGTAAAGCGCCCGTAATTGTTTTCAACGGTCGTATCAATCGCGTCGCGGGTTGTTCCGGCAATGTCGGAAACGATACTTCTTTCCTCACCGGAAATGCGATTGACCAAGGATGATTTCCCGACATTCGGTTTGCCGATAATCGCGACTTTAATTAGTTCACTGTCCGTTTCTTCTTCTTCCTCAGGCGGCAGCTTTTCCACAATCAAATCCAGCAAATCGCCGGTTCCGTGACCATGTACGGCAGAAACCGCAACCGGTTCACCCAATCCTAAATTATAGAACTCATAAAATTCTGCCGCCGGATTGCCGACAGAATCGCACTTGTTGACGCACAAAATAATCGGCCGCCCGCTTTTTTGCAGCATTGCGGCTATATCATTATCCGTTGCCACCACACCGGTGCGGACATCTGTTACAAAGACAATCACGTCTGCCGCGTCAATCGCAAGCTGAGCCTGCAGACGCATTTGTGAAAGGATAATATCCTTTGTATCCGGTTCTATACCGCCGGTATCCACGATGGTAAATTTACGGTTGGTCCATTCACACTCGCCGTAAATACGGTCACGTGTGACACCTGGCGTGTCTTCTACAATCGAAAGGCGCTCGCCAATCAGTTTATTAAAAAGCATAGATTTGCCGACATTTGGTCTGCCGACAATCGCTACTACCGGTTTAGCCATTTGTATCACTCCCCACTATGGCATCCAACAGTTCGTAGCCGTCGTTTGCCACTGGTATAATTTTAATATTCAGTGTCTTGCTGACATCATTTAGTGAAACATCATCAAGAAAAATGTCACCCTCATGGCGAAGCATAACAGTCGGAATAATTAGGGCATCTCCCAACTGTCTTCCTGTCAGCTGCTTAATAATATCGCTTCCGGTCACCAGACCGGCCACGTTGATAGTATCGCCAAAAAAGTCATTCACAATCGCTGCAACATTACAGGTAAGATTATTGCATTTTATTCGTAATTCGTCAAGCAAACTGTTTAAAAAAGCATAATTCGCCGTTCCGGTTACAATGGTTACATGCCGTTTCGCGTTTGGCGGTGTAAAATCTTCAAGCGCGTCGCAAAACTCCTGTTTTAGATTCGCCATGAGTCCGACACCGTTTTCCAATTGAGAGAAATCCCCGTAAAATTCTGCCGGAGGGATAGGGCGGTTCGCTTTCAGATAAAACTCATCACTGGCATAGGCGATTCGGTCGCCGAACTTTTCAAAAAAACGTTCCCCAAAGCTGTCTACTATATCGATTACTTCACCGGCTGTTTTTTGCGTATATGGCTGAAGCTGAAACAAACCTTCCCGATACTTCGTTAAGCCAACCGGAACCAAAGCGATACTCTGTATGGAGGAACCCAACTCTTCCAAATCGGAAAGGGATCGTTTCAGTTCTTCCCCATCGTTTATTCCGGGACAAAGAACCAACTGACAGTTAATTTTAATTTCTGCTTCCGCAAATCTTTTCATAATGGAAAGAGCATTGCCTGCAAAACGGTTTCCCATCATTTTGCACCGGAGTTCCGGATTGGTGGTATGCACTGAAATATTGATTGGACTGATGTGCATAGTAATAATGCGCTCAATTTCGTGTTCGGATAAATTCGTGAGCGTAATATAGTTTCCAAACAGGAAAGAGAGCCGGGAATCATCGTCTTTAAAATAAAGGCTGCTGCGCATCCCTTTTGGAAGCTGATCTATAAAGCAAAAAATACATTTATTTCGGCAGCTGTGCTGCTTGTCCATTAAATAGGTTTCAAAATTCAGTCCAATTGACTCATACTGCCCCTTGCGGATTTTTACGGTTCGGCGGCTGCCGCTTTCATCCTCTAAAACAATGGAAAGTCTGGAGCTTGTTTCATGAAAACGGTAATCCAGAATATCATAAATCTCGTGCGAATTAATCGAGACAAGTTTTTCGCCCGCCATAATATTCACTTCTTGGGCCGGGCTGTCACACTCAACCGATTCAATTTTTACAGACATACGAACTCCCGTTCTGCCGTGAAGAATACGGCTTGGTGCAAATGTACGCAAAATTTGGAAAATGCTTCTGCATAGAAGAAACGAAAAAAATAGAGAAGGATTTCTCCTTCTCTACACTTTCGGAAAGTATACGCTTATGCGTCTTTTTTAACAACTTCCCTGCCATTGTAGTAACCACAATTGCCACAAACTCTGTGAGGGGTTGTGTATTCGCCGCATTTCGGGCACTTCACCAGAGCCGGAGCAGTTAGTTTCCATACATTTGAACGTCTTTTGTTTTGTCTTGCACTTGAAACTTTTCTCTTTGGTACCGCCATCGTCAGCACCTCCTTATATAGCTGAAACTAATCTATCAGTTGTTTAAGAACCTCCAAACGAGGATCAACCTGATGCATATTGCAGTCGCATTTCCCATCGTTCAAATTCTTGCCGCAAACAGGACATAACCCCTTACAATCCGGTTTACACAAATATTTGGTTGGGAGTTCCAACAGGACATCCGCCCTTAAAAGTTCATCCAAATCCAATTGATAGTTTTCCACCTGGATATAAAAATCATTTTCCTCGTCGTTAAGAGACAAAACCAAAACATGGTGAAAGGTATACTGATAATGTGTGTTGATCTGTGTAGCGCAGCGATCACATGGAATCGAAAAGTCAAAAGAAACATTGGCTTCCAATTGTGCGGATCCGGAATGATTTTGAACCGTGCCCTTTACCGCGAGCGGAGAAACAAAAGGATAAAAACCGTTGATATCTGTTGATGTTAAATCTAACTGGTACTCAAATGAAAGTGACTCATTGTCATTCGAAAATATTTTTTTCAAATCCAATATCATAATTACACCTCAGTACCGTTCCATGACACAGCAAAAAACAGTATTATCTCTTAAACGAGAAACACTATTTGTAATTATATAGTGTCCATGCTGTTTTGTCAATAATAATATTATTATATGCAGCTTTTTAGATATAAAATCTTGCTATGGTATTGGTATATAAATATTCTCTGATTATTATTCCTGTGCCTTTGCTGGTTTTTCCAAAACAATGCTCTCATCGGGATTGAGCGCAACAACTTTACCGTTTACCGCTTACATTAATGTGATGTAATATACTGTCATCGCAACAAACGCGATTCCGAAAAATATACTGTTCATCTTAGATAGACGATTTTGCTTAATAAAAGAAAGGTTCACAATTAACGCAATAACCGGAATAATCCATACACCTAAAACGCTTGGAACTGGATATTCCGTTGCACCGTTATGTAAGATCGGGAGCTGTGAGGGTAAAAATAGAAGCATGATTGCCGAAACAACAAACATGCAAAGTACAATTGCAAAGTTTATCTTTCCATACTTTTTACTATTAGCTGTGAAGTTTTCGCCTAACATGCGCTTTAATAATTTTCCACCCACAATTCAATCTCCTATATAATAATAATACCAAATCGCTTTGAAAACGGGCTATATTCCAATAATTTTATACTTATCTGCCGCTAGATTATAGCATACCGCTTTTCTATATACAATATATTTTATTTTTCTTCCACAATAGAATCCCATTGCTCTTCTAGTAATGTTTCATCCCAATATAATTAAAATCACATTTGCACTATTTCGTAATAATTGGTATAATAATAATTTGAAGGACTATTGATAGAACTTTCGTTCAAATTATGAATTGGAGCTGTTTCACATGAAAACCTCACTTATTATTCTGCTTTGCAAGCTGATACGATTTGTCGGAAAACTGGTTGGCAAAGGCAGCAGCAAACCCGGACAAATCGCCTTAAAACTTGACCCGCAGATTTTGAATAAAATCAAAATGCCTAAATATATCGTAGCCGTTACCGGCAGTAACGGAAAAACCTCAACCGTTGAACTGATCGCGCATATTTTGCGTGAGGGCGGCAAAAAAATTGCGTATAATAAAGAAGGTTCCAACCAGATTGAAGGGGTTACCACCTTTATATTAAACGACTGCACACTCGGCGGAAAAGTAAAAAGCGATATATTGCTTATTGAAACGGATGAGCGCTTCGCCAGACACACCTTTCAGTATTTCTCCCCTACCCACTATGTCATTACGAACCTTTACCGTGACCAGTTAACAAGAAACGGGCACCCGGAATGGGTATATGACATTATTAAGGAAAGTATTCATGACGAAACGAAACTGATATTAAACGCGGACGACCCTCTTGTTTCCTGTTTCGGACTTGAGCATAAAGATGTTGTATGGTTTGGAGTGGACAAGCTTCCCCAATCCACCGCAGAAAATACAAGCATATACAACGACGGAAATTATTGTCCGTACTGCAAAGCAAAAATGAAATATGAATATTATCATTATAACCATATCGGTAAATATAAATGTACCGCCTGTGAGCTTAAGCGGAATGATACACAGTTTACCGTAACCGAAGCAAATTTGGAAGACGGCTATATCGTAATAAATAACAACAGCAAAATTTCACTTGCATTTTCCAGCATCTACCATTTATATAACACACTTGCCGCCTATTCGGTTGCAAGCCTGCTGGGTATTGATAACCGTACCATTGTAGACGCCGTAAGCAACTATTCCTTGAAGAACGGTAGGGTTGTCACCTTTACTACAGGAGACCACAAAGGCACGCTTCTAACATCCAAGCATGAAAACTCTATCTCGTATGATCAGTCCATTCGCGTGGCTATAAGTGATAAAGAGGATTGTACGGTAGTAGTTCTGGTAGACGCGGTAAGCCGTAAATACTTTACCAGTGAAGTTTCCTGGCTGTGGGACATCGATTTTGAATTGCTGAATTGTGACACCGTAAAAAAGATCATCTTATCCGGCCAGTATTGCAACGACCTCGCAACCCGTTTTGAATACTGCGGAATACCTGCTGAACGCCTAACCGTCATCAGCAGCATCGAAGACACCGTTGAGTACGTTGAGAAGGAAGTCGTCGGTCACATTTATGTAATCACTTGTTTTTCTGACAAGGGTAAATTTCTTTCAAAAGTGGAACTGGATTCCTAATAACCGGCGACTGTGTTTTACAGGAAGAAAGGACGTTAATTATGGAAGTTAAAATCTTATATTTATATTATGACTTAATGAATCTGTACGGCGAAAACGGTAATATTCGAGTATTGGAGCGGCATCTGCGGGAACAGGGACTTGAAGTTACGATAGAGAGAAAAAGTGTGGGAGACGATATCGACTTTTCCCAGTACGCCTTTATTTATGCCGGTTCCGGAACAGAACGCAACCAGAAGATAGCACTTTCTCATTTATGCCGCTATAAGGAACAACTCAAAGCAGCCGCGGAAAGTGGCACGGTTTTATTATTTACCGGAAATGCTTTCGAGATGCTCGGCAAAAGCATTACCTCTGGAAACGGCACCGTTTATGATGGCGCCGGAATTTCGGATTTTGCAACCGTTGAGCATAGCGACACACGTTACACCGGTGATGTAATTGCTACATTTGATGCGTTGGATACCCCTTTGGTAGGATTCATAAATAAATGCAGCGAAATTATGAATGTGCCGCAAACACTGTTTCAGGTGGTTATGGGCTTCGGAAACTCTGCAAATGACAAAAATGAGGGTTGGCGCTATAAAAATGTATTTGGCACACATTTAATTGGTCCAATTCTAGTAAAAAATCCGCACTTTACGACATATATCGTAAAATTAATCGGCTCTTCGATAGAGAATTTCGAGTATAAGCCTCTCCCCTACCCCTATGAGGAAAGCGCCTATCAGGTGACCCTTTCCGCTTTGCAAAAACGTTTGGAAAAGTGAATATATCACACACGAAAAAAGCTGCCAGAGAAATTCTCCGGCAGCTTTTTTGTATAGGTAATCCGTTAGATTTTTACAGAAACTGCGTCAATGCTCTTCGGCAGTTCTTCTACGTCAGCAGAAACAGAAAGTGTGATTTTAGTATCTGCGAGTGCGGCCAATGCGCTGAGCTTTTCAGCCAAAATTGCAAGAGCCTCCGTGTCCGGTCCAACAATCTTTAAGGTGGAGTCAACAAAAATATCGGTAACATCGTAATTGCCTGCGCAAATACCACTTACAAACCCAAAGAATGCGTCTAAGCCCTGAATGCCGTAAGCATCAATATCAATTAATCTTGCCTGATGAGAAATGTCATAGGTTAATTTCAAGCCTTTTTCAATAACCACTACATTCCCGTTTGAGTTATTTATTGCCTCGTTTGCGCGTTCAATGAGTTTCTTTGTTTTACCAGAACCTTTTTTACCAATGATCAGAGTTACCATAATAAAACTCCTCCTATATTTTTTATATAATACGAATTCACTTCAAACATCGTTTGCTTCAGTCGATATAAACTGCATATTTTGCTTAGATCAAAACAAATGAAAGTTTTGGTGAAGCCGTATAATTCCGCCGGTGCGGTGGCCACTTTGTTCGTTTACTTCTTTAGTCTTGCTTCCAAGGCATCTTTTTCAGATTCATAACCCGGTTTGCCCAGCAGCGCAAACATGTTCTTTTTATAGCTTTCTACGCCAGGCTGGTCAAACGGATTCACGCCCAACATATAACCGGAAATCGCGCAGGCCTTTTCAAAGAAGTAAATGATTTGACCAAGTGTTTGCTCTGAAAAATCAGGAGCATGCAGAACTATATTTGGCACTCCGCCGTCGGTATGTGCAAGCACGGTTCCTTCAAATGCTTTTTGGTTGATGTATGCCATGGATTTACCTTCCAGGAAGTTAAGTCCATCCACATTTTCAGGATCATTGCCGATGAAAATATCTTGCTTTGCTTTATCAAACAGGACAACGGTTTCAAATAAAGAACGTCTGCCATCCTGAATATACTGTCCCATCGAATGGAGGTCTGTAGAGAAAACAACGGACGCTGGGAAAAGCCCTTTGTTGTCTTTTCCTTCACTCTCACCAAAAAGCTGTTTCCACCATTCGCACATTAAGGTGTAGCAAGGCTCGTAACTGACCAGAACTTCGATTTCTTTGCCCTTACGGTAAAGAATATTGCGGATAGCCGCATATTTATAGCACTCGTTGGTATCCAAGTCCGGATTATCGAATTCTTTTTGTGCCTGAGCCGCGCCTGCCATTAAAGCATCAATATCAGCGCCACTAACAGCAATCGGCAAAAGTCCGACAGCGGTGAGAACGGAATATCTGCCGCCGACATCGTCCGGAACAACAAAGGACTCATAGCCTTCTTTTGTGGCAAGCTGCTTTAATGTTCCACGCGCTTTATCAGTTGTACAATAAATACGTTTGCGGGCCTCTTCTTTGCCGTATTTCTTTTCCAGCAGTTCACGGAACACGCGAAAAGCAATAGCAGGCTCCGTTGTCGTGCCGGATTTTGAAATCATATTAATGGAAACATCTTTTCCCTCACAGATTGCGATTAATTCGCTTAACGCACTGGAACTGATGCTGTTGCCTGTAAAGTAGATATCAGGCGTATCCTTTTTCATAGCATTGTAATTGTTGGATTTCAAAAACTCAATTGCAGCACGGGCCCCTAAATAAGAACCGCCGATACCGATTACAATGAACACATCTGTGTCGGATTTAATTTTATTTGCGGCCTTCTTAATACGCGCAAACTCTTCTTTGTCATAGTCTGTCGGTAAATTCACCCAGCCAATAAAATCATTACCTAAGCCTTTACCGGAATGAAGCATTTCATGTGCCAGTTTAACCTGCGGCGCTATGCCTTTATACTCATTCTGATTAATAAATTTAGACAGATGCTGAGAATCGACTTTAATAGACATCCTGCTGCCTCCTAAAATGTTGTGGTTTTATATACATATTCTACAATATATCAGCAACATTTGCAAGGCGGACCGCTATATTTTATAAATTATTTAAAATTTATATTTTAAAAATGAAAAACATACTGCAATAATATTTTGTATACAGCGGAAAAATCAATCTTTGACACGGACGTTTTTGCACAAATATTGCATTCCTTCAGGGTTTCATCGCCAAGTTTATAAGTTATTTTTCCAATAATCTGCCCTTTTTCGACCGGAGCTTCCAATGTTTCGCTCAGCGTAACCGTGCTTTTTACTTCTTTTTCTTTGCCTTTTGGAACCAACAGGTTACCGCTTGCCGCTGCCACCGGTTCAACTGTATCATTTATACCGTTTGTCACCTTTACCGAAGAAAGCTTCGGTTCCTGAGGAGCGGCCATTGACCAATTTGCGAAACCGTAATCTAAGAGTGCCGCCGCGGATGAAAAACGCTCTTTTGTGTTGGAGCAACCCAAAACAACCGCAATTAAGCTGACATTGTTACGCTCTGCGGTGGCGCTTACACAACTGCCAGCCTTACCGGTCGTACCGGTTTTTAATCCGGTAATTCCTTTATAGCTCTGGATTAATTTATTTGAATTAACAAGCTGCGTTTTTCCACCGCGAACATAATCAATTCTGGTTTTGGTATAATCAAATATTTTTTTATGTTTCATTAATTCAGCAGACATAATAGCCACATCGTAGGCCGAAGTTAGATGACCGTCTTCATCAAGGCCGTTGCAGTTCTTAAATGTGGTATCCTTCATTCCTAATTTTGCAGCTTTTTGGTTCATCAATTGGATAAAGTCATCTTCCGTACCCGCAACATATTCCGCGAGCGCAACCGCCGCGTCATTTGCACTCATAATTACTGTTGCCTTTAACAAGTCGTCTACCGACATGGTCTCCCCCTCTTTGAGCCATATGTCGGAGCCACCCATAGAGGCCGCGTGCGCACTGGTTGTTACTATATCTTTCAAGGATATTTTTCCGGAATCAAGCGCTTCCATAACCAGAAGGAGCGTCATTACTTTAGTTATGGATGCACAGGGGCGCTTTTCATGAGAATTTTTTTCATACAAAATTTTCCCTGTGTTTGCTTCCATTAAAATTGCGGACGGCGCTTTCACTTCGTTATCGGAAATTGCGCCGGTCTGCAGTGGAATTGTAACAACCATGAATACCGCTAAAGAGATGGATACTATCCGTTTTTTTAACTTCATACCAACACCTCCACAATTATCATTTCTTATATGACTGACGAAAACGCAAAGCGTGTTGCCTGATTGTTCATGTCAGTTATATATCTCGTGATAATTCTTATGCAGGAGATGTCGGTTCTATTCAGCGTCTGACCGGGATACCTTTCTGTGAAAGATATTCTTTTAGCTGTGGAATGGTTATCTCGCCGAAATGGAATAAAGACGCAGCCAAAACAGCGTCTGCTTTGCCTGCTGTAAACGCATCGTAAAAATGTTCCAGCTTGCCCGCGCCGCCGGATGCAATGACAGGAATCCCGACATTTTCAGAAATGGCTTTTGTCAGTTCCAGATCGTACCCGTTCTTCACACCGTCACAATCCATGCTGGTGAGAAGAATTTCACCCGCGCCGAGACGTTCGGCCTCCATTGCCCATTGCACCGCATCTTTACCGGTATCCACGCGGCCGCCGTTTAAATAAACTGTCCAGCCTTCGTCTGTTCTTCGTTTAGCGTCGATCGCGCAAACCACACACTGACTGCCAAACTTGGTTGCCGCTTCACGGATAAGCTCCGGCCGTTTCAGTGCGGCTGAATTGACGGATACTTTATCCGCTCCGGCACGGAGCAGCGCGGTAAAATCATCAACCGTTCGAATACCGCCGCCAACGGTAAACGGAATAAAAATATGATTGGCAACTTCGCTTACAATATTCAAAATCGTTCCGCGTGCTTCAGCAGACGCTGTAATATCAAGCAATACAAGCTCGTCCGCTCCCTGCTTATCATATTCAATGGCAGCCTCCACCGGATCTCCCGCGTCCCGCAGGTTTACAAAGCTTGTACCTTTCACAACCCGGCCATTATTTACATCCAAACATGGAATGATTCGTTTTGCATACATGGGAATTCCACCTTTCAAAAGTCTCATCAACGTCAATCAGGATTCATTTACACTTTATATAAGTGAAACAAAATTCCGGAGCATTTTTAATCCGGTCTCTCCGCTTTTTTCAGGGTGAAACTGTGTGGCAAAAACATTCCCTTTCCGTACGGAAGCATCAATTGTAACGCCATAAGAAGCCGTAGAAGAAACGATTTCTCTTTCCTGCGCTTTTAAATAATAGGAATGTACAAAATAGACATATGGATTTGGTTCCAGACCTTGAAACAAGCCATCATCCTGCTGAAGATTTAGCGAATTCCAGCCGATATGAGGAATTTTCAGGCCAGACTCTGCCGGAATTTTGCAGATTTTACCCTTTAATACTCCTAATCCAGATACGTCCGGACATTCTTCGCTTTCTTCAAATAATAGCTGCAAGCCAAGGCATATTCCTAAAAACGGTTTTCCGGTTTTAATAAAATCAATGACCGGATCCACCAAACGGGATTCTTTCAGACAGTTCATCGCGTCACCGAATGAACCGACACCGGGCAAAACAGCAGCGTCCGCTGCCATCAATTTTTGTTTGTCTCCGGTAATAAAGATATCGCTTCCGATAAAATTAAATGCTTTTACTACACTTTGCAAATTTCCCGCACCATAATCGATTACAGCAATCATTTTAAGCCCCATTCTACCGCCAAAAATTTTCTACCGTCAAAACTTACTTAAAGCGGCACTCTAAACTTTAATTTTCAAGGAATAGTTTCATACTTTTCTATGTAATTATTTTAACATTTTTATAAGGCATTGGCAAAGCAAAAATAATAGGATGCATAAAAAACTGCAAAAATTAACTCCTCAGGCCAATCAAAGAAAAGGAAATTGGCCTCTTGTGTGATTTGTTAGGATAAAATTATACAAAAGATTTCTTTTGTACTACAACTCCCATTCATAAAAAACAGCAGCGTCTCAAAATCGCGAAACGCTGCTGCTTCGTATTAATTTTCTTTTTCCCAATTTAAGCAGCACGTTACTGCTCTATGCCATTTGGATACCGCTTTCTGTATGGTCTCTGGCTGAACGTTCGGACTGAACTCTGTTTGACTTTTCCAAAGGCTTTGCAGTTCTTCCATACTGTCCCACACGCCAACCGCCAGACCTGCAAGCATTGCGGCGCCAAGCGCGGTCGTTTCCAAACAAGCAGGACGGCATACCTTGTGCTGCAGCAGGTCAGACTGAAATTGCATGAGAAATCGGCTTTTGCTTACACCGCCATCCACGCGCAGTTCTTTGATTGGCATGGAGGACTCGCTTGCCATAGTTTGAAAAAGATCATAGCTCTCAAACGCGATGCTTTCCAGTGCAGCGCGGGCAATGTGCGCGTTTGTTGTTCCGCGTGTGATGCCTATGGTAATTCCGCGTGCGTACATATCCCAATAGGGCGCACCAAGGCCGGTAAATGCCGGAACGAAATACACGCCGCCGCTGTCTTCCACGCTTTCCGCCAGTAAATCGGCATCGTGCGGCTCATTGATAATTTTCAATCCGTCCCGCAGCCAGTTGATTGCGGAACCGGCGTGAAAAGCACTGCCTTCCAACGCGTAGGTTACTTTCTGATTGATGCTCCATCCAACGGTCGTCAACAACCCTTTATTTGATTTTACCGGCTTATCCCCCGTGTTCATAAGGATAAAACATCCCGTGCCATAGGTATTCTTCGCCATTCCCGGGTCAAAGCAGCATTGGCCGAACAAAGCGGCGTGCTGATCTCCTGCTATGCCCGCAATTGGAATATCCGTACCGAGTACGGTGCTTTGGCACATGCCGACCACTCCGCTGGATTGAACCACCTGCGGCAGAGTGCTTCGCGGAATCTGCAATTCGGAAAGAAGCTTTTCGTCCCAATCCAATTTGTGAATATCAAACAGCATGGTTCTGGATGCGTTCGTCACATCTGTCGCATAAGTCTGGCCATCTGTTAACGAATAAATCAGCCATGTGTCAATGGTGCCAAAACGCAGTCTGCCAGCATTCGCAAGTTTTTTTGCTTCGGGTACATGATCCAGAATCCATTTCATTTTTGTCCCGGAAAAATATGCGTCAATCAAAAGTCCGGTCGTATCGTGTATGTATTCTCCCCATCCGGTTTCCTTTAAGCGCTCGCACTCCGGAGCAGTACGTCTGCACTGCCAGACAATTGCATTACAAATCGGCACACCGGTTAAGCTATCCCACGCAACCGTCGTTTCACGCTGATTGGTAATTCCAATCGCCGCGATTTCATTGGATGAAATATTGGAGGTACGCATTGCCTCACGCATTGCATAAAGCTGTGTTTCCAGAATTTCAACAGGATCATGCTCCACGTAGCCTGGCTGCGGGTAATACTGCTTAAATTCTTTTTGTCCTTTGCCGATAATCGCGCCATATGAGTTAAACAATATGGCACGTGAACTGGTGGTACCTTGGTCAAGAGCCATAATATATTTGCCGATTTGCATAAGATCGCCTCACTTCGTAAAATATATCTGCTGAACTTTATATATATTATAATAAATTGACATTTGGGTTAGAAATTAGTATGATTAAAAGCAATGCTCAAAACGCTGCATCTAATATAGAATTGATTTCGTATATCATTTTTCTATAGTCAGCGAGCGCACAACAGCAAAGTAGAGATAAAAGCGCTTTTTAGCAGACTTTATATAATAGATTTAGATTATTATTTGGAGGAACCATTATGGATTACGTTTCCCTTATTGGTATAGCAATCGGCCTTTCTATGGACGCATTCGCGGTCAGCCTAACAAATGGTGCTGTTACCAGAAAGGTCACACCGTGGTTTGCGGTAAAACTTGCGTTAAGTTTTGGCCTTTTTCAGGCATTCATGCCATTTATCGGATGGTTAATCGGAAAAGCCGGAGCAGGCTTTATTGACAGCGTAGATCATTGGATAGCTTTGATTCTGCTCGGCTACCTTGGCATACAAATGCTTATCGAATCCTATAAAAAGACAAAAGATGGCAACATTGAAGTTGTGCGGGACGGTATCAGCAATAAAACCCTATTCACGCTTTCCGTTGCTACCAGTATAGATGCTTTGGCAACCGGTGTAATTCTGCCATCCGCGGTAAAAGCGACCACTGTTCTTCTTATGGTGACTGCAGTTAGTATGATAGGACTCATTACTTTTTTGTTATGTATGATCGGAGTTTATCTCGGCAAAAAATTCGGCGATTTATTCTCCTCAAAAGCAGAAATTATAGGCGGCATTGTTCTGATTGCAATCGGAGCCAAAATATTTATTGACCATATGCTGTTAGGACAGGGCTAACCAGTCAATCGGACGAAATTTGATAAGCCGCATGTAATCCTTTGATTTTTTCTATTAATTTTTCACGCAGACTGTCCGGCTTCTTAACGATAATCCGATCTCCGTATTGCAGGAGCCACTCAATCAGCCCATCACTTATGCAGACTTTTGCCTGCACACAAAAACGCTCTTCATCATGATAGACAAACGAAAGATCACTGCCAAACCGGTCTGCAATCGTTTCTAGAATGCTGTTGGAGCAACTAAGTTCGATTTGCTCCTGCTCTCCATTGTACATATTAAATGACTTTTTTAAATAATCCGATACATCAAAAAAATCACGGTAATCGCTCACTTCGCTGAATGGACGGGCTTCCTCCTCCAAAATAGTAATATGCTTCATTCGGTCGAGCCGATAGTTCCCCACGGTATTATATTTCTCATAATTGCCTGCAAGATAATATTTGTCATTCGACCATATCAGGGCATATGGACTAATAATAAACTCTCTGCCCGTATCAGGCTGCACCTGATTATCTGAAATGATACGGTGATGATAACAAAAGCAGACTTTTTTGTTGTCTGAAATTGCGGAATTCAGCGCGTCAATCACATAATAAATTTCTTCGTTTTCAAATTTTACCCGTTGTTCCACATAAACCTGTTTTAAGACTTCCTCCGCTTGGTAACAGCTTAACAAGTTTCTTAATTTGCCCGTAAGTTCCAAAGTCTTTTTTGACGTAATAAACGGCGCGGCCAGCACAGCGTCCATGAGTAAGCGGACCTCGGCAAGTTCAAAATCGCGCTTAGCTAAAAAATAGCCCGGTTTTGGTGACCTTGCAGTGAGTATTTCAAACCCGCAGTCCAACAGAACATCAATATGGCGATAAATGGACTTTCGCTCAATCGGTATCCCCCGTTGCGTAAGCTGCTCGCAGAGTTCCACCGCTGAAAGCGGATGGTCATCATCCGTATATTTCATTAGAACATCCAGCAAAATCAGCAATTTCTGCTTGGTTTTTTCTACATTTGCCACGTATTCCGACCTTCCATCTTAAACAAGAATAGCTGCTTTTTATTTATAATATCACATTTATTGCAAATTTGAAATAACCATTTGTAGAGAATACCATAAAAGCAATCCCCGAAATTGGCTTTTAACCATTTTCGGGGATTGCTTTATAGATCATATTGGACTCAAAATGATTTAAATATAATGAATTTCAATATCGCCAAATGATACATTTCCGATTAATGTCAGTTTTGGTGCGTTCATATCCGGCTGTGCCGAACGGACATGGTTTTCTACCGAGCCAAGGCTCGTGCGGATTTTATCAATTATCTGCCATTGTCTTGGAATGAAAAGCTTCATATCACCAAAACTGCAATCGACGGAGACTTCTGCCCCATCTGAGCTAAGCTGAGCCTGGTCAAAATACACTTGCAATTCGCCAAAGGATACTGTGAACTGTCCGCCTCTTAGGGCATCACCATGCAGATATTTACTGGAAGAGCCAAAAGAAACCTTGGCATACGGGTTGTTGTCATCAATGTTTTCGGTAGAATCCGTAAAACGTTCAGTACCATCACCGGAAACACAACATTTCCATTCGTGATGATGCGGATGGAACAAGAAACTGAAACCGATACTCGCAAACACAGCCGCTACCAACAGCAGCCATATGTTAATTTCAATCAAACCCAAAGGCTTTTGATAAATCATATAGAGTAATGCCACCGGTAAAAATATGCCGAAGTAATTGAGGTTTATCAAACTGTGAATGAACAAAGCAACCAATAACACAGTTGCTACGATGCTGATAAAATCAACCTTCACAAAGGCACCGACCTGACAGGCGATTACAAATACCGCCGCCAACAAGAAAAACACACCCCAGAACCAATTTCTACTTTTCATAAGTACTCCTTGTATTATAGAGTAGTAGTTATTAAAGCCCCTCTCCAAGGGCTGTGCTACACTGTAAAGGATGCTGTGGATTGGTTAATCACTCCTACCACCAGATGGTTTCAGAAAGGTTCCAACCAC
>JAEWYE010000046.1 GCA_023458755.1 Bacillota bacterium | reverse complement strand
GTATACGCCTTTTTTAGAGGAGCTTGGCCTTACTTATACGCAATACATCGCCATGCTGGCGCTTTGGGAGCAACACTCTATGAGCGTGAAGGAGATTGGCGCGGCGCTTTATCTCGATTCCGGCACGCTTACGCCGCTTTTAAAAAAGATGGAAGCGCAGGGGCTATTGAAGCGCGAACGCTCCACCAAAGATGAGCGTGTGGTAATTGCCACGCTTACAAGCGCGGGGGAAGCGCTCAAGGAAAAGGCAAAAGCTGTGCCGCAGGCAATGGCAGGTTGCATCCCGCTCGACGCGGCGGAGGCAAAAACCCTTTACGGGCTTCTCTATAAAATTCTCAACAGCGACACCTGTGAGCGCGGCACCAAAAGAAGCATGGATGACGGCGAAGAATAAACGTGCTGAAGCATCGCCTGCGCAAACCGCGTTAGGGTTGGCGCTATTTTTTGCGCAAGTTTGTATGCGGTTCTATGGCCATCGTGTTTCTATAGGTTCATAAAACAAAAAGTGATACTGGCAGATGTTGACATTACACCTATGAATGGGTATGATGATAGCAAAGTTGTCAACAACTTTTGGTATGGTTCGTTGTATGTTTATGAACCCGGTTTTGAAAAGGGGTGCGGTATGGCAAACCTTGCGGACGGTTTTGAAAAGCTACCAACGTATTTGGAGGTTTATAACCGCCTATATACCGACCTTGCGGAGCGGGTGTTTGAACCCGGCTCACGCCTGCCTGGCGAAATGGAACTGGCCCACCGTTACGGTACGGGCAGGTATACGCTGCGGCAGGCGCTTCTTATTTTGGCGGAGGATGGGCTTATCGTAAAGCAGCGCGGCAGCGGCAACTATGTGTGCTTAAGGCCGCAGCGAAAGGCATCCGACCCTACGGAAATCGTAAACCCCGCGCTTTCCTACGCGCTTTGCACCGTAGACGCCGTAAGCGTACAACACAACTTTGGCCCACCCACGGACGTAGCGCAGCGAAAGCTTCATATCGGCCCGAAGGATTTTGTGCTCGCCGCAAATTGCGCGTACCGTTCGGCAAGTCAAATCGTCGCACACTCGTTTGTACAAATCGCTTCCGCATTTCTTAAGGAGCTTGGTGTAGACCCTGCGGCTCCGCAGAATGTGGACGAGCTTTTGAAAAACACCCTTTATGTTCACGCCAAAGCGGCGGATGTGAGCTTTCGCGCAATACGCGCCATGGGGGAGCTTGCGTGGCGCATGGAGGCGCAGGAGGGGGAACCGGTTCTCTACATCGAGCAGGTGCTCTACGGACGCGGCGGCGAGGCGTTTGCGCGCTTGAAGCACCACCTTTTTCCCGCGCATTACGACGTGAGCTTTTCGGTTTTGAACAAATAGCTTCCTTGGTTTTTGAATGTGTTTTGGCGCGCGAGCGCCTTATAAACGGGGCACAGAAATTATAATTTGGGAGGTTTTGTCATGGAAAAGAAGAAGCTGTTCGCCGTGAACACCAAAACGATCGTCGCCACAGGCCTTGGCGCGGCAATTTTCACGCTGTTGTTCATGTTCGTTAAGGTGCCTTCTCCCGTTCCCGAAACCCAGTTTCAAACCGCATACGGCATCGCGGGCTTTTTCGGCGCGCTGTTCGGGCCGATCGCGGGCGGGCTTATCGCATTCATCGGCCATGCGCTTTCCGACTTTGTGCAGTACGGCTCGCCCTGGTGGAGCTGGGTTATCGCAAGCGGCGTTTCGGGCTTCGTGTACGGCTTTGCCTATAAGTTTGTGAATGCCGACCGCGGGGATTTCAAAGGCAAGGGCATTCTTGCGTTCAACCTCATCCAAATCATCGGCAACGTGATTGCATGGCTCGTGATCGCGCCGGTGCTCGACATTGTGATCTATGCGGAACCTGTAGAGCTTGTGTTCACACAGGGCGCGATCGCCGCGCTTATGAACTCCATCAGCTGCGGCGTGATCGGCACGATCCTCCTCGCCATCTATTCCGCTACCCGCACCAAGGAAGGCAGCCTCAAAAAGGCGGAGTAACGCCTGAAAAACAAACCGAAGGAAGCATCTATGGGAAATGTGGATCCTGTCGTATCGTTCCGCAACTTCACGTTTCAGTATCTGGCGCAGGCGGAACCCACGCTGTACGACATTTCACTCGACATTCATCCCGGTGAAAAGATTTTGATTGTAGGCCCCAGCGGCAGCGGAAAAAGCACGCTGGGGCATTGCATCAACGGGTTGATCCCGTTTGCCTACAAGGGCAAGTCCACCGGTTCGCTCATCGTGGCGGGGATGGAGGTCGCGCGCCAGGATATTTTTAAGCTCTCCAAGCACGTGGGTACCGTTTTGCAGGATACCGACGGTCAATTCGTCGGCCTTACGGCTGGGGAAGACATCGCCTTTGCGCTCGAGAACGACTGCGTAAGCGCCCCCGAAATGCGCGAGCGCGTGCAAAGAGTTGCGCGCATGGTTGATATGGAGCGCTTTCTTACAAACTCACCGTTTGAGCTTTCGGGCGGGCAGAAACAGCGCACTTCGCTTGCGGGCGTAATGATCGACGATGTGGAAATTCTATTGTTCGACGAGCCACTTGCAAACCTAGACCCGGCGACCGGAAAAACCGCCATTGAGATCATCGACGACATTCACAAGGCGACGGGAAAGACCATCGTCATCATCGAGCACCGCTTGGAGGATGTGCTTCACCGCCATGTGGACCGCATCGTTGTGGTAAACGATGGGCGTATCGTTGCGGACATGCCCGCCGATGTGCTTTTGTGCAGCGACGTTTTGAAGGAAAACGGAATCAGGGAGCCGCTTTATGTAACGGCGCTCAAATATGCGGGCATAACGCTTACGCCCGAAATGCGCCCGGGGCACATTGAAACGCTCGACGTTTCCTCCTGCGCGGATGCGCTCAAAACATGGATGCGCGAAGCGGAGCGCATGGCGCCTTGTGAGGACGGTGAACCCCTTCTTTCTATGGAGAAGATCGGCTTCTCCTACGATCCCGGCAAGCCCGTGCTCAAGGATGTTTCCTTTTCCGTACGGCGCGGGGAAATGCTTAGTATCATTGGGCGAAATGGCGCAGGCAAGAGCACGCTCACCAAGCTTTTGTGCGGTTTTGAGAAGCCGGACTCCGGCGCCATCTTCTACGAGGGTGAAAGCATCGAAGGCCAAACCATTCGCGAACGCGCGGAGTACATTGGCCTTGTGATGCAGAACCCAAACCAGATGATC
>JAEWYE010000045.1 GCA_023458755.1 Bacillota bacterium | reverse complement strand
TGTGTTCATAGCGAATAGGATTCCTTTCTGTGCCGTTTTGTGTGGTAACTTAACTGTAACACAGACTTTTCCTATTCGCTATCTTTTTTTCACTTATTGTAACGCATCAATTGTAATCCTACAATTTTCAGAAGGATTCACGTTCCTGTTAGGTTGACAATTTATCTTGCCATGTTATAATTACAATGTGAATACACAGATGGTGTCGCTGATCTGTGTTTCCTTTTAAAATTGAATATTTCACAGGGGGACTTTATAAAGTTGAGAAGGTTAAAACCTGACCCTTTGAACCTGTCAGTTAATACTGTTGTAGGGAGTATGAAAATAATTATTTGCTTATCGGCTTATTTGCTCACCTTCATTGGTGAGCTTTTTTTATTATGAACCGGGCTGCAAGATTTTCACGGATTTCGAGGAACATTCATCGCTTACAACAAATTTCATATTATTATCTGAATTTGGAGGAAAAATGAGAACGTATAAAACACAGATGGAAGCTGCCAAAAAAGGTATTGTCACAAAAGAAATGGAACTTGTCGCAAAAAAAGAATGCATGGAGCCGGAAAAGATTTGCTCATTGGCCGCTTGCGGGCAGGTTGCCATTCCCGCTAATATCCATCACACGGTTCTTTCCGCCGAAGGTATCGGAACCGGATTGAAAACAAAAATCAACGTTAACCTTGGCATTTCCGGAGACTGCAAAAACTATGATACAGAAATGCAAAAGGTGAAGATGGCTATCCGGTTTGGCGCGGAGGCTATTATGGATTTAAGCAATTACGGAAAAACGCACACCTTCCGTAAAGAATTGATCGCAATATCCCCCGCTATGATCGGAACCGTGCCGATGTATGACGCAATCGGTTATCTGGAAAAGGATTTGCTTGAAATTACGGCTAAGGATTTTTTGAAAGTTGTGGAAGCGCACGCGAAAGAGGGCGTCGATTTTATGACGATTCACGCCGGCATTAACCGGCGTGCGGTAGAAGCATTCCGCCGTGAAGGACGAAAGATGAATATTGTTTCCCGCGGCGGTTCACTTTTATTTGCGTGGATGGAAATGACAGGGAATGAGAATCCGTTTTTTGAATATTACGACGACGTTCTTGAAATTTTAAGAGAACATGATGTTACCATCAGCCTTGGTGATGCGCTGCGTCCCGGCTGTTTGGATGACAGCTCGGACGCGGGCCAAATCGGCGAATTGATTGAACTCGGCAATTTAACGCAGCGCGCATGGGACAAAGACGTTCAGGTAATGGTGGAAGGCCCCGGACATATGGCGATGAACGAAATCGCAGCAAACATGGTTCTGCAGAAACGGCTTTGCCATAACGCCCCCTTCTATGTGCTGGGGCCTTTGGTTACCGACATTGCCCCAGGGTATGACCACATTACTTCCGCTATCGGCGGTGCTATCGCCGCGGCAAGCGGCGCAGATTTTCTTTGCTATGTTACCCCCGCCGAACACCTGCGCCTTCCGGATTTAGACGACGTAAAAGAGGGTATTGTGGCAAGCAAAATTGCCGCCCATGCTGCCGATATTGCAAAAGGAATCCCACATGCGCGAGATTTGGATAACCAGATGGCAGCGGCTCGTCACAAAATGGATTGGGATGAAATGTTCCGTATTGCGATTGACGGCGAAAAGGCGCGCAGCTATTTTGAAAGCACTCCTCCCGCTGACCGGCATACCTGCTCCATGTGTGGAAAAATGTGCGCGGTACGAACTACCAATATGATTTTAGAGGGCAAAAAGGTTGAATTTTGTTCAGAAAAATAGTGCGGGAATTACAGTCGGATTATGTCTGCCCCGAAAAAGTCAAAAAGAGCAGAACCGCGTTTAAGGAAAGGATCACTCCAGCAATCCCAATACCAAGCATCTGTACCCGTTTGGTGTTGGCAAAAGCGCCCATAAGATCTTTCCTTCGGGCAATCAGCAGCATTTGAATGACCGGCAATGGCAGAATAAAGCTGAGCGCAACCTGACTAAGCAGCAGGGCGTTCATTGGATTAATGCCGAGTGCGATAATTACAAGTGCCGGCAGCATCGTAATAATTCTGCGGAGGTTCACAGGAATGCTGATGTTAACAAACCCCTTCATAATCGTCTGCCCTGCCATGGTACCCACCGCGGAAGAAGAAAGCCCCGAAGCGAGCAAAGCGATTCCAAACGCGCCGCTGGAAAGTGAACCTAAAAGCGGCTCCAAGGATTTATGCGCCTGTTGCATGGTATCCACCCGCATGCCGTTTTTAAAAAATACGGCGGCAGAAACAACCACCATCGCGGCATTCACAAAAAACGCCAGATTCATTGCGATTGCGATATCGATTTTCTCCATTTTGAGATGATGTTTTTTCCCTTCAGCCGAATCGTCCTTGCATCGGCTTTGCACAAGCTGGGAATGCAGATAAATCACGTGGGGCATAACGGTTGCTCCGAGCATGCCGACCGCGATGACAACCGCTTCCCCGTTGGGCAGTGTGGGAATGAACGTGTGAATACCCACCTGTGTCCAGTCCGGTTTAGCAAGGAACAGTTCCACCATATACGAAACACTGATTACCGCAACCAGAACCGTGATGATGACTTCCACGACCTTTTGGCCGTATTTCTCCATGTAACAGATGAGGAAGGTAAGCAGTCCGGTTATCAGACCCGCATAAAACATAGGAATTTGAAATAACAGATTCAGTCCAAGCGTTCCGCCCAAAAATTCCGCCAGATCGGTTGCCATCGCACCAATTTCCGCAACAATCCAAAAGAACCAGTTGACGGGTTTCGGGAACACTTTTCCGCACAGCTCCGGCAGATTATGTCCGGTGGCGATTCCAAGCTTGGCAGACATGGTCTGCAAAAATACAGCCATGATATTGCTGATTAAAATAACCCAGATAAGGGTGTAATTAAATTTGGACCCGCCGCTGATATTCGTCGCAAAATTTCCGGGATCAATATAGGCCACACTGACAATAAAGGCCGGCCCAAGGTATTGAAGCAGTTGGAGCCCTTTGCTTTTGCGGGGAACGCGATATGGTCTGTAAATAGCCGCTTCACCCGGGCAGATTAATTTCAAGTCTAAATTTGCTGCATGTATCGCTTCGCTTTCGCTTTGCATGGGGAATTATCACCTTTCCGATAGTATACGAACCTCCGCTAAACGTGTAGTCAAAGCACAATTAGTGCGAACTAACATTGTTTGGATAATACAAACTATGTAGCTTACCGCAAAAGCGTTCCGTGTGTGAATGAACAGAAAGCAGACGGAATATATTTCATTAACAGGCTATGACGGGGACTTTATTGTCTGAATCAATCTGTTTTAAACGTTCTGCTTGCGGCGGCAAAATTCCTTGTACTTCAGGCGGATTTAGGCGGCAGTGATTCAGTTTGGAAAGGTTGGTCACATATGAGCGGCAATGACTTTTACACGTTTAACGAGTATATGAGAAAAGAGGACAATACTCTGACCGCATCCATGGAAGACTACCTCGAGATGATTTATCGGCTGTCTCAGAATACCGGATTTACCCGGATTCATACGCTTTCACAGGCGCTGAACATTCAGCCAAGCTCCGCCACCAAAATGGTGCAGCACCTTGCCCAACTGGGATTTGTGAAATATGAAAAATACGGATACTTAATGCTGGAGGAAACGGGGAAGGAGCTGGGCGCCTGGTTTTTAAAACGTCACACCATTATTGAAGAATTTATGCGGATGGTCGGAGCCGGCGACACGAAAATACTGGAGGAAACCGAAAAAACAGAGCATATGCTCAGTGACGAAACGATTGGCTGCTTGGCGCGATTTGTGATGTTTATGAAGCAGAATCCGGATATCGTCGAGCGGTATGCTGCTTTTCGAATGAAACCTTCCGAATAATAATTTTAAACAGTAAAACACCGCGGGACTTCCTGTAATTCAGAAAGTCTCGCGGTGTTTAATTTACTTGCAGTAGTTCAATTGTCTATAAAAGCTAGGTGTTCTGAAATTTATTCCATTCGCTGCACACAAGGCGAACGATGCGTTCGGCGGTATCCTGCCGGTACGGCATCACGTGCCCGTGAAACAGATAAAACTGTAAATAGCTGAACAACGTTTCATAGCCGCCTTTTACCCATTCTTCGCTATGCGGCAGATAACCTGTGCAGCCGTTGGTGTAACCGTTTAGAAACAAAAGCGGCGAATGTACCCGTTCCGCGGCTTCAAGCGAAATCTCACAGAAAATTTCATCCGGGACTCCGCAAAGGCATGCACCGTTCAGATAAAAGAACGCGGCCTGCCCTTCCTGCGTTTGAACCGAAATCCCCGCCTGCCGCAGCCGTTCACATTCGGCAAGCCAACTTGTGCCATCTATGTCGAAGAGAGTGTTTGCGGTATCCGCAATCTGTTTTGCTTGTGCTTCTGACGGAACATCGGAGCAATAATCCATCTTTCGTGTAACCATTTGAAGAAGGGTTACTTCTCTCATATCAAATTTCAGTTGTTTTGCAGAACTTAACAGCAGGTCACATATCCGGTATAGGTCTTTTTTCTCGCCGCCCAGTATTTTGTCTACGCCCACCGGTTTGATGTTTCCGGAAGCGCCCTGTATCAGCATGATGGGGCAGTGAAAATGTTTCCCAAGCACTTCACGTGCTATGCAAAAATAGTCGCTGGAAATTTTGTCGTTTGTGCTCATCAGCACATTCGCGTGTGCGGTAACCCGCAGAAGAACCGCTATAGGCAGTCCGGTTTCGGAATCGGCTATTTTCAATGCGCCAAGCCGCTTGTCAACGATAGAACAGCCGTCTCTGCGGTTTTCTCCAATTTCGGTTTCTGTCAGCGCCCATCCCACTTTACACGGCTGGAGTTTCTGCATGGCTTCGTCCGCGCATTCCTTGATCCGGTCGCACAAAAGGCGAAAATACCGCTCTCCATTAATGGGTGACAGCGGTGCCGGTGCGGAATGCGTGTGCGAAAAACCAATCATGACGCAGTCCATTTCAGTTTGGAGCCGCTCAGCAACGATAGCACGTACGTTATCCGAAAGTGCGGTCGTTAAGCCGAGACTGTCAATCGCAAGAAGAGCGTAACGTTTTCCTGCGTATTCGAATACAAGTATCTGGGCGGCAAGCGGGTGCAAAACACCCTGCGATTTACTGTCTGCACGGCTGCATCCAATGAGCTCTACTTGAAAATCGGGTGTAATATCGGTTTGCGCAAAGGCTGCTTTGCATTCTGTATGATTATTCATTTGGCTTTCTCCTTTGTATCATATGGTATACGGACAAAGCCTTTCAGGACAAGTTTTGATTCCTTCATGTGTCCTTTGCCCTGACAGGCTTAACATGAAGCTTCTGCAACCATAAGTTTCATACGACCACCTCTAATATTCAATATAAAAATTATATAGCATTTAAAGCATTTTCTCAAGATTTCACCAAGGGATACGGCTCATTTTATAGGCAATTCGCTTGTTACCTGCTTCACTTTTGGCTTTTCGATGGAACATAGACCGACGAGCAGCCCAAAAACGGAAATAAACACTCCGATAAAAAGCATCGTTTTTACGCCATAGCTATCCAAAAGCCAGCCGCCTAAAACACTGGCGGCTACTCCGCCTAACGTAACCGCGCTTGTCATAAAGGCCTGTCCCTTTATTAAGTCCTCTTTTTTCAGCAATTCATTCACATAATAAATGGACGCGGGAATAAACAAAGCATAGGAACAGGATTCCAATAATTGCGCGGCATATAAAATCCCTATTGTGGAGGCCGCCGCTGTCATGGCTGCTTTTATCATAAAGAAAAATAAGGAGAACTTAAAAATGGAACCGGAGTGAATTTTTTTAATCGCAATCGAAAACAGGATCATTGCCGGAAGTTCGATTGCCGCCGCAATTCCGGTAGCAATCCCCATTTCTTTTGCGGTGCCGCCTATTTGCTGGGTGATTTGAATCAGGTAATAGTTAATCAGTTGGTGGGAGCAGAAAGTCAGTGCTACCGCGCCAATCAGAACCATAAACCGTTTGTTGTGTTTTATAAAAGAGATAAAATTATCTGCCTGGGTTTCTTGCATATCCTTTTTTTCCGCATTCGGAATGGATTGCCGGGTAAAGGAATGAGGCAACCGCTTATTTGTGAAAAGTAAAATCGCAGGAATCAGTGCCGCGCATAGAGAAAAAGAAAATACGGATAGCGAATCAGTGCCGAATTGCCCCACAAGATTTCCGAGTATGATGCAAAATACGGCAAAAGTAATGGAGCCGATTCCTCTTGCCAGACTGAAATTAATTTGTATTCCTCGATTGATGAGCTGCATTCCAAGGGAGTTGATAAGCGGCTGCAGCGTAAGAAGAATGGTAAGTTCAAAGACAAACAGCACGGCAATCGCTCCCGAAACGCCGGACGCCAAGAAACGTCCGGCCGCAAGCAATCCGGCTGCGGAGGTTAATATAATTAACAGTGTGGTTAACGGTATTTTTTGCGTTTTATCGGCAAAGGTCGCTACGGCAGGCTGCAGAATGACCGCAAAAATATTTGTCAGGGCAAGCAGTAGCCCGATTTGGACATTGCTGAAATGTTTGGAAAGAAGAAATACCGCAGCGAAATTCAGAGTGCTGCAAATAATGGACCAGTAAATTCCGTGTACAAAAGAATAGGAAACCGTCCAGCGCTTATGATTCGTATCTATGACTTTTCCGCCTCTCTATATGTGTTGTTAGAATGTTTTAAGCTCTTGAAATGTACTGGCTTTTAATTCGCTGAAAAGCGATTCGTTTTCTATAATTATTTTTGCCGTAACTTTCTGAATAAGAACATTCAGTTTCATGCGCAGTATCGTTTACCACGATATTTTCAGTCATATAAGCTTCCATACATGCAATTGCACATACCAGTGCGTGAAGGAATTTCCATTTTTCTATTATACCATATAAATTTCACGTTTTCACGGACAAATACTCAAAAGTGTAATAATTTCTAGCTACGCGAAATTCCAATAATGACAGCGCGCAAAACCCTGCCCACGGTGTTTTTTAAACCAGAAATAATACGGTATCTCAACCGCCAGCATCACGCTCCATCCAATCGCGCAGGCGTAGGCAACTCCCTGAATCCCCAATGTTGGTGCCAGCAGATAGACAAAAATTACCCGAAGTCCGGTTTGAACAATGGTTCCGATTAAGGTGATGTTCATATTTCCCATACCGCGGAAAAATCCCTGCATACCGTTCGTAAACGCCGGAAATAAATAAAACATTGCCATCATGCTTAAATACTCGCACCCCAATTTTATGATACCCTGATTCCCTTTGGTAACGAATAAGCTCATGATGGGCTCTTTCCATAGCGTGATAGCGATACAAATCAGTACCCAGTAAAGAACTTCCAAAAGCAGGCCGGTTCGGAATCCTTTTAGGATTCTTTTATTTTTCTTTGCTCCGCGGTTTTGCGCTGCAAAAGTTGTGATCCCGTTTGAAATGCTCTGCTCCGGAGTAAACGCAAAGTCATCTACTCTGGTTACGGCGTTAAAAGCCGCAATGACGTTTACCCCCAGGGAATTGACCGCACCCTGAATAAGCAGTTTTCCCACGGGCTGGCAGGATTGCTGCAATGCCGTTACGCCGCCATACTGTAAGGTTAATTTCAGCAGGCTCTTATCAATATGAAATTCATGTTTCTTTAACTGAAGCATCGGTATTCTTTTATATACATAAATAATGCAGAGAACGGCGGAAACAGCTTCGGCAATTACCGTTGTAATGGCCGAACAGGCAATTCCAAAACCAAAGCCTCCGATAAAAATCAAATCCAGTACACCGTTCAGAACAGATGAGAAGGCCAAAAATTTTAACGGCGTTTTGGAGTCCCCCACACTTTTCAGCGCCGCGGAAATCGAATTGTAATAATACGTAAAGGGGACAGCCAAAAATGTAATCCGTAAGTAAAGGGCTGCCATATCGAGAATTTCATTGGGAACCCGAAGTGCCTGAAGAAGAGGTCTTGAAAATAGAATACCAATGACAACCATAAAAATAGAAAAGAAAAATCCAAAAACTGTAGTAGTTGCCATCTCTTTTTTCAGCATATCTTCATCTTTTGCCCCAAAAAATTTGCTCATTAGTACGGATGCGCCAATACATATCCCGGAAATTCCTAAAATAAGAATATTCATTACCGGGCTTGCGGTACCGACTGCCGCCAAAGCGTCTTTTCCGATAAACCGACCGACGATTATGGAATCTACTGCGTTATAGGTAAGCTGGAGCAGATTACCTAAAATCAGGGGGATCGAGTAGTGAATTAAATGTTTGGAAATGCTTCCTTCTGTCATGCGGACTGCGGGCATTGTTTTTCTCCTTGTTTCTGCGATTTTTAAGTAAATAACAGCGACTGTTTTTATTCAGGCTTTATCCTACCACAAAGTGAAACGGACAAGTTGTAGAAGCGGCAATATGGAATCGAATAAATTTTCTGGCGCCAACAATGATGAAATCCGTATGATAGTAAAAATCTCAGGAGGATCACGGGGCGTACTTGCATCGCTGATTGTCGTCGGCCCGTTCATTTTTCTGTATAAACTGTCAAAAGCGACCAATATGCTCGCAGAACATTATAATGTGAACGGCTGAATAAAAGCCAAAATAAAAAATAAAAAGTATCGCATTATTAATCTATTGCTAATCTTTTTTACTGAAGAGACTGTTTCTTTTATACTTACCGTAAAAGATAAGTATGAGACAGTCTCTTTTTTATTAAAATTGACTTTTTCGGCGGAAACCATTACTATTTAGAAAAGAAAAAGGTTGAGGTTTTGTATTCGGAAAAGGATCGTGAAAATATGAAATATTATCATGAAATTGTGACCTGCGACGATGATTTAAACTGTAAGTTTTTTTATAGCGCAGACCACACCAGCCGCATATCCAAACACTGGCACAACAGCTTCGAAGTTTTATATGTGCTGGACGGTTCTTTGGAGGTGGAGCTGGATAACAGTCACTATCTGCTGCACGCGGAGGATTTTATATTGATTCATCCGCGGCGGGTTCATTCTACAACCTGCAGACATCAAAATGAATCGATTGTTTTACAAATTCCCTACCCGTTATTGGAGGGGAATGTGCCGAATATGGAACATATTCTTTTTGCGTGTGCCCCGGAAAACATAACGGAAGAAAACGCGGAAGCGGCAAAAAGTGTCCGACGAATATTGAGAGACAGTTTACGTGTTTATCAGGAAAAAGCCGACGGCTATTCTTTGAAAATAAGCAGCCTCTTATTTGAGCTGTTGTTTGTATTATACCGAAATTTTAGTGAACTGCAGGACGAACAGAATCATGAAGGTGAAAAATATCTTTCCCGATTGGAACATGTCACCTCCTATGTAAAAAACAATTATAAACAGGATATCAGTCTTACTGTTGCGGCGGATCTTGTCGGGCTCAATCCGGAGTATTTCTCCCGTTTCTTCAAAAAATATTTGGGAGTTACGTTTATTGAATATCTGAATACCATTCGTCTGGAGCATTGTTATGCCGACCTTCGGAATACCGACAGCAGTATTTCTGAAATTATTGAAAAGAACGGTTTTCGAAATTACAAGCTGTTCATGAGACTGTTTAAAAAGAATTATGGCTGTACTCCAAGCGAACAGCGTGTGAAATGTCATTTGCAGAAGCAATAAAGGGAACTCCACACAAAAGACAGGAAATGAAACCTTTTGTGAGAAGTTTCTTGCAGTTTGAACATCCCGGCTGTCCAAGGTGAGAAACCGATTAATTTTCGTGGTATTTGAAGTACCGGAAGTCGCAGGGATGACCGCCATACAAACTGTCCTGACAGCAAAGGCCGACATAGGCTCCCGTAAATTCAAAGTCCGTGTTAAATGCGTAATCGTCCGAAAGTGTGCTGGAATCATAGACCGGCCCAATTTTCTGCCAGTCCCCAGTCTCGTCAAAACAGTAATAGAATTGCAGATAGCGCGGAGCTACCTCCGCTTTCAAATATACCCGTTCACGTTTATCGAACAGAATGTTGTCGTCCTGCGGCATCGAAGCAGTCAAATCACCATTTTGGCTTGCCAGAACGCCCAAACAGTACTTCTGTGTTGTCTCGTCAAATGACATGCGCAGATAATAGTAGTTCACCACGCCGTAATAGAACACAAGCCCCGCCATATGCAGACTCGATTCCGGTTCAAATTCCATGCATGTTTCGGCAGTGTAGGCGTAACTTTGCTGTCTGCGCGCAATCAGGCTCTGCTCGAAGGTGGATTCCAAAGAATCCCTGCCGTATAAACGCAAACAGCCTTTTTTGGCGTTGAGCGAGAGAATGTGCGGGTTGGCAGGAATGCGCAGGGTGTTCCAGTTAATATTGAGCGTTTGCTCTTCAAAATAATCCTCCATATCGCATGGGTCTGCCTTACATGGCTTGCAGCCGGTGGGGGAGGGTACCTGTGTGAGCGGATGATTGCCGTCGTGGCACAGCCAGAGCCAGCCGTCGGAGCGCCATTCCACTTTTTGCAGTGCGGTCTCACGGCCCAGCACACAGCGGTTGGTGCCCGGAATCGGTCTGCCGCAAAGGTGAGCCAGATACCATTCGCCCGAATCGGTTTCAACCAAACTGGCGTGTCCCGCTTTTTGCAGGCATTCCTGCAATTCGGTTCCCTTCGAGGTTAAAATTGGGTTCTGTGGGTGTATTTCATACGGCCCCGTAATCTTCTTGGAGCGCGCGAGCGTCACCGCATGGTCATAGCCGGTGCCGCCCTCCGCAACCATCAGATAGTACCATCCGTCATGCTTATAAAGGTGGGGTGCTTCCGTCAGTTTGAGCGGAGACCCGGCAAAGATGTTGTACAGCTTTCCGACCAGCTTTTTCTCCTTCGGTGAGTATTCCTGCAGCAGAATGCCGCTGAACGGATTCCTTCCGTACTGCGTGCCCCATTTCATGTTGACAAACCATTTTCTGCCGTCGTCGTCATGGAACAGGGATGGGTCGAACCCGCTGCGATTCAGTTCAATCGGTTCGCTCCATTCACCGCATACCTCCGCCGCTGTCACCAGATAATTGGTGACATCTTTGGTGTGATACCGGTTTTTTAAATTGGAGTAAATCAGGTAGAATAGGCCGTCGCAATAAGAGAGGCATGGCGCCCAAACGCCGGTGGAATCCGGTGTGCCGAGCATATCGAGCTGACTTACGCGGTTGAGCGGGTGTGCAATCAGCCGCCAGTGTTCCAAGTCGGTGGAATGATAAATCTGAACGCCCGGAAACCACTGGAACGTGGAAGTTGCAATATAATAATCACTGCCCACCCTGCAAATGGACGGGTCGGGGTTAAAGCCTTTTAAAACCGGATTTTGTATCATATTCCTTTGTCCCTTTCCGAAACAAGCCGGCTTAAAGATAATTTCTTTAAACCGGCTTTATTAAAGATTATTTTAAATTGAAGTCTGCTTTCAGCAGATCTTTGCAAGCGGAAGAAGCACCGATCATAGCGGTATAGCCGATGTCCTCAACCGTCCATTTGCCGCATTCCGCGCAGTAATACGCCAAATCCTGCTTGTTGATTTCAATGCTTACGGTTTTGCTTTCGCCGGGTTCCAAGTGAACCTTTGCAAAACCCTTCAAATCCTTGACATGGCGCTCTACCTGAGAATCCTTGTAGCCGATGTACAACTGCACCACTTCTTCACCCGCTCTGCTTCCGGTGTTTTTTACATCCGCGCTGACGGTAATGGTATCGCCTGTTTTGCTGACTTTGGCGTTGCTGTAGGCGTAGGTTGTGTAGCTTAAGCCAAAACCGAACGGATAAGAAACCGCATAGTTGTTTTTATCCGCAAGGAAATAGCCGTGGTAATAGTCATACACAATATCGGTTGCGTACATATCGTAATAGGGGAGCTGCTGCGGGGCAGCCGGAATGGTAACCGGTAATTTTGCGGAAGGGTTGACCTCACCGAACAGGATATTCGCAAGAGCGGTTCCGCCCTCCATGCCCGGATACCACTGTACCAAAATCGCCTTTACGATGTCTTTCCAAGGCTCCACAAGGATGGTGCTGCCGCCTTGCAGGCAGACAATCACGTTGCTGTTTGCTTCGGCAACCGCTTCAATGAGCTGAATATCTTCCGGATGCAGACCCAAGTCTTTCCGGTCACCGCCGATATTGTTGCCGCTTTCAATAAACTCGCCCTCGTCGTTGGAGGTTAAACCGGCAACCACAAGAACCGCGTCTGCACCCTTTGCGAATTCCTGTGCCTGGTGCGGGATTCTGCCGTCCGCATAGCGGATTTCCACGTCGCTTCCCAGTGCGTTCTTAATTCCTTCCAACGGGGTAACCGTATAGGGCGGGAACACAGCACTGCTGCCTTTTAAGTCACCGGTGTTGGGTTGTACCGCCAGCTTTCCGGCCACCGCAAGAGTCTTGATTTTCTTTTTATCCAAAGGAAGCAGATGCTCGTTCTTGAGCAGAACGGTAGATTTTTCGGAAACTTCGCGCGCGAGTTCGGCGTGCTCTTTGCAGCCCATTTTTTCTTTGGAGTACAAAGTCTTATCACCGACAAACGAGAAATGAATCTTTTCACGCAGGATACGCTTTACCGCGTCGTCAATGGTGCTTTCCGCAACTTTACCGTCTTTTACCGCGTCCACCAGTCTGCTGCCGAAATACTGCGTCGCGTACATTTCAATACACTGCCCGCCGTTTGCCGCCTCGACCGTATCGCGTACACCCCAGATAAAGTCGGACATCACGAAACCCTTGAAGCCCCATTCCTTTTTCAGAATCCGGTTGAGCAGATAATTTTGATGACCGCACCAAATGCCGCGCACGCGGTTGTAAGAGCTCATGATTGCCGCTGCACCGGCATCTACGCAGGCTTTGAAGTGTGGCAGATAAATTTCGCGAAGGGTGCGTTCGTCCATATCGACGTTTACGCTGAAACGCGCGTTTTCCATGCTGTTTGCGGCGTAGTGCTTCACGCAGGCCATCATGTGCTTTTGCACGCCTTTTACCAGCGCGCTTCCCATTTTGCCAAGCAGAACGGCATCCTCACCGTAGGTTTCCTGTGCGCGTCCCCACGCCGGATGGCGAAGCAGATTGATGCAAACACCGGCAAAGAAATTCGCCCCGCCGGAACGGCCCTCAATGCCGATTACATTGCCGACTCGTTCTTCCAGCTCCGGATCCCAGGAGGAGCCGCGGGCAATAGATACCGGGAATGCGGTGGAATGGTAGCCCAACACGATGCCGGTCGGACCGTCGGTGAATTTTACGGCAGGAATATTTAATTTTAAATCTTCTCCCGCGTAATAAGGGATAAAATTATATCTTGGAGGGTTCAATACGGCATATTTTGCGTCGTTGTCGCAGGACATTTGATAGACTTTCTGTTCCAACGTCATTTCGCTTAGAACGTCCTGTGCAAGTTTGTCGATCTCCGTATCTGTCATAGGCGGCAGATTTTCAAACCGGCCCCATTCGGTATCTAAATGCTGAATTGGATGTTCCCTCAGTTCGCTTGCTACCATTTTGCCAAAGGTTTTCTTTTCCTCGGGAGAAAGGCGAAAGTATTCATCACAGTGAAACGGTTTTGTGTTGATTGGCATAGCTGTTCATTCTCCTTTTATTTGGGTGTTCCGGAACCAAATAATCCGGTACATTCTATATCCAAATTCTATAGGGAAGGGCTGCACGGTGTGCAACCCTTCCTTGTTTTATCTCTTTCAAAATGCGCGGTAAGCTTATTTGTCAAACTCAATGACAATTTTCGTTACATTTGCCTTGTTGCTAATGTTGTATTTTACCGCTTTCTCTACCTCATTGAAGGAATAAATATCGGAAACAATGTCTTTAATCGGGATATCTCCGGCGGAGATTGCCTGAATCGCCTTCGGGTAAATGTTGCGGTAACGGAAGACGCTCTTAATGGTGGCTTCCTTGTCCAGAATATTTCCGAAATTGTAGCTAATTTCCGGGTTTGGTGACATGCCGACCAGTGTGACGGTTCCACCTTTTTTCACCAGATAGGAAGTCATTTGGGTAGTGATTGCGTTGCCAGCTGTCTCAAATACGAGGTCAACGCCCTTGCCGCCGGTCAGCTCCATAATTTCTTTGCATGCGTCCTGTTCGATGCTGTTGAAGACGGCGGTCGCGCCCAATTCCGTTGCTTTTTCAAGACGCTTTTCAATCACATCAACCACGTAAACCGTCTTTACGCCCATACTGTGCAGGGACATCATCGTTACCAAACCGATGCATCCCGCACCCAAGACCGCCGCGGTTTGACCTACCGAGGCACCGGACTGCTGCGCCGCGTGGAAACCGACAGCGAGCGGCTCAACCAGAGCGCCCTCCATGGTGTTCATATTATCCGGCAGCAGAAATGCCATATTGGCCGGATGCGCTACGTATTCCACAAATGCGCCGTCGTAGGGTGGAGTGGCCATAAAGACTACATCCGGGCAGAGGTTGTACCGGCCGGTCATGCAAAACTCACATTTTCCACACGGAACGCCCGGCTCCAGCGCCACACGGTCGCCGACTTTCAGGTTAGTAACGGCTTTGCCGACTTCTTTCACCGTTCCCGCACATTCATGTCCCAGAACGATTGGTTTTTCCACCACGAAATTGCCGATTCTGCCGTGCTCATAATAGTGCACATCAGAACCGCAGACACCGACGTATTCTACTTTGACCAAAACCTCGTTGTCCTTTGGGGTGGGGATTTCACGTTCCTGCATTTCAATTTTTCCGACTTGTGTCATAACTGCTGCTTTCATTCTTGCCATTTCTGAAACATCTCCATCTCTTTTGTTAATAGTCCGTTCACTTAAACGGATGATATATCTCTTTCTCTTTCACAACTGCTGTATTTGTTTTCTTAAAATTGAATATTCAGTTCTACAGGCTTTAAGCCAGTCAGCTCTATGCTGCGCGCATCCGGCTGGCTGGTGCCGACATACAGCTTAAAGGACTTGCTGTCGCGAAGGCGGTTGCCATCCTCATCCACAACCTCAAAGGCCGAAGGCTTCACGGTGCATGTAATGTTTTTTTCTTCGCCTGCTTCCATGTGCACGCGTGAAAATCCGCACAAACTGGTGTTTGGTACGGCGAACTTAGATTCCATATCGTGAATATAAAGCTGTACTACGTCGTCGGTACCGTATGTGCCGTCGTTTTTCAGCGTGATTTCTACGGTAACCTCTTCGTCCGCGTTCAGTGTTTGATTTGTGATTTTTGCGCCGGTAACATGGCAATGCCCATAGGTTAAGCCGTAGCCGAACGGATACAGTGCCTTGCCTGTCATATAGCGGTAGGTTCTGCCCTTCATGCTGTAGTCTTCAAAGTCGGGCAGTTCTTCGGTCGATTCATAGAACGTAACCGGAAGCTTGCCGCTTGGCGAGCATTTGCCGAACAAAATGTCCGCCAGCGCTTCACCGCCATGGCTGCCCGGATACCAGGTGTCTACAATCGCGCTGCAGTGTTCCTGCGCCCAGTGGATGGCAAGCGCGCTGCCCGCACTTAATGCTAGGATGGTCGGTTTGCCGACCGCTGTTACTTTTTCCAGCAGCTTTTGCTGCAAGCTGGGCAGATTTAAATCCGTTTTATCGCCGGAAGCGTAAGAGTTGCCGGTATCGCCCTCTTCGCCCTCCAGCAGGGAATCCAAACCGAGACAGAGGATGACAGCATCAGCACGTTCCGCAACAGAAACCGCTTCAGATGAACGGTCATCCGCGCAGGCTAAGTTTTCTACCCTGTCTTTATACAGGTGGCAGCCTTCGGAGTAATAGACTCTTACGTTTTCACCGACCGCGGCTTGAATGCCTTCCAGTATGGTGGTGTATTTCGAGGCGGTTCCGTAATAGTTGCCCTTTAGGACCATTTGGTTGTCGGCGTTCGGCCCGATAACCGCAATGGATTTCAGCTTTTTGATGTCAAGGGGGAGTACGCTGTCGTTTTTCAGCAGTACCATTGATTTTCTGGCGGCATCCAGCGACACGGCGTTATGCGCTTTGCAGTCGTTCTGTTCATAGGCAATGCTGTCGTATTCGCAGTCCTCGTCAAACATGCCGAGTTTGATTCTGGTTTCCATCAGCTTGATTGCCGCTTTGGTGATATCCTCTTCGGTAATCAAACCCTCCTGCAAGGCTTCCAGCAAATGAAGATAGGTGTTTCCGCAGTTTACATCACAGCCGTTTTTCAGGGCGAGCGCGGCGGATTCCGGAGCTGTTTTCGTTACCATGTGTTTGGTGTGGAAATCTCGGATTGCCCAGCAGTCCGAAACGATGTGTCCCTGAAAACCCCATTTTTCTCTTAATATATCGTGCAGAAGGGTTTTGCTCCCGCAGCAAGGCTCGCCGTTCGTGCGGTTATACGCTCCCATTACGCTTTCCACTTTGGCTTCCTTTACACAGGCTTCAAAAGCAGGCAGATAGGTTTCGTACATATCCTTTTTACTTGCAACCGCGTTAAATTCGTGCCGAAGCGCTTCCGGTCCGCTGTGTACAGCAAAATGCTTGGCGCAGGCGGCAACTTTTAAATGTTTTCCGGTTCCCTGCAAGCCTTCCACAAACGCGACGCCTAGGCGGGAGGTCAGGTAGGGATCTTCACCGTAGGTTTCGTGGCCGCGTCCCCAGCGTGGATCACGGAAAATATTAACATTCGGCGACCAAAAGGTGAGCCCCTTGTAGATATCGCGGTCGTTCTTACGGGAATATTCATTGTATTTGGCACGGGCTTCGGTGGAGATGATATCGGCAATTTTCTTTAAATACTCGTCGTCAAAAATAGCGGCCAGCGCAATTGCCTGTGGGAATACGGTTGCCGTGCCGGCTCTTGCCACGCCGTGCAGACCTTCATTCCACCAGTTGTATCTTGAAATTCCCAGACGGTTTACCGCCGGAGCATCGTAACGCAGCTGCGAGGCCTTTTCCTCCAATGTCATGCGCGATACTAAATCTTTTGCCCGTTCTTCTACGGTAAATTTGCTGTCTAAATAAACCGGTTTTTCCAATGTACATGCTCCTTTCGTGTTTACGTTCTGACTTGATTCATTTTTTCCCGGTATTCGGTCGGTGACATGCCGGTATTCTTTTTAAATGCCAGAGAAAAATAATTGATATCGCGGTAGCCGACCATTCCGGCGATTTTTCCTGTCTTTTCATCAGTGGATTCCAAAAGGGATTTTGCTTTTTCAATCCTTTTGCGAACCACGTATTCATTGCATCCTTCACCGGTAACTTTTTTGAACAGACGTGAAAAATAACTGGAATTCACATACAGCATGGCGGAGATATTGGTTACCGTAAGTTCTTTGTTTAAGTTGTCCTTGATGTACTTTTTTGCATTGGTTATCAGCTCATGGGTGTTATTTTCTTCCTGTCCAAACAGATGCAGGAGGAAGGATTTTGTAAATTTATAAAGGGAGTTTCTGTCCGCAAGCAGCAGGGAATTCAGCAAAGAATCCAGTTTCCCATCCGTACTGCTGCCGGTGTCGCTGATATAAATCAGGTAAAGTGCGGATGCAATGTCAAAACACAGCCTGCGCACCAGGGAGTTGGACAACTTGTATTTTTCCATCAGCTTGCGGAAGTTTTCAAATTCCTCCATAAGCTTGTCGATATCCGCGATATTTTCGGTCATGTTCTTCTTTTGCTCATAGTATTTTTGATAAACGGTTTTCAATCTTTGCTCGGATTCTTCCGTTTGAAGCGTTTCACCCTGCCGCTTTTGCAGAGCACCGATTAAGTCAAGCGCATCCGCATAGGATTTCCGCATTTGCAAAAATCCCTTGACTGTACTGCCCAAGACGACATTTTCCTGAACATCCAGTTCGTTTTTCAACAGCATTTTTAAGGCTTCCACACGCTCAATCGTCTCGTCAAACTCGCTGCTGTCAAAAACCGCGATGGTAATTTTTCCGCTTTTATCTTCAAAGGTGATTCCCTGCAAGTGAGAATCAAACAGTTCAAAGCATATGTTTTTTATGGATAGGTGCAGAAAGTCGTGGTACTCGCTGCGCAGTTCTTCGCTGTTCGCCGCAGGGATGATAATGGCAATTTGGAGCGCCTGATCGGGATTAAAATGGTGTTTCCCGCAAAAGTCTTTCAAATATTCCGAAGAGATGTCTTTGTCCAAAAAGCTTCGCATGTGATTTTCCAGTTCAATCTGCTCCGCCATTCCCTGCACTCTGCTCATGAGCTGCTGCTTTTGAACCTTGCTGGTTTCCTGGTCTAAGTCGTATACCTGCTTTTTTACGGAATTAATTAACTCCTCTTCTTCCGCCGGTTTCAGGATGAAATCCTGAACATTCAATTTACAGCATTGCTGCGCGTAGCTGAAATCATCGTATCCGGTTAAGACGATGATTTTTATGTTGGGGTTGGATTTCCGTATCTGCTCAATTAACGTTATGCCGTTCATTTCCACCATGCAGATGTCTGTGAGCATAATGTGCGGCTTTTCCTTTTCAACGATTCCAAGGGCTTCTTCTCCGGATGCTGCTGTCAGCACGCAGTCAATTCCCATGCTTGCCCACGGAATGATTTTTTTAATACCGGTGCGAATCATTTTTTCATCGTCGACGATAATTGCCTTATACATGAAATCACTCCACTTCTGAAATTTGTTTTGGCAGCCGGATTTCTACCGTGATGCCGCCCAAGTCGTTTTGCCTGTAGTGCAATCCGTATTGTTCTCCAAACAGAAGCTGAATCCTTTTGTGTACGTTTTGCACGCCGTATCCAAGCGTTTCTTCATAATCGGAGAGGGAATGGTTGATTTCGTCTATTTTTTCCTGTGCCATGCCGGTTCCGCTGTCTTCCACCGAAACAATCACACAGCCGTCGGCTTCCTTTGCCTTTAGAATAATGGTTCCTTTGTGTCCTTCCTTTACGTTTATGCCATGATTGATGCAGTTTTCCACCAAGGGCTGGAGTGTCATTTTAGGGATACGCACATTGTAATAACATTCGTCAATATCGTTGACGCTCTTAATGATATCGCCGTAGCGCATGTTTTGAATAATTAAATAGCTGCTAATATGCTCAATTTCGTTTGAAAGGGGAATAATATCATGTCCGCTGCTTAGGCACAGACGGTAATATTTTGCAAGTGCTTTCACCATTTTTGATATTTTATCGTTGCCGTCGCTTAAAGCCTGCCAATGAATGCAGTCCAAGGTGTTGTAAAGAAAATGCGGCTTGATCTGTGCCTGTAATGCGTTCAGTTTGATTTGTTCGATTTGATGCTGTTCGGTTTTCACTCGCACCATCAGGTTTTGTATTTCGTCGATCATCTCATTGAAGCCGGATGCCAATTGGCGGAAATCATCTCCGCTATAGTTCGGGTCCATTTTTACTTCCAGACTGCCGCCTGAAACAATCTCCATTTTGCGCACGATATCCTTCATTGGCTTATAAAGACTATTGCTCAGTTTAATGGAAATCAGCACACTGATCAGGCAAAACGCGGTAACCAGCGCAAGCAAAATCAAAATGGTCAGATAGATGTCGGAATAAAGATATTGGCTTTTTATGGTACCGACTACATACCAGTTCCAGGAGCCGATATACTGATAAACAACCAAATTTCCGTTTTTCTCAAAGTAGCCTTTGTTTCCGACAAAATCAGCGGCATAAGGGGACTTGGTTGAAATAAGTTTTTTGTCCTGATTGGAGATGATGTTTCCTTTGTTATCTGCCAAATATACATCAAACGGCATTTCTGTGCTTTTTACACTGTAGCTGTTGCACAGAACACTTTCGTCCATGCTGATGCACAGCAGACCGAGTTCTTTATTGATTTCGTATTCGTCGTAAAGCGGCTGATACACATTCAGCGAGTATTCATTCGGATAAAAAATTTTATGGGAAACATTGGTCCTCATGTTGCTGTAAGAAGTTTTTACGGCGCTTTTAAAATCATTTCGTGCCTGCTCAATAAAATTGGAACCCATGACCGGTGTTCCGGTATAAATCATGCCGTTGCTGCCGGTATTGATGACGGCCATGTAGCTGATGTCCGTTTTTGCATTCATCATATAATTCAGCGAATTATACGCAGCATTTGTAGTGGAGATGGAATTACCCGGACTCTTTAAGTATTCTTGAATGCGGCTGTCGAACATCAGCAGTTCCACGTCGTCTTCAAAGCCTTTTAACGTAGATTCCAACGTGTTGCTCACAAGGTTAATCTGCTTCATGGCAAGGTCGGTCGTTTTGTTCCGGACGGATATCCAGTTGGAAACCACGGTAATGATTAGAAAAACCAGAGTAATTACCAATATTTCAGTAATCAGAAAGTAATTGATTTTTCGGTTGAAATTTTGTCTTTTCAATTTGTTTTTAAAATCGTTGAATAATTTTTTCAAAGGTTTACTCGCCTCCATACATTTCACATGTTCTGATCTGTTTGAGAATCCAGTAAAACCGCCGCTTCAATTTGTGCCGCGGACATATACCGGCGGCACATGAGAGGAACAAAAAGTAACTGCTATCTGTTGTTTTAGCGAAGCGGTTTGCTTGGTAAACTTATTATAACAAATCAAAAGATGAAATGCATAAAAACGAGTAAATTTCATGTACGGTTTTGTGCAACTTAACGTTATCCTTTTACCGCTCCGGCCATCATGCCTTTAATCAGCTTATCCTGCCCGACAATAAACGCGATAATCATGGGGAGCACGGACAAAGAAAGCACAGCCATAATCATCGGGGTATTCAGTGCGTATTGACCTTGGAATTCCCAAGTTGCAAGCGGTAAGGTGCGGCTGCTTTGCGATTGTGTAAGCACAAGTGCGAAGCTGAATTCGTTCCACATATTCACACTGTTGTAGATTGCCAAGGTTGCGAGACCGGGTTTTACAAGCGGCAGCATAATGGAGAAAAAGGTTCGGTATCTTCCGCAGCCGTCAATTTGAGCGGCTTCTTCCAACTCTTTTGGAATATCTGCCATAAAGGTCGTTAGAATGAAGACGGAAATCGGAACGTTAAAGGCAATGTACGGCCCGATCAGTGCCCAAATGCTGTCATACAGGTTCAGCTTTTGCGACATCATGAACACAGGAATTAAGGTTACGTGAATCGGCACCGACATGGCAGCCACAATCAGGCCGAAAATCGGTTTGTTCAATTTAAATTTGAATCTGGAAAGGGGGTAGGAAGCAAATGCACTGATGAAAAGTAAAACCGTGAGGGAAATTGCAAGGACAATGACACTGTTGAAAAAATAATTAAAAAAGTTTCCCTGTAAAACAGCCACAAAATTATCCAAATACAGCGACTGTGGCAATGCAAATACGCCGTTCGTTAAAATTTCAAACTGCTGCTTAAATGCGGACAGAATCATGAAAAGGAATGGAACGCCGGTAGCAAGGAGCCATACTCCGATAAGCAAAAACACAATTGTCCAAGTTGTTACTTTTTTTGTTTTTGTATTCATGTTATACACGCTCCTTTTTGTTTAAAACTCTCATGACAAGCAGGGAAAACACCGTGATTAAAACGAACATGGCAGTGGCAACTGTGGAGCCGTAACCCATTTTGTAGGTTACAAAGGCGTTTTTGTACATATAGGTTGCCATCAGTTCGGTTGCGTTGCCGGGGCCGCCGCCCGTCATAACGTAAATCAAATCGAAGTATTTTAAAGAACCAATCATCGAAAGAATAGTTGCGCTTACAATGGCAGGGCGCATCATTGGCAGCGCGATACGCCAGAAATACTGGCTTCGGGTAGCACCGTCTATAATTGCGGCTTCATAGACATCGGTTGGCAGCCCGCTGTACGCGGCAAGAAAATACACCATATAGAACGGTATGAACTGCCAGCAGATAACAGCGATAACCGCGAAGATGGCCAGATTCTGATCTCCGAGCAAGTCAAAACCGTTGCCGCCGAACCAGGATACAACGGTTGCCACAATACCGGTGTTTGCATCCAGAGCATATTTAAATAAATAGCCGATTGCAACAGAAGACATGAGCATCGGTACGAAAAATACGACTTTGAAGAAATTGAATTTTTTGCCGCCGATATCCAAAAATGTGGCAAGTGCCAAACCGATTGGCAGCTGCAGGCATATGGATAACACCACAATGATCATATTATTTTTAAATGCACTCCAAAAGATGGTGTCGTGCATGATTTCTTTCCAGTTATCAAGTCCTATAAAAGTTTTATCTGCGCTGATGCCATTCCAGCTAAAAAAACTGGTTTTAATCGAATCTATAATCGGGTAAGCGATAAAGACGGCTAAGATAATAAGTACAGGGGCTAAAAAAACAGCAGCGGCGATGCCGGTGGACAGCTGATTCTTTTTGTGAAGAGTTTTTCTGTTTTCCATATTTATAACCACACTTTCTATTTCCATTAATTCAGTTCAGTTCCATCACCAAATTTCCCATGTGTAATTGAATAAGTAGCTGTTCTCCTCCGTTCGTGATAGTACCGACTGAAAACAAAAGCACCACCCTAAAAGTGATGCTTTTATTTTCAAGGTTCGGTAAAAAAGCTTAAATACTTAATTATTTGTTTTTATCCAAATATGCTTTCATTGCAGCTTGCAATTCGGTGTCAGCTTTTTCCGGAGTCTTTGTCAGACCGAAGATTTCCTGGCAGGTAGACTGATGAACCTGAGAAACTTCCGGCGGCAGATATTGGTCATACCAAAGCTGGATGGAAGGTGCGGCTTTTACAACGTCAAGAACCTTTTTAGAGATATCGTCGGATGCGGTAGCGTCTTTGAAAGGAACAATTTTCCCTCCTGCTGTGCGCTCTTTTACAGCGGTTTCGTCAAGTAAGTAGGTGATGGCTTTGAATGCGCCGGCTTTGTCTTTGCATTCCTGAGATACGCTGTAGAAGTTATCGCCGACTGTACCTACAACAAGGTTACCATTGGATTCTTTGCCTTCGATGGACGGGAATGCGAAGAAGCCGAGTTTGGACATGAAGGCTTTATTTTCTCCGCCGATTGTAGAGGTATACCAAGAACCCATCAAATCCATTGCGGCTTTGCCGGTGTAAAGCAGTTGTCTTGCTTGACCGCTGTCTTCATCCATACCGTTGAAGCCTTTGTTGAAGTAGTCTTTCTTAACCCATTCCTGAATCTTGGTGCCAGCAAATTTAAACGGTTCGCTCTCGAAGGAACCTTTTCCGGATGTTGCATCAGCGAATGCCTGTGCTCCGCCGTAACGGGCAACCAAATACATAAAGTACATGGAACCGGTCCATTTGGTTGAATTGGCCAAAGTGAATGGAGTGATGTTGTTTGATTTCAGTTTGGCGCAGATTGCATCAAGGTCGGCTAATGTTTTTGGCTCGGAGAGACCGTATTTAGAAAAGATCTCTTTGTTGTAGTAGAAGCCGGCAATTGCGACATTTTCTACTGGAACCGCGTAGATTTTTCCGTTGTAGCTCGCCTGCGAAATACCGGCATCCATGAACTTATCCTTGTAGTTGTCTTTATTCATGTATTCGGTCAGGTCGGCCATGTGATTGGATTTGATATATTCAATCATTGGGCCGCCGGTCCAGGAAATGTAGATATCCGGGGTTTTGCCGGAGCTCATCGCAATCGTAAGCTTTTGCTTGTAATTGTCGTTTTGCACAGGGACTACCGTTACATCGTAGTTCGGGTTGTCTTTCACAAAGCGGTCAATACTGTGCTGAATGATAGTCTTGCTCGGATCGGTAGTCTGAATGTGCCACATGGTGAGTTTTGTTTTTTCACCTGTGGTGGAAGCAGCTGCGCTTGATGTACCCTGAGATGCCGACGCGCTGGATGACGGGGAACTGGAACAGCCGGCTGCTGCGGTTGCTACCATAGCCGTTGCCATGATTAGGGACATTGCTTTCATAATTCTCTTTCTCAATTGACTTTCCTCCTTCAAAATTTACAGTAGATTTTGCCATAGAACCTTGACTGTGCTGTTATCATAGCATGTAATATTGAACAAATATATAGAAATCCATGTCTCCTTTATATAAATTTTTTACCTGTTCCTTTACTTAATCACTATATTTTGTTGTCGCAAAGATGAAAATTTGACTTTTCTTACAAAAGAAATGCTCGCTTTCATCTGGGTAAAATCGTACATTTTTCGTAGGCACAGCGGGAAAAATTCAGGAATAGCAGCACGAATTTGGTACCTGCTCTGAAGGGTTCATACAAAGTAAATTTCCCTGTTTTTAAAAAAATATTATTTTGAGTATAACTTTAGGTATATTTGCACAATAAGGAGCAGCGGCGAATACCATTAGGCGGAACAGTTGTCCCTTTTTAAAATTATACCCATCGCTACATTATCACTGGAAGAAGAAAAAGTCAAAATAAGACTATAAACAAGTCAAGAAGATATCTAATCATCCGATCAAATATTTGTTAGAATGTGTTTAAAAACACAGGAGGAACGCATATGAGAACGAAATACGTGACAAGCAGCGATCAAAACCGTTGGAAAAGTAAAGAAATTGGGATTGCAGATTGCCAATATGAAGATACACTTGAGTTAACGAATACTTTCAAGCAGACCATAAAAGGTTTCGGCGGTTGTTTTAATGAGATGAGCTGGGATGTGCTAAAAAACCTTCCGCAGGCAGACAGCGCGAAAATTCTGGATGATCTGTTCGGAAATTCCGGCCTGGCGTTCAACATGGGCCGGCTGCCAATCGGCGCAAGCGATTATGCCATGGAATGGTACAGCTATGATGAAACAGACGGCGATTTTCAACTGAATAATTTCAGTGTTGAGCGCGATAAAAGCTATCTGCTTCCCTACGTAAAAGAGGCGTTGAAACGCTGCCCGCAAATGTCGCTCTTTGCTTCACCGTGGAGTCCCCCGACTTGGATGAAGACAAAAAAAGCCTATAATTACGGAACCTTGAAATGGGAAGAAAAATATTTAAAAGCCTATGCGGACTATTTCGTAAAATACGTGGAGGCATACAAAAAGGAAGGCGTGAACATTGAACAGATTCACGTGCAGAACGAGCCGATCGCCGACCAGAAATTCCCTTCGTGTGTATGGACAGGGGAAGAATTGCGTGACTTTATCAAACGGTATTTGGGGCCTGCACTGAAAAGCAGCCACGAAGAGGTAGAACTTTGGCTGGGCACCATCAACACGCCGTTTACGGATTATATGTTTGGCAGTTCCACGCCGTTTTCACAATTTTATGATCAATTTGTGAACACCGTTCTGATGGATAAGGACGCCAGAAGCTATATTACCGGCGCGGGCTTCCAATGGGGCGGAAAACACGCCATTGAGCAGACACAGTTAAGTTATCCGGAACTCCGCTACATGCAGACCGAAAATGAATGCGGCGACGGAAAAAACACATGGGAGCATGCAGAGTATGTGTTTGGCTTGTTTTGGTTCTATCTGCACCACGGTGTGGAAAGCTATCATTATTGGAACATGGTACTGCCGAAGGGCGGTGTAAGTACTTGGGGTTGGGAACAGAATTCCCTGATTACGGTTGACCCGCAGACCAAAGAGGTAACCTATTGCCCGGAATATTATGTCATGAAGCATTTTTCCCATTTTGTAAAACCGGGTGCCCGTCTTGTTGAAACAAAAGGACATTGGACCGCTAACTCAATCGTTTTTGAAAATCCGGACGGCGAGAAAATTGCGGTAGTCGGAAACTTTACGCATCAGGCACGTGAGTTCACCTTAAAAGACGGAACATCCGCTTTTTCTGCCGTTATTGAACCGCATACAGTGAACACGTTTTGCATTTCAAAATAAAAAGTGTTAGGATAAAATTTGTAATTATTTTACTTTTAAAGGGAGAATTCATATGGATATAAAAGAACTTATAGCGAACATGACATTGGAAGAAAAGGCCGGCATGTGTTCGGGTGCCGATTTTTGGCATACCAAAGCCGTGGAGCGGCTTGGAATCCCGTCCATGATGGTGTCGGATGGCCCGCACGGCCTGCGCAAGCAGGAGGTGCAGTCAGGCAATCTCGGTATTAATGAGAGCATCAAAGCTGTTTGCTTTCCGAGCGGCTCCTGCACAGCATGCTCCTTTGACCGCGATTTAATTGAGGAAATGGGTGAAGCTTTGGGCGATGAATGTCAGGCCGAAGGAGTAGCCGTTCTGCTTGGGCCTGCCGCCAACAGCAAGCGCTCACCCTTGTGCGGCCGGAATTTTGAATATTTTTCCGAAGACCCCTATCTCTCCTCAGAGATGGCTAAGCATCACATTATGGGCGTTCAAAGCCGCAATGTCGGCACCAGCCTGAAGCATTTTGCCGCCAATAATCAGGAACACCGCAGAATGACCTCCAGCTCCGATATGGATGAGCGTACGCTGCGCGAAATTTATCTGGCCAGCTTTGAAGGGGCAGTCAGAGAGGCGAAACCATGGACGGTTATGTGTTCCTATAACAAAGTGAACGGTACCTTTGCGTCGGAAAATCATAAACTGCTGACTGAAATTTTAAGGGATGAATGGGGCTTCGACGGCTTTGTCATGAGTGACTGGGGTGCGGTAAACGACCGTGTAAAAGGTGTTCTTGCCGGATTGGAACTGGAGATGCCGGCAAGTGCTGGCATGAACGACGCGAAGATTGTCGAAGCTGTAAAGAGCGGTACATTGGATGAAAAAATCTTAGATACGGCGGTTGAAAGAATCTTGAACATCCTGTTCCGCTACGAGCAGAACAAAAAACCAGGTGTTGTTTTTGATAAAGAGACTCACCATGAACTTGCGCGTAAAGTAGCGAGAGAAAGTATGGTACTGCTGAAAAATGACGGAGTTCTTCCTCTCCGGAAGACCGCGAAAATTGCCTTTATCGGCAAGTTTGCGGAACAGCCGCGCTATCAGGGCGGCGGAAGCTCCCATATCAACTCGTACCGCACAGAGAGTGCGTTGGAAAGTGTGAAAAGCTTTGCGGATGTGACCTATGCGCAGGGATACCAAACCAAAGAGGATGTTACGGATAAAACTCTGATTGCACAAGCGGTTGCGGCGGCAAAAGAGGCGGAAATCGCGGTTGTGTTTGCCGGCTTGCCGGACAGCTTTGAATCTGAGGGCTATGACCGCAGTCACATGAGAATGCCGGATTGCCAGCATGCCTTAATCGAGCAAATCTGTAAAGTACAGCCCAATACGGTGGTGGTGCTGCATAACGGTTCCCCGGTTGAAATGCCATGGGTGAACGATGTAAAAGCCATTCTCGAAGTTTACCTCGGCGGACAGGCGGTCGGTGCGGCCACGGTTGACGTGCTGTTCGGGGGCGCCAATCCTTGCGGAAAACTTGCCGAAACGTTTCCTGTTAAGCTGAGCGACAATCCTTCTTATCTTTCCTTCCCGGGTGAGGGTGACCATGTGGAGTACCGCGAGGGGCTCTTTACCGGATACCGCTACTATGATAAAAAAGAGATGCCGGTCTTGTATCCGTTTGGCTTTGGGCTAAGCTATACCACATTCGCATACAGTGACTTGAAATTGAGCAAAACTGAAATCAAAGATACGGATACGTTAACTGTATCCGTAAAAGTAAAAAATACCGGAAAAGTATTTGGCAAAGAGATTGTTCAGCTGTATGTAAGAGATGTGGAAAGCAGCTACATTCGTCCCGAAAAAGAGCTGAAGGGCTTTGAAAAGGCTGCACTCAATCCCGGGGAGGAAAAAGAAATTACTTTTACGCTGGATAAGCGTGCGTTTGCGTACTATAACCCCGAAATTCACGATTGGCATGTGGAAAGCGGAGTCTTCGCAATTCTGATTGGAAAATCTTCCCGTGAAATCGTTCTTGCCGAACAGGTCACGGTCCGGTCTACCGTCGAACTGCCCGTTCATTTTACTAGGAACAGTACAGTCGGAGATTTAATGAAGTGTGAAGCCGCGAAAGCTGCGGCAACCGAACTGCTGAATCACGCGGATTCAGGCGAAGATGGGGATGCCCTCGGCGAAAGCACTGCCGCTATGATGGCAGCGATGTATGAAAACATGCCGCTTCGCGCTGTATGCGGATTCAGCAACGGGGCAATCTCTTATGAAAAAATGAATGATATTCTGGAACAGTTAAATAAAAATAATTAAGAGGACTTTAGAATGGCAACACTTTTATTGATTGTAATTTACCTGTGTTTTATCGGGCTGGGACTGCCGGATTCCCTGCTTGGAACTGCCTGGCCGGCAATGTATGCGCAGCTTCATCTCCCGATTTCCTTTGAGGCGGTTGCAAATGCTGTTATCACGGTAGGTACGATTGTCTCCAGTTTTAATGCTGCAAGATTGTTACGAAAATTCGGTACGCTCCGCATTGTGATTGTCAGCACACTGCTTACTGCATGCGCCATCATCGGGTATGGTTTTGTGCCGAATCTATTTTGTCTTTTGCTGTTAGGCATTCCTATGGGGCTTGGTGCCGGAGCAATTGATACAGCACTGAATAATTATCTGGCGCTCCACTATAAAGCAAGCCATATGAACTGGCTTCACTGCTTTTGGGGAGTCGGAGCCATGACCGGTCCGCTCATTATGTCCGCATTTATGAACCGGGAGTCCGGCTGGCGTTCCGGTTATTTCGTAATCGGAGCTATACAAATGGCCATTGTCCTTATCCTGTTTCTCTCCATTCCGGTATGGAAAGGACAGAAAGATACAAGCGTTGAAGAAGAATCCGTTGTGATGAAATTCTTTGATCTGTTAAAAGTAAAAGGCGTAAAGCTTGCAATGCTTACCTTTTTGTGCTACTGCGCAACCGAATACACCGTTGTTTGCTGGGGCAGTACCTATCTGGTAAAGAACCGGGCGGTAACCAGCGCGGTAGCTGCCGGCTGGATCAGCGTCTATTATCTGGGTATTACCGTTGGAAGAATGCTTTGCGGCTTCGTCGCCTTAAAAGTCAACAACCGAAAACTGATTACCGCGGGACTGTCGGTCGTCTTTACGGGAGCGGTTATCCTGATGCTTCCGCTTCCCCCCGTTGCGGCTCTGGTTGGATTCGCCCTTGTGGGATTCGGCTGTGCGCCCGTATTCCCCGGAATGCTTTCCGAAACACCAAAGCATTTTGGCAAACGTTTATCACAAGCGGTGATCGGAGTGGAACTTACGGCGGCTTATTTCGGTGTTCTTGTCCTTCCCGTAGTGTTTGGCTTTGTGGCAACATACATAAGCATGGCATTAATCCCTGTTTTCATCGCGGCGCTGGTAATCGCCATGGTGATATCCACCACTCTGCTCAACCGGGTCAACCATACGGAAGATTCCTGATAAAACATTTCCATATTCCACTCACTGTAAAAAGGAGTTGTCTCACGAAGGCAGCTCCTTTTTGTTTTATGCTTTATTGGAGATTTGAATTATACTCGGTGTTTTTCTAGGAGTGCTGTTTGGTTCCCCGGTACTATCGGCTTTCAAAAATGCATATAGTTAAAGGCGCATAACCGCTCCAAAGGGGCTGCGGTTCACGGTGCAATACTTTTTGAAAGGCTGCAATGCAATGAAAATTGTTTTAATGGACGGCGGGCTTTCCAATCAGATGACGCAGTACATTTTTGCAAGATGTCTGCAGGAAGAAACACAGGATGATGTTTTCATGGATGATTTATGGTTCTATGTTCCGCATTCGTCCTTAGCGGAGGAAGCCGCGCCGATTGAAAATCATAGGCTTCAGCTTGAAAAATTTAAAAACAGAAAGAAAATTCCATTCATGTCTGAATATTTCGGAAAGGATACATGGGAGAAAATAATTCAATCCTCCATACAAAGGGGGCCGCTAACGGCCGGTTCGTGGATGCCCCAAATTTTAAAAGATATAGGGCTGCAATTCTTTATGATAGCGGAAGCGCCGGTTTTTCAGTTTGACGGGATGGTGGCAAGAATGCCGTATTACTATTGTATGCCTGAAATGCTGCTGGCGCAGGGGAATGTTTACTATTTCGGCTGGTTTGCAAACGGCGGGTGGCTCATGCGGCATGAGGAAATCCTTCGTCATGAACTGGAACTGCCGCCGCTATTGAATGAGGCAGATTTGAAAATGGCAGAAGAAATTGAGCAAAGTTATGCGGTCAGTGTGCATGTCCGCTGTTCCGGCGGCTATAAAGCGCAGGGGATTGCGTTTTGGCCATCGTACTACAACAGTCAGATCCAAAATATTTGCAGGCTGCTTGAAATAAAGAAAGAGTCTCTTTCAAAGGAACCGCATTTTTTTGTTTTCTCGGATGATATTGCGTGGTGCAGGGAGCATGCGGCAGAACTCGGATTAAGTGAACTGCCGTATTCGGTTACTTTCAGTCAGGATAAACGCGAACCGGACGAAAGTCAAAATGACATGAAGTTGATGTCCATGTGCGACATTCTGCTGCTGAACAACAGCGTTTATGGTTATATGGGTGCGCTTATGAACCCGAAGCCCGACAAAATTGTATTGAATCCCATACCTTCAAGAGGTTTGTTCTGAAAGGACACGATTGTATGAAAACAGCGCTGATAACCGGCGTAACCGGTCAGGACGGCAGTTACTTGTCCGAATTGCTGCTTCAAAAAGGGTATTGTGTTCACGGTCTGGTTCGGCGTACCTCCACCGAAAAAAAAGAGCGGATTGAACATCTTTGCGGCAATCCGGATTTTCATATTCACTATGGCGATATGACCGATTCCTTAAGTATCCTGAAAATCCTGAAAACCGTTCATCCGGATGAGATTTACAATTTAGCCGCACAGTCACACGTTCAGGTTTCGTTTGATGTTCCGGAATATACGGCGGATACCGACGGCCTTGGTACGCTCCGTATTCTGGAGTCAGTGCGCCTTTTGGGAATGGAAAAATCTTGCCGGATTTATCAGGCTTCCACTTCCGAGCTTTTCGGTAAAGTGCGAGAGGTGCCGCAGCGGGAGACGACCCCGTTCTATCCGTATTCCCCCTATGCCTGCGCCAAGCAGTATGCTTACTGGGTTACACGCGGGTATCGCGAGGCATATCAGATGTTTGCGTCCAACGGTATTCTGTTCAATCATGAATCCGAGCGCCGCGGCGAAACCTTTGTAACACGAAAAATCACGTTGGCCGCGGCACGTATCGCCCGTGGCTTGCAGGATGAACTGCTTTTAGGAAATTTGGATTCTCTGCGGGACTGGGGTTACGCCAAGGATTACGCGGAGTGTATGTGGCGGATTTTACAGCACACGGAACCGGACGATTTTGTGATTGCCACCGGTGAACAGCATTCTGTGCGGGAGTTTACAACGCTGGCGTTCCACTTTGCGGGCATGGAACTCAACTGGGAAGAGGAAGGCGTGCAGGAAAAGGGGCGTGACGCAAAAACCGGCTGCATACTGGTGAAGGTGGATCCAAGGTTTTTTCGCCCGACCGATGTGGTCAATCTGCTGGGTGACCCAACAAAAGCAAAGACTATTTTGGGCTGGAATCCGTGCAAAACTTCTTTTGAAGAACTTGTGCGTATCATGACAGAGCATGATTTACGCGCAGTAATGAAATTTACAAATAGTTAATATCAATATTTGATATACATTTAGTAAAGGAGAACATAACCTTGGATAAGATTGGGGTCGGGTACGCTTCTGTTACTGAACTGGAAAAGAAATATGTGCTGGATGCGCTGGATAGCCAACGCCTGTCGCAGGGAAAGTATGTAGCGGAATTTGAAAAGTGCTTTGCCGGAATGCATAACCAAAAGTATGGAGTTATGTGCAACAGCGGCACAAGCGCACTCCATCTTGCTCTGGAAACACTTAAGGAACTTGACGGGTGGGACGAAAACACCGAGGTGATTGTTCCCGCCGTTACCTTTATCGCAACATCCAACGCCTGTCTGCACACGGGTTTAAAAGTCGTATTCGTTGATGTTGACCCCCTTACCTACAACATCAACCCGGATGAAATCGAAAAGCATATCACGGAGCATACAAGATGTCTGATACCAGTGCACACGTTTGGTATGCCATGCGATATGCCGCGCATTCAGGAAATCGCCGAACGGTATCATCTGCGTATTCTGGAGGATTGTTCGGAAGCACACTTTGCAAAAATAGACGGAAATCCCGTGGGAAGCTTTAGTGACATTTCCGCCTACAGTACATACGTTGCCCATACCATTACCACCGGAGTGGGAGGAATCGCCTGCACCAATGATCGGGAATGTATGGAGATTCTGCGCTCTTTGTTAGCACATGGGCGTGCCTGTACCTGCGAGCGTTGTGTGGCCTCCGATGGGAAAACGGTTTGTCCCAAACGGTTGCAAACCGATTTGGACCGTCGATTTACGTTTATACGGCTTGGATACAGCTATCGTGTAGGAGAAATGGAAGGCGCTCTGGGTCTTGCACAGTTGGAACGCAAGGATGAAATCATGGAAGCCCGGCATCACAATGCGGCACTGTTAACAGCGGGCCTGGCACCCTATGAAAATCTCTTTCAACTTCCATTCTGCCCCGATAACGTGGAGCACACCTACATGATGTACCCGATTTTAGTGAAAAAGGGCAGTAACATCGACAAAAATGACTTGGTACATTTCTTAGAGAAACACAACATTGAAACCCGACCGATGCTGCCGTTATTATGTCAGCCGATTTACAAAAAGATTTTCGGTGATATCGAACACGAATATCCGGCAGCGGAATATATCGACCGTAACGGTTTTTATATCGGCTGTCATCACGGAATGACCGAAGAAGAAATAGCTTATGTGATTGCGACATTCCAAGAGTACGTGAATCAGCTTTATCCAGCAGGAAATTGAGGGGAAACGCATGGAAAAACAGTCGAAAATTTATGTGGCCGGGCATAGCGGGATGGTTGGCTCCGCCATTGTGCGGCAGCTGCAAAGGCAGGGGTATGAAAATCTGGTTCTGCGAACGCACAAGGAACTGGATTTATGCAGCCAGGCAGAAACGGAAACGTTTTTTGCGGAGGAAAAACCGGACTATGTCTTCGCCGCGGCGGGTTTGGTTGGCGGAATTCAGGCGAATTCCGAGGCTCCGGCAGACTATTTTCTTGAAAATATGTTCATCGCGAATCATCTTATCGCGTCGGCATACCGGCATGGTGTAAAAAAACTGCTGTATCTGGGCAGCGCATGTATGTACCCCAAGGACTGCTCTCAGCCCATGACAGAAGAGCTGCTTTTGACCGGACTTCCAGAATCCACAAACGAGGGCTATGCGCTGGCAAAAATCTGCGGCAGCCGGCTGTGCGGCTACATGAACCGGCAGTATGGAACAAATTTTATCAGTGCGGTTCCAGCTAACGCTTACGGCATAAAGGATTGCACAGACCCGGGAAAATCCCATGTGATACCGGCGCTTTTTCTGAAATTCCGGCAAGCAAAACAAAACGGAGAATCTTATGTGAAATTATGGGGTACCGGAGCGGCACTGCGTGAATTTCTTTATGCGGACGATCTGGCGGATGCCGCTATCTTTTTAATGAACCATTATTCCGGCAGTGAGGCTATCAATATCGGTTCCGGCAGGGAGATATCCGTTTTGAAGCTTGCAAAGCTTATCCAGCAAATCGTAGGGTACAAAGGTACAATTATCTGGGATTTATCCAAATCAGACGGAATGAAACGCCGACTGCTGGATAACCGCAAAATCGCCGCCTTGGGGTGGGAGCCCGGTGTATCGCTGGAGGACGGACTGCGGCAGGTAGACGAATGGCTGTTGGCGAACGAATTTTAGTCGTCACAGGGGGTCGAAGCGTATGAATGAATGGATGACTTGGCTGCCGCCGGAAAAATTACCGGAGAAAGCGATGCAGCTTCGAAAGCAAACGATCAACATGATGTGCGCGGTTGGGGAAGGACATGTGACATCCTGCTTTTCTTGTACGGAATTGCTGGTCACCCTTTTCTATTCGGATATTTTGCAGTATAATCCCGACGAACCAAAATGGAGCGAACGAGACCGCTTTATTATGAGCAAAGGTCACTCCTGCGGGATTCTTTATGCCATTTTGGCAGATTTGGAATATTTTGACCCAAAGGAATATGAACGCTGCACGAGGGAGGGCAGTCTGCTCTGCCTTTTGCTCAAGCACACCGTTCCGGGGGCGGAGGTTTCTACCGGTTCGCTGGGAATTGGATTTGGCATGGCGGCGGGTATGGCGCTGGCTATGAAGCGAAATCGGAAAAATCCAATTGTTTTTGTCCTGCTCGGCGACGGTGAGTGTCAGGAAGGCGCGGTTTGGGAGACTGCCATGTTCGCCGCGCAGTATGATCTGAATAATCTGGTCGCGATTGTTGACCGTAACTATATGAGCTGCTCCGATTTTACGGAAAATACAGTCGGTTTGGAGCCGTTTGATGAAAAATGGCAGGCGTTTGGGTGGACGGTTCGGCATATCAATGGGCATGATTTTGAGGATATCCGAAAGGCGTTCGACGGCGTGCATTCCAGACGCGGCAAGCGGCCGACTGTAATCATTGCGGACACCGTAAAGGGAAAAGGGGTAGGCTTTATTGAAAACAAGCCGCTGATGCACGGCACTGCTTTGAATGCCACACAGGAAGCGGAAGCGTGTCGGGAACTGGACGGAGGAATTTGCGTATGAATACCAATTTGCGCGATATCTTTTGGGATAAAATCTATGAACAGGCAAAGCAAGACCACAATATTATGCTTGTTTCCGCGGATTTGGGCGCGTGCGCGTTGGATAAATACCGAGAGGAGCTGCCCGGCCAGTTCGTAAACGTGGGAATTGCCGAGCAAAACGCGATAGCGGTTGCGTCCGGGCTTTGTTTGGAAGGGAAAAAGGTTTATGTATATGCCAACGCGCCGTTTGTTTATATGCGCTGCTACGAGATTATCCGGCAAACGATCTCCATGATGAATCTTCCGGTTATCGTGGTAGGCCAGGGTGCCGGCTTCAGTTTTGCGTCCTATGGGGCATCACACTATAATACGGAAGATATCGGTGCCATGCGGATGCTTCCGAATGTGAAAATGTACAACCTGTCCGACCCAATCATGACGGAAGTAATTGCCGAACAATCCCTTGTTTCTGCCGGACCGCAGTATATTCGCATGGATAAACTTTCTCCGGAACCGTTTTATACTTCACCGGAGCAGGTTTGTTATCCGAACGGTTTTTCCGTACTGGTTCCGGGCGAAAAAATTTTACTGATTGCGACGGGAAATACCGTAACAATGGCGCTGGAAGCACGCGAACGGTTACACGAAAGCGGAACGGATTGTGGCGTGATGGATTTGTACTGCATGAATCCGGATGAGAACGCGCTCCGAAAGGTTTTCAATCGATATGACTTCTTTATTTCCATTGAGGAGCATACCGCCGCGGGTGGAATGGGGGCTATGCTGAGCGAACTTATAGCGGATTCCCGCATTTTCAAGCCGTTGAAGCGGATTGCGGTTTATAACAAGAGCGGTTACGGTGACATTCATGGCGGAAGAACCAATGTAGAGAAGCACTTCGGCATCACGGCAGATCATATTCTAGCCGCCGTGGATGAATTTTTAGGCACGGAGCCATGCACACAAACAGAACCTTTGCAATAGTATAATATAGTTGTTCTTATAAACATTCCAAGCTTTATCAGGAGAGTGCGGTATGCAGAAAAGCAGTCGAATTTTTATTGCCGGCCACCGTGGGGTAGCCGGGCACGCAATCGAATCACAATTACGTGAGAGCGGTTATTCCGATTTGATTGTAAAATCCCATTCCGAGCTGGATTTAACGAGCCAAATGCAGACCGACGATTTTTTCCGTACATATCGCCCGGAATATGTTTTTTTCTGTGCCGCCAGAATCGGCGGTATCGCGGATAAAACGGAGCATCCCGCGGAATTTATTATGCAGAATCTGCAAATGGAAACAAACGTGATTGCCGCTGCGCATGAATATGGAGTAAAAAAGCTTCTGTTCATGGGCAGCTCGTTTGTTTATCCGAAAAACGCCGAACAGCCTATTCGGGAAGAGGCGCTCCTTACCGGCGAACACGGCAAGCTGGATGAACCCTATATTCTGGCGAAAATTGCCGCTGTCAAGCTGTGTGAGTATTATTTTAAGCAGTATGGAGACTGCTTTTTTTCGGACCGGGTGACTCTTTTAATTTACAAAAGGCGACCGTTGTGCCGTCTATGATGCGGCGCATGCACGAAGCAAAACTGCGGGGTGATGCGCAGTTTTCCGTATGGGGGACGGGGAGACCGCTGCGGGAATTTTTGTATAGCAGCGATGTTGCAGACGCGTGTATCTTTCTTATGGAGGATTGCAAACAAGGAGGAGAATATTTCAACCTTGGCAACGGCGGAAACGAGATTTCTATATGGGATACCGCGCGAGTGATGCAAAGGGTAGTCGGCTATTCCGGCGAGCTGGTTTTCGATACCGCCAAACCGGACGGCGAATACCGCAAAACAATAGATTCCTCAAAACTGATGAATTTAGGCTGGAAGCCCAAAATTGATTTTGAAGAAGGTGTACGAAAGCTTTACGACTATTATCTGAAAACTTGCAATTTATAACATGCAGAAGGTGCTACTAGATTGAATGTTATTTTACTTTCCGGAGGCTCGGGAAAACGGCTTTGGCCGCTTTCCAATGATGTGCGTTCCAAGCAATTTTTAAAATTATTACGGGACGAAAACGGACAGTATCAGTCGATGCTGCAGCGAGTATACGGACAGTTAAAGCAATGCCCGACGGTTGAAAATATTGTAATCGTCACCAGCGAAACGCAAAAAAGCAGTATCAAAAGTCAGTTGGAAGCACCGGTGGATATTATTGTGGAACCGACACGCCGGGATACATTTCCGGCAATCGCGCTCTCCTGCGCAGAACTTTTATGGAACAAGAAAAATCTGGCCGAAAGTGTTGTGGCCATTTTGCCGGTCGACCTGTACGCGGAACAGGACTTCTTTGAGACGGTGCAGCAGGCGGTGAACGTGGTTGAACAGAATCAAGGCGATCTGGTGCTCGTGGGTGTAAAGCCGACTTTTCCCACCGAAAAATACGGGTACATCATACCCTCTGACAAACTTGACGACGGAGTTCTAAAGGTTTCCCGTTTTCAGGAAAAACCCTCGGCGGAAACCGCAAAAGTTCTAATTGAGCAGGGCGCACTGTGGAATTGCGGCGTGTTCGTGTGTAGACTGCGGTATATAACAGATATTTTGGAGAACAGGCTGGGAATACACAGCTATGAGGAGCTTTTAAACCAATACGGTCAGCTGCCGAAAGTGAGTTTTGATTATGCGGTTGTGGAAAAGGCTGAAAAAGTCGCCGTGGCGGTCTACGATAAGGTATGGAAGGATATCGGTACGTGGAACACGCTCACCGAGGAAATGTCGGAAAGCACCATGGGAAACGTAACATGTGGGGAAGGAACCCAAAATACACAGGTGATTAATGAATTGGGAATCCCAATTGTGGTGCTGGACGCCAAAAATATGGTGATTGCGGCCAGTCCGGATGGAATTTTGGTAACAGATAAAGAAAAAAGCTCGTACTTAAAACCGTATGTCGACAAGCTCAGCCAAAGGCCGATGTTCGAGGAACGTGTCTGGGGTGAGTATAAGGTTCTTGATTATCACCGGCACAGCAACGGAATGTTTTCATTGGTAAAGCATCTGTTCATCCGGGAAGGCCAGTCCATCAGCTATCAGCGCCATTTGCTGCGCGACGAAATCTGGACGGTCGCGGAGGGTACCGGCGACCTGCTGCTTGACGGGAATATTGCCGGTGTTTGTCGGGGCGACGTGATTCAAATCAAGGCAGGGCAAATGCATGCGGTCCGCGCGTTAAGTCCTTTGCATATTATTGAGGTGCAAATCGGGTCGGAGTTGTCGGAGGAAGATATCATCCGGGAACCGTGGCAATGGTGAGCAAGATAATAAAAAGGGCAGCTGCTACCATTTCAGAGAATAGCAGGTGTCCTTTTTGTGCAGATGACTTCATGTTGAGCTGTCAGCAGATGCTATAACTAACAGCAGGATTGTACAAGTAAGCAAAGAACAGGTTCGTTAGCTGAACATAAGCTCGGCTAAATATTTTCCTCTATCCGTATAGTTTTTCCAGTCACTTGTCATATTTAAATTACCGGAAGGATCGCCGCACCAAATGTATGGATAGAAACCAATGTTATTATCTTTGCAGATTTGTACAAACTCTTTGTCACTTTCAGCGACACTGGTTGAGGAAGATTTCCCGCAAAAGCTGTATTCTACTAGATAGATATCAATAACAGTTTCTCGGATTTCTAGCTGCCAATAATAAAAATCGGGGCCTTCTATGTATATCCAGCTGATATCTACAATCTCAATGTGAATATGGATGAATTTTGCGCGCACTGCCATGAAAGCCTGAGCAAAAGCTTTTGCATCGGTTGCGCATGATGGTGCACTGAGAGCCACCTTACAGCCATACTGATACCGGTCATCAATTTTCTGCAGCGCCTGCATATAGGATTCTTCCCATGTCTTCAAGTCGCTTGCATCCCAGCCGGCAGCAACTTCCAAGACTGCGGACGGATGGTTTTTCATCACACCGGCAACGTCGTCGCGAACCCAATAATCCGCGCACTTTTGAAGAGAATCGTAGCTGCTTTTTCCATTTGCGTCCCAAAGCGAGACCGTCGGTGCAAGACCAAGGTCTTCACATTTTGTCAGGTACTTGTCCAGTTCTGATGCCGAAAGGCTGGTGTTCCAGTTTAGATTTACGGCATTATAGCCGTAAGCCTTCAGAACATTCAGGGAATCGTAGGACGTGTCGTACCAGCAAGGTAAATTAGCGCCTTTCTGCCACTCTGTGGGCACCGAAGCGGCATTTGCGGATAAGGGTGCAACTCCAATGCCGGCGGCACATACCACAGCAGCAAGAACAAGAGACAATAGCTTTTTTACTTTTTTCAACATAACTTTTTCCTCCTGTCAAGTTTCATCTTTCCACGTTTCGATAAGGCTTAATTTGATACCCTTTGACAAGCTGTGCTTACCTCCTAGAAGCACAACTGGAAAATATTTACTACAATTCCTATTATATACAAAAAATAAAAATTGTCAATTGAATTTTCATTTAAATTGAACAAATATTTTTATGCAAAAACGGTGCGAATATCACTCGTATAACTTGAGGCTTTTTTAATCTGGATTTGATAAAAGCTGACACTTGACAACCAGCCTAGCATATACTATCATAGAAGAATCTCTTTGCACTGCATACAAATCTACAGTACAAACTGAGCAGGCGATGAACCGACAAGGTTCGTGGGGCTGGGCCTAATTAGGCAACAGGTTGATTTTTATACCTGTGGGACAGTAGTATGTTCCACGGGTATTTTTATACCCTTTTTTGGAGCATACACTGACAGAATTGCATGCCATAGAGTTATCCTGAATGCATTTGGAGGAAAAAGCTATGACACAACAAAAAACAGTGATCCAAGGCCTGACGAGTGAACAGGCCAAGAAGCTCCAGGAAAAATACGGCAAGAACGAACTTGCCCCCAGAAAAAAAGAAACGATCTTTCACAAATTGCTTCATGTTATTTGTGAACCGATGTTCCTGCTTTTATTGGTGGCAGCGGTTATTTATTTCATTTTGGGCGAACCGCGTGACGGCGCAATTATGCTGATCTTTGTCGTTGGCATTATCAGCATCGATGTGATGCAGGAGTGGAAGACCGACAAAACCTTAAGCGCGCTAAAAGATCTTTCTGCCCCTCACATTGCGGTGGTGCGTGACGGCAGAGAACAGGTAATTGCCAGCACCGATTTAGTGCCCGGCGACGTGATGAAAATTGCCGAGGGTGTAAAAATCCCCGCAGACGGCGAAATAATTACGGCAAGTGACCTTTGTGTGGATGAATCTTCCCTGACCGGCGAGGCAGAAGGCGTATGGAAAACAGCCGTAGATAATACGGAAAACGAAAGAACAGATTATTGGCGAAAAGATTCCTGCTATGCCGGAACGCTGGTGACACAGGGCAGTGCTTCCGTGCTGGTCAGTAAGATTGGTGCAGCGACCGAATACGGAAAAATCGGCGCAAATGTAGCTTCCGCACCGGAAATGCCTACACCGCTGCAAAAGCAGACGGGCAATTTGGTAAAGCTGTGTGCGGGTATTGCCGCTGTTTTATTTGCGGCAGTCGGTACAATCACGTATTTTCATATTCCCGACCATGCGTTCGGAGCAAGAATGATCGAGAGTATTTTATCGGGTATTACTCTTGCCATGGCGATGATTCCTGAAGAATTTCCGGTTATCCTTACAGTGTTCCTTTCCATGGGGGCATGGCGGCTTGCAAAAAAGCAGTCTCTTGTCCGCAGACTGCCGTCGGTGGAAACGCTGGGACAGGTATCGGTGCTCTGCGTGGATAAAACAGGCACCATTACTAGGAACCAAATGGCGGTGCGCGACATTTGGGCACTGACCGGCGATGAAAAACAGGTGTGCGAAATTATGGGTATGGGCTGTGAAACCAGCGCCTATGACCCTATGGAAAAAGCCATGCTTGCACACTGTGAATCCATAGAAATTACAAAGGAATTTTTATTCAGCGGCGAACTTGTAACGGAATATCCGTTTACCAACGAGACAAAAATGATGGGGCATGTGTGGAAGCGGCAGAAATCTATCCTGGTTGCCGCAAAAGGCTCTCCAGAACGCATTTTAACCCTTTGCAGTCTTTCTGACGAAGAGCGGAAGACAGCAGAAGAAAAGATTACCGAGATGTCACAGAAGGGACTTCGCGTGATCGCGGTCGCACAGGGGCAAGTCGAGTCGGAGCGGGAAGTTCCTGCCACGCTGCAGCAATGCACGCTTACCTTATGCGGCATGGTCGGTCTTGCCGACCCGCCGAGAGAATCTGTTAAACAGGATATTCGGCACTGCACAAAAGCCGGAGTTCGCGTTGTTATGATTACGGGCGACAACGGAATAACAGCAAGCTCCATAGCGAAACAAATCGGTATGCCGAATGCGGATAAAATCATCACCGGTGACGAACTGAACAATATGACGGAGGAACAGCTTTGCGAAAAAGTCCGCAATGTCAGTATCTTTTCACGCGTAGTGCCGGAGCATAAAATGCGAATTGTAAAAGCATTTCAGGCAAACGGTGAAATTGTAGCGATGACGGGAGACGGGGTAAACGATGCGCCGGCGTTGAAATATGCGGATATCGGTATTGCCATGGGCAAGCGGGGCTCGGAGGTTTCGAGAGAAGCGGCGGACTTGATTCTGTTGGACGATAATTTTTCTACCATTGTGGATACCATCCGGGACGGAAGAAGAATTTACGACAACATCCGCAAAGCGGTGGGCTATGTGTTCACCATTCATATTCCCATTGCATTCGCATCCCTGCTGGCACCGCTGCTGAATATCAGTCCGGCTTCTCTCCTCCTTTTGCCGCTGCATGTGGTGCTGCTTGAACTGGTCATTGACCCTACCTGCTCCATTGTGCTGGAGCGTCAGCCTGAGGAACGCGACATTATGGAGCGCAGGCCGCGCAGTCCCGAAGAGAAGATTTTGTCACCGCAAATACTCACCAAAAGTATTTTACAGGGGCTTGCCGTTTTTGCCGCTTCGTTTGGAACCTATTTTTGGTTTTTACAGCGGTTTCCCGCCAATGCACCTCTTGCAAGAACGATGGGACTGGTAATTGTTTTACTTTCCAACTTACTGCTGGTGCAGGTAAACAGCTCCCATTCCGATTTTGCAATACAGTCTTTGGGCAGACTGATGCGGGATAAAATCATGTGGGCAATCAATATTGGTACCATAGCGGGGCTGCTGGTGATTTTGTACACACCGCTGAGCGGATTTTTAAAACTTGCTCCGTTATCGGCAGGTCAATTTCTGTTGGCACTTGAAATTGCCTGTGCGGCTGTTTTGTGGTATGAGCTGGTGAAACTGGCAAAACATCTGCGCGCCCGCTCACACAAATAATGAATTTGAATAGGCTGTAAGAGTAAATTAAATTCTTACAGCCTAAATTTTAAAAATGATGTAAGGTTAACTTGACAGAAAGTATGAAATGTGCTAACTTGTCTATGTAAGGTTAACATAACATTCAACAGAATTGGAAAGCAAAGTGGAAAAATGAAAAACAAAATCAAACTTTATCGCGAGTCCGCGGGACTTACCCAAGAAGAACTGGGTAAACTGGTTGGGGTATCCAGGCAGGCAATTCATGCGATTGAAACCGGAAAATATGAGCCGTCCATCTGGTTGGCTTATGATATTGCGCAAGTGTTCCACGCGGCAATTGAAGAACTTTTCCTTTTTGAGGAAAGTGAACGCAAATCACGGGCTGAATTCAGCCGAAAGGAGAGACATAATGGCGATTCGGGAGATTCGGACATTTGATGATGAAATATTAAGAAAGAAATGCAGATATGTCGAATCGGTGAATGATAAAGTCCGTCAATTGCTGGAAGACATGGCGGACACGATGTATAATACCAAAATTGGCGGAGGCTTGGCTGCCTGTCAGGTTGGTATTCTGAAACGTTTAGTGGTCATTGATGTGGGAACCGGCCTGATGAAGCTGGTCAATCCCGAAATTATAGAGCAAAGCGGAACCCAACAGGTGGTAGAGGGATGCTTAAGCTTTCCAGGTGTTTGGGGAAGGCTTATCCGTCCGGCTCATGTAACCGTACGGGCACTGAATGAAGAGGGACAAGAAGTTATCGTAAATGGTTCCGGGTTACTGGCAAAATGCCTTTGTCACGAAATTGATCATTTAAACGGTATCGTTTTTATTGATCAGGTTACCGAGTTTGTGAAAGTAAAATAAACGTAGGCAGTAAGAGGTTTTACTCCCTTACTGCCTATATTTTTGGGTATGGATTTAATGAAGCATGGAAAGCAGTCGCAGTGCATGCACGTTTTCGTCGGTTCGTGCACGGTAATAAGCATTTTTGAGCATATCATTGTCGGTCGTTTGAATGTACTGTTCCCCATATTTTCGGAAATCTCCGCTTTCGTCAATCACCCGGTCACGCAGAATTGCGTCGAAGGAGTCAGTCAAAACGAGCGGTTTCACAACAGGATGGTAACTTCTGCCTGTCAAAGCGCGGTAAATTCGTTTAAATTCCTCCGCGTGGCCCTGCTCGTCTTCCGAAAATTCCAAAAGCAGCTGGCGGTCCGCTTCGTTTGGCGCGATTTTTGAAAGCTCCCGGTAAAGCGCGGAGTCACTGAGTTCGGCGTTTATATACATTTGCAGCTTCTGCGCGGTTGTCATTTCCAAAATAAATCTCCTCTTTTCCTTGAATATAATATGCATACCATTCTATGAATTCAGGAAAAAAGAGGTTCAACTCTTTGCCTGAAAATTATACGGTTTAAATATCAGTTCTTGTATTTGGCACAGTATGTGATAGAATAATAGAAAAGTTGGCAGGGAGGGCGCATGATGAAGAGAAGCACAAAGCTGTTTGGGGTAGCCGCACTTGCGGCCGGCCTGTGCTATCACGACAGACAGATTCAAATTACAGAGTACCGAGTGCAATCGCAGAAAATCCCGCGTGCTTTTGACGGATATAAGATTTTACAGTTATCGGACTTGCACAGCCGAAGCTTTGGCATGAACAATTGTACATTACTGGAGGCAATCCGCTGTGCCTCGCCGGACATCGTCGTGATGACCGGCGATATGGTGAACCGCACCGACACCGATTTTGAGGGATTTTATAAACTTGCAAAAGCGCTTGCGCACCGGTATCCTGTTTATTCCATCGTCGGCAATCACGAACAGAGGCTTGGCACGCGCACACAGAAAATCATGGCGGAAACATTAAAAGCTTCCGGCGTTACGGTATTGAATAATGAAAAGGCCATGCTTGTAAAAAAGGGTGAGAGTATAAATTTATACGGGTTATGGTGTGACTTGTGTTACTACAGGATTGATGAAACGGCTCAAACCCATTATTATAATAAAAGCATGGTTGAGAACGCTTTGGGTTCCTGTGAAGGCGGCTATCGTATTCTGCTCGCGCATAATCCGCTGTTTTTTCCGGCTTATGCAAACTGGGGTGCGGATTTGACCCTTTCCGGCCACGTGCACGGAGGAGGTGTCCGGCTTCCTTTAGTTGGCGGACTGCTGTCACCGGAGCGCAAATTTTTCCCGAAATACAGCGCGGGGGAATACCGGTACAAAGGCAAAAGCATGATTGTCAGCCGCGGCCTGGGCGATTTTCGTATCTGCAATCCGCCGGACATTCCGGTCATTACCCTAAATACAACAAACGGCTCGCGGAAAAATCCGTGAGCCGTTTGCAGTTAAAAGGGGGATATAAAATGAAAAAATCTTATAAACAATCGTTGGATAGTAGTCTTGTTTCAAATTAACTGACTATATTTAGGGCTTATGCGAATGGGTTTTCATCCTTGTAAAGCATGCTCTTCGGCTGGTTGAACGCAATGTCTTCTACACCGAGGTAATCAAAGATGGTATAGAGTGCCTTGCCGATATGACCGAACGCAACCGCGCCGTGATGCGGATAGCGTTTTGCAAGCAATACATGACGGTAGAAACGTCCCATCTCTGGAATTGCAAAAACACCGATGCCGCCAAAGGAACGGGTTGCGACCGGCAGAACTTCACCCTGTGCAATGTAAGAGGTGAGTTTGGTGTCGGCTGTGCTCTGCAGACGGAAGAAGGTGATTTCGCCCGGAGCGATGTCGCCTTCCAGAGTCCCTCTGGTAAAGTCCGGAGTACCGCCGTTTTCAAGCAGTCTGTTCTGGATAAGCTGATATTTTACCGCGCCCTTGGAAAGTTTGCACAGCGGGGTATTGCCGCAGTGGAAGCCCATGAAGGTATCTTTCAGGGTGTAGTTATATTTGCCCTTGATTTCCTGCTCGTACATATCTCTCGGAACACTGTTGTTGATATCCAGCAGGGTAACCGCGTCGCCGCTTGCGCACATACCGATGTATTCGCTGAGTGCACCGTAAATATCAACCTCGCATGCTACCGGAATACCCTTGGAAACCAAACGGCTGTTTACGTAGCAAGGTTCAAAACCGAATTCCTTCGGGAATGCCGGCCAGCATTTGTCCGCAAAGGCAACGTATTCGCGGCTGCCCTTATTCTGTTCTGCCCAGTCGAGCAGGGTGATTTCAAACTGTGCCATACGCGGCAGAAGGTCTGGGAACTGGTTGCCATCCACGCCGAGTTCGGCTGCCATGTCGTCCACAACTTCCTGAATTCTGGAATCATTTGCATGTGCTTTGTAGGCAACCAGCAGGTCAAGTTCAGAGTTCTCCTGAACCTCAACACCGATGTCATAAAGTGCTTTGATCGGAGCGTTGCAGGCAAAGAAATCCTGCGGACGCGGACCAAAGGTGATAATTTTGAGGGAGCTTAAACCGATAATGGTGCGCGCGACCGGCAGAAAATCAGCAATCATGTCCGCAATGTCATCGGCTGTGCCGACCGGATATTCCGGAACGATTGCTTTCAGATGGCGTAGTCCGAGGTTGTAGCAGCAGTTGAGCATACCGCAGTAAGCGTCGCCACGACCGTTGATTAAGTCTTCGCCGGTTTCTTCGGCAGCCGCCACATACATAACAGGACCGTCAAAGTATTTGGCAATCAGGGTTTCCGGAGTTTCCGGCCCGAAGTTGCCGAGGAATACAACAAGAGCGTTGCAGCCTGCTGCTTTTATTTCTTCCACAGCCTTTACTGCGTCTGCTTCGCTTTCCACGGTGGTCTGTGCTTCAAAAATGGAGCCGCCTTTTTTGGTGAAGCTTTCGACAATTGCCTTTCTGCGTTTCTGAGAAAGTGAAATCACGAAGCAGTCACGGCTTACCGCGATGATACCGAGTTTTACGTTTGGAATGTTTTTGCACATGATTGGTTACCTCCAATATTTCTATTTATAATGTTTAATAGCTCCATTTCAGAGCGTCGTAATACTTGCAGTATTTTTGATATTGTGCTGCGTAGACCGGAACATTTTCGGAAACCGGAAGGGTTTCGCTTTCGGGTTTGATCAGTTCCACCGTGCCCGAAAGGCTGGACCAGATGCCGCCGGTTACTCCGGCAACCAAAGCCGCGCCAAAAGAGCCGCCCTCTGCACTGCCATAAACGGTACGAACCGGCAGATTAAAGACATCGGCAAAAATCTGACGCCAGATTGGACTGCTGGCACCGCCGCCCGCCAGTACGATTTCGCTGGACTGTACGTTCGGATTTACGCTCATGATAAGGTCATATACCTGCTTTAAGGAGAACGCGACACCTTCCATAACGGCACGGGCAAAATGCCCTTTTGTGTGTCGAGCCGTAATGCCGAGGAAAGCGCCTGTTGCGTTCGGGTCATTGATGGGGGCGCGCTCACCGGTCAGATACGGCAGGAATACAAGACCGTCTGCACCTGCAGGAGTAGCTTTTGCCTTGTCGTCCAAAAGGCCGAAGGCATTTTTATGCAGCGTTTTTGCTTCGCTGATTTCGAATTCGCCCAGAGCGTTGCGGAACCACTGATATGAGCCGGCAGCCGCCAGTGTTACACCCATTGCGTGGTAGGTTCCGGGCGCGTTGTTGCAGGAAACCTGTAACATACCGTTCGGGTTCGGCATATAAGCCGGCAGACCCATTGCCACAACGCCGGAGGTGCCAAGTGTAATGCCGATTCTGCCCGGCTTAATCAGACCCAGTCCGGTTGTGGAGATAACGGCGTCTCCGCCGCCTCCGGAAACGACCGTGCCCTCCGGAATTCCGGTCAATTCGGAAACTTCCTTGGTTACGGCTCCCGCTGCTTCGGTCGATTCCACTACCTTCGGGAACAAGCTTTGTTTCAAGCCGATTTTCGCAATCAGGTCTTCCGACCATTTGCGCTCTTTCACGTTAAAGAGTCCGGTACCGGAAGCATCGGAAACCTCCGTCAAAAATGCGCCGGAAAGACGGAAACGAATGTAATCCTTCGGGTTTAAAATAATTTTTGTTTTGTTGTAGTTTTCCGGTTCGTTTTCTTTCATCCAAAGGATTTTCCCGCCGGTAAAGCCTGTGAGCATACGGTTGTTGGTGTAGGAAAGCAATCCGTCCAGTCCGCCTGCCAGTTCGGTGATTTCATCGCATTGCTTGCCGGTGCGCTGGTCGTTCCACAAAATTGCGCGGCGAACCACGTGATTATTTTCATCCAGCGCGACCATGCCGTGCATCTGACCGGAAAGGCCGATTGCGCAAACCTGATGGTCGCCAAGTTTCGGCATGATTTTTTGAATTCCGGTTACAATGCCGTTCCACCAGTCCTCCGGGTCCTGCTCCGACCAACCGGTCTTTGGGGCATACAAAGGATATTCTTCCACTACTGAACCGAGAATATTGCCCGATTCGTCCAGCGCAAGGATTTTGCATCCGGAGGTACCGACATCAAGTCCGATTACACATTTTTTCAATTTCGCGGTCTCCTTTCAACATATCTAAATACATAGAGTACAAATTTCCGCTGTTATTGGATGTACGGTGCGATGTCAATGTTTTCGCCGGTTAAGCCGACAACCGCGCCTCCTTTTGCCTCCGAAGAATTCGGGTGGGCAAGCAGCCATTTGTTGCGAGCGGTTAACAGAGTGTCTTCGTGACATTTCGGTTCAAAAACCGGTTTATCGGTATTGGTACCGCGCGGCAGAACAATTGCTACGCGGAATCCGCTGCCCTTTTTGGCTTCACACGGTGCGTAATGCAGGGTGGTCGCATACACTTCAACCGCCGTTCCCGCCGGGACAAGAAATGCCTTTACTTTTGCGGTATCCAGCATCGTTCCTTCCATGTCTTCCATACGGGCAAGCAGGAGAATTACATCGTCGGCGGCAATGTTAATTTCACTGTCGCGATGGTATTCCAAGCAGTTCAGTGCGGTGTTGCCGCCGTTGCAGTAGCCGATTTGAATGGGCATGCCGCCGTAGCAGCGGTCGGTCAGTTCCGCAAAAATCGGGAGATTTTCCAGTTCCGCGTCACTCGGAACATAAATGGCGCCTTCCTTCGGCTTTGGAGAAATCTCATTCAATTTATCAATCAGCGGTTTTACGGAGCAGTTTTCCACCACTTTTCCATAGGGTTTGAACTCGGGTTCAAATACGGATTTCAGTTCAAAACTCATAGTATCATGTCCTCCTATTCTAATAACGTGCACGTGCACGAAACCTTCTGCTTGTTATTATACACTAAAAAAATTACGATTGCAAGATAGTTATTATTGATAAATTTACCGAATTCTATACCCAACTGTTGACATCTTCTCCAAAGCGTATTATAGTCTGAAAAAGGCAATGTTCACGTGAACAATCCGAAAGAAGTCTGGTAAACGAATTTAGATAACCTGTGTTGAAAGGCGAGTGAGCAATGACAGTTACATCGAAACAAATCGCCGAAATGGTTCAGGTGTCCAGAGGTACGGTTGACCGGGTCTTGAACAACCGGGGCGGTGTGAAAAAGGAAACCGAACGAAAAGTTCGTGAAGTCGCCGAAAAACTGGGGTACGTGCCAAACCGTGCGGGCAAGGCGCTCTCCAATTCCAAACGAACCATCCTTCTGGGTTTTATTTTGAACAGTGAGGGCAATCCATTTTATGAGGATGTTCTAAACGGAATCGAAAGCGCTAAAAACGCATATCCGGATTTCACCGTTGCGTGCAAAATCAAAACTCTGCGGGGCTACCATGTTGAAGATCAGGTAAAGGCCATACGCCATATGCAAAGGGCAGGGGTATCAGCGCTGATTCTTACGCCGGTAAACGATGACAGGGTTGCCGAACAACTCAATCAGGCGGTTGCGGCGGGAATACCGGTTGTGACGCTGAACACGGATATTGAACATACCGAACGGCTGCTGCATGTCGGCTGCAATTATGTGGCCAGCGGAAAAACCGCGGTGGGCTTGATTGGTTTACTTGCAGGCGGGCATGCTTCGGTTGCGATTGTAACCGGTTCCATGAGTATGCTGGGGCACAGCCAGCGGGTGCACGGATTTTTGGAAGACATGAAGCAGGACTATCCCAACATGCGTTGCGTGGATGTGGTGGAAAATTATGATGATGATGAAAAATCTTACACAGTGGTAAAACGCCTTCTGAAAAAATCACCGGACATCACAGCGGTCTATTTTGCTGCGGGCGGTGTGAACGGCGGTATTCGGGCAATTGAGGAATGCCGTGGGGATAATATGCCGATTATTGTTACCTGCGATGATGTGGAGCAGACGAAACAGCTGGTGAAAAAGGGAAAAATCGAGGCGACCATTTGCCAGCAGCCGCACCGTCAGGGCTTTGAGTCGGTTAACCTTGTGCTGGAGTATTTAATCAGCGGCAAAAAACCGGAGAATGATGTGGTTTACATGGAAAACCAAATTAAAATCGCTCAGAACATCGACTGAAATTATATAAAGCAAAATTAGGAAGGCATCGGACGTTTGTCCGGGGCCTTTTTGCATATGGTGCGGGGAACCTTACAAATAGAATCTCATATACTGGTAAATGAGCGAAGCGTTCAAGATAGGGAGGCATGTCAATGGGTTATAAGGTGTGCGCCTATGCCATTTGCAAGAATGAGGAAAAATTTGTGGACCGCTGGATGGACAGCGTCGGCGAGGCGGACTGTGTCATCGTGGCGGATACCGGTTCTACGGACCATACCATCGAAAAGTTGCGGGAGCGTGGAGCCACTGTTTACAGCTACGAGATCAATCCGTTCCGGTTCGATTACAGCCGAAATTACTGTATGCAGTTCATACCGGATGACGTAGATGTCTGCGTTTCTACCGACATGGACGAAATCTTGACTCCCGGCTGGAGAGAAAATTTGGAGAAAAGCTGGCAAAAGGATTCCTGCCGCGGCATTTACTTATTTAACTGGAGTTTTAACGCAGACGGTACGCCGGCGGTTCAGTACATGTATGAGCGAATCCATGCACGGCACAACTATCACTGGATTTATCCGACCCATGAGGTGCTGGAATACACTGGGACGGGTGAGGAAAAACGCACATTACTCGAAGGTGTTGTGCTGAACCATTATCCGGATACGAAGAAGAACCGCAGCTTCAATCTTCCGCTTTTAGAACTTGCGGTAAAGGAAAATCCAAATAGCTCGCGTAATCTCCATTATTTAGGCAGGGAGTATATGTACGCGGAACAATGGGAGAAATGCATTGAAACGCTGAAAAAATATTTGGATCCGTCTATTTCCTTTTGGGATGAAGAACGCTCTGCCTCCATGCGGTTTATCGCGCGGGCGTATGGAGCGTTGGGCAACCGATATGAACAAAAAAGATGGCTGTATCAGGCGATGGCGGAAACCCCGTTTCTGCGCGAACCGTATATGGAACTTGCCTATATTGCATACAGCGAGCAAAACTGGCCGGCCTTGTATTTTTATACGACGGAGGCCTTAAAAATTAAAAATAAAACCTTGCGCTATATTAATGAGCCTTTCGCGTGGAACCATACCCCCTACGATTTTGCCGCGCTTGCCTGCCATAATCTTGGAATTTCCGACAAGGCAATTCCCTATTCGCTGGAGGCAATCAAAATGCTGCCGGATGATGAAAGGCTGAAGCGGAATCATTATTTTTATGAAAAAGCGGCAAAAGTCGGAAAATAGCGGTAAATTTTTTAACCTTGTCTACTGTCCCGCATAAAATGATATAGGTATTCTTTTATAAATGAATAGGGAGCTAGATGCAATGAGCAAGAATCATGATAATGATATGAATATGCACATCATACATTGTTCCGGCGAAGATCCCTGCGGAACTTCCTGTGATCCATTTCATCAGCCATGCTTTTGCTGCCGGGGTCCGGCTGGCCCAACAGGTCCTACCGGCCCAATAGGCCCAACCGGGCCAATGGGACCAATGGGCTTTAGGGGGCAGACCGGCGCAACTGGTCCGACAGGTGCCACGGGCCCTGCCGGTGGTCCAACGGGAGCCACAGGAGCCACGGGAGCAACAGGCGCCACAGGTGCCACGGGAGCCACAGGAGCCACGGGCGCAACGGGAGCAACAGGCGCAACGGGAGCCACAGGAGCCACAGGAGCCACGGGAGCAACAGGCGCCACAGGCGCAACGGGAGCCACAGGTGCTACGGGTGCAACCGGCGCCACAGGAGCCACGGGAGCCACAGGCGCCACGGGCGCAACGGGAGCAACAGGCGCAACAGGCGCCACAGGAGCCACAGGAGCCACAGGCCCCACAGGAGCTACAGGCGCAACGGGAGCCACAGGTGCCACGGGAGCCACAGGAGCCACGGGAGCCACAGGAGCCACAGGTGCTACAGGAGCTACAGGTGCTACAGGAGCTACAGGAGCTACAGGTGCTACAGGAGCTACAGGTGCAACGGGAGCAACAGGAGCCACAGGAGCCACAGGAGCCACAGGCGCCACAGGCGCGACCGGAGCCACAGGTGCCACAGGCGCAACCGGAGCCACAGGCGCCACGGGAGCAACCGGAGCAACAGGCGCCACCGGCGCCACGGGTGCTACAGGAGCCACCGGAGCCACGGGAGCCACAGGCGCCACCGGAGCAACAGGCGCCACGGGAGCCACAGGCGCCACGGGAGCCACGGGAGCCACAGGCGCCACAGGAGCCACAGGAGCCACTGGGCTTGGCTTAGTGCCGTATGCACTCATTACGGATTCCACAACGCAAACACCGGCTACTACTGATCCGACCGTTGTCACGTTAGATACGAATAATTTGCTAAATGGAATTACGCATAGTACCGTTACGGATACCAGCCGTATTGTTTTCCCGACTGCCGGTATTTATTTAATTACCATTTCCTCTGTAGTTACACAGTCTACAGGAGCTACGATTAGTCTGGATATTTTCTTACGCAGAAACGGTACGGCTTTAATTGCAAATTCAAACAGAAGGCTTACCGTAGATACTTCGGGTTCCATTAAGGTGCTTTCACAATCTTTCCTGCTAAGTATTACAGCGACCGATTATATTGAAATTCTTCAAGCAGTATCGAATGCAGGTGCTCCGGCAAATGTTGGAATTTATGCCTTTGCCGCTACCGCGACAGAACCTGCAATTCCGTCTATTACGGTTACCGTTGACTATATGAGCTCAATTGCACCGTAATAGTTTGAAAATTTCTCGAAATGAACGATTCATCTTTTCAGGGAGCCTATCTTTATGGGTATGCTCCCTATTTGCATTTTAAAAATCTTCGTTGGGGGTATGAATTTCAAAAAGTTTTGCGATTCTATAACTAAACGGGCAAAGCAGTTATGGTATAATCAATACATACAAAGTATATATTGATAATATAATAACAAACAGGAGGTACATGAATGAAGATTAACACAGAAAAAAAATTGACCTTTATCAAGCGAATCCTGCTTATTATGATTGGTGCTACTCTGTCATCAATTGGACTGGAAATATTTTTGGTTCCCAACAATATTGTAGACGGCGGAATCATAGGTATTTCTATGATGTTGAGCCATTTAACGCAAATTCCACTGGGTGTTTTTACGTTCATTTTAAACATACCGTTCTTAATTATTGGATATAAGCAAATTGGAAAGTCGTTTGTGCTCTCTACCTTTTTTGCAGTAACTTGTCTTTCTATTGGCGTTTCTGTTTTGCAGCCGATTCCGGGATTAACGCAAGATGTATTTCTTGCGGCAATTTTCGGCGGCATTATCAACGGGGCAGGGGTTGGCTTGATTATCCGTGCCGGAGGTTCTTTAGACGGAACCGAGATTGTGGCAATTATACTGGATAAAAAGATAAGTTTCTCTATTGGCGAAATTGTTATGTTCTTTAATATCTTTATATTGAGTGGAGCGGGATTTATATATGGCTGGGACCGCGCCATGTATTCGCTGGTAACTTATTATATTGCATTTAAGGTGATTGACATTGTAGTGGAAGGCTTGGATGAATCAAAGGCAGTTACGATTGTATCGGATAAAAACAAGGATATTTCAGAAGCAGTAATGGCGCGACTTGGCAGAGGTGTCACTTTGCTCAATGGGCAGGGTGGCTATTCGAAAACAGCAACGAATGTTATCTATGTTGTTGTGTCACGCCTTGAGTTAGCGAAAATTAAAAAAATAGTCCTTGATTTTGATAAAAACGCGCTGATTACAATCGGAAACGTTGAAGTAGCAGGCAAAAAATATAAGAAAAAAGCAATTCACTAAAAAAAGATATGAAAGAAAAAGGAAGCGCGCTCGGTGAGTGCGCTTTTTTTACATACTGCGGTTTCAGAATACCCTGTATAGTCAGCAAGCTTTAGAAGAATCCAAAATCTTATATGGATTTTACGGAGATTGGCTCTGCTTTTAAATTAACTAACTATATTAACGCAATGGAACGCTTCGCATAAAATAGAAGTGGAAACAAATATCCAATGCTTTATCAGGAGTTGAATATAATGTGCGATGATCATGGCTGCAATAAAATGAATATTATCCATTGCTCAGGTGAATGTGAAGAAAAGTCGGATTGTGATTGCTTTCATCAGTCTTGTTTTTGCTGTGAGGGGCCAACAGGTGCACGGGGACCCACAGGAGCAACGGGAGCAACGGGAGCCACAGGAGCAACGGGAGCAACTGGAGCAACGGGAGCAACAGGAGCCACGGGAGCAACAGGAGCCACGGGAGCTACGGGAGCAACAGGAGCCACGGGAGTAACAGGTGCCACGGGTACATGTACCTGTCCATGTGCATCACAGGGCGAAATGATTCAAAATGGTGGAATGGAAAACTTTACAGCCGGTGTTCCAGATGATTGGGATACGACAACACCAGCCGCAGTGTCACAAACAACCGCACAGGGAACGGTTCATTCGGGCAGCTCTGCGGTTCTTTTGCAAAACGGCGCAGTCTTAACGCAAACAATAGTAAAGCCAATCAATCCGGGATGTTATTATAGCTTTTCCTTCTTTGCGCAGGGAGAAAGTTCACAGGTAAGCTTTATCGCGAAAGTCGTGTTTATCACATCGGGCGTGGATGTTGATGGAGCGGTCATTACGGTTCGTTCGCAGGATTTGATCAACAGCAATCGGAATTTTGCATATTATAGGGCGATTACAATTGCGGCTCCGCCAACCACTACCGGCGCATACGTTGAGTTTACGGTTTCGGCAACCAGCGACCAGCAGTCCATGAGCCTGGATGATGTGTCGCTTTCTGTTGCGTAAGGAATTTTTTAGAAATTCTTGTTTTTACTTGTTAAAGAGAAGCATATCCTGCGCGGATGTGCTTCTTTTTTGTGTGCGCTGTGTAGAAATAGTCAAAAGGCTAATAATAACGGATGTGCCGGATTTTAGGATTTTTTTACTTGACTTACCGCGCGTAATGGTTATAATATATATTGAATTTTTCAGAATAAAAGCAAGAAAAACAGAGGAAATCAGAGAATTACAACGATTTTTTGAAGGTAATTCAGAATGAATTTGAAATTTGATAACTTTTTGCTGAAATTTTTCGATATTTTAAGATTATTTTCAAAATATAAGGAGGTATATCATTATGGGAAAAGCATTAATTATCGGAGCGGGCGGTGTTGCGAGCGTTGTGGTTCACAAATGCTGTCAGAATTCCGAAGTGTTTAATGAAATCTGCATTGCGAGCCGCACGGTTTCAAAATGCGATGCTTTAAAGAAAAAGCTGGAGGGCGGACGTACAAAAATTGAAACCGCGCAGGTAAACGCGGACAATGTGGACGAGCTGGTTGCCCTGATTCAGCGTGTGAGACCGAATATCGTAATTAACGTTGCGCTGCCGTACCAGGATTTAACCATTATGGATGCCTGCCTTGCGACAAAAGTCGATTATGTGGATACGGCGAACTATGAGCCGGAAGATACCGCGAAATTCGAATATAAATGGCAGTGGGCTTACAAAGAACGGTTTGAAAAGGCAGGAATCACCGCACTGCTGGGCAGTGGATTCGACCCGGGTGTTACCGGCGTTTTCTCCGCTTACGCGCAAAAGCATTATTTTGATGAAATTCATTCCATTGATATTGTAGATGCCAACGCGGGCGACCACGGCTACCCGTTCGCGACCAACTTTAATCCCGAAATCAATATTCGTGAAGTAACCGCAAAGGGCAGCTATTTTGAGAACGGCAAGTTTATCGAAACCGAGCCGATGTCTATTAAAAGAGTATATGATTTGCCTGAAATCGGCCCGAAAGATATTTATCTGCTTCATCATGAAGAAATGGAATCGCTTGCTCTGAATATAAAGGGAATCAAGAAGATACGGTTCTGGATGACCTTTTCCCAGAACTATCTTACCCATTTAAAGGTTTTGGAAAACGTGGGCATGACTTCGATTGTGCCGATTGATTTTGAAGGACAAAAAATCGTTCCGCTGCAATTCTTAAAGGCGGTTCTGCCCGACCCGGCATCCCTTGGCCCAAGAACCAAAGGAAAAACCAACATCGGCTGTATTTTCCAGGGTGTGAAGGACGGAAAGCCTGTTACCTATTATGTCTACAACGTGTGCGTGCATGAGGAATGCTATGCGGAGGTCGGCTCGCAGGCAATTTCCTATACCACCGGCGTTCCGGCCATGATTGGCGCCATGATGGTAATGTCCGGAAAATGGAAAAAGCCCGGCGTGTTTAACATTGAAGAGTTTGACCCGGATCCGTTTATGGATGCACTGAATAAATTCGGTCTTCCGTGGCAGGAAAGCTTCCATCCCGATTTAATTGACTGAGGGCGCGCGATGGATTTGGATTATTTACAGTCCGCTGCTCTGCCTTCCCCCTGTTATGTGACAGACGAGCGGCTGCTCACCAAAAATCTTGAAATCCTTCGGTCGGTGCGGGAACGCACCGGCTGCCGGATTCTGCTTGCGCAAAAAGCCTTTTCCATGTTTTCCCTGTACCCCTTAATCGGGGAATATTTGGACGGAGTAACTTCCAGCTCTCTTTTTGAAGCCAGATTGGGATTTGAGGAGATGGGTAAGGAGGTTCACGTGTATGCGCCAGCCTACGCGGAACATGAATTCGACGAGATTCTCCGTTACAGCGATCACATCGTTTTTAATTCGTTCAGCCAGTGGAATAAGTATAAAAACAAGGTGAACAGCTGCGGCAAGCCGGTGGAATGCGGTATCCGCGTCAATCCGGAATATTCGGAAATTGAAACGGACATTTATAACCCTTGCTTTACGAATTCCAGACTGGGTGTGACCTTGGCGCATTTTGAGCCCGAAAATCTCGACGGAATCAGCGGACTTCATTTTCACACCATGTGCGAACAGAATTCCGATACGCTGGAGCGCACCATTCGTGTGGTCGATGAAAAATTCGGAGCGTATCTCAAACATATGAAGTGGCTGAATTTTGGCGGCGGCCATCACATTACCCGACCGGATTACGATATCGAAACGCTGATTCGTTGTATCTCATACATTCAGGAGAAATATGGGGTACAGGTTTACTTGGAACCGGGCGAGGCTGTCGCGCTGAATACCGGATATCTTGTCTGCACAGTTCTGGACGTGCTGGAAAACGGCATGCAGCTTGCCATTCTGGATACATCAGCGGCCTGCCATATGCCCGATGTGCTTGAAATGCCTTATCGTCCGAATATCATCGGAGCGGGAAAGCCGGGAGAATACGCGCACACCTATCGGCTCGGCGGGCCTACCTGTCTTGCGGGCGATGTAATCGGTGATTATTCCTTTTCTCAGCCATTAAAACCCGGTGACCGTTTGGCGTTCTGTGACATGGCGATTTACACAATGGTAAAAAACAACACCTTTAACGGTGTCAATCTGCCAGCTATTGCCCGCTATAACGATGCGGACGGTGCTCAGGTCGTACGGCGGTTCGGCTATGACGATTTCAAAACAAGGCTGTCGTAAATTTCAACTATGCCGCTACTTACAGTGAAAAATGGAATGAAAGCAGCCGCAAAGATTAAGCCACGAGGTATTTTACTTCGTGGCTTTTTCAATAACATTCCTTTATCTAACAGCACGAAAGAAAGGCGTCACCGCCCAGCTCACCTAGCCGTATGTAATCGTGCGCATCAGTTGCGGAGATTCGCTTAAATTATTTTTCGCTGACCTATACTATTACAGGATTGATACTATATTTTTGCATAAATAAATGCTATAATTACTTATTATTAGTTTGATAGGAAACCGAAATTTCAAGAAGCAGGGGGCGTGTAAAATGAAGCTGAAAGCTTTTGCGGCGGCATTGATAATGGCAGTGCTGCTTTCCGGCTGTTCTATGGTCGGGCTGGATGCGCAGACGCTCATGCACCCCCCGAAAGCATCCGGAGAACGGGAAGCGATTCATACGCTGCTCCAAAAAAAAGCCGGCGAAAATATCACGCTCAAATATCCGCATACCGGTGATTACCGTTCCGCTATTATTATGCATGACATAAGCGGTGATAAACAGGATGAAGCAGTCGCTTTTTATCAGTCCGGTGATACAGGAGCCAGCATCCATATTGTTTTCATCAACAAAGTCAATGGGCAGTGGAACCTCGTCGGGTCATTCCAGAATGCTTCCACGCAGGTGGATAAGGTTTGCTTCGGCGATGTGAACGGCGACGGCAAGGATGAGGCAATCGTTGGCTGGGAAAACGCAATCAGCAATACCGGGGAGCTTTGCGTCTATACCTTCGATAAAAATAAGGTATCGGAACTGCGGACAAAACAAAGCTACAGCCAAATGGCAGTAATGGATTTTGATGATGATGGTTATCAAGAGATTTTTACGGCATCCACCACATCCACCACGAATCAGGATCAGGCTGCGGTCGCCAAACTGATGCGGATTAAATCCAATAAAGTGCAAATCCAGGGAATGGCGCATTTAGATACCAGTGTAACAAAATACGCGGCAATTTCCATGGGCCGCATCAATGAAAAACAATATGGCGTTGTACTCGACGGCACGAAGAGTTCCACTGCCATGGTTACGGAAATTGTGTATTGGGACAAAGCGAACTCTGTCCTGCAGTCGCCTTTCTATAACAAAAGCACGCAATCGGCAAATTATATGCTTCGTAACACAACGACTGTTTCACAGGATATCAACAATGATAAGATTATTGAAATACCGGTCACCCATCTTTTGCCGGGCTGCCAGTCCGGTACGACAGACGAAACCAGTTACAGCATTGACTGGCAAAGATATGATACCGAAACGATGAACCTGATTCCGGTTATGCGTACGGTAATGAATTCTTCAAGCGGTTACTGGTTCCTGCTTCCCGATATGTGGCAAGGAAAGGTTACAGTGAAAGCGGATGCTAAGACAAACTCCATTACCTTTTACGAGTGGAAAGTGACATCCAAAAATAAAAATGGGTCAGCAGGGGCCGCTCTGCTTAAAATTTCAGTATTTACCGAAAAGGAGTGGAACAGTTCCAACACCGCGAACGGATATTTTAAATTATCCGAGAGAAACAACACCGTTTATGCGGCGAATATACCACAGCCAAACAATGCGCTTTCCATGAAGATGGACGACATTCAAAACAGTTTTCGATTGATTTCTCAGAACTAACAGGCAAACGGAGGGGACTGCTTATGAAAAAAATTCTTGTTGCGGAAGATGAACAGGCGATACGCGAGTTTGTCGTGATTAACCTGAAAAGAGCCGGGTATGATGTGTTCGAGGCTCAGGACGGTGAACAGGCACTTGAATTATATGAAAAAGAGGACGGTAAATTTGACGTTGCCGTACTCGACATCATGATGCCGGGTAAATATGACGGTTTGGCGGTCTGTAAGCAATTGCGTCAAAAGAGCGGCGCAATCGGCATTATCCTGCTTACCGCCCGCACGCAGGAAATGGATAAGGTAAGCGGATTGATGATGGGGGCGGACGATTATGTCACGAAGCCGTTCAGTCCAAGTGAACTGGTGGCGAGAGTGGATGCGATTTACCGCAGAGTGGCGCTTTCTGAAATGCGTACCGAGAACAATTTTACCGAAGAAATCCGTTCCGGCGATTTTTCGCTGAATCTGCGCAATCGGGCGCTCCTTAAAAACGGTGAGCCGATTGAACTGACACAGGTTGAATTTCAGATTATGGAGTACTTTTTTTCAAATCCCACTACCGCGCTTGACCGTACCGATATATTAAAGCATGTGTGGGGCGAAGCATATTTTGGCGAAGAAAAAATTGTGGATGTCAACATACGCCGATTAAGAATGAAAGTGGAGGACGAACCCTCCAATCCCAAACATATTGTTACGGTTTGGGGCCTTGGTTACAAGTGGGAAGCATAAAGAAATCAGCGTTTTAAATTGAGTGGTCGCTGAAGCTTCCAAATAAAAGCGGCAAAGGGGTGGGGAATATGCGAATAAAAGGCATAACGCGGCGCTGGCTTGTTAATAGCCTTGGCATCATATTGCTTGTTGTTGTCGCTCTGATCGCTACCCTTTCTTTTGTGGTACAGGGATATGTATATAATGGTATTCAGCAAACCATCAACGGACGTTCCGGTGAGTTTATCAATATTTTCTACGGCTACGGGAATAAAACTCCCAGTGAGTTCAGTACCGCCGCGCGCAGTTATGTAGAAAACTCACCCAATAAGGAAAGCATGGAAATGATGGTGTTCAATTCTGTAGGGGATATCATCATATCATCCACCGGGTTTGAACCGGATAATTCGCAGCCCAAGCCGGACTATTTTCAGGCGTTTAACAACACGACCGATAATTACGGCACTTGGACGGGGAATCTGACTTCCGGCGAAAAGGTCATGGCGGTTACGCGTGTAATGCGCAACACCAACGGCAGTTTTATGGGTGCCGTGCGCTATGTGGTTTCATTGGAAGAAGCCGATAAGCAGGTGACGACCGTTGTAGGTGTGCTGATGCTTGCCGGTTTTCTGATTATCCTGTTTGTTGTTTTTTCCAGCACCTACTTTATCCGTTCCATTGTAAACCCGGTCAAACAAATCGGCGCTATCGCGAAGCGTATTGCGCAGGGCGACTTTAACGCACGAATTGAAAAATCAAACAATGATGAAATCGGGCAGCTTTGCGACACCATCAACGATATGGCAGTGGAGCTCGGTGTAGCGGAGAAAATGAAAAATGACTTTATATCATCGGTTTCTCATGAGCTCCGCACCCCGCTTACAGCCATTAAAGGCTGGGCGGAAACCATGCAGATGGGCGAGAACGACAAGGAAACGTTTGACAAAGGCATGGGCGTCATTATCCGCGAATCCGAGCGGCTTTCCGGTATGGTGGAGGAACTGCTCGACTTTTCACGAATGCAGAGCGGACGTATGACTTTAACTATGGATAAAATCGACATTTTGGCAGAGCTTGGCGAGGCGGTTTATATGTTCAGTGAGCGCGCCGCCGCGGAAGGAAAGTTCCTGCTGTATGAAGAACCTGCCATGCTTTCCCCCGTGCTGGGGGATATTAACCGTCTGCGTCAGGTGTTTGTCAATATTATTGACAACGCGTTAAAATATACAACATCCGGCGGTACGGTGAATGTCGTGGCAGGCGAAACGGAAGGCTTCATCCATGTGGTAATCAGCGATAACGGCTGCGGTATTCCGGCTGAACATCTGCCGAATGTAAAAAAGAAATTTTACAAGGCAAATCAGACGGTTCCCGGTTCCGGAATCGGGCTGGCACTTGCGGATGAAATCATGGCGATGCATTCCGGCAGCTTAGATATTGAAAGTCAGGAAAATTTAGGAACCGCTGTTACCATTACCATTCCAACGTTAAAACAATTGGAAAAAGAACCGCAGGCAGCGGAGGAAATGACGGAAGAAAAGAGGAATAATGAAACGGATGGCTAGAGAAAAAACAAAAACCATTACTTCCATCGGCGGTCAGGCACTTATTGAAGGAATTATGATGCGGGGTCCCAAGCAGACGGCTGTTTCGGTGCGTATGCCGGACCAAACTGTTTCTACCGAATACATGGAAACACAGCAGCTCAAAGACAAACATAAATGGCTCGGCTGGCCGTTCATTCGCGGAGTTGTCACTTTTGTGGAATCTCTTTCGGTTGGGTACAAGGCACTTAGCCTTTCGGCGGATAAGTCCGGCGAAGACGGTGAAGAAGAGCTTTCAAAATTTGACCAATGGCTGCAAAAAACATTCGGCGATAATCTGATGAATGCGGTTATGACCGTCAGCAGTATATTGGGCATTCTTCTGGCAATCGGGCTGTTCTTTTTTCTGCCGACCTGGATTTTCAATTTGTTTCGCGACCATGTCGCCGGAAGGGGAATCGAACCGTGGCGTTCCGTTCTGGAGGGCGTCATGCGTATCCTGATTTTTATCGGGTATATTTTCCTTTGCTCCCTTATGCCGGATGTCCGGCGCGTGTTCCAGTATCACGGAGCGGAACATAAAACCATCTTTTGCTATGAGAATCAGGAAGAATTGACCGTTGAAAATGTGCGCCGCCACAGCCGTTTTCATCCGCGCTGCGGCACCAGCTTTATGGTGATTATGCTGCTGCTGGGTATCATTATCGGGTTCTTTATTCCGTTCGGCAACCCGTTTGTACGCACTTTTGTTAAACTTTTATGCATACCGGTAATTGTAGGTATCGGCTATGAGCTTATCCGCATCTGCGGAAGGCACGACAATCTTGCCACGCGAATTATTTCCGCCCCAGGAATGTGGATGCAGCGTCTTTCCACAAAAGAACCGGCGGATGATATGATTGAGGTGGCGATTGCTTCCATAAACGCGGTAATTCCGGAAAACGGAGAGGATCAGATACATTTATGACCTTAACAGAGGTTTATCAAAGCGGGAAATATGTACTAACGAAGGCAGGGGTTGAAAGCCCTGCCTTTGATGCTATGTGCTTGTTTGAGCATGTGTTTCATCTTAACCGGCAGGCGCTTGTCATACATGGATACGAGTCTGCGCCGGAGGAAAAAGTAAATATATTCAGCCAAAAGATTGAACAACGCGTACAAAAGCGGCCACTGCAATACATTTTAGGGAAATGGGAATTTATGACCCTGCAGCTTGAAATGGGTGAGGGTGTGCTGATCGCGCGTGAGGATACAGAAGTGTTGGTCAAAACGGCAGCAGAGATGCTCAGCCGCAGAAATAGCAGTGGGAATCCGCTCAAAATACTCGATTTATGCGGCGGTACCGGAGCGGTTTCGCTCGGACTGGCGAGCCTTTTGCCAAATGCCGAAATTACCTGTTTGGAGCTGTATGACGATGCGCTGCGCTATCTTCATGCAAATATAAAAAATTATCCGCAGTTCTCGGTGGACGCCGTACAGGCGGATGTTCTGAATCATGAAAGTGTCAATGGCTTTCGTAACAAACGGTTTGACGCGATTGTATCCAACCCGCCTTACATTAAAAGTGAAGATTTGCTGACCTTGCAGTGCGAGGTGCAGAAAGAACCGCAAACTGCGCTTGACGGCGGGAAAGACGGATTGCTTTTTTACCGCGCTATTGCGAACCTTTGGCTGCCTTTGCTCAAACCGGGCGGGATTGCCGCGGTGGAAATCGGGGAAGACGAAGCACAGGCTGTCGCGGATTTGTTTGCAGAAGCAGGGCTGGAACAGATCTCAGTTTACCAAGATTTTAATAATCTGGATCGGGTAGTAGCGGGACAAGCACAATGAGAACACGGTAGAGTGGAGAAGATGGCAGTATGAATATTCGAAAAGCAACTATAAAAGATATTAATCGCTTAATTGAACTGCGGCTTGATTATCTGCGAACCGATCATGGAGAATTATCGGACGAGCAGGAGCAGATTATCCGAACGCAACTGCAGCCCTATTTTGAAAAGCATATTCCAATGGGCGACTTTCTTGCAATATTTGCCGAAACCGATGATGCCGTCGTTTCCGTGGCATTTTTGGTGATATCGGAAAGACCAGCGAATCTGTCTTTTATTACCGGAATAACCGGAACCGTGCTCAATGTGCTGACCTATCCCGCTTATCGAAGAAAAGGCATTGCCTCGCAGGTGATTTCCGCATTAATTGAGGAAGCCAAAAGCCTGGGAGTATCCACCATCCATCTTTCCGCAACCGACGACGGAAAACCGATGTACGAAAAACTTGGATTTATGCTGCCCGCGCATACCGAAATGCTGCTGAAGCTTGTTTAAATATCTCTCTGCCCCTGCGAGGACATCTCCCTTTGGAAAGGAAGAAGAGCATTTAATTGCATAGCGGTGCAATCCCACCCCCCCTATTGGCGCGCGGGAGCGCGCAATAGCTGTTTCAAGCATAAAAATATTTTAAAAATATTAATTTGCAAACTTATGTTCGAAAATTCCGGAATTGTAGGATTACAATTGATGCGTTACAATAAGTGAAAAAAAGATAGCGAATAGGAAAAGTCTGTGTTACAGTTAAGTTACCACACAAAACGGCACAGAAAGGAATCCTATTCGCTATGAACACAA